>JAEEHN010000012.1 GCA_016280905.1 Candidatus Saccharimonadota bacterium
GCGGTGAATACGTTCCCGGGTCTTGTACACACCGCCCGTCAAACCATGAGAGTCATGAGCACCCGAAGTTCGCTTCGGCGGCCTAAGGTGAGCAAGATGATTGGGGTTAAGTCGTAACAAGGCATCGGTACGAGAACGTGTCGATGGATTACCTCCTTTCTTGAGAAGGAATTGATGCTTATGAATCCGTAAGGATGCATAATGCTAGGTCGGTTACGGTTATGATTATGCAAGCTTGAATCATAACAGCTTCTGGTTCTACCAGACGTAACATTAAGCTAACACACGAAACTCTCGATGATTTGCACAACTAAGTTGTTAAACAAACTCCCACTAGGGAGTTTTTTGTGCTTGCCATAACGCCACCTATACTTATATTGACAAAAAACATAAAGTATGCTATAATCAAAAGAGTTAGTCTAATCTGACTAGCTTGCACCCATTCGTGTATGCGTTTGGGAATCTTAAAAGGAGGTGTTCGTCATGAATACCAAAGGGATGGTTTTGCAAATTTCAGATGGTCCGTCCAAAGACAGGCTTTTCGATGCATGTAAATATGCATACGGAAAAAATGTGATCGAAATAAACTTCAGATTCCAGCAAAATGCCGAAAATCCTGTTGGAGTCAAAAACATCAAGATCACCACCATTCAGCACGAAGACGGCAGCGGCTACAGCCTCAACTTCAGTGGTTTTATGGACGCGAAATTGCCCGAGCGAGAATGTTTTTTACCGTACAGATTCCTGGCGTACTACGACGCCAGAACTCGCAAAGGCTACATCAGGCTTATCGATAATTAAGTGCCCCCTCCCTTGGCTCGGGTTAACCCCCGGGCCTTTTTTATCTATCATCTCCACTGCCCTGTAGAGCATTGCGTTTCATTCGGCTCTGTAATTTCTCGTTCTTTTTACCAGCCAACTCGGACATCGGCATCCCTAAATACAAAGCCACTACTGCCACATACCAAAGCACGTCCCCTAACTCTTTAACAATTGCCTCTCTATCCTCGTCGTTAAACTCACCTTTTTTATCCCGCATGATTTTTTTAACTTTGTCTGCAAATTCGCCAGCTTCTCCCACTACTCCTAGAACCTTGTTCATGAACGCCACGGTATTGAGAGAATGTTTTTCCATCACCTCGCCCAAAAACTCAGCGTCTAAATCAGTCTTTATCGCCAATTTCTGATATTTATCAAAATCCATAAACCTCCTTAATTAAAACAATTATATCATGGTGGTATAATTGTGGCATGGAAGATACACGAAACTTAATCGATGAATACAAGGGCCTTGAGAATGAGCAAGTTTTTTCTATATTATCCAAAAAACGCATCCCTCTTGAAATCGCTATCGAAAACGTTGAACACGATTTTAACATTGGCTCTATCGTTCGTACTGCCAATTCTTTTAATGTCCAAAAAGTTCATATCATCGGCAAGAAAAAATACAACCGTCGTGGGGCTATGTGTACCGACAAATACCTTAAGATTATGCATCATCCCACACTTGAAGATTTTCTCAAAACTCAGAAAGACAGGGAACTAATCGCCATTGAAAATAACATCGAGCGTGCCAAGCCACTTCACGATAAAAAATTTGCCAATGATACCACTCTTATTTTCGGTTCAGAAAACAATGGTATCACTTCGGAATTATTAGAAAATGCTGATGATGTGAGGTTTATTGAGAGCTTCGGCTCTACACGTTCAGTTAATGTAGGCGTTGCCGCCGGGATTGCGATGTATGAGTACGTCCGTCAAATCGTCCTCTAAAGCACCTTCTAAAAGCGCCTCCAAGACTTCATCACAGTCGCTATTGCCTGAGACATCTTCCAAAAAATCCAATTTTCTTCGCCGTCTTGATATTCGTTTCCCTTGGCTTAAATTGGCTGCAGTTTTTCTTATAGGGACAATCATTATTATTGATTTACTTGATCTTACCGTTCCAAAAGCTGCCGATCCTTACGATAAAATCAAAATTGCTCCCATGTCTTACCATGTTCGTGTCACTAAGAGAGTTTTGGAAGGAAAAATGCTAGTTGCGCTTACCTTTGATGATGGCCCATCTAGTGCCACTACCCCCACACTTTTAGACATACTTTTTAAAGAAGATGTCCCTGCGACCTTCTTTATGCTCGGCAATATGGCGAGAAATAATCCAGAGCTGGTTCGTCGTGCTGAATCAGAAGGCCATGTGGTTGCCAGTCATACTATGTATCATCAAAATCTCATTCGCATTTCGGCCGCATCTGTACAGGCCGATATCAACGAAGCCAACTCCGTTTTTGAAAGCATTCTAGGACATTTGCCTACTCTTACTCGCCCACCTTATGGTAATTTTAGCAGTACGGTCAGTTCTATTATTGGCACACCTCTAATTCTTTGGTCAGTCGACACCCTAGATTGGAAAAATAAATCCACGCCTTCCATTATGGAAACCACTCTTGCTCAGGTTCACGACGGCGCAATTATCCTAATGCATGATATTCACCCTACCACCGTAGAAACAGTACCAATTTTGATAAACACTCTCAGAAATTCTGGCTATGAATTTGTCACAATTCCAGAGCTTGCCAAAATCAGGGGCGCCAATCTCGTTAGCGGTGCGGCCTACTATAATTTTCGCCCCTAGCGTTTAAATAACAAGTTTACAAGTAATCCAAGCAAAAAAGTATGCAAATTCGCTGTAATCAGTAGCCCTACTACTATTGCAATCACCCCAAAGAGTTTCACCTTTTCATAAGATGAAACTCCATTTGCCATATTCTCGGCGATTTGCCGATAAAAAATCACCACCAGACCCCCAACAATCGCAATTGCTAGACCAGCAAACATCCAACCTAAGCTAAAAGTATATTCCACAAATATTATTATAACATCGTTTTTACCCCAGTGTTGACTTTTTCAAATTTTTCGCTAAAATATAAGAACGAGGGGTAATAGCTCAGTTGATTAGAGCGCTGCCTTTGCAAGGCAGAGGTCCAGGGTTTGAGTCCCTGTTACTCCACCAGAAAAAGGGGTTATAGCTCAGCTGGTTAGAGCGCGTCACTGATAATGACGAGGTCTGTGGTTCAAGTCCACATAACCCCACCAGAATTAACAGAACGGTTATTAACAAGCATTGAAAAGGGTTCTTTCCAGAGGAAAGTAGCCCCTTTTTGATGGTCAAAAGTGAGGTTCAAGAATATAATTCGGCACAAATCGTCTTTTTGAACTGGCGTGCCAGCCCTCATCTTATCAGACGCTGAATTCGCAAGGTTCAAGAACTCATCAAGCGACATTTGCATCTTATCTGGGTCAATAATCTGTTCGTCAATTTCATCTATTAGTGTCTGTAAATCAATCTTTTGATTTTCCCACTCCTCAAGCTTCCTATTGTAACTATCCTCTGTCATTTGGCGACCCTTATCGGTCAACTTCGCATAATCTTCCGACGCTTGTTCCATTTTCTTCGTAATCTGTCGCATCGTTGCTAAATAACTTTGTCTTGTTATTTTTAGTTCATCTAGTTTCTCTCTAGTAATGCTACTAGCTTTATCTGCAAAACTTTTATAGGTTTTCTCATTGAACTTAAGTTTTTCAAGCTCAGCAAATATAGCATCAAATATGACATTTGCCCTGACGCTTTTTCCTCTCATTGGACATTCCTTTGTATCGCATCTGAAATAAAGATATTTCTTACCACTTCGGCTTTTGCTTGGCCCAACCATCATGTACTTGCCACAATGAGAACATTTAACAAACTGTCTCAACGGATAAAAAGACCTGCACTTCTTACTGTGAAGATTTGGCCTCTTAACATTGTCCATCATTTGCACTTTATTGTATTCCTCTTCAGTAATCATCGGTTGGAACCCTGCTGCAGGTATCTCTCTCAAATCAATCTCGTTCCCAGCTTCAATAAGAAGTCCGTAGTATATCGGGTCTCTAAATAGTTTTGAAGCCTGTTGTTTTGAGTGTAGCCTTGTGATTTCGTTCTTTGTCTTGCTTCCTTTATTTTCTCTGATAACTCCGTTATTCTTCCAAAACTCAGCAATTTCAGTTTGATTTTTACCATTTAAACGCATCTCCCAGCCTTTTCTCACAATATCAAAATTGGCATCAGGCTCATAATGGCCCAATTTAGAACGATTATAGCCCCATACGGGTTTCCCATTGGATTTACCTTGCTCTCGGTTAGTATTATTCCCACGATTGACCACTTCGCTAAGATGCTCAGAATACTCTTTAGACATAGCAAATAAGATATTTAAGAGAAGCTTACCACTAGAGTTGTTTTCAAATTGACAGGTCGGGAACTTTAAATCTTTTATAATATCGTTATCCAACATATCAATTATCATTCCACTATCTAAGGAATTTCTAGCAAGCCTGTCTGGGTGGTATGCAATAATAGCGTCGTATGTTCCTTTCCTTATTTCCTGAAGCATATTCTTAAACTCGGGACGATTATCAGATTTTCTGGCTGAACGTGCCTCTTGATAAATGCGAGATATTTTTATTCCTAACCGCCCAGCCATTTCTTTACAATAGCTAATTTGGTCTGGAATTGATTTTTCCTGTGAGGTCTCGTCTTCGGAGGATTTACGAGCATACAGAACATAGCGCAATTTCTTGGGGTCAATCACGCCTTTTTGTTCACTAGTATATGATTTCTTCACCATTTCCATTTGTCATTTTTTCAGCGTAAAAGCTAATTGTCGCTTTGTCGGTTTTTATCTTTTTTAGACATTCTACCAGTTTTATCACATTATTAACTGGTTCATTTTTATCAGAAACACGCATAAGTAATTACCCTATTTGCGTAATTGCCCAAGTGTTTCTTATAACAATTACTAATTTTATTATTCAGTAATAACTCGTGGTATGACGTGTTTCGCTTTAACCGACGTGCTAACTACAATTTTGTAGATTTCTTAACTATACTTTTGACTGCTCTCCCTCCTGACGCTGTTATTGTTACGCTACCATAGTCACCTATTGCGTCAATAAGTGCTTTCTCAGTTTTCTTATCAATTTTTATAGATTTTGTATCATCTAATAAAATCTCTCCATTGCAGGTGCGTTTTATCTCAAATGCTTCACCTGGCTTCATCTGCCGTCTCTTTTGGATTATGATATTATCTAACTCACCTAAATCTTTACGAAAATTGCCTAAAGCACCATCTTCAAAATCGCCACAGAACCACAGGGCTACATCATCAGGCATAGTCTTCAGTAAGTCATTCAATCTAGAGACAATACCAGAAAGGTTTATTCTTATTTCGCTTAGGACATCTTCCTGCATCTGCTCTCGTTCAATCAATTCAGATACTTCTAGAATTTGCTCTTTCTTATCAGCCTCTATAACAATCGTTATTTTATAGCCTAGATGAGCTAATAAAATTGCATCGGTAAAGAACTCATCATCGTTTTTCACGAATAAATCATAGAAGATTTTGATAAAGCTGGTATCTATACCATATTTACGAAGCTCGCAGAGAACAAGAAGATAAACTGCTTCAATATAAGTGAATTTTCTCCATCCAGATTTCTTATCCCCACGAGGGTTTCTAATCAGCCCAATTGCTTCATAATAATTTATTGATCTGGAGCTAATCTTTAACTTATTTATACCAATTGCTGGCTCGTGCCATTTTTGTCTTATTTTATCGGCTTTTGGAGAACACTTTGCCAGTAGCTTTCCATAGGTATTTGCTTCTCTTGGGCTAATTGCTTTCATAATTAAATCATACACCATTGTAAGATTTTTTGCAATAGCATTATCTTATCGTATCTGGAATGACAATACTGCAAAGCAAAACTTATACCACTTATGCCTAAAGATGGCTGAGAAGTGCCTTAAAATGCGAAATAGAGGGTGTTTTCTATAGGTTGTTATTGACTTTGAACGCCCAGCACTCCATATACACCCTTTCTAGGAAAGAGTTATAATTTACGAATAGGCTTTGGCATATTTTGTATTGTTCTTTACTCAGGCTCTTCTTTCGTAGTGAGTTCATCATTTCGGTGCTTTTGTTAATGAATTTTGCATTTAAGACTAAATCAAGAAATCTTTCACGTTCCTGCTCTGGGAGTTTTATGTATCCTTTTGTTTCTATCATTTGGAGTACCCAATCCATAGCATTACTGCTATTCTTGGCTACTCTACCTATATCTGCATTTAATTTTTTTTGGTCATAAAACCTATTATAGGTGTAGGATAAGTCCTCCATCTTTTCATCATCATCCTTCGGCTCAGTATTTAACCCCATCAGGACTGTTCGTCCATCATCATCGTAATAATAAAATTGTTCTCCAGCAAATCTCTTTCTGGTTCTATCCAGTTCCTTAAAACGATTATTAGCGTATATGGAGAAGCCCTTAATAATATAAAGCATTGCCGATAAATCGGTAATTTCGCCTCTATAATGTTGTAGGATAATCAGAGCATCTTCTCCGAACCACAGGATATCCTCCATTGACTTCGCATATTTTTCATTGGCAGTGATAACTTTTTGTTCATCTTCATTAGGAGCAATTGCATTAGCATTGGCACCTCTAACATCTCTGATATTATTTCTCACTTCATCAAGTATGCCTGGAAAAATACCTACGAGGGTTTTGTTATCTTTTTCTTCCAACTTCAGTTTCAAGCTACCATCCTTTCACCTCCATGCAGTCATTGTATACTTTATGAAATATTGCATCGCCCTGCATTCCATATTCTGCAGCTAAGCTTCGGCAATAGTTTGCGTCGTTGGCCGCATTCCTTACGGTATCTTCTAACTTTTTATCTCTCTGTTTTTCTTGGATAAAACCAAATAGAAAAATAACTCCAAATATAACCAGAACCCACACCCACCAATTATCATTTTTCTTTTTACCGTCGTTCATTTCTCATCCCCCAGCATTATCATTTCTAGTTCGTGAATATACAGGTCTTTTTCGTTTTGACTATCAGTAAAATTATCGGCTAGCTTATTTTTGAACCATTCAAGTTCAGATTTCTTTTGGGCTTTATTATACTTTTTGAATTGCTCAACATATTCAGCCCATTTTTTTCTCTTTTCAGCCTTTTCTCTAACTATCATTTTTTCTTTTTCGGCTTTCATCATTTTTTCCACCTGGGCTCTTTCGTTCGCCTTCAAATAAGCCTGCTCTTTTTCAAACTCTTTCTTCTTTTTTTCGTTGTGATATTCCAAATGATATTTTTTGATAGTTTCTTCATCAACTAATACTTCTTCTACAGGTTTATTTCTTTTTATCAACTTATTGTTCTTATCTCGTATCTTAAGAACGTTTATAAGCTCTTCGTTGCTCATCTTGGAGACGAGTGGTCTTATTTTGTTTTCTAATATCCAATTACGTTCATCAGCCAAAAATATTTCACCAAAGAATGTCATATAGTATTGCTCAACCATTTTTGCAATTTGGGATGTTGTTTCTTGCGCTTTCTTTTGATTGTGCGTATTCACCGCTTCTACAAGTAGTAATTTCGCTATTAATCCACCTATATTCATATAATCTCCTAAAACGAAATAGGACACCATCACGGTGTCTAAATCGTTTTCCTGCGCCTAGTGGTTAACTAGTTGCTTCGGATGGTGCCCTAGCCTCGTAGTTAACCATCGCAGCCTTTTGCAGGCACTAAGCACAGGTTTTAATTTGATTTAGACAATATCATTATACCATAAGCGAAGGACAAAAGAAGCAAAAATTAACCTTCTCCTATCGAAAGCTTTATTTTGCTAACTATTTATAATCTCTTCAAATGCTCTTGGGAGAATTATATTCTCAGAATGATTTGCGAAATACGGAGCAATTTGTTCGGAACTATAGCCAGCAATCCCACAACCAATTTCAGTCACGAAGAATTTTAAGCTCGAATGTTCTTCGGCAAATTTTAAAAAGCGATTTATCTGTGTAATCATCTCATCTTTAGACCCCATTGTATCTATTGCGTAGCTTTGGCCTTGCAAACCCTCTGCTTGCCCCATTATTGCACCAAAATCACGAACAGCAGTCGCCGCCGCCCCTCCCAGATGTTCACCTTGGCTATTACTACCAAAAACAAAAACCTCATTTTCATCCAGCTCAGTAATATATCCGTAGTCATTATATTTAGCCATTGGTTGCCTTTACTGTTTTTTCTAATACCCCATTAGTATCCTTACTTATTATACTATAAGTCCCGTTAATTATTTTGTTCAATCATCTCGGTATATCTTATAGAACTCTGAATACATTGGACTTTAGTTGATCTGCTAGCCACTTCTCCATCATTATCTCCCATCTTATCTAGAGCTTCCGAGCATTTGTTCAACATCATAAATAATTTATCGCTCGGAATAGTTTGGAAGCTCCTTCTATCAAGCTCAGCTTTTATCTTCCTATAAATATCAGAGAAGTGCTTTAACCTATAACTCTTAGCAGTCTGGTATGATTTCAATATCTCATCCATCATAACTTTTTTATGAACTTCTATGTCATCAGACATCTTCTTCTCCCAGTTTGTAAGAGTAGTCTTGCTGCAACATAGTATTTCAGCTATATCTCTAAAACTAACATCCATAGCCCTTAGCTCAATAAACCTCATCTTCTTTTCGTAGGTAGTTAGCTTCTTGGGTGTCATTTTCTCGGCCTGCACAATATCAAAGAATAATTGTTCGGAGCAAGCTTGACCCCTAACTATTGGCTTGTCGTCCAAAATTGTATCACTTTTGGTATCATTCATATTATTACTCCTTATATACTATATAGTTCAAGTATGCACATCTTGCGATTATCAAAATACATAATTCATATCTAGTATCTGTTGCCTCCTCTCTGTAGTGGTTATTTTAGGCAACTTAAATGAAGTCTGGTTATTATCATTTAAGAACCAGTTTGTTATAATATAGATAGGTTCAAGAAGCGTCACACTTCTTCCACCAGATTATATACGAGTCGGCATTTTTGCCGATTTTTTTAGTAGTAAATTCCTGTTAAGTACCTTACGGGCTCTAGGGCGCTATTTTCAGGCATTTTTGCAACAAAAAACCGCCAAAAACACAACTTTTACCCCTGTTAAAATGTCTGTTAATACCCTAAACAATTTGGTATACGATTGCACAAAACTTGATTATTTTTTTATTAATGGGCATGTTATAATAACTATAGGACAAATAAAATTTAATGGTTGTCGGAGGTAGTAATGGGGTTTTTCGGTAAAAAATTTGGTGGCGAGAAAGTTAAAAGCGTAGAAAATGTTGAAGCGAATAATGAGAGTGAATATCCAAAATTCAAAGGTCAAGAAATCGAAAAAACACAACCACTCTCGCCCGAAGAAAAGCGTAAAGAGATAAGTGTTGCCCGTGATGCCGTAATAAATGCCTATGGTCATCATGAGAAAAATGAAGGGATGGAGATGGATTTCGAAACAGTCGAGAAGAAAACAGTAGAATTTTTTAATGCAATCCAAGATTTGTGTGAAGGAATGAATCTTTATCACGGACAACGATTTGGCTGGCCTGATAATTGTAAAGAGTTTATGAATAAGTTTGGCGGTGAAGATTTTAGCCCTCAAAAGGCAGGCGAACTTTACTCTAAAATGAGTTTTGCTACTATGCTAGTAGATGCCGAGATAAAACGTCGCAGAACCATTAGTGAAAGTGGTGGGCAAGTTGCCCAAGAAGAGAAAGTTCGTTGTTATAATCGTTTTCAATATCCACTCTATAAAGTATATATACCGGCAGAAATGGGTGGTAGCGCATGGAGTGGTTTTGATAAAAATAAGTTTCAGATAGAGGATCCGGCAGCTGGTCTTGGCGGAACTTATGAGAAGTTTTTCGGCTCCGATCAAGATCCTGACAGAAAAATTTTGGCGGAAAAGGCAATTAGCCTGTATGAAGATTTGGCACCATTTATGGACGAGAAAAAAGGGCGCAGTAATATTAATATGTTCTTGACAAAAAACCGTGATCGGAAGATTGAAGGTTTTAGAAAGAGGGTAGTAGCACGAGAAGATGTAGTATCGCCAACGCCAAATGATACAGAGAAAGAGATTGTCGGTAAGACGATTGATTTGTACAATCTAATGGAAGACAAGGACGAAGAGATTTATCAGCTAGAAGATAGGGTGGATGATTTGGCAAAGCGTGGGAATGATACCTATACTATGGACCAGATCCAGAGAATGCAGACAAAAATACGGGATATTAATGATGAAAAAATAATCATTCGAAAATTAACTGAAGAGCAAAGTGGTCAGACAACAATTGACGAAGCAGATTTTAAAAAACGACTAAACACCTATGCTGACGAGCAGAGACATATAGTTGAAGTCTTGTCGGATAAACAAAAAGGATGCGGGAAATCTAGCGATGAATTCCGTCAATTTGCTAAAGCCCGCGCCAATGCCAAACGCCGTATGAACGCCGCAACGAGATTGCTAAATCTTTAGTAAAGAAATACTGGGCTTCACTCACCTGCTGCGAAGGATTACCCTTATTACATTAATTCTTGCATTCTTGCTTTAATATCTTTTCTATAGATTGTTAATACTTGGGCAATTCGCCCCCACCACTTAGCCCAAGGGGCTATTTTTTTGACTAGCGTCTATAAAAAAAGGGGAATCGTCCATAGCGTAGACGATTCCTAGGTCATACATGTATTTTAAGTAGCCTCGCAGTTTTGTCTACTTAAAACTAATCTCAGTTTATCTCACAAAATGAATATTGTCAATACCTTTTTTCCACATTTTGTGCAAAAGCATTATAAAAAATGTTCGGGAAAATTAAAAAAATTAAAACACATTTTTAAGAAAAAGCATATTGACAAACCTGAAGCAGTATGCTATAATTAAGCCATACACTCGAAAAGGGTGGTGTTTATTAAGTAACTGGTGGGCAGAATAGGAGTTCTAGAAATGGCTGGAACTAAAGCTGGTGGCATGAAAGCTGCCGCTACTAACAAAGCCAAATACGGTAAAGAATTCTATGCTCGTATTGGTAAAAAAGGTGGCCAAAATGGTCACACCGGTGGTTTTGCTGCTAACCCTGCGTTAGCTCGCATTGCTGGTGCCAAAGGTGGACGTATTTCACGTCGTGGCCCAGCTAAAAAAGCTGCCTAACTAAAAGGAAGCGCTACTTATCAACGGCGCTTCTTTTTTGTTGTGTGAAATTTTCACAACGTGGACAATGATATTGTCGATTTGAAGTTTGAAACCTCGTTAATCCGCACTTCGGACAACGCGATTTTTTATGTAACCAATCTCTGTAAGTATCTAGTTCATTCTGAATCAAATCTTCATTAACCTCCACGCCGTACCGATTAGCTAATTCTTTTGCCTTTTCCCAAGCATCAACTTCCATTTTTAGCCTCTCTATGTCCATTTTAAAGCTCTTATGCTTTAGTGTCGCATGAGATACCTCATGTAAGATTAAAAGCTCATAGAACGGTTCTAGTGGCCCCAAAACGATGGTTTTTGGTGGACGAAAAGCGAATTTTGTCCCATCACGAAACTTTAATTCTGGATAAGCTACTTTTAAGCGTTCTAAAAATCCAGTTTTCATCTATACGAAAAGGGAATTATTCCCGCTCCTTTTGCTTTGCATAGAGGTAGCAACCATAAATTACCGACTCATTAGGCCTCCGTGGCCGTCGCAATTTCACCCCTAAATCCTCTGGTAAATACTTAACATACAGTCTAAAAATCTTGCCAAGTGGTCCACCGAGCACAATCGTATCCGGATGATATTGTCTCACGATATCTGGGAGTCCAAGATGAACTCGTTTTGCAATATCAGTTAGTTCTACATGTTTCCTGAGGTTAGTGGCGCAATCAACATGATAATGCTTTTCAAGCGCGCTAGCCGCCGCAATGTCTTCCCATTCTTTTATCTGACCATCATAAAAATATTGTTTATGGCCTGGCTCAAAAGTGTTTGACTCTGGCAAAATTTGATTTTTTTCAACGATTCCACCGCCAATTCCGGTCGAAAACGTTAAAAACACCGTCCTTCCTGGCAGACGATAGCCTTCATAAAGTGCTGCAAGGTTTGCATCATTTTCAAACCAAATTGGGCAACCGAACAGACTTTTTATAGGGGTAAATAAATCAATCCCAGTCCAACTCCGATTGCCAAATTTGACTGAATAATTTTTTTGTACAACCCCCGGGATTGCCACCACAACTGATTTTATTTTATATCTATGGAATCTTTCTAAATTTTCAATTAGCTCGGCAATAAAGGTTTTATAGCCTTGGGCGGTCTTGAATTTTACTTTTTTCAATACTCGTCCTCGTTTTGAGAACAGTGCAAGTAGTGTTTTGGTTCCTCCGATATCAACCGCTAAATACATATCTTGATTATACCACGAAAATTTGTTATAATTACAAAAGTCTTAGGACTCTGAAGAGTCTTAAAAGGAAGGAATAAATTTAATCATGGCAAATGCCAAAAAACTAACTATGGACGAGCTTCTCGCTAGTGACGAAAGCTCATTCAAAAAAGCAATTACAGGTGACACCGTCAGCGGGACGATCATATCTGTCAAAAAACACGAGATTCTAATCGATTTAGGTGCTCAAGGCGTGGGGCTTATCCCGCGTCGTGAGGCTTCATTCGCTCGCAATCTTACCGTCGGCGAAGAAGTTACTGCCTCAGTCGTAGAGGCTGAAATGGACGATGGCTACGTTCTGCTTAGTCTTCGTAAAGCCGTTAAAGACAAAGGTTGGGATGAAATTACCACTAAACTTGACAGTAGTGAAACCGTTGAAGTTACGCCATTTGATGCCAATCGTGGAGGCCTCTTGGTCGAATACGAAGGCATCCGCGGATTTATGCCAGTATCGCAACTTTCAGCAGAGCATTATCCAAGAGTTGGTTCAGCCGACAAAGACGAAATTTTACAACGTCTTAATTCCTTAGTTGGCAAACCAATCAAAGCTCGCATTTTAGATGCCAACAAGAAAGAAAACAAACTTATCTTCTCCGAAAAAGAAGCCATCAAAGATGGTCTCGCCGAACGCTTCGCTGAGCTTAAAGTTGGCGATGTCGTTAAGGGCGTAGTCACCGGCGTAGTTGATTTTGGCGTCTTCGTTAATGTTGATGGCATCGAAGGTCTAGTTCATATTTCTGAGATCTCTTGGGAAAGAGTTAATAACCCTGCAGACTATGTCAAAGTTGGCGACACTATCGAAGCTAAGATTATTGCTATCGACAAAGAGCGTCTCTCGCTCTCAATGAAGCAGCTTGTCGAAGATCCTTGGATTTCTGAGGTCGCCAAGCTAAAGAAAGGTTCTAAAGTTGAGGGCACGATTACTCGTATCACTCCATTTGGAGCTTTTGTGCAGATTTCTCCAGCTGTGGAAGCTTTAGTTCATGTCTCTGAACTTGGTGAAGGTTCTGATGTTGATCCAGAAAAAATCTTTACTTTAAATGAACGTAAGAGTTTTAAGGTTTTAGATATCGACAAAGAAGGCCGTAAAATCTCGCTCTCTATTGCCAAATAAAGGACAAAAAGTAAAATAGCCTCCCCGTGAGGCTTTTTTATGCTTTACTTTTTAACCTTTAGCGTTATAATTATAAAAAGCGTCAAAACTAAGAGAAAGGTTGCATTAAATGCAAAACAGCGAAAATATCAGTAATAGAAATTCTTCGTCTGAATCGGGCTGGGAAAGTCTAGAGGATTTCGCTGGCGAACGAAACATTAATAGTAAAACTGGCAAACCTCGCACTTTTACGGAGTTTGACAATTATCCAAAAATGCCAGGAGAATCTAACGAAGAATATGGCGAAAGGCTTAGGTTTATGCATCAAAGACTCGCGGAAGTCGAAGCCACCGAAGCCAATCGTGCTGTCGAAGAAGCCCAGTCCGCTGAAAGGGATGCTTATTTTGTATCAGAGCAAGGCCAGAAAGAATTAAACGAAGAAGCTAAATTTGACCGTCTGACCAAAAAACTAGACCAGGCTGTCGCTGAAGGTAGAATGGATGCCGAACATGCCAGAAATCTCATGGAACAACAACTTGAACGTTCTGTTCACGAAATTGAAGGGCATCGCCAGGACTATCAAGATCGTCAGGTCACTGGCGACGCAGAAGACGCAGCTAGATACGAAGCGTGGTCTAGAGATAAAGATCCAGAATTTTTCGCATCCACTGCCACTGAAACATCAGAAAAAGCACCAAACGAAGCACTACCAGTAGATGAACTGACTGTAGAAGAAGCTCCCGAGATTAAACTTTCTCCCGAAATCCAAGCCGATTTAGACGATAAACTTGCTGATATTGCTAAGTGGCGCGAACGTGACGCCAATCGAATTTGGCGAGGGGAGTCTGGTCATGGTCAAGAATTTTACGATAAGATGGTAGCAGAGGTTACTGCCGAAGCAATCGCCATGAACCAAGCCTTTCTAGAATCTCAAACAAAACCCAATACCGAAATAGCTTCCGAATTAACAGATGAGAATCCAGATATAACAGTGGACACGGCAGAATCACCAAATCCATTAGAACTTGAAGAACAAGAGAAATCAGAACTTGAAGAAATCGCCGGACTTCAATTGAGAGTTGCCGAGCTTGAACATAAAACTAGAGAAGCCAAACTCGAAATCCTTACTCAAAAAGAAGAAAAAATCCGTGTTCTTGATAAAAAAATTGCCGAAATGAGAGAAGAGCTTAGATTAATCGATGAAGCCAGGAAAGAGCCAAAAACTGGTCTCCTCATGCGTATTTTTGGTGGAAAGAAAAAAGCCAAAACTGCTTCTTCCAAAAATTCAACTCCTGAAGTCACAATCTCTCCTATTTCTGAAGACTCATCCCACGAAACCGTCACAACTCCCACTACCTCCGATGAAAAATCCTATAGCCTTGCCGATTCAATCCGTAAAGATAAATTAGGTGGTAGACTAGATGACGAAGGCGTCGCTATTTTAACCAACGAAGAGGGCATTAATGACGAAAACTCAGTTCGTATTGATGCTTGGTGGTCTACTTTAAATGACGATACTAAACGAGAAATCACCCTGTTTGAAAAGGGGCTTGGTAACTCAAAATATGGCCGCGCCCTTCGCGCCTGGCTTCAAATCAACAACTATTTTTAATTAGTCTTGCTTATGATATAATACAATTATATCTTTTAAGGAGACGTTTTCGTGAATTATACTAAAAAAGATTATAAAGAACGCCCTTGGCTTAAGTACTATGATGAAGAGGGCTTCGAAGGTAATATTGAATATCCCGATTGTTCAATGGTAGATATGGTTATCCAGAGTGCTGAAAAATGGCCTGACAACACCGCTTATATTTACTATGGACACAAAGTAACTTATAGAAATTTTGTCAAAAAGATTGAAAAAACCGCCCGAGCACTAAAAAATTATGGCGTCAAAGAGGGCGATCGCGTTACTATTTGTATGCCTAATACACCAGAGGGAATCACTATGGTCTATGCCGTGAATATGGTTGGTGCAGTTTGCAATATGGTGCACCCCTTGTCCTCAGAGAAAGAGCTCGAATATTATATTAAGGTTGCTGATTCCAAATACGTGTTGGTAATCGACGCTGTTTTTGATAAAATTTATAAACTTCGTGACACCGCACAACTTGAACGCATTATCGTAGTTCGTCCATCCGATGGTCTCGGTTTTCTAAAGAAAAAACTCTATAATACTTTGCACATCAAAAAGGTGCGCCTTCCGTCAAATGATAGCCGCGTGGTGCTTTGGGAAGATTTTATTGCCAACTCTTATTTTTATCAGGGCAATTATCACGAAGAACGCGATGCTAGTGATCTTGCTGTTATTATGTACTCTGGTGGCACTACCGGTGCACCAAAGGCCGTAATGCTTTCGAATCTCAATATCAACGCCGAGTCAATTTGCGACGCCGCTGTCATTCGTCAAGTTACTCCTGGTGCCACTGTTCTTTCAATTCTACCCCTATTTCACTGTTTTGGTTTAGGTGTTTGCATTCATACCCCCCTCTGTAAGGGGCTCGGCTGTATTCTTATCCCAGCTTTCTCGCATAAGCAATTTGCCGACATTATTAAAAAGAATAGCCCAAACTTCATCGTAGGTGTCCCAACATTATTTGAGGCCCTCATTAACACTAAACTAAAATCTGACGATCTTAAATCTGTTACCGCTGTCATCTGCGGTGGTGACGCATTGAATCAAACTTTACGAGACAAAGTAAACGCTTTTCTAAAAAATCATGGGTCTAACGCCAAAATTCGAGTTGGCTATGGTCTCACCGAGGGTTCCGGCGCAGTTTGTTTGTCTCCAGAAAATGTCTTTGCCGACGGCATTATTGGTGCACCTTTGCCAGATATGGACTTCAAAATTATCAAAAACGACACTTTCAACGAATTACCAGTTGGTGAAGTTGGTGAAATCTGCATCTCTGGACCCCTAGTTATGATGGGGTATCTCGGTGATGAGGCAGAAACTGCTCAGACTATTCGCATTCATGATGATGGCAAAATCTGGCTACATACCGGAGATATTGGCTATCTTAACAAGGATGGATTTATCTATTTTGCCCAACGCCTCAAACGCATTATTATTTCCTCTGGTTATAATATTTATCCAACTCATCTAGAGTCTATTATCAATTCTCACGAAGCGGTTCTGACCTCTACGGTTATTGGTATAGACCATCCATATAAAGGTCAAGTACCTAAGGCCTTCATCGTTTTGAAGTCGGGTTATAAACCGGGGAAACGCTTAGAGCGTGAAATCCGTGAACTTTTGGAGCGCAATATTCCAATTTATGCTTTACCGACCGCCTACGAATTTCGCGATAAACTTCCACAAACCCTCGTTGGTAAGGTCGCCTTCAAAAAACTCGAAGCCGAAGAAAAAACCAAAACTAAATAGCCTCTTCATGGTATAATAATTTTATGTTTTGGAAAATGCTTATTGTTTTCTTGATTTCGATGGTTCCACTTATTGAACTTCGTGGGGCCATCCCAGTGGCAGTGGGCATGGATCTTGGTTTGCCGGAATGGTTGGTTTTGATTATCGCTATTATTGGCAACATTATTCCAGTACCAATTATTTATTATTTTGCTCGCAAATTTCTAGAGTGGGGTGCTAAAAAAAAATGGAAAACTCTCAAACGATTCTGTGATTTTTGTCTTAAAAAAGGCGAAAAAGCTGGGGCTAAACTTCTCAAAAAAGCCGGTAGTTACGGCACTTATTTTGCGCTCTTTCTCTTTGTATCCATTCCAATTCCTGGTACTGGTGCCTGGACCGGCACTCTCGCTGCAAGTATTTTAAAACTCGATTTCAAGAAAACAGTCTTCGCAATTACGGCGGGAATATTAGTAGCTGGGCTTATTATGTTGCTCATTTCACTTGGTTTATTTAAATGGCTGTTTAATTAAATAATCATAACTAAAATGAGCAGACGAAGGGGGGTTCATCTGCTCATTTTGGCTTCCTACCACTTAGGGAACTACAACCATAATACAGGATAATTGCCAAGGTGTCAATACTGGCACGATTTTTTGGTATCCAACATGACGGTAAAGCATTAATGGGAAGTCAATAATATCCAAACACCAAGAATTACCACAAAAATAAATATAGTTAGCCATTTCCTTTTTAGCAGTTCATATCTTAATAAGTCTTCCGAAGTTTTGTACCCTTTTTTAGATAGAGAACCATCCTTCTTTATGTATCTATATAAACCGTCTTCGCATCTAATTATCTTAAAATGGAACATAATTTATTATCACAACCCCTTAAACAAATAATAAATAAGCATAACGGTAAACGATAATATCAGTAGAAAACCATATATCTTTAGACGGAATTTTACCCTAACCCAACCCGCTAAATTTTCTAATTTTTTAAATCTTTTACCAGAAACCTTGCCATTTGCCAAAACTTCTCTGTAATAACCATCATTGTCTTTTTTATAACTAAAGTTTGTCTGTAGCACTACCATATTATTTTCCCCCATCGCCAATGGCTTTTTGCGTATTATCTAATTATGGCTCCCGGGACTGGGCTCGAACCAGCAACCTCGAAGTTAACAGCTTCTTGCTCCACCATTGAGCTACCCGGGACCACATTCCCATTATAGCATATTTTTATCTTTTGTGATAAAATTAAGGGAAGTTTATTTTTATTGTTACAGAAAGGAGAGAAATGGAAGAAAAAACAATCCAAATTGCTGGTTCTATTACTGTGGACGAGCTCGCAAACGCTCTCGGTCTTTCTGTTACCGAATTAATTGGTACTCTCTTTAAAAACGGTATCGTTGCTACTATTAATCAGCGTCTTGATTTTGAAACAGCTTCAATTATTATCGACGAGCTTGGCATTAAAAACGTCAAACTAGAACGTAAGAATACTTCCACCAAGACCTCCGATTTTCATCGCGAACTCTCCGATAAAGCTGTCACTCGCCCACCCGTTGTAGCGGTGATGGGTCACGTTGATCATGGAAAAACCACTCTTCTTGATACTCTCTTAAATAAGAAAACCGTTGAAGGTGAAGCGGGCGGTATTACCCAACATATTTCTGCTTATCAGCTCAAGCACGATGATCGGCTCATCACTTTTCTTGATACTCCAGGTCACGAGGCTTTTGCGGCCATCCGTCAACATGGCGCCATGCTTACCGACATTGTAGTAATCGTGGTCGCTGCTGATGATGGCGTCAAGCCCCAAACTATCGAAGCCATCAATTTTGCCAAATCTGCCAACGCTAAAATTATCGTTGCTATCAATAAAATCGACCGTGAAGGCGCCGATATACCTCGCACTATGGCTGACCTCAGCCAGCAGGGCCTTCAGCCCGAAGAATGGGGCGGCGACACTGTGATGGTGCCAATTTCCGCTAAGTTAGGCCAAAATCTCGATCAACTTCTTGACATGATCCTCTTAACTGCCGATATTGAAGAATTAAAAGCCGATATCAATATCCCGGCTGAAGGTCTCGTCATTGAATCTCATATGGAAGTAGGGAAAGGCTCCGTTGTCAACTTACTTATTACTGGTGGCGAGCTTAAGACTGGCGAATTTATCGTGGCCGGCTCTACTTATGGCAAAATTCGCACCATGCTAGATTGGCAAGGTAAACCCAAAGGCAAAGCTGCTCCATCTACTCCAGTTACAGTTACAGGTTTTAAGGAACTACCGAATTTTGGTGATAAATTTATTGAAGTCAAAGACGAAAAAACTGCCCGCAAAATGGCGCTTCTCAATGCTCAAGCCCTTGCCGATGAATCCGCTTCGGCCAATGTCACTAGTTCCGACCTTCTCCACATGATGAATGTTGCCGATAATTCCAAAGTTTTCAATGTTATCGTTAAGGGTGACGTCCTTGGCTCAGTCACTTCGGTTGTTGACTCTCTTAAGCTTATCGATACCCACGGTGAAATCACCCTAAACATCGTTTCTACCGGCGTTGGCGACATCAACGAAAACGACGTCTATATGGCCGCCGATGAAAATACCATTATCTATGGCTTCAATATCTCAGTGCCAATCAATATTTCTAAAATGGCAGCCCGCGACGGTGTTAAAATTCGTACTTACAAAGTAATCTATGAGCTTCTAGACGATGCTAAGCATGAAATGGAGAACCTTCTCGACGCTGAAATTATCGAAGAAGACAAAGGTGAGCTCAAAGTTTTAGGTGTTTTTCGTACCGAAAAAACTAGCATCATTGCTGGTGGTGAGGTTTTGAAAGGCGATGTAAAAGCTGGTTTCCTTGCCCGTATTGTCCGTGATAAAAAGTACCTCGGCGAAGCCGAAGTCGTTAGTGTACAAAAGGAAAAAATCGACGTCAAAGAACTCACCGCTGGTGAGACGGGTGGTCTTGCTCTCAAAACTACCTCTAAAATCGATCTTCAAATTGGCGATCGCCTCAAATTCTTCACCCGCGAAACCAAAAAACGCACTTTGTAATTTTTTCTTATGTTATAATTAGCATGAGGAGAATAATGATGGATTTCGATGAAGAATTTTTAAAGGAAATGGGTCTCTCGGCTATGCCAGAAGACCAAAAACAAAAATTTCTCAATTATGTCCAAGAAGAGCTTGAAGTTCGCATTGGAGAGCGTATTTCCAAAGGACTTACTGAAGAACAACTTAATGAATTTGACACAATTACTGACCAAACCGCAGCCACCAAATGGCTCGAAAAAAATCGCCCCGATTATCGGGAAATTGTTACGCGCACCATTAACGAAATGAAAGACGAAATTCGCGCCAATCGTAACAAACTCGTTGGTGCTTAGGTATTATGGATTTTAAAGACCTTGAGCGTACCCGCCAAATCTATCAACAAAAAAGCCAAGCGACTTCTAAAAAACGTTGGAGAGTGATATTAATAACATGCTTTATTTTATTCTCATTTGAAATAATTTTTCTAATCTTTAGATTGAGCAAATCGTCAGAATTAAACACAAAGCATTTTGCCGTTTTGGCTATCCCAATCCCCTTTGTTTTACTGTTTGAATTTTTATTTATCAGCCTCATTGTTTATATAGCAACACATAAAGATTCGACTATTCTTGCTAAACACTATGCCGATTACAGACGTATCTACAAGGCTTATTTTATTCATCGTCAGCTCACGAAGTTTTTTACCGATCTTCATTACGATCATACGCGAGGTCTTGATAAAAGCGTTCTTCAGGCTTCTCGGCTTATTTACACCGGCGATATTTATGAATCAAATGATCTTGTAGTTGCCAAATACAAGAATACAAATTTTGCTCAAGCCGACGTTAAAATAATTAGAGAAGATGAAACACGCGACAAAGACGGCAATAAGCACACTAGTTATGTCACAGTTTTTAAAGGGCGCTATTTGATTTTTGAATTTCCCAAAAAATTTATGTTTAAGATGATTGTTTCTAGCAGTAAGGGCAATGGCTTAAGGTATACTAATCCTAAAACTGGTCGCAATCTTTCCCGTATCGAAACGGAATCACCAGACTTCAACAAGCACTTTCTGATTTATGCAGAAGATGGCTTTGAGGCTTTTTACATTCTAAGTCCTAATTTTATTGATAAACTTGAACAACTTGGCGAAAAATATCAAAACGCTCTTTCGCTTTATTTTTCAGACAATAAACTTTACGTCGGACTGAACGACCATAACGACGCCTTTGAACCACCTAAAGACATTTCTAAACCCCTGAACGAAAAAGATGAAACCGCAAAAGTCATCAAAGATATGAAATTGATTACTGATTTGGTTGATGGTTTAAAACTCAATAAATAAGCTATCTTTTATAGCCGTTTAAGAAACTTTTCGCATCCATCGCTTTACGACCTTCTGGCTGTAATTTATCAATGACCACAAAACGCCCATCAACACAAGGGATTACAAGAATCGCTGTCTCGCCCCGTTTTAATATGTGTGCCTCTAAAATAATGCAATTTACGCCGTAAAAGGCGTATCTTGGTTTTGGGAACCCCTGAAACGCCACAATTTTGCGAAAAGTCTGTTCTGCTGTATCTGTTTCTGGGGTTAACACGCCTATACTTTTTTCTAATTTTCCACAAAAAGTCGCCCTAGAATCATCCTGCAAAACTGGTTCCGGTAAATTCGCCAGTTTTTCAGCTATCCACTCTGCCCCTGTTTCTGCCAACATTTTGTAAATTACATCCTTACAAATCGGTAAATTTTTCAAAGTAATCTGGTAGTAAATTGGCCCTGCATCCATCGCCTTTACGAGCTTCATCACCGATACTGAAAAATCACTATCTCCGGCCAGGATCGCACTTTCTATCGGTGAAGCACCCCTGTATAGAGGCAACAGGGAAGGATGAATGTTTAAAATCCCTTCTGGTTCAAATAAATCCAAGATATCAGATTTTATCAGCACCCCAAACGAAGCCAAAACCCCATGTATCTCTGGGTTAGCAACCTTTATCTCTTTGACTTTTTTTAGGTCTTCCTGCGTTCGAGCGTGAAAAACTATTTCAAATTTTCGTTCTAAAACAGCTTTCGCATAATCCGCAAGTAACCCATTACCAAAGAAAATTATTTTTTCCATTTTTAAACTTATTCCTCACCCCAAAGTTTCTTATTTCTAGCGATTTTGGTATCATAATCTACTGGCACCAAATCACCCTTATCGTTCATCTCATAAAAAGCATCTTTTTCGTCTTTTATATGGTCAATAAACAAAACCCCATTCAAATGATCGATTTCATGCAAAAGTGTCCGCGCTAGTTCATCTGTTGCTTTGATCCTCACCTCTGTGCCATCTTCTAATTTCGCTTTCACCCGTACCTTAGTTGCACGAGGAACCATACCATAAATTGATGGCACCGAAAGACAACCTTCATAATCGGTTTTTATTTTACCTTCGGCTTTTATTACCTCTGGATTTATTAATGCTGTGAACGAAGCGTTTTTCTTGTCCTCCATATCGTCGCGAATAATAACAATTCGTTTATTTATCCCCATCTGAGGTGCCGCCATCGCCGCCGATAATTCATAAGGGTGTTCTTTCTCCCAATCCAACGACAATTTTCGCATATCCGCAATAATTCCGCGAATATCATCATTAATTTCGCGAACTTTTTCTGATTTCTCCCTCAGCCGCTTATCTGGCGTGGTAATTATTTTCATAAGCCCATTATAACACGCTTAAGGGGTAGAGTAAAGCATCTATACAGTGATTAGTTCCACTGAGTCCAAATTCTGGTCTTTCATTGCTACTGAATTGATCGTCGGATTCTCATAGGTGCTGTAATAATAAGTCTGTGTCGCTGAAGAGTATCCACCGGTATAAATCGTCTTCTCGAAGTTGCCATCTGCCATCGCTGCTGCACCATCAATCATCGCGACACCAGTTAGAGTATGGAAAAGTCGCGACACGTTTTCTTCTTCGGTTGTTTTTATTGGATAATGCGTATTCAAATACGCTACTCTTACAAAACGTGATGGAGAATAATAATCACCAGGAAGCCCCCGCATCAGGGAACCGCTTCCGAACGCGGTCAGTTTTGCTTTGTCCCATCTTACCTCTTTTGGCATCTGTGGGAACAAATTCATATAATTACGCAAATTTTCCTTGTGCCATCCGTACCCAGGTTGATTAGTCAAAATGTCCACCTCATTTTCAAAAATCTCCATCCCGTTTGCCGTATATTCTACTACGATTGATCTCTTAGCATCCCCAATGATCCAGTGCAATTCAGAAACAGGGTATTGTTCGTTGACTGGCTTTGCCACGATTGCGACATTTTTTAAGGCTTTTTCGGCCTCATCTACTGAAGTAAAATTTAAAGCCACCCAGAGCGGAAATTCATACGCTGCCACATTGGTTTTACCCTCAACTGCATCTTTTTCATATGCCGCATAGCCAGGAAAATTTAATCCCGCAATTGCTAAACCATGTTCATTGGCGCAATCAAAATAAAGGGGAATATTATCGACTACAATTCCCATACCAATCAATGCTGGTGAATTCGTCATTTCCCCAAGAAATGCTGATTTATATTTATATCCTCGTGGTGTAATTACCACTTTTTGTCCATAGCCCACCGACCAGTCCAGATTTCGCCCAAAGTACATATTTCCAGCGTTGTCGTTGAATCTCACCCCTGTGCACATAAACCTCCTTATCATTTTTATTCTTATGTTTAATTCTATCACAAAAAAATGCTGTATAGTAAGTCGTTTTTATAGCAATCCCGGTGGATCAAGCGTGATTTTGAAGTTTTTGTCTAAATCTTTACAAGCCTCTATTAAGGCCTTTCTTGATCGACTTCGCACTACAACTTGCCAAGTATAACCCCTATTTGTTCGTTCATGGAAAGCTGGACAGGGCGGAGAAATCTTCAGCCTTTTATCATTGGCTAATCTCCTCGCTGTCTCGCGAATTTTTTTTATTACCAGCGTCTCAGTTTTTAATGTAATTTCTAGTCGTAAGATAAACATAAACGGCGGGAAACCTGATTTTTTCCTTTGTTGCACCATATATTCGTAAAACCCTAAGTAATCTTCTTGGGTGGCGAGTTTAATTACCGAATGTTCTGGTCGAAAAGTTTGTATTATTACATTTGTATCAGAGATATGCCCACGCCCAACTCGTCCAATTACTTGAGTGAGGAGCTGAAAACTTCTTTCTTCGGCCATAAAATCCGGCAAAGAAAGTCCAGCATCTGCCTGTACCACTCCCACCGTAGCCAACTTTGGTAAATCCAATCCTTTTGCCAAAGTTTGCGTTCCTACTAATATATCCACTCCACCTGATTTTATTTCATTATAAATCGCTTCCACTCCTTCGTCTTTTTTGTTGTCGGCATCAAATCGCCGAATTTGTGCTTTCGGAAATAATTTATGAAGCTCCGTCTCTAATAATTTTGTACCGAATCCCTTGTGCACCATCCCTGGATGCCCACATTTTGGACAGCTACTGGGTACTCTCTCTGAAAAACCACATGTATGGCAATGCAATACATATTCATCTGCGTGTAGGGTTAAGGGTAGAAAACAATTCGGGCACAAAACTTCTTCTCCGCAATTTTCGCAAATTGTAAGAGGTGCCGACCCTCGCCGATTATGGAAGATTAAGGTCTGTCGATCATTTTCTAAATTCCGAACCATAGCTTTAATTAAAACATCCGAAAAATACCGATTTTTAGAAAAATTCTCTCGGTTTTTCAGATCAAGGATTTGGATTTTTGGCTTTATTGCTTCTTCTATGGCTTTTTTCTCTAATTTCACTAAACAGTTATGACTTTTTGCTAGATAAAAATCTTCTACTGTTGGCGTCGCTGAACCCAGAATCAGAGGTATACCTAACTCTTTTGTCATAAAGCTTGCCACTCTTACTGTAGAATATTTTGGCGTATTTTCTTGATAATAAGTACTTTCATGTTCTTCATCAATAATAATCAGGCCTAAATTATTTAACGGTGCAAATAACGCCGACCGTGGCCCAATCACAATCTTGGGTTGGTTTGTTCCTAATAGGGAATCAAAGATCAGATGTCTCTCCGCTTCAGTCTGCCTGGAATGAACCAAAACTATATCTGAACCAAAAACTTCTTCAAAAACTCGGACGAATTGGCTAGTTAAGGCGATCTCCGGTATCAAAACTATACAGGATTTTTGCCGTTTAAACGCATTTAAAGCCATTTTGAGGTAGATATTGGTTTTACCACTACCAGTAACGCCAAACAGCAGTCTCGCGCCTTCTGGGCCCTTCTGGAGGCCCTCTAAGGCTTTTTTTTGCGCCTCGTTCAGCGGAATTTTTGGCAAATTAAAGGTTTGAGAGGTTCCTCTGGATTTACCGAACAAATGTTCGGTTTTCCTTCGCTTTCTCTCGACTCCTCTAGGCAAAATCAACGATACGGCTTGTCCCGATGGTGCTAAATAGTATTCGTGAATAAACTGCACAATTTTGAGCAAATGTTTTGGCAAGGGTTTTGAATACAAAACTTTCAAAATCGACCGAGTTTTAAAATTTGGTTGCGCAACTTTTTTAATAATTACACCTGGTAGTACTCTTCGTCCCACTGGCACCATCACGATTTGACCTGGCGACAGGGAATCATCAAAATCATACGTCAACCTCTCTACCTTCCCCTCCGGTATCACCTCATAATACATGATTTCATTATAACATTGTTGTAATTTTTACAGAACCTGTGTTATAATGGGCTCAAATAAGCGAGGGAATATGTTAGATATATTTGTGACTTCTCGGGTGCGCCGAAAAATCATCGTGGTTTTTGCCAAATATCCAGACTTTAAGACTCATGTAAGGGGTTTAGCAAAACTTATCAAAGAAGATCCGGGCAATATTCAAAGGGAACTAAATCGTATGGCTGAAGGTAAATTCTTAATCGTTACCAAAAAAGGTAAGACCAAAATTTATCAAACTAACAAATCTTTCCCAATCCTAAAAGAACTCCAAAGCATTGTTATTAAGAGCCAAAAGGGCAACAAACCCAGCAAAACCATTGGCTAACAGAGGTATCAATTGAATAAATTATTTATACGATTACTTAAAGCCCGCAATCTCGCGCCATCCTTTTTAAATCCCAAATATGAAGATTCCGTCAGCCCTTTTTTACTCACTGACATGGAAAAAGCCACCGCTCGCATCCAAAAAGCCATCAAAAAGCACGAAAAAATTCTGATTTATGGTGATTATGACGTCGATGGTGTTACTGCTAGTACCATAATGGAGCAAACTTTAATTCTTGCTGGCATAAAACCCGAAAATCTTGAGATAATACTACCCGATCGCTTTGCTGACGGTTACGGTATGAGTCCAAAGCTCATCCAGCGCGCCACTGAAATCGGTGCTACCTTGGTAATTACGGTAGATTGCGGCTCTCGTAATCACGAAATCATCGATGAGCTAAACGAGTTAAAAATCGACACCGTCATTACAGATCACCATGAAACCGACGACAAAATACCAGAAGCCATTGCCATAGTCAATCCCCATCGTAAAGATTCTCCTACTTTCGAATTTCAAAATCTCGCCGGAGTCGGTGTTGTTTTTAAACTTGCTCAAGCCCTAGTACAACGAAAGCTTATTAAATCAGGTCAGGAAAAATGGCTTCTTGATCTTGTTCTAATTGGAACTATTTGTGACAACATGACTTTAACTGGCGAAAATCGTATCCTTGGTTACTACGGTATCAAAGTTCTCGCCAAAACTCGCCGACCTGGTCTCAAAGAGCTCATGAAACTTGCAGGTGTCAAAAAACTTACTTCCGAGTCTATCGGTTTTCAGATTGGCCCTCGCCTCAATGCTGCTGGTCGTCTCAATACTGCTGAAATCGCTCTAAATCTTCTTCGTGCTAACTCTGTTTCTGAAGCAGCGCTTCTTGCTGTCAAGCTCGAAGAACTTAATAAAAAACGTAAAACCGAGCAAACTTCTGCCACGCGTGAAATTGAAAAACGTGGACCCGAAGACACCCCAGTCATTATTGAGGTCGGCAATTGGCACGAGGGTATTCTTGGCATTATTGCTGGTCGTCTAGTCGAAAAATATCATAAACCTGCTTTCGTGTTTACAAATGCCACCGACGGTTTTTACAAAGGTTCTGGCCGTAGCTTCGGCGATTTTAATCTTGCCGATGCACTAAATTATGCCAAAAATTCCATTATCAGCGGCGGCGGTCATGCTGCTGCTGCCGGCGTTAAAGTTCACGAGAGTAATCTTTATCAGTTTCGTGAGCAAATTAACGAATATTACAAAAGTCTCAAACTTATCAATCAAGAGCGATTTTTGAAATCCGAACCCGACCTCGCGACCGAAAATCTCTCTGATTTTTCGCTTGATTTACTAGACGACCTAAAGTCGCTTGAGCCTTACGGCGCAGGAAATGAAGAACCGCTTTTTCTTCTCGAAAATGTCGAAATCCTTGAAAATCATAAAATGGGTTCCGAAAATCAACATCTCCGTCTCGATGTTAGAGGAAAAGACGGTAAAATTTTAAAGCTTGTCGCTTTCTTCGCTCCCGAGAATTGGCTCAATCTTGAGCCTGGCACAGTTTTAAATATCGCTGTAAAAGTTATCGAAAATGAATGGAACGGCACCCGCTCTCTTGAAGGCCGCATTGTTGACATTATGCTATAATAGAATCATGAAAAAAGTGATTTTAAAAGTCAAACTCTCTTCTCGTGAAAAGTTTGAACAAAAACTTTCCGATATCGACCTTGATTTTTCTAGCATCTACTGGCAACATGACCGTATTTACGTGCCACGTGATTACAAAAAGGATTCCAATTATCCCCGCCTAATCATGCGTACTGAAATGCGCGCGGTTGATAAGCCCGCCAAGTACACTTTGATTTTGCGTCGTCACATTGAGGACTCAGGTGTTGACATTGTTGAAGAAACTACCATTAAAGATTATGAAAGCACGGTAAATATTATATTACAGCTTGGTTTTAAGCCGTTCGCCGAAGTTTCTCGTCGTCGTCAAGATCTCAAAATGGACGAAAACAACATAATCTATCTCGACAAAATCGAAACTCTCCCCGGCTACTATGCTAAAATCGAATCCAACCTCGTTCCCGAAGATTCTGTCGCCGAAGCTCAACTTGATCTTCGGCGTACTTTCGAAACTCTCGGCGAATCAAGCTTTGTAAACTCTCCCTATGCTGAGATACAAAGCCAATAAGAACTTTAATTCTATCCTCGCGGTGGTTCACCATCTGGTTCACCAAGTAACTTCTTGGACTTAATTTCATATCGGCGACCATTCACTGGCGAAACATAATAATCCTCGTTTAACAAATTCACAAACATTGTCAAGTCTTTATCATCCATGATAATAATCGAACCATCATCATCGGTCATTAATTCCAGTTGCATTTCATCGGCGTAATCAAGCAATTTATCTTGTGGCATCTCCTCAGAAATTTCCATAGCCTGCACCTTTTTCAAAATCGGTTTCTTGTCAGCAAGCAATGTATTCAAAGTCAAGCCCTCTGCAAATGATAACTTATATTTTTCGGTGAGCTCTTTTGCTTTTGCCTCGGCAATCACTTGTGACTTGTAATCATATTGGAACAAATTCTCAAATTTAGCCTGATTAAATACGATAATTGTCCCATCTACGATTGCTACTTGGTTATCATCTGGCATTTTGAGTGCAATTTCTGCCGAAAACGGTTCAAAACTCTCGCCGTTAATTTCCCAAGACGAAGCACCTTTTAGGGCCGACGATGCTGGTAAAACCTTTGCGACATAAAACGTTTTCATTCCGGTATCACCCGGGTAGGTAAATTTTGCAATGATACCTTTAACCTTCTTAAAATCGTACTCATTTTCCGAAAAATAATCGATATCTTTATACTCGTTTTCAATTAAATGGATCAAAGTCTCGGCTCGTCCAACTTTTGAAAGGGAAGTACGATAAATTACCTTTTCTTCGCCATCTGCACGCTCGTAGTCGCGCACCTCAAGTCCTTTATCGGCTTCCTCGATAATATAGTGTATTGCCTCCTGCATAAACATTGACTTCACCGCCCCCGTCAGTTTATCTGAATACTTGATTTTGTATGGCGTATAGTTTTTGTTAAACAAAAACAGCTCTGCGCTGACATTATTTTTAATTTCATCCACCTCATTTGCCCACAAAAATACATCAAATGGCTCATCTGCCACCACTTTTCCGCCTACTTTTTCGGAATCATTCATATTTAACCTCAACTTTCTTCACTTTATTATATCACAAGCCAAGTACTAGATAAGTCAAAAACATAGCCACCAAGAGTAAAAGCCGGTCCTATAGGACCGGCTTCCATCAATGCGCAGAATGAGACAGAGAGTTTATGCCATTTTTTAAGACAGTTACACCATTAGTAATCTCGAATCGTTCTTCGGCATTCGATAAATTATAAGAGATTTCCATCATCTGATATAGTTTACTGTCAAAATCAGCAAAAATGTCAAAATCTCCAGTCTGTTGGAACTCATCTAACAGGTAAAGATACTCCCTTCCCAAAACATCCAATTTTCTTCGCATTTTTTTAAAAAGTACGCTCGCCATTATCTATTTCCCTCCCTCTAAGCAAGCTTCATGTCTTTTAATTATATCACACTAATGTAAAAAAGTCAAGAAAAACAGAGAAAGAGCATCGTAACAACAGGGAATGTTCGGTTATTACACCACAAAATCAATAAATTACAACACAGTTTGTTCGGAAAAATAACAGATAAGTTTTCCACAATGGTGCAAAACCATTCAAATAAAAAGTTAAAAAAAGCTCTTGCATTTTTCAAAAAAATATACTAAACTGAATTTAGCGAACAATAAACAAAAACGCTACACAAAATCGCACATTAAAAAAGTTTGAGATCGACCATCTAGGAGCTTCGCACGCATTAAATTTAGCGAGATGCGTCAAAACAATCGTGCGTTCCTTCCTTAACACACCTCCCAATTAAAACTCTAATGGTTAACACAATAAGTCTCTCAACGGCTGCGATATAAGATTGGCTTCGCGCTGGTAAATCGTGGTGGATTATATTGTGAACAAACAAAAATCGAACAAAAACAAAACTGTCGAAGTTTCTAGTTGAACGGTCTCAAACGATGTATAATACAGTTATGGAGAAACTACATATCCCAGTATTACTATCGGAAGTGCTAGCTAACCTACAACCGCATCCCGGAGAGAAGTATTTAGATTTAACTGCCGGCTACGGAGGTCATGCTAGAGAAATTTTGGATGTAACACGACAATATAAGGATTCCGTACTCGTCGATCGCGACGAATTCGCCATTAATTATTTAGAGGACGAATTCCCGTCCGACATTGAGATTAAATACACGGATTTTTATAGTGCGGTGTTTCAGCTTTATGAGCGTGGAAAGACTTTCGACCTTATCCTGGCTGATTTTGGAGTTTCTTCTCCGCAACTAGACATGGAAGAACGTGGCTTTTCGTTTAAATATGACAGCCCTCTTGATATGCGGATGGATCAAAAGCAAACCCTCACGGCTAAAGATATTATTAATAAATACAGTGAACGGGAATTAGCAGAGATTTTTATCAAGTATGGCGAAGAAAAGCCCGGACACGCTAAACTGTTGGCTAGAGAAATCGTGCATCATCGCCCGATTCATACCACCAAGGAGTTAGCTGAGCTTATCGCAAGAAAATCTCACTATTCTAAGACTCATCCTGCCACCAGAATTTTCCAGGCGGTTCGTATTGTGGTGAATAGTGAGCTTGAGCAAATCGAAGATACGCTCCCGCTTTTACCTAAATTACTCAACCCAAACGGTCGTCTCGGTATCATCACTTTCCATAGTTTAGAGGATCGGTTGGTGAAAGATTTTTTCAAAGCGGCTAGTAGCCACGGCGAGGAATCGGAACTTACCATTCTCACCAAAAAACCAATTGTTGCGGGCGATGTGGAGTTAGCTATCAACCCGCGCGCTAGGAGTGCAAAACTGCGAGTAGCGAAGCGGAATTGATAAAACAAAAACAATAAACAAAAAGGAGGCAATATGCCAAAACAAATATTAGTCGCGAACAAATCTCGCAAACAGACCATTAAGGTCAATTTCCGCTAAACCGGGCGGCTTTAGCCGCCTGATATGGACCAGAGTGTGGTCCGCCAAAAAACCAATAGAGTTCACAGAGAGTGTGAATGTATGACCTACCGGGGTAACTGCTTTAGTTTACTTATAGCTCTGGCTAAAGCGGGCTTCGGACTAAGACAAAAAGAAAACTCAACAAAAACAAACATCAAGCGAGGAAAATAAAACATGATTAACCAAACCACTTACGTTACACGACGCGCCAGTTTCGGAGAAAACAGTTTTGCCCGTAATCGTAACACTGTTCGTCATACCAAAAGGAGCCTTGGCTCTATCTCTCAGATTGTTATCGTTAGCATGTTGACTTTAGTTTTTGGTTTAATTTATGTTGCTGAAGGCACTAAAGCCACTGGTTTTGATTATGAACTTTCCTCTGTTGAAACTGAAATCACCGAAATGAATGCACGAAAAGATGACCTCGCTGTCGAGAAGGCTCGTCTTACTTCCGTAGCTGCTGCCAAGAATAGTACTGTCGCCGCTGCCATGGAAAATGCGACCGTTACTGGCTATGTCACAGAATAAAACTGAATTTCAACGTTTTAAAATTTTAAAAGGAATCATTTTTGCCGCACTAGCGATTATTCTGGTACGGCTATTTTTTATTCAAATTATTGAACATGATGATTGGGTAGCGAAAGCCGAAAAACAGCACACTCTACTCAAAACCATTACCGCAAGACGGGGCGAAATTTACATGATGAATCAAGGTGAGCCAGTTGTCGTAGTCTTAAATCAAACCACTTATCAAATCGTGATTGACCCCACTATTACCAAAAAAGAAGACATCGAAAAAGCCTTAAATACTTACGCTAAAGATTATGCTACCGCAAATCTCGATGAAATTTACAGTCAGGAAGGTTTAAGATATGCCATCGTCGCCAAAAATATCCCACATGATATTGCCGAAGCAATCGCCAAATCGGACATTCCGGCCATTTGGCTCAAAAAAACCAACCAACGCGTTTATCCCGAAGGGGAATTGGCCGCAAATGTCCTTGGCTTTGTCAATGCTGACGGCGTTGGTCAGTATGGCATAGAAGGCGCGCTTAATGATGTTTTGTCTGGCAAAGATGGGCTTTTAAAAACCACTGCCGACATCAATAAAGTTGCACTCTCTATCGGTAACGACAATATAAAAATTCCCGCCGAAGATGGCAAAAACGTAATATTATCAATTGACCGCGGTTTTGAACAAGGCGTCGAAGAAATCGCCAGCGCGGCTCTGGCAAATAGTGCCGCTACTAATGTTGCCATTCTTGCAATGGATCCAAACAATGGCGAGATTATGGCTATGGCAAATCTTCCTAGTTATAATCCTGGGGATTATGGTAAAGTCAAAGATGCCTCTGCTTACATTAATTACACCACTGAAGTACCTTATGAACCGGCTTCGGTCTGTAAAAGTTTTGCTTTTTCTGCCGCCATCAACGAGGGCAAAATGAATGCTGATACTATCTACACTAACCGTGGCTACGAAATTATTGATGGCCAAACTATCAATAATGCCGAAAAGCGTGCTTCTTTAAATGGCACCATTAATATGCGCACTGCTCTTTACTGGTCGCTTAATACTGGTTCCATTCACGCCCTTAAACTACTCGGTGATAACACTATAGAAATCACTTCTGCGGCGCGCGAAAAGCTCTACGACTATTATTATAATAAATTCCGTCTTGGTCGGGCGACCGGCATTGAACTTTACGAATCACCAGGGTTAGTCTGGGAACCGCATGCTGAAATTTATGGCCTTAATGCAGCTTATGCTAACATGACTTTTGGCCAAAATCTTAGTCTCACTATGGTACAAGTCGCCTCTGCTTTTTCAGCCGTCGTCAATGGTGGCACCTATTATACTCCAACGATAGTAAAGAGCCCATCTCTAACAACAGAACTCACCCAAGAAAAAATTTTATCAGATGATACCAGTGCCGCTATGCGCGATCTTCTCATCAACAACCGTAGTAACAAAGTTCTTCGCGGCATCGATAAATCTGGCTACGCCATTGGCGGCAAGACTGGTACCGCTCAAACCATCAAAGATGGTGCCTATACTATGGACGAATATATCGGTTCATATGTGGGCTTCGTTGGTGCTAAAGGGGAGTTGCCAAAAATTGTAATAATGGTTAAAATGTGGGGAGAGGGTGAGCATATTGAAGGGAACAAAGACCCAATGTCTCTCTTTGACTCACTTTCAAATTACGCAATCGACTATTTTAAAATCAAACCAGGAGTATGAAATAAATGAATATTAATGATGAAATGTTTTATGGACTTCTGCTAGCTTTAGCCGGGTTCCTTTTTTCGATGATTCTAACACCTTTTTACACTCACTTTGCTTACAAATATAAGTTTTGGAAAAAACAGAAAAAAACCACTATAGACGGCGAATCTCTCCCTATTATGACCAAGCTCCATGCTCACAAATTTAAACATGTTTTTCCGACTATGGCTGGGCTTGTCGGCGTAGTTGCTGTTACTGTTGTCACCTGGATTTTTAATCTCGATCGTGGCCAAACCTGGTTACCTCTGGTTGGTTTTCTTGGCGGCGCTCTGGTCGGTGTGATTGATGACATTATTAATATTTTTGGCTCTGGTCGTGGTGCGGCCGGGCTCCGTGGCCCAGTCAAATTTTTTCTCATCACCGTAGTTGGTGTGGCATTAGGTTGGTTTTTTGCCGTTAAACTTGGCTGGACTAGTATTTTAATCCCATTTTTTGGCAATTTCGAAATCGGAGTTGTAGGTATGATTTTAATTTTTGCTTTCGCTCTGGTTGCTACCTCAAATGCTGTCAATATTACTGATGGTCTTGATGGTCTTTCTGGTGGCCTCGCCATGATGGCTTACGGAGCTTTCGGTGTTATTGCCTTATTTCAGAATAACATGCTTCTTTTTGGCTTCTGTATGACCGTTATCGGCTGGTTACTTAGCTATATTTGGTTTAATGTCCCACCCGCTCGTTTCATGATGGGGGATACTGGCTCTTTCGCTCTTGGGGCTGGTCTTGGTGTAGTTGCTATGATGACTAACTCCTTTCTTTTACTCCCAATCATTTGTCTACCAGCAGTTATTGAAACCTGCTCCAGCCTTCTTCAGCTCATTTCTAAAAAATTTTTCCACAAAAAAATCTTCATTTCCGCCCCGCTTCACCATCACTTAGAAGCTAAAGGTTGGGGTGAAGCTAAAATCGTCATGCGTTTTTGGATTATTGCTGGTGTTTGTGCCATCATTGGCGTCTTTATTGCCGCCACCGGAGGAGCAATTTGAAAAATCGTAAACACAAATCAGACCTAGTAATTCTATTTGCCACGCTTGGCTTGATGGCGCTCGGCCTCATCGTAATTTACGCTATTGGCCCTATGCGCGCTAATGTCTTAAATTCTACCTACGGTACTGATTACGATTCGAACTACTTTTTTCTGAACCAACTTCGCTCCGTCGGTCTCTCCCTTATTGCTTTTTTTGCTGCCTTTAAATGGATATCGTATCGATATGTCAAAAAATTTGCCAAACCCATTATGATTATTGCTCTTGCCATTTCGGCTTTGCTTTGGGTGCTTGCTATCAGCGGTTCAAGTCTTGCCAAATGCGAACTTGGTGAATGTCGATGGTTTAATCTCGGTCCCGTCAGTTTTCAGCCCGCCGAAATTCTCAAATTCGCCCTGGTTGTTTATCTCGCTGATTTTCTTACTCGGAAAAAAGAAGAGGGGAGCATCGGTAAATGGAAAGAATTTTGGTTACCGCTCTTAATTGTTTGCGGACTATCTCTCTTTCTTGTTGTTATTGCTCAAGGCGACCTGGGGACTGGCGTTGCTCTTATTGCTATTATTTTTAGCACCCTCCTTGTCGTCGGCGTTCCGACCAAACAATACCTTATTATGCTGGCATTAGTTTTGGCCGTTGCCATAGGGGCCGTGGCTACTTCATCGCATCGTATGCAACGCGTAGATGCTTGGCTCACTACCTTATCTGGTGGTGAGAGCACTAACTCTACTTATCACATTGATAACGCCATGCTCGCCATCGGCGTTGGTGGATTTTTTGGCGTTGGTGTCGGCAATTCCGTTCAGGCCACTGGTTATCTCCCAGAATCCATCAATGATTCTGTCTTCGCTATCATGGGCGAGACTTTTGGTTTTATCGGACTGCTTCTTATTATTTTAGTTTTTGGCGCTTTGCTTACTCGTACACTTAAAGTCGCCGAAAGAACCTCCGAAGCTAACGAACGTCTTTTTGTGACCGGGGTTTTTGCCTGGACTCTTGCTCAGGTTGTAGTCAACATTATGGCTATGACCAGTCTCGTACCAGTCACGGGTATTACTTTACCACTTCTTTCTTACGGTGGAACCAGTATGATCTTTATTGCTTTTGCTTTAGGTCTCGTTTTGCAAATTTCGTGCTATACTAGTAGAGAGGTAAATATCAAAAATGAAAATATTAGTAGTCGGCGGGGGATCCGGGGGGCACATTACTCCAGCCGTCGCCGTCGTTCGTGAAATTCTCAGACTAAAACCCCGCACTAAGCTAGAGTTTTGGACTGACTTTAAATATTACAAAAACGTCACCAAACTCACTACCGAGCTTGGTGTTGTTTCGCACATTCGCGTTCGTCGTCTGCCAGCTGGTAAATTTCACCGTTACGCCAACTGGACCTTCAAGGATTATTTTGTCAATTTTGACACCACTTTAAAGGATTTGATCTTTGGCAATATTTTTGGTTTTTTTAACTTTCTTGCCGGTATTATTACCAGTTTTGTTCGTTTGCTTCCCAAGAAATCTCGTCCAGATATTATTTTTCTTAAGGGTGGATATGTTTGTTTACCGATTGGTTTAATGGCACGACTTTTTAAAATCCCCTATGTCATTCATGAATCGGATGCTGTTGCTGGCCTCGCTAATCGCATTCTAATGAAAAAAGCTAAAAAAGTTGCTTTCGGTATGCCACTTTCCGAAGAAATTTTAGCAAAACATTCTAATTATGTCTGGACTGGCATCCCAGTTGGTTCCGAGTTCAAGGCGGTCATTCCGACCAAACAACTGTCTCTTAAAAAAGCTTTTTCTTTTAATCCCGAAAAACCCCTTGTCGTAATTACTGGTGGCTCGCAGGGTTCCAAAAATCTTAACGAAACCATCCGTACTATTCTACCAAAACTTCTCGAATTTACTTCGGTCGGTCTTGTCGCTGGTCGCAAACATTATGAAGATATGGTTGATCTCAAACAATACGAAAATTGGGACAAGGCTTCGCTCGATTCTAACTTTCGCATGTGGGAGTTCAATACCACCATGGATGAACTTATGGGGGCCGCAGATGTGGTTGTTTCACGTGCTGGCGCTACCACGATTGCCGAAATGGCCGCTCTCAAAAAAGCCACTATTTTAGTGCCTTTTGAGCGTCTTCCTGGCGGCCATCAGGTCAAAAATGCCGAACGCCTCGAAGTTGCTAAAGCTGCCGTTGTTATTAAAGATTCCGAAATGGTAGCAAACCCTGATAGGCTCCTTGAGGCCATCCGTCACCTTGTTAAAAGTCCACGTGAGCGTGCTGATATGGCCGATCGTTTACATGATGAGGCTCGTGCTGACGCCGCTCGTCGCCTCGCTGAGATTATTCTAGGGGAGAGCTAAACGATGAGACGTTCTTCTAGGGTTCGTGTCGGTCGCACCATTGCCGAGAAACGCGAACGCCTTGAAACAGCTAATGAACGTGCCGCCGCCCGTAAAAAGGATAAACTCAAAAAAGCTTTACGCGTTACTGTGACTTTGATCGGCTTTATTGCTATTATCGTAGTTCTAATTGGGCTATATTTTAGCTTCCGCAATGCCGAAATTCAGCTCGAAGAACTCAATAACTCCACTTTTACCCCCAATCCTACTATCGAGATTATCGACGAAGAATCTACTGCCACTGGTGGCCACCTCACTACTCGTATGCTTGAATTCATTGATCGAGTGTCAACCAGTCTTCGCGAACTTGGCTTCACTCCTACTAAAGCCGTTATCCCCACTGGCTCTGTTCGTGAAGTCGATTTTTATCTAGATGGTTACGTCGGCTTCATCAAAACCACTATTGATCGCGGCGCTGGTGTTACCGCTGAAGACGCCGAGCGGATGCTTCGTTATTTAACAGAGAACGGTATCTTGGAATATACTTATATTGATGTCCGCATTGACGGCAAAGCCTTCTGGAAATAGAAATATTACAACCTTATTTTAATTCGACAGGGAATCGTTCGGTTTTTGTTCGATTCTGATTCTCTTCTCTCTTGTTCGGTTTTTGTTCAGTATTGATTGCTTTGACCCATTATATAAATACAGGGTAGCATTATAAAAAACAGGGAAAAATCATAAAAAGGGAAATAAAAATGGGGAAATGTCAAATTGGCGAAAATCCAAAAAATTAGGTAAAAATCCAAAAAAATAGTCAAAACTTCAATTAAAATATAGATTTATCATATAAACATATAACGATAAAGAGTCAATTTAGATTCTAACAATTATTAAAAATCAACAACAAAAATAACTAATAAAAAAGCGAATTAAAGACCAATAATATCATAAAGATCGTCAGGCAAAGTTCATATATTAAGCACATTTCCCCAGCCATACAAGAAATTATATCTTTAAAGACGATAACTTAACCGCCTTGGGCTCAAAGTGCTAATGTCTTAAAACCCACATTGTACGACATTAAGCTTATGTTAAATCATGAATCGTCTTACGACTCAAAAAGCCGGACTTTTCCGTCAAGTTCAACGTATTTTTTCTTTTTAATTCCCTTAGTGTTTGATTGCTAAAAATCCATCCACCGAATTGTCTTTTTTTGCGTAATCGTCAGTTCTTTTTACGGGTTTTGACAGAGAAATCGGGGTATTAGAGGGCTGTATCTGTACGCTGGATTTTTCTTGATATTCTACCTCTGGTTTAACAGGGGTGGAAATTGGAGTGCTCTTTTTAGCTTTAACAGGGGGAACCGTTCCCTTTTTCATTGCCTTTTTACCCCTTGTAGCCTTTTTTGACTTCCCTGATTCAACCTTAGTCTCTTTCTCTATCCCAGCCAGTTTAGCTAAATCTTTTAAGCCCAGACTTTCGCGACCTTCAGCTTCATTAGGACTCAAGTTCTGCCGCCGAAAATCTGCTTGCGGAGTAGACTCTCTCAAGTTCGGTTTTTGTTCGGCACGCACTGGACGAAACACCGGCTTTTCAGAAGTATTAATCACGAGTTTTGGCTCTTCTTGGCGCCCAGAATCCGACAGTTCTTTTTTATATTTTTCCGACTGTTCAATTGTCTCACGAATTTCGGCTTCTACCTCCATACGAGGTCTAGCAAAATATTCGCGCGAATGCGCAATAATTGCGTCGATATTATCCTTTGGTGAGTCTGGGATTGAAAGAGTAGTAGCAGAGAATGCCGGTACTTTCTCGCCGTTAATAATCATTGATATCACAAAATGTCGATTATTTAATTGAATAATATCCGCTTCTTCAAAAGTCGGTTCAAACTGTTTTACTAAGACTGGCGCATCATCGGCCGATACCCGGAAAGAAATCGTCGTACCGACATTGCCAAACACTGCATCACGCACTGACTCGGTCATCTGGGCCACATATTGGTTTGCCACAGTGAGATTAAGCCCATATTTGCGTGCTTCGGACAATATCACTGCAAAAGAATCGGTGGCAAAGTTTTGGAATTCATCTACATAGAGATAAAACGGTCGCCGGTCTGCCACATTAGGGATATCCGAGCGCGACATTGCCGCAAGTTGCACCTTAGTTACCAAGAATGCACCAAGAATTGCTGCATTGTCTTCGCCAATCAAGCCCTTGGATAGATTTACTACTAAAATTTTACCTTCATCCATAATTTTACGAATATCAAAGGATGATTTTTCTTGCCCAATAATATTTCGAATAATTGGGTTGGCCGTAAATGCCCCTACTTTATTCAGTACTGGAGCAATCGACTCATTGACCTGCTTTTCATTCCATTGGCCAAATTCATGTTTCCAAAATTGCAAAACCGTTACATCTTGGCAATAATCCAAAGTCTCCTTACGGAAATTTTTATCGGTCAAAAGTCTTGAGATATCAAGAAGCGTCGTAGAAGGTCGGTCGAGCAATGCTAGCAAGGTATAACGGAGAATGTGCTCAAGCCTTGGCCCCCATGAGTCACCAAACATTCGTTTTAATACTCCAATCACTTCGGAACAAATATTCGGTTTCTTTGCCGGGTCCGATACCTCAAGCGGGTTAAAGGCTACTGGGAAGGCTGTATCTGCCGGATTAAAATACACTACATCCTTCACTCGTGATTCAGGAATAAATCGTAAATTGTCAATTGCGAAATCTCCGTGCGGATCAATAATGCAATAACCCTGGTTGTAGAAAATATCCGAAAGAGCCAAAAGCTCTAGCATCCCGCTTTTCCCTGCTCCAGTTTGTCCGATAATATAAACATGACGAGACCGGTCACGTCGCAATAAACCAAATTGATGATTGATCCCCCGAAAATTAGTTAATCCAAAAGCAGAAATATTCTCATCAATAGACGTATCGCCAGTTAGTACCGGGAGTTTAGCAGGTGGCTCGGCCGTCTTAGAAGAAGCCCACACGATATTTGGTGTCTCCACTGAAGTGTGTGGCAAATGATAAACTGACGCCAATTCAGAAATATTCAAAATGAATCCACGGCTCGAAAATTGACGCATCTTATAGGCGTCAAGGTCTGTTGCATTAAAACTTCCACCTAGCTGCTTAAAGCCATTCAAATTGGTTGAATTATATTGTTTAAAAGTACCAACCAGAGCCTGCATATTAAGCTTTGCGTCGGTCTGATCCTGGCCAAGATAAGCTAAACGAATTTTCACTTCATAGCCAAGCTTAGTAGCCTTTTCTTCAGCCTTGGCAATTCGGGTTTTATCTCGTTCAGATAACTCTACTTTTACTTCAGAGCTAGTTCCACCAGCCGGAGGTCTAAATAGTGCACCGATGGCTTCTACTAGCCAAGTCCAATCAATTCCGGTTCCAGCCAAAAGCGAGCGTTTTCCTGATTTTATCTTTCGAATCCACTTGTCGGTTGTATTTTTGTGCCAATCATCTGGAATCGGCCGCGCTAAAATTTGGATCCACAATTCCTCTGTGTTATCTGGGTTTAGCTTTGCCAATGTACCGGTAATACCTGCCAGTGGATCTACTTCAAAATTATCGAAAGTCTTAATTGGCAAAGCTTCATTATCGATTAGACCAAGTTCTGCCGAATAATTTACTGGATATTTTGTACGATTATCTACATAATCTTCGTTCATCTTATAAATCTGTACTGTTGGGTATTGTGAGTAAATCTGCCCTTCTACGAAACTTTGTAATACTTTCGGTACCCACACGAAAAATCGAATTTGTCCAGCCGTTGAAACGATTTCGAATGACAGATGCTCTTGTACGCCACCTGAATTTTTAAGCTCCTGTTTATCCCTTAAAATACCATGTAGACTGGCGAATAATTGTTCCGCCGCTAACTCCTTTTTGTCGTTCTCGCGGGGGATTTCTAGCATTAAGAGTACTGAATCTACATTTAATACCTTTAATTTGTTTAATTTTTTGTAATTACGATACGTTAAAAAAGCTAAGATTACCACCACTGGAATCCAGAAGATAGGCATTAAAATAAAGTGTATGACTTGTTCCATAATAAACATTATAACATAATCATTCAAAATGATTATGTTAGGTTTAAGCTAATGTGTATAAGTTTTTGTCGACTTTTTTAAATAATTTTTTATTCTGCAGATTGAGTAAAATGGTGGTTTCTTTTACTTTGCGAACCTTTAGCACCTGTTTTACGACCTCTTCTCGTGTCATTGGCGTGGAAGATTTTTCCAAAATAGACTTAATAATTTCAGAAATAGTTCCTTTCTTGTAACCCCAGGAACTCAAAGCATAAATTCCCCGCCCAATCAAAATAAACCGCGCATCCTTAATTAGCTCGTTATGAATTGCTTGAATTGTCACGTTTTTACGCTTGAAATTAGATTCTTTGATTTCTTTTGCGATATCCGAGAAGTGCATCGGCTCTTTTTTTGATTCTAAAATTACAAAGATTTTATCTCGAATATTTTTAGGGTTTACAGCCGGCCACTTAGCTAAGCCCCAAAGATTATTTAAAGTAGCAAGTAGCTTAGAAATTGACGCTACGGCTTTTATATGGTCAGGATGCTCATAATTTAATTTATCGTCAAGCTCATCAAGCGCCATCGGGGCTTTGTTGTCTTTGATAATCTTTACGACCTCGTCAACCCTTTCGCGAATCGTTCGACTATCTCCATATTCGGCAATCCCCACAGCGGCATTGTAGCGGTCATTTTCTTCTACAACTGTGAGACCTTTAGAAAACGTAGCAATAAAATAAATGCCGGTCTTTTCGGACGCGGTTGCAGCTTTACCATAAACTTTATCGGCTAAATCGGAAAGTTTCGCCACCCGCCCCATTTCAGTTAAATTTCGGATTAAGATTTTTTCAGCGGCGGCGAGTTCAGGTATTTGATTTTCTTCTGCGGAAATTTGGAGACGAATCAAAATTGCCTTTTCAAGCTGTCTTACTCTTTCTCTCGTGATAGACAACATTTCACCAATCTGTTCAAGTGTTTCTTTGTTGCCTTCCAAGCCGAATCGTCGTGAAATTATTTCTCTTTCCCGTTCTTGGTCTATGATTTTCAGGCTACCAGATATTGCATTTTTTAGGATTTCCGCATTTTGTTCCATCAGGTTTTCCTCATTCCGCACCCCTGTTAATTATATTAATTTATACTATAATATCATAAGTTTTGACCTATGTCAACTATGAAATTATCAACTTTACATATTTATTGTAACACACTTTTTACAAAGTCTGAAAAAAATTATAAAAATCAAAATTCTTCTGCTATTTTATGTTGCAATATAACAAAAAATAGTCGTTTGATTTGGCGGATTTTATTTATTTTTTAGTTGATTTTTTCGCCCACCCCGCGTTCCACGCCGAGCTTTTGTACTTTTACGCGAAGCTTTAGGCTTGTTTTTTAGCATTTCTTCAGCTTGCTCACGGGTGATAGTCTTAGGATCAATATCTTTTGGCACTTTTACATTATTGTGTCGTCCTGGACCTTTTACGTATGGCCCATATGCGCCGTTTATAATCTGGATTTCCTCCCAATCCGCAATCATTGAATCGATCTTTTTTTGATACAAAGGCAAAATTTCTTCCAGTGTTACAGTATATGGGTCAAAGTCTTTCATCGGAATGTTATATTTGCCACCCTTAAGATACGGTCCAAACGGCCCACTGGCAGCAATTAGCTCTACTCCATCTGGTGCTTTACCCAAGAAACGTGGCAAAGCCGGTAAAGCTAGCTGTTTCAAAGCCTGTTCCAAAGTCACAGTTTTAACCGATTTTCGCTTTGGCAAGGGGGCAAAACGTGGTTTTTCCTTAGTTTCTTTTTCATTGTCACCCAATTGGATAAAACCGCCACTTTTTCCGACTTTTGCATAAATTGGTTTACCAGTTTCTGGATCATGCCCAAGCAAACGTGCGTTATTGTATCTTTCGACACCATTTGCCATTAATACCGTGTCCCTAAATGGTCCATAAAAGTCCTTTAACATCTTTACACGTTCTAATTTTGCATCCGCTACTAAATCTAAGTCCTTTTCAATATTTGCAGTAAACTTATAATCCACGATGTTTTTAAAATTATCTGTAAGGAAACCTGCCACTAACTCTCCAATTGGTGTCGGTATTAATTTTCCTTTATTTGCCCCAAATTTTTCTTTGACTACCAATCTTTTAACAGTTCCCGCTGGTACGATATTTAATTCTACAACCTCACGTTCTTCTCCTTCGGATTCACCCTTCACAACATAATTTCGTACCTGTATCGCCGACATAATTGAAGCATAAGTGGACGGTCGTCCGATGCCCAGTTCCTCAAGTTTTTTAACCAAAGAGCCTTCGGTATATCTTGCCGGTGGTTTGCCATAGGTTTGTCGAGCCGTTAACTCTAGGCATTTCATTTTGTCACCTTTTATTACTTTCGGTAACTCCAAATCTTTACTCTTGCCGTAGACCTTCAAAAATCCATCAAAAATTACCACTTCGCCTTTAGCAACAAAGTCTTCGTTTATGCGTATAGTAGTTTTGGCAACTTTAGCGTTTGCCATCTGTGTAGCTAGCGTTCTTGCCCAAATTAGTTGATAGAGTCGTTTTTCGTAAGTATTTTTACCAGCACTTGTTACCGAAATATTGGTTGGACGAATTGCTTCGTGGGCCTCTTGTGCTGAAGCATCTTTAGTCTTAAAATGTCGTACTTTAAGGTAGTTTATTCCAAAATTAGTCTTGATATATCCTGAAATCGCTGCCACTGCTTGCGATGATAAATTTAAGGAGTCCGTTCGATGATAAGTAATCAAACCTGCCTGATAAAGCCCCTGGGCTGCGCTCATAGTAGTTCGTGAAGAAAAGCCCAATTTGCTATTGGCTTCAATCTGTAGGGCTGCCGTCGTAAAAGGTACCGGATTTGCTTTAGTTCCCTCAGTTTCTTCAACTTCTGTTACTACAAACTCAGATTTTGCCAGTTTTTCAAGCAATTCTTTTGCCGTTTCTTCATTTTCTGGGCTATTTTTTTCTAAGTTCGCCACGAATTCGGCATTTTTAAAAAACTTTCCAGATACCTTAAAATTGAATTTTGAGTCAAATTTTTCAATCTCTTTTTCGCGTTCTACTACTAATCTCAATGCCGGCGACTGCACTCGCCCAGCCGAAATTGCCCCAGGCACTTTCTTTCTTACGATATCTGACAAATCATACCCTACTAACATATCCAAGGTTTGTCTTGCTTGCTGCGAGGACACCATGTCCATATCCACGGTTCGAGGGTTTTTTATAGCATTTTCTAATGCCGGCTTAGTAATTTCGTGAAAAGTAATTCGCGCTGTATCTTTTGGCAATCTTAAAACTTCGCACAAATGCCAAGAAATCGACTCTCCTTCGCGGTCTTCATCGGTCGCAAGCCAGATTTTTTCAGCCGCCTTTGCCTCTTTTTTTAATTCAGCGATAATAGATTTATGTTCCGGGTCTACCTCGTAAGTTACATCAAAAGTCGTCTTATCAACTTTGGTGTCTTTCCTAATATGCCCCACGCTCGCTAGTACCTTAAAATCCGATCCGAGATATTTTTCAATTGTGTGTGCCTTTGCTGGGCTCTCTACTATTACTAAATTTTTTGCCATATAACCAATCATACCACACCCAGCAAGCACAAGCGTAAAAAAGCGAAAAAACCATCAAAATACCCTCAGGTAAGGGTGGGCATCACCTGAGGGTATTTTGGCCCTCTAACACTTCACTACTATACCGGGTGAACCCCGGAAGCGTAACCCACCTCACACAAATTGGGGCCCGCCGGTTAGAGGGATTGCTAAGCCTTCGAAATTATCCTTTCAAAGTGGAGGTAATACTTATAAACCTAA
>JAEEHN010000013.1 GCA_016280905.1 Candidatus Saccharimonadota bacterium
CCCGCAACCGAGATCGAGATAATCTCTCTTATCCTGAGATAGCCATCGGTTTATAAGATAATAAGATTCCATCGCTGGCTCTTGCCAATATTTCTCGTGGTCGCCTTTTACCACGTTCCAGTTCCATGCTTTAGAATCTATCATTCATTCTCCTTTCTACCATTATATCATGAGACGCAAATCGCCACTTTTCGCGGATATCTTCCTTGTAGATTGTTAATACCTGCCCAATTCACCCCCCACCAGATTATACATAGCTCGGCGTTTTGGCTGATTTTTTAACAGCAAATTTCTATTAATGGCTTAGACATTCTCTATTTTAAAAAAGCACCATAAACTAATTTATAGTGCTTTTCTGATACTCTTAAGTTTATATTAAGAATTCTTATACACGTTCCCATTAATATCAATCAAATGAGCATATAAATCGCCACCACTAAAAATTGAAACGATTTTTCCGTATCCATCCAAATTCTCAATTGTTCTAGCACCGTTTTCAGATATATCTATACGAGCCACACTGCCGTCTTTTTTGATTAGATACATATAAGGCACACCGCCATTTCCTACTTCAACAAAATATGCACTAATAATACCATCAGCTTCAGCAATTACTACATTTCCATTGTCCATATCTGTTATAGTAAGATGAGAATTTTCAATTTTTGACGCTACTGTTCTTTTTATGTTATCTGAACCAGTCCAATGATAATAGTAGCCAAAAACAGTTACAGAATTATTTTTGGACAAATTATTCGCAAAATTCTCGTAGATGTCTGTCATGGTTGTAGATTCGGATGGCTTAGTAGTCTCAGAAAGCCCAATAGTTGCAGCTTTTTCAAGATTTTTTATTTGAATTTTCAAATCAGAAATCTGACCATCCTTCTTAAAACCCTGCATCATACCATAAACACCAAACCCAATACCACAGACAGCTATAATGGAAGCAATTATTGTAGCAATTTTCAATCCATTTCCATTCCTTTGCTTGCCCCCATCCATAGCAGACATCGCAATGCCTGAATCTTGTTTCATTTTTTCTCCTTTGCTTTTTTAGTATAACCTTTATAGTTTATATATTACCCCCCCCCCCGCAAAAGTCAAGAGATAATATAAAGTTCAAATAACCTCAGTCACATCAACTTTATGCTATAATAAACCCATGGCAATTGAGAGGTTAGTAGAGCCAACAATGGCTTCAAACAACAACGAAGAAGAGCGGATGGAAATTTCGCTCCGACCAACCAATTTTGCTGAATATATCGGACAAGAACATCTCAAAAATAATCTAAGATTAGCAATCAAAGCAGTAAAAAAACGCAACGATGGCTCCACTCTGGATCATATATTATTATACGGTCCGCCTGGACTAGGTAAAACTACCATGGCAGGCGTAATCGCCCACGAACTTGGTGCTTCCCTTCGCGTCACAAGCGGGCCAGCAATCGAACGAGCCGGAGATCTTGCTTCAATCTTGACAAATTTAAAAGACGGCGACGTGCTTTTTATCGATGAAATCCATCGCCTAAGACGAGCGGTCGAAGAAGTTTTGTACTCAGCGATGGAAGATTACAAACTAGACATCGTAATCGGCAAAGGCCCAGCAGCACGTTCAGTGCGACTTGATTTACCACGATTCACAGTCATAGGAGCGACTACTCGAACCGGATCTCTCGCCGGACCTTTGCGCGACCGCTTCGGAATAATTCATAGGTTAGAATATTATAAAGAATCAGAAATCGAACAAATTATCAATCGGACAGCAGGTATTTTAAAAACAAAAATCCGACCCGAAGCAACAACGCTCCTTGCCGCACGTTCACGATTAACCCCAAGAATCGCCAACAGGCTATTTAAGCGAGTACGAGATTTCGCGGATGTAAACGGCGACGGTATTATCGATCAGGAAATTGCTACGCGGTCACTTGAGATGATGGAAATTGATTATCTCGGATTAGATCCAGCAGACAGAAATATGCTCAAACTAATGTATGAAAATTACGGAGACAGGCCAGTAGGACTCACCACAATTGCAGCACTTACTGGAGACGAAGCAACAACCATCGAAGATTTTTATGAACCCTATCTGCTACAACTAGGGCTAATCGCCCGCACCCCCAAGGGAAGAATAGTGACAGAAAAGGGGAGACAACATTTACAAAACCCAAAAAAGAAAGTATAATCCCAAAAAGGAGTATTTATGGATGAACCTTTAGCAAAAATCCGACATGAAAGAAGCCTAAAAGATTTTCCCGGCTTAAAACTTGATGAAGACGAATACGTAGAATTCGCTCTTTCTAGAGCAAAAATCTGTCTTCTTATGATTCTAGGGGGAACAGCAGCCGGATTAATTCTTATTTTATTAGCGTTTTTGATAGTACTCATGGGCCAAGCATTAATAGATGAAATGGGCAAACATTTCTTATTTATTATACTTTCTGCCCTTCTGGCCGCAGCATGTATCATCTGTGTAGTAGCACTCCGAATCTATCGCGGAAACAAGCTTTTTATTACCAATAAACACGTAACACAATTCGTTATGAATTCATTGGTATCCACCTCAGTAAACATTATTGATTTGAGTTCAGTAGAAGATGCAAGTTTTCGCCAGGACAGTTTAATGCAGAAAATATTTCACTACGGAACATTTAGATTGGCGACGGTAGGAGATGAAACAACCTATACTTTTAAATATTCAGATATTTCACCAACAGAGCTCAAAGCAATCACGAAATTAATTTCAAACGCAAAGACAAAATCCAAAAGAAACATAGAGGCTAAAGAACAAAATTAATTTCTGTTGTACTTAGCGTAAGTGTCTTCTTTTTCAAGATCAGCTTTTAAAATATACTCTTTACATTTACCGTCTTTACAATTAGCAGGCTCATACGAATAAGAACTTAAAGGATCACCAAGATTTAAACCAGAAGGATCCGTCCAAAGCGCGGGATCAATCACCTTAATATTCTCTTCAGAAATCGTTTCAGGATAATATCCGTGATCTTTATAAAAACTTTCTTCAAGAGCATAATACATCGCATTAATAGCAATTTTACGATCCTCGTCACGCTTCATGGCATCAATATTGGATTTTTGGATAAAAAAGAGAATTATCAAAAGCGATGCAAATACCGCAACGATAATAACCTCTAAAACAGTGAAACCTTTTTTTATACTCATATTGTCATTATATCACAATTCAAAACTTACCAAATTTGACTAAAATATCAGCGTATTCAAACTTTAATTAGCAGACTTGACAGCCGAGTGCTAATTTGCTACAATGGGTATTAATTAGCACTCACATACTACGAGTGCCAACGAAAACTATAAGAAAGTGAGGAAAAAATGAGTAAAATTATTGGTATTGACCTTGGCACCACTAACAGCGCCTTCGCTTATATGGTTGCTGGCAAACCTGAAGTTATCACTAATGCCGAAGGTGATCGCACTACTCCATCAGTGGTAGCCGTCACTAAAAAAGGTGAACGCCTCGTTGGCAAGGTTGCTCAACGTCAACGCGTTACTAATCCAAAAAACACTATTTATGGCATCAAGCGTCTAATTGGTCGTAAATTTGAAGATAAAGAAGTCAAGCATGATCTCGAGATTAGCCCTTACAAAATCGTTAAAAAGGGGCACGGCGTTGCCGTCGAAATGGATGGTAAAGAATACACTCCAGAAGAAATCTCTGCTATGGTTCTTAGTAAAATCAAAGCCGATGCTGAAGCTTTCCTTGGCGAACCAGTCACCGAAGCTATCATCACTGTTCCGGCCTATTTTGATGATTCTCAACGTCAAGCTACTAAAGATGCCGGCAAAATCGCTGGCCTCGAAGTCAAGCGTATTATTAATGAGCCCACTGCTGCTGCATTAGCCTATGGTCTCGAATCCAAAAAAGACGAAAAAATCGTTGTCTTCGACCTTGGTGGTGGTACTTTCGATGTCAGTATTCTCGAACTCGGTGACGGCGTATTTGAAGTAATGTCCACAAACGGCGACACTCACCTCGGTGGCGAAGACTTTGATAATATCATCGTAAATTATCTCGTCGACGAATTCAAAAAAGAATCTGGCATCGACATCAAAGGCGACGCTGCCGCCATGCAACGCGTCAAAGACGAAGCCGAAAAAGCTAAAAAAGAACTCAGTTCATCTACTTCTACTGATATTAATCTTCCTTTCCTTTCTGCTGATGCCGATGGACCAAAACATTTCGAAACTACCTTAACTCGTGCCAAACTTGAAGAACTTGTTTCTGAGCTCTTAGATCGTCTTGAAGACCCAGTTAGAAAAGCCCTCAAAGACGCCAAGCTCGACACCAAAGACATCAACGAAATCGTTATGGTTGGTGGTATGACTCGCATGCCAGCCGTCGTTGAAAAGGTTAAATCCATCTTCGGTAAGGATCCAATGCAGGGTGTCAATCCGGACGAAGTTGTCGCCGTTGGTGCAGCCATTCAGGGTGGCGTATTGCAAGGCGATGTTAAAGACGTCCTCCTTCTCGACGTCACTCCACTCACTCTCGGTATCGAAACCATGGGTGGTGTCCGTACACCATTAATCGATCGCAATACTACTATTCCGACTTCCAAATCCGAAATATTTAGTACCGCTTCCGACAATCAACCTCAAGTAGAAATTCATGTTCTTCAAGGCGAACGCGAATTTGCCGCCGATAACAAATCTCTTGGTCGTTTTATCCTAGATGGTATTGCACCAGCTCCTCGCGGCGTTCCACAAATCGAAGTCACCTTCAATCTCGATGCTAATGGTATTTTAAATGTCACCGCTAAAGACAAAGGCACCGGTAAAGAGCAGTCTATTACCATTCAAAATTCCGGCAATATGAGCAAAGAAGATATCGAAAAAGCCAGAAACGAAGCCGAAATGCACGCCGACGAAGATAAGAAAAAACGCGATTCTATCGACGCCAAAAACCACCTAGAAAACACTATCTACCAAGCTGAAAAAATGCCTACCGAATATAAAGACAAAATTTCAGACGACGATAAAGAGACCATCAAGAAAGCCGTCGAAGAAGCTAAAAAGGTTCTAAACGACACCGGCGCCGACAAAGACAAATTCGAAACCGCTATGAAAGAACTAAATGATAAAATCATGCCAATTGGCGCAAAACTCTATCAGTCCGCCGAAGAAAATAAAAAATCTGACAATAGCGACAAAAAAGACGACAAATCTTCTGACGAACCTGTCGAAGGCGAAGTCGTAGACAAATAATATGCTATAATTGGGGCATGAAAATCATTGTCCCAGAACTCAAAAACTCAATTTTTAAAGAAGCCATCCAAGCCTTCCCCGAAATTGAGTTTTTTGATGCACCAAATCTCGACACCGCAGCCGAAATCCTTAAAAACGGCGAAGCCGACTCCATGATTTCCGGCCTTGACTATTCTTCACGCGATGTCGTCCTCGCCTACAAGAATCATCTCCCCCTCAAATCCGACTATTTCTCTAGTTGTTTTATCTGTCAAAAAGGCGAGCAACTTATCACTCTTGCCGATGGTGGCATCAACAAACTTCCCACCAAAGAGCAGCTCTACACCATCGTCGAAGACACCACTAAGACTTTTAAAAATTATACCGGGGAACAACCAAAAATCGCCATGCTTTCTTATTCTACTTATGGCTCTGGTGGCAAAAATCCCGATCTCGAAAAAATCCATTTCGTTATTGACAAAATTCATGCTGAACATCCCGATTATATTATTGACGGCGAAATGCAACTTGATGCTGCCATAAATCCTCGTATCGCCGCGAAAAAAACTCCCAATTCCCCTCTTTCTGGCAAAGCCAATATTCTTATTACTCCAGACTTAAATTCCGGCAATATCCTATATAAAGCACTTGAACAATTCGGCGGTTTCACCATTGCTGGCCCTATTATCCAAGGCTTTACCTTACCTCTCGCTGATCTTTCTCGCGGTAGCACTGTCGAAGATATCAAACTCACTCTCGATGTAATTATCAAACAACTTGAAAGGAATCAATCATGAAATATTTTGGCACTGACGGCATTCGCCAACCTGCCGAAAAATTCACTACCGAATTTTTAACTAAAATCGTCGCTGGTCTCGCTGATTACGCCGGCACTGATATCAAAGTACTACTTGGCGGCGATACTCGCGAATCTTCCGAATGGATCCTCTCCGACCTTGAATCCGCCTGCGAAACTTTCGGTATCGAATATAGCAACGTCGGCATTCTTTCTACTCCCGCCATCAATTATTGTTTTTATGAAATGGGGTTTGACTTTGCTATTGACGTCACTGCCTCCCATAATCTTTACACCGACAATGGTATCAAAATTTTTGAACGTGGCGCTTCTTCTGGTCAAAAGCTTTGCGAAAAAGGTTGCGAAGCTATTGAAAACTCCCTTGTTTCGGAAAAAACTTACGCGCTCTCTTCAGCCACTTTAAGAGAAAACTTGCACGATGAAGCCATCAATCTTTATAAAGAACATCTCCTAAATTATCTCGGAATCGCCGACTTCACTAATATCAAAATCGGCATGGATTGTGCTAATGGTGCCACCAGCGTTATTAATACTCAGATTTTCAAAGAACTTGGCGCCAATGTTACACTTATTAACGCCGATTCAAATTATGGCACCGCCATCAATGCAAGTTGTGGTAGCACTCACCTTGAACCACTAAAAGACCTTGTCATCAAAAACCACTTGGATTTTGGTATAGCATTTGATGGTGATGGTGACCGTTGTCTTATGATAGATGAAAAAGGCAACGAAGTTGATGGGGACCAAATCATCGCTATCCTTGCAAACTTCCTTAATCTAGACCAAATCGCCATCACCGTCATGGCTAATCAAGGTCTCTTAAATTGGGCTAAAGATCATCATATTAAAGCCGAAATTACTGCCGTCGGCGATTCTAATGTTGCCGAGGCCATGCGTACTCAAAACATCAAAATCGGCGGCGAGCAATCTGGCCACATTATTCTTCCCGGCGAAGCTACCGGCGATGGTATGCTTACTGCCCTTATGGTCACCAAAGTTGCTTCCGAAACCAAACAGCCCCTCTCTCAGCTTGCCGGCATTATGACCAAATACCCCCAAGTTATTATCAATCTGCCCGCCACGCCCGAACAAAAACAAAATCTCAAAACTTCCGAACAGGCCAAAAAGCTATTACTAAATTACGACGAAAAATTAAAATCCGTAGAAGGCCGTCTACTTGTCCGTCCTTCTGGCACCGAACCCCTAATTCGTATCACCATGTGGGGCAATAATGAAAATGCCATTTTCAATCTTGCTAACGAATTAAAAAAACAATTAGGAGAAATTTTATGATAATTAAAAAACTTGACCAGTATACCCCAGAGATTGCTAATCGCATTCGCGAACTGCTAATTCAACTTTCACGTTCTGGTAAAGACAAAGGCGAAATCCCTCGCGAATGGTTTGAAGACATCATCAATTCTCCTTGGCACGACCTTCTTATCGCTGAAAACGAAGACGGGAAAATCGTCGGTCTCGCCTCTTTGTCTGTCATAATGGGCCCCGGCGTCCGCAAAAACGCCTACCTCGAAGATTTTGTCACTGACGCTTCAGTCCGTGGCCAAGGCATCGGCAGTCAACTTTGGAACGCTATGATTGATTGGGCCAAAGAAAAAGGTTGTGCCCGTCTTGAATTTACCTGTGGTCGCGGTCGCGAAGCTGCCCAACAATTTTACAAAAATCATGGCGCCGAAATTTACGACACTAATTTTTTTCGTTATGAATTTTAGCTTTCTTATTTAATCCCAATTTAAATATTTCCATGACCACAAGTACCAGTATTGCTGTCAAAATTAATCCTAATATGTAAACTATTGGCATATTTTGAATCCCTAAAAACTCGCCCGCTCCTGGTACACTTACAATAATAATCTGCATAACTCGCACTTTCTCTTTCATTAAACCAATACTGTTTTTTTCAAATGCCAAAGCGTTATCTTGTATTCCATTTGTAATCAAATTCAACCACAAAAGCTGCACAGCCGTAAGAGGCATCGGTAATCCCATAAAAACCGACATTACAAACTACAATAATAGCATAGTCACCGCCGGCATCAAATAAACCTGTAAAACATTCGGTAATCCTGCAAAAAACATCAACGAAATCCCATATGCTATTATTAAAGCCAAAATTACTCCTTTAGGGCTTGTCACTATTTCAGACTTTTTCGTCATTATATCAGTATTTTTTATTCGCATACTCACCACTGTTCGTATCGCCAACACTAAAGCTAATACTAAAAACATCATTCCGATAAGGCCAGTTTCAAGCAATAAACTTACATATTGATTCTGCACAATTTCTTTCGGCCAATCTGTCAATCCGTTATCATACAATGCCTGTCCCGCACCACCTAAACCCACACCTAACAGCATCGTTTTTGCATCCTTCATCCACAACTTTAGCGCCACTTCATTCATCTTTAATCGCGTTTCAGTTGATTCTGCCACATAGCCATCGAAATACGAATCTTCCTCTTTTTCCACAAAGTTTTTCACAGGTTTTTCCACAACCTCTTTTTTGCTGTCTTCATATTCTTCCTCTGTTAATCCCGAAGCCGGCGTGTAGATCTTTCCCGAATCAACATCATTTTTACGAATATCAATCACGCCTAAAGACAAATGGTTTAATGCTTTCGAAATTCCGCTAAAATATGTGTCATTTGTCGGACTTACCGCCGCCATCACCCCCTGCAAATTCAAGGTAAACAAAAACGCTAAAACCATCACCAACCAAACCATTGTTGTCCGTTTTGCTATTTTCTTCCATCCCCTCTTCGCATACCCCACCACAAATCCCGTCATAAAAATCACCCCCACTATAAACGCATAAATCGCTCCTCGCGAGAACGTCAAAAACAATGTCGCAATAATCACAAAAAGAATTAAATAATAACTCTTTTTAATTCGAAAAAACGTAATAAATGCTAATACAATCGCTGGTGCTAATAATAAATTCCCCATAAACTGTGGCTCAATCGCAAAACCATTCGGATGCGGAAATCCAAAACTTCGATACGTGCACCCCTCACACATCAAACTACACTCTCGCGGTACCCCCGCAAGATCCAAAATACATTGCAAAAAGCACCACGCACACACCACCAACGTCGAACCAAAAAACACTTTCCAAAATTTCTCTCTAAACCCATTCGTTTTTAGTTCGTTTTTCAAACTAAACATTATTTCAACTGCAAAATAAATCAACCACAAAATTCCCACCGTCAAGATTCCACGCAAAACATTCGCCGACCATAAAATCGAAATGGTCAAAAACCCAGGCAATAATAGCCAAATCCATTTTTTTTGAAAGTTACAAAAAAGCAATCTCTGCTTCACCATTATCACAAATCCCACTATATCAAACAAAACTAGCCAACAAAGCGGCAACGACAATTCAAAATTCATCGCCCCACTCGTCCCCAATTTCATCACCGGATAATAGGACAAAAACAATACCCCTGGTAATATATAAATTAATCCTCGATAAATTTTACTTAAGTTTTTCATTTATAAATCTTTTTAAATCTCTATCAAATCTTTCTTCCCCAAACCCTTTTACACTTTTTGCCACTCTTTCTCGGTTAAACTTCATTTTTTCAAACCGAAGTATTGCTTCTGCAAGCGATTTTGCTGTTTGTTTTTTAAACAATACTCCATTTTTACCATCTTTTACATAATCACAAGCTCCACCCTCACCAAACGCAATTACCGGACATCCGGTCGCTAAAGCCTCCACTGGCGCAATTCCAAAAGGTTCCAAACTCGGGAATAAATAACCTTTCGCACCAACAAGATACGAAGCTAATTTTTTCTTATCCATCAATGGCAAAAACTTTACCAACCCAGAATCCTTCGCCAATTTCACTAATTTTTTATGTTCTGGACCTTCCCCAATCACTAAAAGATGCCGCTGTGTCATCATGCATGCCTTCACCGCCAAATCAATCCGTTTCCAATTTACCTGCCGAGAAGTAGTAATGTAATAGGTACCCGAAAAAGGCAACTCCAAAGAATCCGAAGCCTTAAAACATTCCAATTCTACCGGTGGATGAATCACTACAGCTTCTCGCCCATAATACTTATGTATCTGCTCTTTTGCATAATCACTAATCGTTACAAAATAATCCACTCGCCGCGCGGCCTTTAAATCAGCTCGTCTTAGTGGTATCACAAAAAGTCTAAAAAAGAATCGTACTAATGGATTTAAAATCCCAAATCCTGGATTTTTAATATAATCATCATACATCTGCCAATAATACTGCGTCGGTACATGACAATATGAAATATGTATTCCTTTTGGATTTATCGCTTTTTTCTTGTGTTCGTGAAGCCACTTTCCTGACTTCACGGCTTTTGCTTCTGCCCCAGTTACCGAAACAATCAAATCATATTCCGATAAATCTAATCGCGAAAAGTATCTCTGTCGAAGTGGTCCAAGAACTTTTCGCAATTTTACCGGATATTTTTGCATCCATCCCGTTCTTACGTCTGCATCACGAAACCAATCAATTCCCTTCGGATCATATTGTGACGTATAGATCGGCGCCTCCGGAAACATCTGATGCACTTTGAATAAAACTTTCTCTGCTCCTCCCACATTTGTTAGCCAGTCGCAAACAATCGCAACTTTCACTTTGCCCCCTCACCCCTCAAAACCACCGCGATTGTCTTAAAAAATATCGACAAATCCAACACTAACGACCAATTCCGTACATAATAAATATCTAACGCTCGTCTTTCTTCAAACGAAATATCTCTTCGCCCTGACACCTGGGCAAACCCTGTCAATCCAGATTTCACAGTTAAAATTAAAGATCTATCGCCATAGTCTCGCAGTTCTCCCGGCAAAAGTGCCCGCGGTCCAATCAAGGAAATATCCCCTTTCAAAATATTAAATAGTTGCGGCAATTCATCAATCGAAGTCCGTCGCAAAAATCTACCTAGTTTAGTCACTCGCGGATCGTTTGCAAGATAATCTCCTCCTCTACGATATTTTTTGATAAGCTCTGGCTTTCCCATTTTGATAAACGCTCGTTCCGCCGTCATTCCACTATATTCTGCTTTCATCGTTCGAAACTTATAACATTTAAATTTCCGGTTATACTGTGTTAATCGGTCATCTTTATAAATCGGCGAATGCCGAAAATCTGAAATTTTTAATATTACCCACATAATCAACATCGGTATCGCCGTTAGCAGAATCCCAACTAAGCTAAAAAGTATATCGAATAATCTTTTCACCGCCGCCGCCCCGCCCGCTAGTGGTGTTGTCATTACCAAAACCGCTGGCGTATTGCCAACTAATTCCATTTCCCCAAAATGCGATGACAACGCCGTTTCTGATGGCACAAAATAATAAAGTACATGTCTATTTATCGCCTGCTTATACACATACTCCGTTGATTTCTCATCCGTCTGAAAAATCACGTCCGCTCGTGCCTTTTTCAATGCCTCCTTCAGCGATGAATATTGATGTATCTTCAAATCTTGCGGTATATATTTCCGATTTGCTACTAATCCCGCCAATCGGTATCCCGATTCCGGTGTTGATGATATATAATCTGCCAAATATTCTGTGTTTTTTGAATTTCCAACAATTACTACTCGTCTTGTCCCGTAATCTTTCTTAAAAATCAGCTTAACTAAGTATCTTACTACTACTCGTTCTACCGCCAAGAAAACAAACGAAAGCACTACCGCCGTTATTGCCATCACACGTACTGGAAATAAATTTTCACCCTTAAAAAAATCATATACAATCAAAGCTGCCACTGTCAGCACTGCCGCTAATAATAATTTTCCTATCTCTGGCAATCTTGAACGCCCCAAAAACACTGACTTTTTATAGAGTCCTAACGCCGCAAGTACCACTAACATAATCGGCACTAACAATATTATCGTCAACGTAAAATCAAGTAGTTGTGATTCAAACATATATGGTCTTGGGTCTACATGCACTCGCACGAAATATGCCATCGCAAAAGACAATATCAATGCCACCGCATCACCCAAAATCAAACAAGTTCGTAAAATAAAATCGGATTTCTTCCGCATATCTTATATTTTACTCTACTGTCACCGACTTCGCAAGATTTCGCGGCTGGTCAACATTATAGCCTTTCGCAACCGTCACATAATATGCAAGTAATTGTGATACTAAATTCATCAATATCGGGGCAAAAATCGTAAGGGTTGTTGTAATTTTTACAACATTTTCCACATGTAAATCAAATCTCGGCACATTAGTTACCGCTATAACATGCCCATTCCGTGCCAACACTTCTTGTACATTTGACACAGCTTTTTCATACAGCTCACCCTCTGGCAAAAACGCCACTTCAAAGAATCTATCATCAATCAGCGCCAATGGTCCATGTTTCAGTTCTCCAAATGCATACGCATTTGCATCAATATACGAAACTTCCTTTAACTTCAAAGCTCCTTCCATCGCAATCGGATAAGCCGTGTCGCGTCCAAGATACACTGCATGGTCATAACCATTATACTTATCCGCAATTGTTTTCACCTCCTGATCGGCCTCACCTAATACTTTTCGGATTTCTTCCGGTAATTTAGCAATCTCTTCTACATATGGTTTCAAAATTGTTCGTTTCACTCCCTTTGCTTGCGCAATCGTTAAGCCAAACATTACCATTGCAATCACTTGTGATGTAAAAGCTTTTGTCGACGCCACTGAAATTTCTGGTCCCACATGCACGTAGGTACCGCCATCTACTTCACGCGCGATAGTCGATCCAATCGCATTTACAATTCCAATTGTCTTCACCCCTTGTTGTTTAATCTCGCGAAGACACGCAAGTGTATCCGCCGTTTCGCCCGACTGCGACACAATCAAGGCCACCGAATTTTCAGGTATATATGCCTGTCGATAACGATATTCACTTGCAATTACTGTCTCAATCGTAATCTCCGGAGTAAACTTTTCGATATAATATCCTGCCAACAATCCGGCATGATAAGCTGTTCCACACCCTACAATAATCAAATGCTTAATTTTGCGAAGCTCCGCTTCTTTTAGTCCTGGACCACCCAATCTCACCGTCCCTTCTTCTGCATTTACTCGACCCCGCAAAGTCTCCACCAAAGAATCTGGCTGTTCCATAATTTCTTTAAGCAAGAAATGTTCATATCCACCTTTTTGGATTGCTGCAAGATTTGTCTCGATTTCTTCCACTTTTGCCGACACCGGCTCCGCATTCAAAGTCTTTATTTCTACACTATTTTTTGTTAATCTTGCCACCTCGCCATCATTTAAATAAATTGCCTGTTTAGTGTGACCAATCAAAGCCGACGCGTCCGAAGCTAACAATGTCTCATCATGTCCTACACCAATTACCAATGGCGATCCGCTCCTTGCTACTACAATTTCGTCTGGATTTAATACCGATACGACTGCAATTCCGTATGTTCCTTTTACTAATTTCAGCGCCTGCACCACTGCATTAATTAAAGGATGCGAGCCATCTTTGTAAAACGAATTAATAAGAGCTGCCAACACTTCCGAATCTGTTTCAGATTGGTATTCGTGCCCATTTGTTGCCTTTTTTAATTCTTTGTAATTTTCGATAATTCCGTTGTGCACTAAATAAATTGGTCCCGCTTGATGTGGGTGCGCGTTTCGTTCACTCGGTTCTCCATGTGTTGCCCAACGCGTATGGCCAATCCCAATCGTATCACTACGTTTTAGCTTGGCTAATTTTTCTTCTAGATTTGCGATCTTTCCCTTTGCACGAATCAAAGTTGCTTTTCCATCATCTGATAATGTCAAAATTCCAGCCGAGTCATATCCCCGATATTCCAATCTCTTTAATCCCGACACCAAAAAATCCTGCGCGTTTTTATTGCCCACATATCCCACAATTCCACACATTTTCTTTTCTCCACATTAATGATATGCCCATTATATCACATACGATAACTCAACTAATAACGAAAAAGCATATGAAAAAGGGCCAATTTAAACTGGCCCTTAAATCGTGGTTTATTCACCAGTATTCTCGTCTATCGTTCCCTCTTCAGCGCTATTCTTATCTGCCCTTACTTCTTCGAGTTTTTTACGGAGTTCTTCTCTGAGACGAGCATGTTCTACTTGTGCATGCTCAAACTTAGTTTTAAGATGATCGCGGATCGCTTTTAAATACTTAAAATCCGCTTGAGCAGACTCGTGTGCAAACTTTAATCTGTCGAAAACAATCTTCGCATCATGAAATGCCGCAGAATTGGCTCTTGGTACATGCCGCTTGGCATTATTTTTCGCATCACGAATCTCTTGAGTCAGCATACTAACTTCGGTGTTTAATCTGTTACGACGCTCTTTATGCTCATGCCCATCCCGAGAGTAAACCGAAGCCATGGCTCTGTCTCCAAATTCATACTCAAAACTTGCTCGTTCAAAACAGCTAATCACTTCCTGATGCTCGCGATCCGCTTCAAGACGAAGCAATTCAATGCGTGAATTATTGTAATCGCTAATACGCTTATACTCCTCCCAAATTTCACGACTGTTTTTGTCAAAGCTTATCATTTTTGCATACTCATTATTCAACTTATCTCTGGCATCACAACGTTTTTGCCAAGCAGAAACCATTTCATAATAAGCCAAGCGAGTACGATCTTTTGCCTCTACATACTTTTGCCACGTATCTTGTTTTTTTGAAAAAGCTCTTTGCTCTTTGGATTTTAATAAATCCAATTCACGATTTTCAGACACCTATAGTCGCCAACCCTTCCTAAAATAAAAGTACAAACTCTAAAAAGTTCATCTAACTATATTATAACAGATTATTGTAGTTTTATCAACACAAAGTTTACCTTTACTTGGTGAGGGGCGAGTGGACTACCTTATTCGGCTTTGCATGGTTGTGGACTGGTGTATCGATCACCCCGAATACACTGCTAAGATTAAGGTTATACCTAAAAAGGATTACCCTATTCTAATGCCGTACGAGTTCTGAGGTATACATATACAGGCAAAGAAATTCGAACTTTTAGAAATTACTGGAGTAAATACAGTTCTAAATCAAGATAATGCAAACATTTTATAAAATATTCATAATACAGTGTCAACGAAAGAGATTCCATGGTATAATATAAAATATGAAAACACATGAAATGAATTTGCAACCAAAATACTTCGATTTTATGAAAGACGGAACAAAACGTATCGAGCTTCGCCTTTATGATGAAAAACGAA
>JAEEHN010000014.1 GCA_016280905.1 Candidatus Saccharimonadota bacterium
ATCAAAGGTTCCTCCCCACATTGCGTATAGTACTATATCGTTAGTTGTACCAGTTAGAGTATAGCTAGAAGAAGGTTGGTAAGTAGTACCAGTACATTGAGAGCCACCACCAGTGGGGGTAGTGGTGCACCAGCCTTTAAACAGAAAGCTCGTCCTAACAGGAGAGAGCGAAGAAATAGGAGCCGAAGGAACGCTCTCGCCAATAATATCTATCGGCATATTAGATACTACACCATCGTTATATGTAATGGAATAGGAAGTAGCAAAAACTGGATAATCACCAAAAATAAACAAACCAACGCTCGCAATACCTGCAACACTTATTAGCCTAAACAGCCACCTCATCATTTTATCGAAGTATAACCATTACCTTTTATACTTAATATAAATATACTCTTTTTCCCTATTTATCGTCAAGAATTGATTTTTGATAAAGACATTATATAATAAATACATGGAAAATCAGATCATTCTCATTGATAAACCTACTGGTATTTCTAGCTTTGGCGTCGTTGCTAAAGTCCGTAGGTATCTCAAAGCCAAGTTCGGCCATAAAATTAAAGTTGGTCATACTGGTACACTTGATCCTTTCGCCACTGGACTCCTTATTCTTTTAACTGGCCAAATGACCAAAAAATCCAACGATTTTCTCAAGCTTGATAAAACTTACGAAGCTACTCTTCGCTTCGGTTACACTTCTACCACAGGCGACCCCGAAGGAAAGCTAGAAAAGATCAGCAATATTGTTCCAGATATCAACCAGATCAAGAACACTATTAATTCATTCCTTGGCGTAATTAATCAAAAAGTCCCCACCTTCAGTGCCGTAAAAATCAATGGTCAACGTGCTTACAAACTCGCCCGTGCCGGCAAAAATTTTGAGACCCCGACCAGAAAAATTACTATCCACAATATTGAAATTTTAAATTACAACTATCCAGAACTTAAAATCCGTTGTAAAGTCTCAAGTGGCACTTATATTCGCGCTCTTGCCGAAGACATTGGTAAAAAACTTGAAACTGGCGCTTATCTCATTGCTCTTAGAAGAACCTCCATCGGGCAATTCAGCATCGACAATGCTAAAACTCTCGACGGTTTTTAATCCGTGCTATAATGAAATTATGTTAATTATTGGCTCTCGTCTCGTCGGTACTTCTATTCTTAGCATCCAAGCTGGCGGTTCTATCGGCTATCTAGCTGAACCCATCATCAATCCAGACAATCTCAAAATTCTCGCCTTTATTGCTAGTGGACCGCTTATTCCAAAATCCGCCAACATTCTTGATGCCAAAAGTATTCGTGAATATTCACCTCTTGGCGTCGTAATCGACAGTATCGATGAACTCGTTACCCCAGACGATATCGTCAAAATCCAAAAAATCCTTGCTCTTAATTTCAAACTTACCGGACTTAAAGTCGAAACCAAAAAAGGTTCCAAGCTCGGTCATGTCACTGATTTCACTGTCACTGACGACAATTTTACTGTTCAACAAATCATCGTCAAACGCCCAATTCTAAAAAGCTTCGTCGACCCCGAACTCACTATTTCCCGCAAAGAAATTATCGAAATAACTGACTATAAAATTATCGTCAAAGACGAAGAAAAAACTCTCAAATCCCGTGCTGAAAAGGAAGATTTTGTTCCAAACTTTGTTAATCCTTTCCGTAAAACCGAACAAGATTACGCCCCCGCCGACACTAAAAAGCCAGGCTAGTCCACCTTTCTTTCCATTAATTGCCTCACTAAATCGTACGAAAACCCTTGCCGACAAAGATACATTATCAATTTTTCGTCATCATATTTTGTCCGTTTTTTCGCAATAATTTTTAAAACCTCCTCTTCGTCATTCCGTTCATCCAAAACATTACCAATAATCTCCTTTGATACACCTTTTTTGGCAAGCTCCATCGTAAGCCTTTTTCGCGAAATCCCTTTCTTTATAAACCTATTCTCTACATAATACTTAGCAAAAGTCTCATCATCCAAGTATTTTTTATTTTTTAATTTTTCAATCACGTCGGCTATATATTTTTTATCTAATTTTTTTTCATAAACCTTTCTACCTAAATAATCCTGAACTTCTTTTTCTGAACGTGGTCGCATCAAAACCCATTCCAAAACTCTTTGGTATAATTTTCCAAATTCACTTGCCTGTTTCAGTTCTTCAAACTTTTCTATTGAAATTTCAGCACCAACCTTCAACTTGTAATCCACTACTTGTGTAATGTTTAACGAAAACTCAAACTTCCCATCCACAAAAACATTCGCCCGTTCCGGATTTTTTACCCCTTGCCTAATACTCGTAATAATCATCAGTCGTCTGCCGCAGCTTTTTCACGTACCTTTACTTCAATTTCTGCCATCAATTCTGGTTTTTCTTTAAATAACTTCTTCACCGCTTCGCGTCCTTGCCCCAAGGTCTCACCATTATATTTTATAAATGCACCAGATTTTTCCAAAACATTATATTGTACACCAAGATCCAATACATCACCTGCTTTCGAAATTCCCTCGTTATACATAATGTCAAATTCCGCCGTACGGAAAGGTGCCGCAATTTTATTTTTTACTACCTTTACTTTTGTTCGGTTACCTGAAATATTGTCACCTTCCTTAATTTGCCCGATCCGCCGAATATCTACTCGCACTGACGCATAAAATTTCAGTGCATTTCCACCCGTCGTCGTTTCCGGATTACCAAACATCACGCCAATTTTCATCCGAATCTGGTTAATAAATATTACTGTTGCACGAGATTTAGAAATAATTCCGGTCAACTTCCGCATTGCTTGTGACATTAGCCTTGCTTGAAGCCCCATCTGCGCTTCGCCCATCTCGCCGTCAATTTCAGCTTGCGGCACCAACGCTGCCACCGAATCCACCACAATTAAATCTACTGCATTTGATCGCACCAAGGTCTCTGTAATTTCCAAGGCTTGCTCACCATTATCTGGCTGAGAAATTAGTAAATTTGCCGTATCTACGCCAATTCTTTTAGCGTAAGCTGGGTCCAAAGCATGCTCTGCATCAATAAATGCCGCCTGTCCACCTTGTTTTTGGATTTCCGCAATCGCATGTAAAGCCAAAGTTGTCTTACCTGAAGATTCCGGACCATAAATTTCGATAATCCTTCCCTTCGGGTATCCACCACCCAGTGCCAAATCCAACGCCAAAGAGCCACTAGGCAACAATTCTACATCCATTTTCGGCGTCTCGCCAAGCTTCATAATTGATCCGTCACCAAACTGTTTAGTAATTTGCGAAATCGCAAGTTTCAAAGCTTCGCTCTTTCCGTCTTCCGCTTTATTGTTTTTCTTCTCAGCCACCACATCCTTTTTTGCCATAATAGTATTACCTTTCTATTAACTATTATATAATATTTTGTAAAATGGAAACAGAGTTGATTTATACATTAATGTTTTTCTCCTATTATGTTCATTAAGCTTTACTAGCTCTATTTCCTGCGCCCCTATATAACACGCCAAAAAATCAAAATCAACTCTTTCATTACACTTAGGCTTTTATATAACAAAATTACTTTTCTAATAATAGATTAACTCTATTACCAGAAAAACAATTATCATTACAATTTGATATAATATAGCTATGCGAATAAATGAAAATATTTTAATTTCTAGTCTTACCACTATGCGTCTCGGCGGCCCCGCCAAATATGTTATTGAAATCGAAACCCCCGAAGATATCCCAAACGCTTACAATTTTGCCCATCAAAATAATTTATCCACTTTTGTCCTTGGCTACGGTGCCAATTCCATTGGCCACGACGAAGGATATAATGGCGTTATCATCATCAACCGCATGCGTGGAATAACCGACATCACACAGACGAACAACGACAATATATTATCATCAAAAAAAGCAACAGCACCAAAAGAAACCTCCTTTTATATAAAAATTATGGGGGGCGAATATTGGGATAACGTCGTCACCTATGCCTGCGAACGTGGTCTCACCGGTATTGAAGCCCTGAGTAAAATCCCTGGCCTTACTGGTGCCGCCCCCGTCCAAAACATCGGTGCTTATGGTCAAGAAATCGCTGACACTCTCATCGAAATCGAAGTTTTCGACTCCACCACAAACACCTTTAAAACTCTTACAAAATCCGATCTCCAATTTTCCTACCGCAAAAGCCTTTTAAATACCACCGAGAAAGGACGTTATTTTGTTATTTCAGTCACACTCAAATTAAGCCTTGGCACTATGCCCCGCCCATTCTATAATTCTATCGAAAAATACATCGCCGAACATCACTGCACTGATTTTTCTCCTCAAGGCATTCGTAATATTGTTTCTAAGATTCGCACCGACAAACTTCCCGATCCTCTCACTACACCCAGTGCTGGTTCTTTCTTTAAAAATATTTACCTCACAAATGAAGAAGCTGATCTCGCTGAAGGTAAAGGCTATCCCGTTCATCGTGGTCGCGACGGCAACAAAATCAATTCCGGTTGGCTCATCGAGCAAGCCGGCTTCAAAGGCGCTCTTCTTCACGGCATTCGCATCAACGATAAGGCCACCCTTGTTCTTATCAACGAATCTGCTAAATCTTACGCTGACCTTGCCGCCGCTCGCTCCGAAATCGTCAATAAAGTTTATGATAAATTTGGCTATTGGCTAGAGCAAGAACCAGAGGAAATCAAATGAAAGAATTAAACGGACGTGAGCTCGCTGGCTTTATTAAAGAACGCCAAGTTCATCAAGTTGCAACTATGCAAAAAAAACCAAAGCTCCTCATTATTCGTGATAGCGACAATCCCGTTATTATTAAGTATGTCCAATTAAAAATCCAATACGGTAAAGATATCGGTGTTATTGTAGAAGATTATTTGGCCAAAAACTCCGCTGATATTGCCACAAAAATTACCTCCGCCAATCAAAACCCCGAAATAACCGGCATTATTCTCCAACTCCCTATCCTCGAAAAAAACCAAACCGACACCCTTTCAAACCTCATTGCTCCCGAAAAAGACGTTGATGGCCTCTCTGACCACGGCGATTATGACTCCGCCACCGCTACCGCCATCAATTGGCTCCTCGCTGGTAATGATATCAAACTAGAAAACCAAAAAATCGCCCTCGTCGGCCGTGGTAAACTCGTTGGAAAACCTCTTTACAGGATGTTCACCAATTCCGGTTACCACGTCAACCTCTTCCATCACGGTTCTGATTTGACAAAGCTTAATCAGTATGATATAATCATTACTGCCACGGGCGTTCCGGGTTTGATTTCCAGTTCCATGATTAAACCCGGCGCTACTCTTTTAGATGCTGGCACCGCCAGCGAAAACGGTGTTTTAAAAGGTGACATTTCAAACGAAGTCCGAAATCGTCAAGATTTGACCGCCATCACCCCTACTGTCGGCGGAGTCGGTCCACTCACTGTTGCATGTCTTTTTGATCACATCATTCAAGCTGCCCTGAAATAACCCAAAACTATCGCTGATTCCCTGGCCAATTCCGATTACACTTTATCAAAATCGTCAAGCTTAAAACCACAAAAAATGAACCCCTTGTAAGGGGTTCATTTTTAAGACCACCCATGAAGCGGTCAATTACATTAACTTTTTACGGCTAGCAATGAAGTAACCGAAAGCGGTTACCATCGAACCAGCACCAATCGCACCAGCCACAATCGTCTCTGGACCAGTCGATACAATCGTGGTTGGAGTACCACTTGGATTGTCTTGAACCGGAGTTGGGTTTGGAGTCGGATCAGCTTTACAAGTCTCATCATCCCGATTTACCATCACCGATGCATCGTCCTTGTAAACCTCTTTGTTTACCGTAGCACTTGCCCAGTTAACCAACTGGTTAGCACCACAAGCCAAAGTTTTGTTCACCACTTTACCAGTAAAGCGAACGTAAGCGTTGCCCTTAGGACTATAACTACCAATGTTAATACCATCAGTAGTCAAAGTATTATCTCCTAACAAAATACCTTTTTGGTAAGCTGAATTGTAAAGATAAGTCGAATCTTTAACATATTCAACGTTAGTTGGCAATACATCCCGAATCATCACGTTGTCTACTTGCGCGGTAAGTAAGTTGACATACTCAATTTGAAATTCAACTTCATCACCGATTTTGGCATTCACAGATTCACTCCAAGTCTTAGTACCCTTAATTCGTACAGTCTTAGAGATCTTTGCGGCTACCGAACTATGAACTTTAACGTCAATCATCACTACGCCATCATATTGATAACAGCCAGGAATTTTGCCATCTAATTGATCATAGCCCAAAAGCGCACCAGAAGTTATTACCGAATTTGAAAGTTTAACCGTTCCAAGATTATCGTTTATATAACGAGCTGAACCGTCAACATATTCAAGGTAAATATTCTCACTAGCTTTGAGGGTTACTTCATCCCAATAACGAGTTGGGGTAGCATTTGAAGAATCAAGATAACCAATAATCGTTTGTGATTTGGCCACAGTTGTAGGGATGCTAAAAGTAGCTTTTACATCCTTAGCGACTGCTTCAGTACCTTTAGGGTTATTATTGTGTACATAAAGACGAATCGTATACGTTTCGCCATCTTTTACATTAATCGTATCGGCATTCCAAGTGCTGACATTTGCGCCAGCTACTTTTGCGCCTACGAAATTCTTTTCATTTCCAATTTTTTGGTTGTTTGAAATAGAGTTAAAGGTAATTGTATCACCAAGCACTCCATTTTCAATCTGCGACAACGTATAGCTAGGACGACCATTGTCAGAGTCACCCCAGGCGTTCACGAGCGCAGGAGTCAGCGTACTCACCGCCACAATTGCAGCAGCTGAAACGCCTAAAATGCTTTTATAAATATTACGCATATTATTCCTTTCTTAAATCATTAATAAAATTTTGTTTTGCTAGCCGAATTGTTAATTTTCGTCTGCGCAACCAAATCATCTCAGTCTCAAATCTTGGATGAAGCCCGACGGTTTTATAAACCGCCGGACTTTTTTGCTAAGGTACTTGGGCCGTCCCGCCCCCGGACTTCACCCACATAGCTATCTATGTTACCTTAATCCGGCGGGCCTCCCCATTCGCCAGCCGGATCTGAAGGACCGTTCACAATCGGTCGGTCCGTTGCATCATTTTCCACTCGCGGTTCTATCGGGGTCGGCGTATTAATGCCGCCATCCCCAGTACCACGAGCTCCGTTGTTGTCGACGGTGACATCGTTACTTGGAACCGAAGGTTTATTGTTGTCACTACCAGTTTTCTGATCGTCATTGATTTCCTCTAATTCTCGTATCGCTTCACGATAATCAGAGTACCGCAAATAGCCATCAGAATTGTAGTCCTCATCTTTCGATGAATACTTAGCTCCAACACCAGTATTGGTGTTTTCACCAGCACCACGATAATTATCATTTGGTGCTACCGGATCGCCCTGAACCCCTTCACTCGGATCCTTGTCATAAGGAGTTGGCCGCCACCAATCGTCATCCGGAGGTGGAGTCGGAGTGGGCGTCGGTTCGGGAGTCGATGTCGGCGTAGGAGTCGGAGTGGGCGTCGGTTCGGGAGTCGATGTCGGCGTGGGCGTAGGCGTCGGCGTAGGTGTAACTCTCATTACACCCGCCACGTCTGTCGGCTGATAACCGCATTCAATGCGATAAGCAACCTCAAACTCTTGTCCTTTAATGGTAAACGTGTACACAAGGAACCATCCATCGTGGTTAGTTGTTTCCATCACGATAATATCAGGAATACCATCCACAGTAAACGGATTCATGTACATCTGGTCTTTTAAACCAGATTTCGCTTCCACTAATTCGACCTTCGTCGCCGAATCCAGAAAAGCGAAAAACATTTTTCTAGTCGCACGATAAAGCTCGGAATTCTCTATGAATTTAACTTTTGCTAAATTCATGGCCTTAACCCAGTCATTTTCACAAGAATCATAAAACTCACTAATATAGCGAGTGCCAACCACTGCATCAAGCCATGCCGCATTTGCAGCAAGGAGCGCCGGGTCAACTTCAATCCTGCTCCGCATGTCAAGGTCAAAATCTTCCGCCGTCGTCAATTCGGGATTAAACTCTCTCGGATTGTAACCAAAGTTGTAATCGTTTGAAGAATCCTCATCCCTTAACATCGACGGATTAAAGAAAGCGATCCCACTACCTTCACTCTCAACTCGACCCTGGTCTGTTGACTGGCTCTGACTCGTTGAATCCTCAGTCGAATAGTTCGAACGTGCGACTCTCGCATCCACTTTCGGGAAACTCAAAGCCGCCCATTTAATTCCGGATATCAGAATCACAACCAGGATGAACGTCGTTATCGCAATGGCAAGAATGCCAAGACTATGATAACGATTTGCAAGCGTCTCTTTCTCTTCTTTCACCTCATCGGTATCATCATCTCCTACCGCATATTTCTCTTTGTAACAGAAATAAAGGGCGTCAATAATGAAAAAACCGATTGAGGCAACGACCATCAACAGCGGCAGAGTCAAAAACACCGAGGTCCAAAATACATTGTCCCAAAGTGCTGTCGTCATCATTGCCGCCGCTTTAGTCGTCCAAAACAGTAAAATCGTCAAAATAATGAAAGGGATCATTTCCGACCATTCACTGCCCTCACGATGCCACCAGTATATCAGATAGATATACAGGGCAATCATTACCAACAGAAAAATCGGCACCAACCATAAAGCGGTGGACAGTCGTGGCACAAAATAGTTTATCGCCCCTACCATCGCACCAATTGCTATGGCTTGAATCCATTCGTCCGAACGAACTTTCTTCAGAAACGCAAACTTACGTATCTTCCTACTTGCACGGGTTTTAACCTCTTCAGTTAATCTGCCCCCGCAGAGCATGTGCGTCGCAGTCGCAAAAACAAATGCCACTACAACCGCAAGAATAATGCTCATAACCATATGGCAAAAGCCTCCTTTTAATAAATTTTTCCGGAGGCTAACGCCCCCGGGGGTGGGGAGTTAGTTCAGCTTAGATAGCTCTCAGATTTCATTTGAAATCTGAGATGATTTGGTTGTAAATGGTCTTCTCGTTTTGAAAAACACACCAAAACTCAGACTGATTACATTGTATCACACTTTAGCTTTTTTGTCAATATAAATATCAGTGTTTTGTGCTTATGTCTATTTTATTATACAAAGAAAAAAGCCCGGTATAAAACCGGACCTTTTTCAAGGTGCTAGCACGTTACGGTACATACTCATCCAATTCATCATTGGATAAGATATGGTCAATCTGACCGTCATCATACCACACCCAAATCGGTGCATACGATCCCTTCTGCTTTGCCTTCCAAATGTCGGAAGTGAGGCCATAAGACTTATTCTTATAGTCCCAATACCTAAAGGCATAGCCTGGACCGCTTTTAGCGACACGATTGCAGGGTTTTCCCGACGATTCTTCAGTCTCCGGTTCAGGATTCGTTTTACTTGCAGTCTCCGGTTCGGGATTTGTCTCTTCCGCAACGTCAGATTGCTCAGTAAGCTCATCCCGCTCCATACAGTACAACTTCTCCAGCTCCTTGATGCGTTTATCGTAATCGTCGATCCGCATCTTAAAATCACAGGAGAGTTCCATCAGCTTAGCCAGGCAAGCCTCTATACTTTCGTTCTTTGCGACAGGCTTACGCGACTTCGAATCATCCTTTTTGGGAGTATGCTTGGACGTGTCTCTGTGTGCTTGTTTAGGCATATTCATGCCCCCCTTTCTACCTTCTATACTCTCAGAGAACTGAAAATGTGCTAATACTTTCATTATATCACACTTATGTAAAATTGTCAATATCAAAAACACAAAAAATGGTGCGGGCAGAGAGAATCGAACTCTCATCTCGAGTTTGGAAAACTCGCATACTAACCGCTGTACTATGCCCGCAGCAACTTCTTAATGGGGTGGGATATCGGGATCGAACCGACGACCTTCTGGACCACAATCAGACGCTCTAACCATCTGAGCTAATCCCACCATGTTCCAATTATAACATATTTATCTTGAAATCCCAGGATTTTTTCGGACTGGTGGTGACATAGGTTTTATTGCGGAATTTATATTAACACTATTCTCTTTTATTCCGCCATCAAAAGTTTTTGCTCTTGGCGCATTCCCTATTGCACTATTTGCAATCCTTGAATTTCCATAACCCCTGATGTTCTTACGATTCTGTTCCATCATCATCCTGGCTTTAAAGCTCTCAACCGAAGTCGCACCCATATTACCAGAATTCTGCGCCTTTGCATAAGCCGAAGAATGTAATATGTCTTCTGATTTTTCTCTCATAAGGCGTTTTAGAAAAGGATTGTTCATTTTTACTCCTATTTTGGCAAAAGTAGAAACGCTACAGTTCCTGCCGCTGCACCCACAATAATCGTTAAAATCACCGCCACTACTAAACTAACATGTGCATCTTTTTCTGGTTTTGAAATAATTGTCACCGGACCTTTTGGTTCCTCTTTTGGCACTATAACTTCCTTCTGGTAAACATTCTTTGATAATGGCCGCTTCTCTACTTTGTTTTGATTAATAAAGGGGCTCTTCGGCACTTCAAAAGTCTTACTGGCATCTTGTTTGGTTTTTCCCACCGTTTCTTCCACCGACAATACGCCCTTTTTCTTCTCTGCTTCGCCCAAATCCTCAATCACGCCCAATTCGGCTCCATTTTCAGCCTTTCTCACAAAATACTGCGGTCTAACAGTTTTCTTATCTATTGTCGGTTTTGACGGCTGCACCTTCGGAATCGGTCTAACAGCCTTCTCAGAATCCACTGCTACTTTCTTAGCAGGCAGTGACTCGCTCTTGGTCACTTTAGCTGGAACAAAATCCATGTATCTTTTATTCATGACTTCACTCTTTTTGCAACTTCAATTATATCAGTAAACTCGCTAAGAATCAAACTCGAACCGCCAATCAACAAGCCATTCACCCCTGGCACAGTCAAATATGCTCCTGCATTTGACGGATTTACGCTTCCACCAAATAGAATCGGTACTTCTTTAGCCGATTTTTCACCATAAGTATCCACCAAAATTTTACGAATCAATGCTACCGCCTCCGCCACTTCATCAGGAGCAGCCAATTTTGCCGCCTTAGTCGAAGAAATTGCCCATACTGGCTCATACGCTATCACTACTTTATCCAAATCATCATCTGCCACATCAGTCAATCCACCAATTAGCTGATCGGAAATTACGTCAACCGTCTCGCCAAACGCCCGCTCTGATTCTGTCTCACCTACACACAAAATCGGCGTGATTTTGTTTCTAATCGCCGCCGCGACTTTTTTCTGTGTCGTCTTATCATCTTCCCCAAAAATGTATCTCCGCTCTGAATGGCCAACAATCGCATAGTCCGCTACCCCGCGTAGCTGTAAAAAAGAAGTCTCCCCTGTAAAAGCCCCATAATCCCGATAAAACGCATTTTGTGCCGCCAGTTTCATTTTGTGTCGATCAACTTGTAAGGACAAAGGCTGTAAAGCAATCGTGGACGGCGCCACGACCACCTCAATATCTCTATAATTTGGTAAAGCCTTCAGTAGTTTATGAAGATAAATAGAAGCCTCACCGACCGTAAAATTCAGCTTCCAATTGCCCACAATATAAGTTTTCATGATACAATTATAACATGAAAAAAGTTTTAGCATTTGATATTGACCAAACCTTAAACGTCGCCAAAACGCCCATTACTCCCGAAATCGCTGATTTATTACAAAAATGTCTTGAACATTTTGAAATCTGTCCCATTTCCGGCCAAAAATTTGATCAATTTTTAATTCAGATTGTCAACCAATTAAAAAATCCCACCCCTGAGCAACTCAAGCATCTTCATCTTTTCGTTGCCCAAGGTACCCAATATTATCGCTACGAAAACGGTGATTGGAAACAAATTTACAATTATCCTCTAACTGACGAACAAGTCGCCAAAATTAGCCAAACCATCGAACAAGCCGCCCGCGAACTAGGTTACTGGGAAGAAGACAAGCTTCAACCAGGTGACGAAATCATTGAAAACCGCCTCTCTCAAGTCACTTTTTCCGCTCTTGGTCAAAAAGCCGGCACCGAAGCTAAGTATGCTTGGGATCCGGACCACAAAAAACGCGAAGCCATCGTTGCGCGTTGCAAAGAACTCGCCCCTGAATTTGACTATGAAATTGGCGGTACTACCTCTATCAATGCCATTACTCCCGGTATGAACAAAGTTTTTGGCATGACTCATCTTCTAGAAGAGCTAAATGTTCAAAAAGAAGACGTCCTTTATTTTGGCGACATGACTCAGCCTGGCGGCAATGATTATCCTGTTGTTCAAATGGGTATCGACACCATTACTGTCAGAAATCACGAAGACACCGCCTTTGCTTTGCGTGGTATTTTGGGAGTCCTATGAAAATCCTAGTGGTGGGCAACCTTATAAAAGACGTTTATCTTAATCTTGACACTCGTACTGAATCTTTTGAAACCGATTCTAAAGGCATCAAGTGGCTCAACCTCAGCTTCAATGCCAGCAAACATTGTTTTTTTAATCGCGATAGCAGTTTTGGTGGTGCCGCCGTTTCCCTTGAAGTTTTACAAAAACTTGGTCTTTCTGCTACTATTTCTGACTCTAATCTAAACTTTTCCACTAATCAACTCTCCCTTCAAACTCCCCCTTCTACTTACCGCTATATCTTACTCGCCGACCACAATGTTGTTTATTTTACTCCCACCAATTTTGCAAAAACCACTTTTACCTCGCCCTCTGAAGCTGTCGATTATCTTTATATTGATCGCTCCGCCAACCTTACCGAAGATTCCATCAAAAAAATAAAGACCTATCTCGAACTTTCCACTAAAACCAAATTAATTTTATATATACGCAACTCTAGCGAGCAAAATCTCGCCATTCTTGCCCCCCTGGCCGATTTAGTTTTTCTCGAAAATAACAGAGGTAAATCGGAAAAACTTTACGCGCCCGCTTCACCAGATTTTGAAGCTATTTTGGCTCCTTTGCCACCTGAAAAAATTATCAAACTTTCCGAAAATCAACTCTCTTATCTCGACATCACCGAATCAATCACTGTTGAACGTATCGACATTCTCACTCACCTCTCAGCCTACTCTATTATGGCCGCTACCGTTCTTGGCAGTTTTATTCTTGGTCTTTCTGTTGAAGATAGTCTCAAAATCGCTCGCGCCAACGTTGAAAACGCCAAAGTCGACTCTACTCTTAATCTTGAAGAATTACGAAACATTGCTTCCACTTATAGCTCTAATGATGAACTCGAACTCATCGCAGCTAGCCTTATGGTTAATGGTAAAGGTATTCTCGCCGCTGATGAATCTGGCGGCTCCATCAAAAAGAAATTTGAACAATTAAATATTGAAGATACTTACGAAAACCGCCGTAATTATCGTAACCTCTTTTTTACCACTCCAAATATCGAAAATTCTCTCAGCGGCATCATCCTCTTTGATGAAACTACTCGTCAACTCGCTGATGACGGCCAAAATTTTGTCAAATATTTAACTAGTAAACGCATTATTCCCGGCATTAAAGTTGATGAGGGGCTTGCTTCCTTGCTTGAAATCCACCCCGAACTTATTGATACTACCGAAACTTACACCAAAGGCCTTGATCATCTAAAAGACCGTCTCGACGAATATTATCAAATGGGTCTTCGTTTTGCCAAATGGCGCGCTGCTTTTAACATTACTCTTTCCAATTCCGGCGAGATTCTTACACCCACCGACACGGCTATCGAAGAAAACTGCCGTATCCTCGCCGAATATGCCAAGGCTTGTCAATCCGCTGGCCTCGTTCCAATCGTCGAACCTGAAGTGGTCTATGATGGCAATTATTCTATCACTGAATCCGCCAAAGTCACCGGTCGTATTCTCGACTCTCTCTTTGAAAATCTTCAAAAGCAAAAAGTTAATCTTAAAGCCTGTCTTCTCAAAACTAACATGATTCTTGCTAGTAAAAAGTGGCCTGAACAATCCGCTCCTGAAATTGTCGGTCAAGCCACGACCGAAGTCCTAAAAAAACATCTACCCACCGAACTCGCTGGCGTCGTTTTTCTATCCGGTGGTCAAACCCCTGAGCAAGCTACTAACAACCTTGCCGAAATTATAAAAAACGGTCCTTTTCCCTGGCCAATCACTTTTAGTTTTGCCCGTGCGCTCCAAGATCCCGCCCTTTTCGCTTGGGCTGGTGACAATAATAACGCCAATATCGCAAAAAAGGCGTTCCAAGAACGCCTCATTGCCAATCTTAAAGCTTTAGAAAACTAAGCCTACTGTTGTACCTCTTCAGCTTCTTCAGGCTTTGTACCATTATCCGCTGGCACATCCGCCGCCTCGACCGGTGTCTCTGCCTCAGTTTCAGCTTCACGCTTCTCCGCCTCTGCCGCCGGATCATAAAGCGACGCCACTACCTGCTCGCTACTTAGCTCTTTGTCCGACAATTCTACACCAGCCGGCAAAATAATGTCTGCTATCGTCAACTTGTCATCAATCTCTTTTAAGTTTATAGCATCAACTTCAAGGCTCTTTGGCAAATCCGCCGGTTTTGCCTTCACATCAAGTTCGGTAGTTACTTGCGTCAAAGCAAAATGATAAATTTTCGAAGCCTCGCTCGCTTCAAAGTTTACAATTATTACTGGCGTGGTTGCTTCCACTATTTCATCAGCCGAAATTGCTTGAAATTCAATGTTGATGATTTTACGCGAAACCGGATCAATGTGTACATTCTTTGCGATCGCAAGTTGTTTCTTACCAGCCATATCAAGATCAATCGGCGAGTGATAACCGGCTTTCTGTAAAACCTTCTCAGTTGCTACATATTCCGACGCCATTAATACCGGTTCTTTACCACCATAAACCACTGACGGAATCAAACCATTTGCTCTCAAAGTTTTTAATTTTTTCCCAGTTAATTCACGCTTCTCTAGCGCTAGATTATATTCAGCCATATTTTATCCTTTAAATTCATCCACTATTTTATCACTTTTAGAGATAATTGTAAACCCACCAAATCAAAACCCTACTTAGCTATACAACGCACACTACTGCCATTAGCTCTAGAACTCTTGTCGTTTATAGTTAAGCTATCATATACCATATAAACGTAGCTCATACGGTTAACATCAAACCAGGTAGCAGACCAATAATAACCACGCACACCAAGATTGTGTCTACTTCCATTGAAGCCTCCAGAAAGTGGCATATAAAGAGCCTTCCTGAAATTGTTCCTGCTACCAGTAGCAGAATAAAGAGCCTGATATTCACCAGTACTAGCATTAGTACCAATCGGCATTCGCCAACCTAGAGGGCAAATATCTTCAGTTATATCTAAGGTGGTACCAGAATTAGGATCCGTTGTTGGACTGCCAGTGTAACTCGGACCATCGCCCCAACAATAAGTTCCAGCACTAGCTGCACAATAATTATAATAACCACCCACTTTCCAGTTACCAGCTAGAGTCTCAGCTGCTAGTGGATCATTAGCCCCTTGGGGGACAGTGTCTTTACTTACTAAGTTTACTAATGGAATCGAGAATCTGGTACCAGATGTCCAGCTTGCTACTCCAGCTGTAGGATATTGATCAGTAGTAGTGCCAGTTCTAGTACCTTTTAAGTATTCTAATGATATATCTGAAGCATTGGTTTTGCC
>JAEEHN010000015.1 GCA_016280905.1 Candidatus Saccharimonadota bacterium
AGCACGACAGATATCTGGGTTCATGTCTTGCATAGTATAGTAGGAATTAGTGTCTAGAGTAACTTTAGTCTTACCGGCATTAGCATAGGCTTCTTCTAGAGTAGTAGTGGGTTTAGCCGCATCGTTAGGATGGACTAGGGTGTATTTGACTTTACCGGTATAGATACCAGCGGGTTGGGTTTGAGAGATGTAGGCGGCATAAGTAGAAGTGAAGTTAGAACCAATGGTGGTATCAGTACTAGCATTAAGTGTTACGACTTGAGTAAAGTCAATTGGCACAGTATGATAATTAGTAAAGGAAGCATTCTCACCTCCGGGGACATTGGGAGCACTTCCAATAGTGGGTGCATAAGTGCCTGAAGTAGCAGTGAGCTTCATCGACCAATTAGATATGCCGCTGGTTTCAGCATTATTAGTACCAATCCCAGTAATGATATCATAAGTAGGAGCAAGAGCACCATCTACTGTAGCAATGAGTTTAGTATTACCATACTGATTATTAGAATAGCCAATGGCATAGATGCTAAAGCCTGAGTTGTCGTTGCAAAAGACTTTAAAATTAGTAGTACCAATATCTGCTTGATAGGTATTAACTTTTATAGTGGCGACATGGGTCGCGTCTATCGTGCTGGCGAGATTACAGGAAACTGGAACAGTAATATCAATATCATCTACTACGCTACTGGAGGCAAAAGTATCATGGAGATTAAGGTGTAGAGAGACAATATATAATGAAAGGATGAAAAAAACTTCCGCTATCCTATATATACGTATATATATATTATGGCTAGTCTGCCGATAATTAAATCTAGTAATCTCCATACGCGCTTATGATTATGGATTTGATTATAACATGGAGAGTTGGGTTTGTATATCATAAATCTGTTTTAAGATTTCATCATAACGGGGATCGTCTTCGCTAAGGGTTTCAAGCTCGGCGTTTAGGGTAACGATTTTTTGTTGATTAAGTTCTTTAGTGTAACGATTGAGAAGTTCGGCAGCTTCTTTTTCATAATTGGGATTTTTGACATTTTCATGGTCGCGAGCAAAAATAAGTTCGAGTTCAGCAAGACGAGTTTCATCATCAGGGAGGTCAAACGGAAGTTTGGTTTTGGTAATACCCCCAAAAACTTGAAGGGCAATGAGACTGTTTTCGAGTTTTTTTAATGCATCGCTTTTGATCTCGGTTTTGGGTTTTTTGTAGTATTTTTTGGTAGTGGACTCTACGAGCTTTTTATGTAAGCGGTCACCTTTTTCGCGAAGGATTTCAACTTCAACATCAAGTTTTTTGGCAACTTTTACCTCGTAAGCACGGCGTTCGACCTCGTCTTTGACAAAACTTAGAAGTTTGAGAGCGACATCAGAGTATTTGCGTTTGTCGGGAGCAAGACGAAGATTTAGGTTCTCTTCGTATTTGGAGAGAAGCCAATCAACGGCGGGGATGCTGTGATTTACGGCCTCTTGCCAAAGTTTGGGATCTTTCTGGATGAGTTCGTCGGGGTCTTTGGCGCCATGATAATCAGAAATCACGGTGAGATCGAGACCGAGATCGCCTGCCATCATGATAGCCCGTTCGGTAGCTTTGACGCCAGCTTCATCGCCATCATAAGCGAGGCGAATGTCGGAAGTGAGATTGGAAAGGGCTTTTAAATGTTGCTCGGTCATGGCGGTACCGCTCGTGGCGACAGCTTCTTTGACGCCAGCTTGATGGCTGGAAATTACGTCCATATTCCCTTCCACAATTACAACAAAACCGTTACGGCGAATAGATTCTTTGGCTTGGAAAAGTCCAAAAATAAATTTAGACTTATTAAAAAGTATGGTTTCGGGAGTGTTTAAATATTTGGGTTCACCCTTATCTAGAATGCGAGCGGTGAAGCCAATTACATTGCCGGTAGTATCGATAAAAGGCACCATCATACGATTTTTGAAAAGATCGGACTTGAAACGATTAAGAAGACCTGCGGAGTCGAGCTCGTCCAAAGTGTAACCACGTTTTTGAAGAACATTAACAAGGGCTTTGCCGGAAGCGGGGGCGTAGCCGATTTTAAAATCTTGAACAGTTTTGCGATTTAAATTACGTTTGTAAAAGACGTATTCACAAACTGGTTTGTTGCGAACTAGGCAGGCTTGATAATACTTGGTAGCAAGAGTGAGAGCTTCTTTTGCACGGACTTTTTTCTTGGTAACAGCAGAGTCGCCGCCACGATATTTAGTAAGGTCAACACCGGCTTGACCAGCCAGTTTTTCGAGAGCTTCTTTAAAGCTGACGCCCTCTACCTCCATGATGAAAGTAAAAATATCGCCACCTTTATTGGCCGAAAAATCATGCCAGATACCCTTCTCTGGTGAAACCATGAAACTAGGAGTTTTATCGACACCCCAAGGTGAGTGGCCCTTAAGGTTTCGGCCGGCGCGTTTTAGCTCCACATATTGCCCGACAACATCCTCCACCGCGAGTCGAGATTTAATTTCCTCTTTCGCGTCATTCATGTTTATATTATAGCACAGATAGGTCTTGTTGGCCTTTCTCTCCTCAATACAAGCTCTGTGAAACCTTTCTCGGCCCATTGCCCACCATAACAATATGATATAATGAAGTTATGCAAGGGCAAGATTATCTTAATCAAATTTCGGCGGAAAATCGGCCGATTAAAAAAACCGGTAAGGGGATTTTTAGTTCAAAGATTTTTATGGCTAGCTTGATTGGATTGATGGTCTTGATTATAGTGATAATTATTGGCTCAATTCTAAGTGGCAATAAGGGTGGCGAGAAAAATCTTAGTTTTGCTTTGAAATTACATCTTGATAATACGGCAACAGTGATTTCTAATTATCAATCCAGTGTAAAATCTTCGGACTTACGTTCTCATAGTGCGTCGCTATATAGCATAATATCAAATACTAGTCGCGGGCTAACAGATTATTTGACCGAAAAATATGATTATAAAGAAAAAGATGCCAATAAAAATTTAGTAGAAGAGGCCACTTTGTCTAAGGATGGGCTAGAGGCAGATTTGTTTGAAGCAAAAATTAACGGGAACCTGGATAGAATTTATGCGCATAAGATGGCTTATGAGATTTCCCTGTTCATGAACGAGGAGACAAAATTGATCAACACGACTAAAAATTCGGATTACAAAGAAATCCTAACGAAATCATATAATAGTTTGGATAATTTATATGACAGTTTTAGTAATTTTTCAGAAACTAAATAAAAGAAAGGAAGGCGTATGGCAAAGACCGGAACAGAAAACAAAAGTTCAAAAGCTGAGAAAGCAAAAGAGGCACTAAGGGTGGCGCGCGAGAAAAGCGGTGGGTTCCGTAAGGAGTTTATCGAGTTTATAAATCGTGGATCAGTAGTAGATCTTGCGGTAGGTGTAGCAGTGGGTGGTGCGTTTACGGCGATTGTTAATTCCCTGGTGAACGATATTATAATGCCAATCGTGGGGCTAATTGCTGGTGGAGTAGATTTTACCAACCTCGCCATTCGGATACCAAATTTCTTTGGCACGGGTGATGAAGCGGTGATCGCGTATGGTAACTTTTTGCAAAATGTAATTCAGTTTTTGATTATTGCGTGGGTGATTTTTATGATTATTAAGGGTATGAATCGCTTGAACCGCCGACGTGATGCGAAAGCTGCAAGAGCAGAAGCAAAGAAAGCGCTATAAAGTTGAAATTATAAAATCATTAAACTGTGAGGTTGTAGCTGAGACGAATGAGATCAGCAAGTTCGGAGGTGGAAAGTTGGCCGGCGGGAACGATTTCGATACCGCCACGACCAAAGTAGCGAGATTGCATGACGGATTCGTATTTGCTCATGAGATGTTGACTAAGTTTTTCGTCACAACGGATTTCGATAGTGTGTGTATTTTCGACTAAAAAGGCTTTTTCGCCTTTATAATAAATAGTGCGTTTTTGAGCTGGCTTGCCAGATTTGGTTTCGGTTTTGGATGTAAAATCATCTAGACCGGTTATTTTAGAAAGGTCAAGTACCATTTAAACTCCTCCATAGAGCCATTAATATCATCAAGTGCACGATGATGTTCGGGCTTGATAAATTTTTTATTGAGGGCGTTTTCGAAATAGATTTTCCAGGCAGAGACGTCGAGCATGCGATAATGAAGTTTGCTGTTTAGCTCAGGCATTTCACGTTCTAGGAATTTGCGGTCTTGATGAATAGAATTACCAGCAAGATAAATTTCTTTACCAAAATATTGTTTAAGAAAATCGAGCAATTCCCTCTCGACGGTTTTGATTGGTTTGCCAGATTGATTTTGTGCAATGAGGGCATCGCGAGACTTACTGTTTTTTTCCCAAAATTCACCGACCATGCGTTGTTTCATTAATTTGTCGCTAATTTTAACGACGGCTTCGTATTCGGCGATTTTGTTTAGTTTCATGTCGGTAGCTATAGCAGCAACTTCGCAAATTCTATCTTTGGCTGGATTAAGACCGGTCATTTCAAGATCAATCCAGAGTAATTTAGCTTTTACCATAGCAATATTATACCATTTTAAAAGATATGTTGTACATGTCGTGCTTTTTGTTGTTTTTTAATGCTTTCCAGTTCCCGGTAACGATATTTTCAAGTATCAGACGCGACTCGCCTGATTTTTCGCGGTTTAGATCCGTGATTTTCCCTTCTCTTTGCGCAAGACGAAGCATGGAATATGTAACCGCATGGCTCCTAGTAGAGTACGTTTCGCCAGATTTTAGGCCGTCAAATAGTTTTGTGGTTTCTTCTTTAAAAATTTCGGCGCTGTCTTTTCCTCGATATTTCATGAGGACAGGAAGTGGATTAATGCGTTGGGTGATTTTGTTTTTACGATTAACTTCAAACATAGAACCGTTAACTCCTCTTATGTTGTAGAGAATTGAGTCCGCGGCAAGCACTGCTGCTGGAAAAAGCAATGGAACCGAGACGGGAGCAAGTACCATTGCCGATACCGATGCAACGCTTAGAGCAAGGCTGCCCGTAGCTATTGCTGTCCTTTTTAGCACTTGGCCTACTGAGTTTCTGGAGGAGGCAGGTTGTTCTAATGTTGGCGTAGAAAGTGGTGTAGTTGGAACTATTTCTGTGGGAGCCATTTTGCAATATGCATCTTCAACCTGTTTGCGAGCTTCGTGAAGCTCTTTTGCTTTTTCCTGTTGAACTAATGACGGGTCTCTTTCTAAGTTTTCTGTGTTTTGACCAGAGTCATTTTCTTGACGAAAAGGCGCCACCTCACTCATGTTCCAACGTGAATCGTCTTGAGATTCATGATGGGATTCACCAATATTTTTGTTCATGTTTACATTTTCTCCGGGATACTAATACCTAAAATATTGAGACCGTGAGTGATGGTATTAAGATAAACTTCGACGAGTTTGATACGTTTAGGCTCGTCGTGCGAGCCAATAACTGGACAATTTTCGTAAAAACGCGAAAACTCTTGAGCGAGCTCATATAGATAATTTGCAATTTTATGCGGAGCCATCTCGCTAACGGCCACTTGTAAGATGTCTTTGTACTCTAAAATTTTTTTAATTAAATTGTTCTCGTATGTATTGTATGTGCAAGTGTTGGTTTTTTGATTGTTTTTACAGCTCAGTAAAATCTTTTTGGCGCGGACAGCTGAATAAAGAAGGTATGGGCCAGAATTGCCAGTCATTTTAACGGATTCAGTAGGATCAAAAATAATATTACCGCCCATTTTATATTTCAAAAAGGCATACTTAGTGGCGGCGAGGGAAACTTTTTCATCGGAAGAATCATAGGCGGTCTTTAGTTCTGCTTTGACCATATCAAGAACATCGATGGCTTTTAAAAAATTACCTTTCCGTGAAGACATTTTGACATTGCCTGGAAGCTTAACGATGCCATGAGTCAAATGGCTAGTCTTTGCCACTAAGTCTGGAGCATATTGTTCGATAGACTTTAGGACAACTTTCATGTATTCAAGTTGCTCGCTGCCGGTAATAACCACAGATTTATCAAAGTGATAATCTTGCCATTTAGTAAAAATTAATCCGACGTCTTTAGTTTCGTAAGTGGGGATACCTTCTTTATTGATAAACACACGAGTATGAAGACCATATTTGTCGCCATTAAAAATTACAGCACCGTTAGAATATTCATAAATACCTTTTTCTAGCTGCTCCTTGACTTTAGCAAGGCCAAGATTAGCTACAGTAGATTCGGGATAGTATTTATCAAACTTTATGCCGATGGAGGCGTAAAATTGTTTAAAATAGTCATAGGACAATTCCCTGCCTTTCCAATAAATTGAGGCAAGTTCGGTGTCGTGAATATCTTCAGAATTGATTTTATAAATTTCTTTATTTAGTTTGATGATTTCTTGTCTAGCTTGCTCGTTATCTTCGTAAGCAGCGGTGCCTTCAACATAACATTTTCCTATGTCTTCAATTCGTAAATCATGAAAATTTTTTTGCTGTAAAATGTACATGGTTTTAGCAACATGTAGGCCAACATCCCCGCCAAAATTGGCGCGAACAACTTTGGCGCCGGCATGTTCAAAAAGGCGGCTGATTGAATCGCCAACAATACTGGTGTATAAATGCCCAACATGAAGGACTTTGAAAGGGTTAGGGTCGCTGAATTCACAAATGACTGTTTTGCCATCAAAGTTATGTAAAGTAATCTCTTCTTCAAAGTTTTCGTGTAAATTATTGATTTGTTCATTTAGATAAGCCTCTGGCAATATGAAATTCAAAAAACCAGGAGGGCTTAAGAATATGTTTTCTTGATGTGCTTCTTCACCATGGTCGTCACTGGGTTCGGTTTTGGTGTGTTGCCAAATAGATTCTTCGAAAATATATTTTTTGAGTTCTTCGGCGATTTGCATGGGCGGTCTATGTAGTTCTTTAGCGAGCTTGAGGGGGGCGTTGGTAGAGTAATCGGCGACGATATTGGCAGGGGCGGATGTAATTTCGGGATTAAAATCAAGACTGTATAAATTTTTTATAGTTTGTTTGAGCTTAACCTTGATTTCTTCCATATCTAGTGTATATTATAACATATTTTCTAAGCTTGACAGGCTGACATAAGAGAAAATATAATCATAGCATGACTAATTATGAAAAAAGTAGCGAAATAGTGCAAAATTCTTCGGCAGAAGTTCTGGAAAATATGCCTAGTTTCGATAGGCACATGTCAAAAATACAGAAGCAATATGAAAATGACCCACAAAAGTTAGAAAACTTTAATAAATTGGTAAGCTTTTTTGAAAATGATGCGTCGATTAAAAAATCTTTAGTAGATTTGGCCCCAGACAAACAATATACTTCTGGTAGAGATGATTTTGAGTATGCCGATAAGCTTTATAAAGGGTTTCATCATATTAAATCAGATTTACAAGAAATCATGCAGGACTATTATCCGTCTGAGAAAATAGAGGAGCGTTTACAACGGATTGAAGATGACATAATCAATTCCGGAGTGAATTTCGATGAGCTATCACGAGTTTATCAAAGCGATTTTGCATCAATGTCTGAAAATTTCAATAAAGGCGTGCGGAAACAAACAGTGGGATATTCTTTAGCATCCAATCCTCATGCTATGGATGAACATGCTAAAAGTGTCAATGAAATTTTGCATTTAATGCATGCGTCAATTGTGAACAATGAAAATTTCCTTCAACAGTTACCAATCCTAAAAAAGGATAGCCGTGGCGAAGTGTCTCTATATGGTACGCATGATTCTTTGAATAATGTGGCTTTGGGGATTTTTGAAGGTATGAAAAATGGTGGTTTTGTGACGGATATTGTCACAATCAAAGAACGCACAATTATGATGGTGCGCGATCGTGGACACGCTTTAACAGTAGATATCCAAAAAGATCCCGATGGCAAATATTATATAGATTATTTTGTTCCAAAAATTTGTAATGTTGACAAAGTAAATATGTTACCGGGAGTAAGAAAGTTGGAAAAACGCGAGGATCAGAATCAAGCGCGTGATTTTACGACTGGGATTTTTAATATAAATGGTAACGAAGACGTAGTAGGCAAAGTATTAGATTTTATCGCGGCAGTTCCGACCGATGATGACATTGAGATGAATTTTAACTATTGATATGGTATAATGAAATGAGTCGCGGGTATCGTATAACGGCTATTATGTATCCTTCCCAAGGATGAGACGAGGGTCCGACTCCCTCTACCCGCACCATTTTTATTGAGTTTGTTCTGGAGCTTTGAGCTCAACCAATTCTTTGATTTTATCTTCTTCTTGAAGAGTGGCAAAACGTTTGTCAAATTCGGTAAATGGTATTTTGATGGAGACAAAATTAACTTCAGCATCGGTTTTACTAATTAGTTTTACAAAGTAATAACTATCGCCATTCATGGAAACAAATTTACCGCTACTTTGCCCTGGCTCTAATCTCATGGCTGCAGAAGCACGACCGCCATCGATGTTTTTGTTATCAACCAGACCACCGGTTTCCTCATAAACAATTTGACTACCAAGCGCCTCCGCTACGGCACTGTAGTTATTGCCATTAGTAGCGAGAATTGATTCAACTTGTGTGGCGATTTGATTGGCTTCGTTATCTATGGCAATGGAAACTTTAGCCTTAATGAGATTTAAATAAAGCATTCTGCGGTATTCTGGCTTAGTAAGACCAAAGTTATCTTCGATAATTTTAAGAAAACTGGCTTCACTACGATTGGTGCCGCCGATAGTTAAGTGACGAGTAAACTCTTCGTCGATTTCGGCGTCAGAGACGGTGATGTTTTGTTCTTGGGCCAAATTAATAGCGTAAGTATATTTCTCAGCTTCAGAAAGAGCGGCGCGTTTGTATTCATTGTGCAGATATTTTAGAGCTTCTTCGTTGGAATGATTACCAGACTGACGCTCAATGGAAATAATACTACTACGATATAACATTAAGTAATCCGAAAAACGAACGTTTTTAGCATCGACAGTAGCGACAGGAATAGGAAAAATTTGGGTGGCTCTAAAAAGTAGCTCGTCAGTCATGCCAAAGCGGTATAACGCAAACCAACCGCCAACAAGGACTAGTGCGAAAATGATGATGACAATAAGGATACTGCTAGTGACAATGCGGTAGCGTGTCCACTGAAGAGGGTATTTGAATTTACGACCAGTAGCGAGAACCTCTTCACGACGCTCTTCAACTTTTTCTTGTTCGGTTTTCTTCTCGTCTTTCTTCTTTAACAGATTCATGATACAATTATAGCATATTGTAAATTGGCTCCGTAGCTCAATGGATAGAGCAGTTCCGTCCTAAGGAAAAGGTTGTGCGTTCAACTCGCACCGGAGTCACCATTTTTTGTGCTATAATGGAATTATGCATAAGCTAAAAAGTGCATTTTGGCTGGTTTTATTCTTAGCGGTGACGGTGGGGATGGGGGTGAGTGTGTATTTTTCGATCCGAGGAGATACAGAGGCAGATTATGTAGTGGAAACTAATGCTTTTTTTGCGCCGTTTGAATTTTATGAGAATCGGCAAATTGTGGGAGTGGATGTAGAGATCGTAAATCGCGTAGCGGAAAAATTAAACAAAACAATTCAAATTAAAAATGTAGAATTTGATGTAATTATTGATAATGTTGAGGCTGGTCGGATTGCGGATGCTGGGGCGGCAGGAATTACAATTACGCCAGCACGAGAGGCAAAAGTGAATTTTACAATTCCCTATTACACTTCGGTACAATATGTGATTTTTGATCGTAATATGCCGCCGTCACTTAGAGACGATCATGTTGTCTGGGAAGCGTTAGCTGGACATAAATTAGGCACTCAGATTGGCAGTACTGGCTATATATTTGTAGATGATGAGATAAAAAATGGGATTTTGTCAGGAACGGGAGCAACGGTAAGAGGAATTGATTCACATCAGCTAGCAGCTGATGCAATTAGCGCACACATTATTGATTTTGCGATCGCAGATGAATTGGCGGCAAAATTTATCGTAGATAAAAACCCAGAACTTGATGCCCTGCCGCTTTATTATTCGGGTCCAACTAGAGAGGAAGATTATCCGGTGGAAGAGTCTTATGCCATTGCAGTAAACAAAGAACGAACAGAATTGCTTGAAGCATTCAACGAAGTGCTAGCCGAAATGCTTACGAAGGATACTGAAGGAAGAACTGAAATTGACAGATTAGTATTAAAATATATGGGGCTTACCAATGAATAATTTCTTTTTTAAAATAGGTGAATTATTTAGTACACCGGGATATATTAATTCCCTCTTGCATGGGTTTTTATTAACGATTCAGATAGCATATTTTGCGATTTTGATTGGAATACTTCTTGGCACGATTATCGCTTTAGTTGACACAGCAAGGCCATCAAAATGGCTCGTAATACCGAAATTTATCTGCCGGATTTATACCACGGTGATTCGGGGTACGCCGATGGCATTACAGCTCTTTATTATGTTTTTTGTGATTTTTGCAATTAAAGGTTTTCCAAGTATCATTACGGCAATTTTGGCATTTGGTTTAAACTCGGCAGCCTACACGGCGGAGATAATCCGAGGGGGGATTTTATCGGTGGATAAAGGTCAAACTGAAGCGGGACTGGCACTTGGATTATCGCGAAAGACGATTTTCATGAAGATCGTAGCACCGCAAGCCATTAAAAATATTATCCCGGCATTGGGAAATGAGATTGTCACTGTGATTAAGGAAACCGCAATCGTGAGTATGGTGGGGATGTATGATCTTAATATGGCGGCAAAAGATATCGGTTCGGGGCAAAATATGGCAAGCTATATTGTGCCGATGTTTGTGGCGGCGTTATTCTATCTTGGCATAATTTATGTGATTACCTTTATAGTGAAACGAATTGAAAAAAGTTTAAGAAAAAGTGATTTGAGGGCGGAAAAATAGATGAATAGTGATACCGATTTAAAAATCAAAAATTTGCGCAAGTCTTTTGGCAGCAACAAAGTTTTAAATGGTATTGATTTTGAATTAAAAGAAGGTGAAAGAGTGGTGGTGCTAGGGCCATCTGGATCGGGAAAATCTACCTTCCTACGTTGTATCAATTGGATAGAAGAACCAACATCAGGAGAAATTGTTTTAGATGGCGTGCGAATTACAGAAAAGAACGTACGAAAAATGCGACGAAGTATCGGGATGGTATTTCAGCATTTCAACTTGATTAATAACCTTACGGTGATGGATAACTTAACTTTGGCGCCAGTGAAATTAAAATTAATGAAACGTGACGTAGCAAAAAAACGAGCCGAAAAACTCTTGAAACACATTGGGTTACTTGACAAAGCCAATGCGTTCCCCGCTAGTTTGTCGGGTGGACAAAAACAACGCGTAGCGATTATACGCGCAATGATGTTGTCGCCAGAAGTGTTACTGTTTGACGAGCCAACCTCAGCTTTGGATCCAGAATCGATTGGTGACGTGCTAAGCTTGATTCGTGAATTAGCCAGCCGTGGAATGACTTTTATAATAGTGACACACGAGATGGGCTTTGCCAAAGAAATTGCAACGAGAATTGTATTTATTGACAAAGGCAAGATTATTGAGGAAGGTGCACCGGAGGAGTTTTTCAACCATCCAAAAACCCCGAGAGTAAAAGAGTTTTTGAAAAAAGTTTTATAGTTCTAATCTCGGGGTTTGGAAAAATTATCAACGAGTGTATTTTTCGTTGAGATCGCTGTAGTCATAGAGCTCGTTGGCGTTAAACCAAAGGTCAATCTCTTTCTTGGCCTCTTCGGCATTAGAAGAAGCATGCACAAGATTAGGAACACCGGTACCTTTAGCGTCGGAATAGCCAAAGCTCATGTGAGAGTAATCACCGCGGATAGTACCCATTTCGGCAGATTTTGGTTCGGTTGGACCGACGATTTTACGAACTAGTGGGACAGCTTCGACACCCTCTAAGACCATGGCAATAACTGGTCCGGTCATCATGTATTCGACATTATAACGGAAAACTTGTTCGCCGCGACGAGTAATCATTTGGCCGATACCTTCGTAATGTTCGCGATACAAATGTTCATCTGGCATAACCATCTTCATGCCGACGATTTTGAGACCGACACGCTCGAAGCGTTGAATAACTTCACCAATAATTCCTCGCTGAACGGTGTCTGGCTTTAATACTACTAAACTTCTTTGAATAAAATCTTCTGATTTTGCCATATTTTCTCCTTTTGACAATTATAGCATATAATAGGTGTATGGATATCTACGAACTAATTAATGAGTTTTTGGAACATCTGGAAATTGAAGCGGGTAGAAGTAAGCGGACAGTGGAAAATTATCGGTTATATTTGGAGAGATTTGCGGAGTTAGCAGAAGATATTTCAGGTAAAAGTGAGTTAAAACCCCAAGACATCACAAAAGAATTACTACGGAAATATCGGTTAAAACTGAATAGATATGGTTCTGAGATGGGCGGAGAGGATCTGAAAGTGATTACACAGGCGTATCATTTGATTGCGCTACGTGGATTTTTGAAATATCTAGCGCGACGAGATATCAAATCACTTGATCCGTCGCTAGTTGACTTGCCGAAGGCGGTGCGAAAACAAGTGACTTTTTTGCATTTTGATGAAGTGGAAGATATGCTAAATCAGATTGATTTATCAACAGAATCTGGTTTAAGGGACAGAGCGATTATTGAATTACTATATTCTGGTGGTTTACGTGTGTCAGAACTTACGGGATTAAATCGTGATTCGATCAATTTGGAACGACGAGAATTTATGGTGCGAGGAAAAGGTAGCAAAGACCGGCCGATATTTATCAGTAAATCGGCAGCGGAAAGAGTGCAAGATTATCTTGATGCACGAACCGATTCCCTGCCGGCATTATTTTTAAATAATTCTCGGAACCTACAAGCAGTAGATACGTCGGGCGATTATCGGCGAATGACAGCACGAAGCGTGGAAAGAATTGTAGAAAAATATGCACGAATGGCGGGGATTACTAAACATGTGTCGCCACATACTTTGCGACATTCGTTTGCGACGGATTTATTGATGAATGGGGCGGACCTTAGATCGGTGCAATCAATGCTGGGACATGCGGATATATCAACCACACAGATTTATACGCATGTAACAGACAAGCATTTAAAAGAGATTCACGATAAGTTTCATAGTGAGACGCAGTGACTATTATGGCCATTTTTTAAGAACGCAACGGATACTTAGACCATATTGCTCGGCATCGGTCTTGAGAATTTCTACAACCTGCCGCGAAGAAGATCTGCTCATCCTAACGGAGCGAGACTTTGTGCTCAAGCGACCCCACCAAAACTTTCCATATCCATATCCTTCTTTTTCGTTTATCCATTGTTGATCCTTATAAATTCCACTCCATGTGTTCTGAGTGAATAACACAAATCTATTCCCACAATCAAACGAAAAATTCTTACAACTAGGCGAAAACCCCTCCAAGTCAAGTGTTTGTCCAAATAGGGCATATGCTATATCGCCATCGGTTGGCATCTGCCAACCTGATGGACAAATATCATCACGTATTGTTGTGCTAGAATTTTCGGGACACTTTGTGCCAGCAGTAGCTGCACAAAGATTGTACCAAGCACCGTATTTGATCTCGTCAGACTTAAAAGAAACTGGATCGGTTGAGGAACTATAATCTTCTAAGCTTTCGGAGCTAACATTTATCATTTTATTATTATTATCGTACCAGGCTTTGTCTTTGTTGATTCTATTATGCATCGTAAAGTTAGACCCTTCTGCAGGAACCCAACCAGTGATACGCAGGTTTTGCATCATCCAGCAATAGCCACCCAACTGTGCATCAGGACTCTGAAAATAGCGAATGGTATAATCAGATTCATCGCGACGGTCATAAACTGTGTAATTACTGCTAGAAGCTAAGTCCTGACACTGTTTCTCGGTGATGTCTTGCATATAAATTTTGTTGGTCCACTGGGCATAGAGATCAACATGATCACTGCCGAAAGTAATGGGATCACTGGGGGCCGTAAGAGTACAGCTGTTATTATCGTTACAAGTCCAAAAATCCTTGCCATTAATGGTTACTTTCCAGCCAGCGAATTTCTTGCCACTTGGCGGAATAAGATTTGACGTAATATCCGAAATATTTTCGGTCTGGCCGTAACTTAAAGGCATGGCATAAGGATTGTTGAGACCATTTTTCCAACTACCACCGTTGGCGTAAAAATAACTAGTAAAATATATCTTATTGAGCCACACAGCATAAAGATCAAGAACGTTGTTGATTAAAGGATTTTTTGGTGCGGTATACACGCATTGGCCGTTGACATTAGTAATTGCGTTAATGTCAGAAATACATTGATTGTTTGCCCAATAAATAGATTTACCATTATATGTGGGTTCGGTATTCCAGCTAACAAAGTTTGGTTCGTTTTCGTAACGAACAATATTTACAGAGTCACCCGCTGGAACAACTTGATATTTAATTGGTGCCGCTGGCCCACCCTCACTATGATAAACGATAGTAACGCGAGACTTGTCGCGACTAATGATTTCTGGAGGGTTATAGAGACGAATGATGGTGGAGATAGTGGTGGGAGTATTAGCGCCAGCGCCGTACCAGCAAGTGCGAATATAAAAGTCATAAAATCCAGAACCCGGAACCGGAGAAGCATTGCCTACAATTTGAGTAGTGTTGGGATCTTTCACAGCAATAACATAAATACCTTCAATGCGAGAAAGGCTATCGCCAATAGTATTACCAACTAAATTGTCGGTGCCAAGCATTTCGCCAACAGTATTATAAATTAAACGAGGGAAAGTGGAGGCTGGATTAAAAATAGTACCAGAAGTATTGTTACTATAATAAGAATTATAAGCATTTATAGGGTCCGTACTGAGAGCACGGGGATTAATAACGAAGCCGTGTTCCCTTAAAACATTGCTGTTTTGAACTTCTTGGCAGGTTTTGGGGGCGTAGGTTAAATAATCTATATCACTACTTTGAGGGTCAATGGCTCTTTCGGCAATTTTGTCCCAGAGTACAGTATAAACATCTGATCCAGAATCTATGCCTGCAAGATAGGCAGAATGAATAAAACGAAGAGCCTCGGCCTGAGTGTCAATTTCTTCGCGAGCAAGAGTGGTTTCGAGAGCGGTTTCGGCGCTGGAAGTACCACCGGTCATGACAGCGACTACGGCGATGGCAACCATCGAAAAAATACCAATAGCTAAGGTTACCTCGACCAATGTATCACCCACTCGTCTCTTCATGAATCTATTATAACACGCTTATGAAAAATTCGGAAAAGGATATCGTGATGACAAAGGCGGCGACCATGAAGGGTCCAAGGTGAATTTTTTGTTTGCGGTTACCTTTAGTGAGCGGAATCATAATAAGACAAGCAAGGAAGTTGGAGAGAAAAAGAATAATGAGAGATAACCAAGGTGAGCCGACAGTGAGTGCAATAGCAGTTCCAAGTAGCCAATCGCCGTTGCCGACCCATTTACCTTTAGAAATTAAATAAAGCGCGAGGTAAAGACCGCCCAAAATGGTGACAGATAGAATGACTTCTCCAAGACGAATACCAAGTTGCGGGAAAAAGTCGGGATAGACAATAATATCGCTATAGATACTAACAATGGCGATGATGGCCCCGAGGATGACTGCAAAAATAAGTGGAATGTTTGGAAGTTCACCATAAGCACCGTCATAAATAGCAAGAAAGGATAACAAAAGAGTAAAAGCTAAAACCATTACGAAGACGATCCAATCGGTAGGATAACTTAGTAAAGTTTCAAAGGGGAGTCCTCTTAATTGCATGCCAAGACCAAGGAGCAAGAAAGCAAAAGCAACGCCGAGTTCAGAAAATATTTCAAGACGACCGATTCTCTGGCCGCATTTACGGCATTTACCTTTTAAAATAAGCCAAGAAATTATTGGGAGATTGTCACGCCATTTGAGTCTAGTTTTACAAGAAAGACAAATGGAATGCATGGGGAGAGTTTTGGGCTTGGTTTTAGATTTGACGCGGATGGATGATTTGGATGCTTTAGAGAATTTGGCTTTTTTGGAATGAGTAATTGATTTGATTCCCTTTTGCTCTTTAAAACGAAGGCGGCGAGCCTGGCAACACAAAAATGAGCCAAAACAAGCTCCCATGATAAATAGAAAAACGAGAAACACGACCTGCATAGATATATTTTAGCATAACTTGTTTTATTAAAAATAATAATTTATAATCGTGTTGAGCAGAAGGAGGTTTATGAAAAAAGGTGCAGTTAAACAAAGAGGATTTACGATTATTGAGGTAGTGTTAGTACTCGGAGTTGCGGGTTTGATTTTTATGATGGTGTTTATAGCATTGCCAACTTTGCAAAGAAATGCGCGTGATGCACAGAGACGGGATGATATGTTAATCTTTGCGGATGCGTTGAAAAAATACCAAACCAATAATAGGGGGGCGTTGCCGGTTCTGAGTATTGGCACAGATGTAGTTGATGACATAAAGGGGGGAAATGTGAGAAATGGGGGTTATGATAATGCTAAATACACTACAACTTGGGCAGGGTTTTATCGCGATTATCTAGATGTGGCAATGATGGATCCGTCAGGAGGTTATTATAATATGTATGTAACTGAATGCAACAAAAATACAAATGGTGGTTGCAGTGATAAAGAAGAGTGGTTGGATGCCTTTGGTGGAATACCCTACATATTAGTCGTAACTGGGGCAAGCTGTTCCGGAGAGGAAATAATGCAGTCATCAAACCCACGAAAAGTAGTGATAATGTATAAGTTAGAAGGTGGGGGGTTTTATTGTGGCAATAACTAATCGTTAGTTTGATAAAAATTACCTTTTAATAGAGTAATTTTGATGGGTGGATAATCGCGAAAAAGCTCTTGCTTTTTTAATAAAAACTGATTATACTGAAATTAAATAAATTACTAGACTGTCTTTGGTGCATGGAAGGGTCTAATGAAAGGATTATATCTATGGCTAAAGACAATACTAAAGCTAAAAAAGGGTTTACCATTAT
>JAEEHN010000016.1 GCA_016280905.1 Candidatus Saccharimonadota bacterium
ATCAAAGGTTCCTCCCCACATTGCGTATAGTACTATATCGTTAGTTGTACCAGTTAGAGTATAGCTAGAAGAAGGTTGGTAAGTAGTACCAGTACATTGAGAGCCACCACCAGTGGGGGTAGTGGTGCACCAGCCTTTAAAGTTTTGACCAACCCTGGTAGGAATAAGCGAAGAAATAGTTACGGTACCCGACGACGAGTCACCTGAAACATCCACCGGCATATTGAACGCCACACTATCATTATAAGTAATAGAGTATGGTATGGTATTGGCCACTAATCTTATCACATAAGTATTGGTATAACTACCAATCTTGACAGATTGATTTACTCTAGCGCCAATCGCTAAAGTGTAATTTTTAGCTACAGCATTTGGAGCATCTGTCTGCTCCAAAATATCACCTGTGGTATTGGGAGCTGGACGAAAATTCGTATTAGTAGCTGAGTCATACTTAGAAGGAAGATATCCCCAAGCACCATTATAGGCAGTGCCACTTGATGCAGAAAAAGCGGCTTCAGTAGTAATCGCGGTAATGGAATTCAGACTCGAAGTACTATCAACGGTATGAATTAATTTATTATAATTAGCGGCGCTGCTCGCAGCTATACTTAAAGTGTACCCTGTAACATTAGAAGTAGCCGCAGAAATAGTAATAGGTGAAGACTTTTTAAAAATGCCAATCGCGTCAGGAGAAGAGATATCCAGGCTAACAGTATTACTACTAACGGTTAAAGAAAGTGTAGGGTCAGCAAAAACTTTTTCGTTACCAAAAAACAGCAAAGCACTAACAATTCCAGCTACTATTAGCCCCTTAAACGATATCCTGAATAATTTTATAATCCCCCAAAAAACCACCCGGCCGATCGCACAGAAACACAACTTAAAATTCAATAACACCAACACCTTCCTTACCATTTCATAGCATAACCTTTATACAATTATATCTCTTTTTCCTCTTTTCAGTCAAGCATTCTCTCCGGAATCTTTCTCAAAGCTTCAACCTTTTTATGCTTGCGTATTTTAAAAACCTTTGCTAGAATAGCACAATATGCGTATCAAACGATTTGGACGTTCCAAACAAAATCAAAAATCAAAAATTACCCCTGCCGAATGGCAAGAGTTTATCGAAATCTAGTTCGGTTCAAAAATCCCCCAAAAAAGGGGATTTCTTGAATCAAATTATTTTAACTTAGCGTTCACAATCTTTCTCAACAAATCCATAAATTTCTCACCAGACTGCGATTCGGCCCAAGTAATCGTTTCTCCATTCACTATCACACTCCCACCCTGTTTGTTTGACCACTCAATTAATTGTCCATCTACATAGAACGCCGGTGTACCACCTACGCCAATTCTTCGACCAATTCCCATATCAAAACTAATCTTTTTTGACACTACATCACTAGCAATATCAGCATTAAATTTCTCAAAATCACCCTTGCCATCAGTCACTTCTTCAAAATATTTATTAAAATATTCTGTACGTTTACTAGCCGAGGCATATTCCCACTCTGATTGTTCTGCAAATAATTTGTTCGCATACTCTTTCCAGTAGCCCTGCAAACCTGCCGCTTCTGCTGCCGAAGCTGCCGCCGTACCATTTTGATGATAAGACAACAAATAATTTCTATACACTACTGCCATTTTGCCATCCAACTCTTCTACCAGCTTATTTATGCGTGTATTAATCGAAGCACAAGCTGGACATTGAAAATCCGCATACTCAAAAATCAAAACCGGAGCCGCTTCGTCACCCTTCACATGGTCACCAATTTCACCATTATCCTTCGTAGGCTCAATTATTGAATAAAAGTCATATTCACCGTATCTTGTCGCCTTATTGTTCCCGTCAATCACTGCAAAAGCTGCTACACCAAGCAATACAATCATTACAATACCGACCACAACACCAACAACTGAAAAACCTTCAAATCTTTTCATGAAAACTCCTTTAATGTTATAATGATTATATCATGTTCGAAAGTTTGATAAAAAAGTTTGTTAAATTTATCGATCGTAAGCTTGAGAAATACCGTACTAAAGAGTCTCCCGCTCCCAAATACACGCCCAAGACTCTTGAGGAATTTATCGACGTTCTAAGACGTACCCCCAAAGACATCTTATCTTCCCAAGATCGCAAACGCATAGCCGCCATTATGAGTTTTGACGAACGCAAAGTAAGAGATATTATGATTCCCAAAAATAATCTCGTTTTTGTCAATAGTAAAGAAATCCTCGGTCCTCTCATACTTGATAAGCTTTATAAATCCGGTTTTACTAATTTTCCCGTTGTTGATAATCATGACAAAGTAGTCGGCATCATTCATACCGAAGCTCTCAACGCTCTTGAAATCAAAAAAACCGACCGCGCTGAAAAATACATGAATAAATCTGTCCATTATCTTCATGATACCGACTCTTTAAAATACGCCATTGAAGAAATCGAGCGCAAACAAAGTTATTATTTTCTCGTCAAAAATCAAAAAGAAACCACTGTCGGTTGTTTTACAATTCAAACTCTATTAGACTACCTGTTAAATTAGTGGTATAATATATCTCATGAGAATTTTAGCGAATGAATCTAAAAATTTTTTGAATAAAGAAATTACCGTCGAGGGTTGGGTTAACTCCCGTCGTGATCACGGAGGTCTCATTTTTATCGATCTGCGTGACCATACTGGTATTTTACAGCTAGTTGTTACTCCTGAAACTAAAGATTCTTTTATGCTTGCTGAAACCATCCGCGATGAGTTCGTTCTAAAAGCCACTGGTAAAATACGCGAACGTGAACCAGGCCTGATTAACCCCAACATCGAAACTGGCAAAATTGAGCTCATCGTAGACAACCTCATTTTATTAAATAAATCCGAACCTTTACCTGTCAATACTCACGACGACGGCGAAAAATCTTCTGAAGAGCTACGTCTTAAATATCGCTATCTTGATCTCCGTCGCCCATCCATGCAAAAAATTCTGAAACGTCGTTCCGAATATTATCGTTTCGTTCGTGAATTCATGTATAATCATGATTTTACCGAAATCACCACACCCATACTTGCTAACTCATCTCCAGAAGGTGCTCGTGATTTTCTCGTTCCATCCAGATTGCATCCAGGCAAATTTTATGCACTTCCTCAAGCACCACAACAGTTCAAACAACTTCTTATGGTTGGCGGTGTTAATAAATATTTCCAAATTGCGCCCTGTTTCCGTGACGAAGATCCTCGTGCAGACCGACTATATGGCGATTTTTATCAGCTAGACATGGAAATGTCTTTCGTAGATAATGGCGAAACCGTCCGCGAAACCATCGAACCGCTCTTTCTTTCTCTCGCTACCGATTTTGGTCACAAAAAACTCGTCTTAAATTCCGAACCTGCCAAAAAATATCTTACTAAAGATTCTTTAATTCCTCGCCTGCCCTACGATTTTGCCATGAACACCTACGGCGTCGATAAACCCGACCTTCGTTATGGCATGGAGCTAATCGACCTCACTACGGTTTTTGAAAAAACTGACTTCAAAGTCTTCAAAGCCCCCTGCATCAAAGCCCTTTGTGTCAAAAATGGCGCTTCACTCACTCGTCGCGAAATCGACGAGTTTACCGAAAAAGCCAAAAAAGAAGGTGCTGGTGGTCTCGCCTACATACTATACACAAAAGAAGGCGCCAAATCCCCTATTCTCAAATTTATGACTGAAACAGAAATCGCTGAAGTTCAAAAACTCACTAAAGCCAAAACCGGTGACGCTGTTTTCTTTGGTGCTGACGAAAAAGCCAAGGTCAATAAAATCTTAGGGCAACTTCGCATTGCTTTTGCCGATCATTTCAATCTCAAAAATCCAGAAGAAGTTGCCTATTGTTGGGTAATCGATTTTCCCTTCTACGAATGGGACGAAAATAACCAAAAAATCGACTTCGGTCACAATCCATTCAGCATGCCAAAAGGTGGTCTAGAAGCTCTCGAAAACGCCGAAACCGAAGAAGATAAACTCACGCTCGTTGCCGACCAATATGATATGGTTATGAACGGCTACGAAGTTTGTTCCGGTGCTGTCCGTAATTATAATCCAGAAATCATGTATAAAGTCTTTAATATTCTCGGCTACAATAATGAATATGTCGAATCTCGTTTCGGCGGCATGCTTTCCGCCTTTAAGTTCGGCGCACCGCCTCACGCCGGTTGTGCTCCGGGACTAGATCGTATTTTTATGGTACTAGAAAACACTGAAAACATTCGTGACATTGTCGCTTTCCCCAAAAACGGTTCCGGCATCGATCTCATGATGAACTCTCCATCCGAAGTCGACCAAATCCAACTTAAAGAATCCCACCTCGCCATTTTACCAGAAGAAGATTAAGCCTCTGAAACTCCTAGTTACTTCTTTTTCAAAAATCTTGGTTTTACCATTCCAAAATTAATCGCATTTTTTTGGAACGAACTCACGGCTAGCCTAATCATAATCACCGCCGAAATCGCCACCACTAAAATACCAATCAAATATTCAACCGTTGATATCGTTCCAAATCCATTCCGAAGCATCAACGCCACCGGCGCCGAAAACGGAAAATACGTCAAAATCTGCACAATCAAATTTGGTTCCATCATAAACATCTGCATAAAATATAGTGGGAACACCATCATAATAATGGCTGGTCCAATAAATGACGACGCATCTCTTGCCGTCGACACCAATGACCCCACAAATGTACACGTTCCCGCATAAAATACCGCCGATACCGCAAACAATAACAAACTAAAAATTATTGACACCGGATCCACTTCGATCATTGATACAATCGAACCAATCATTTGATTTTCACGATTTATTAGAACAATAATTAATATTGGTATCACTAGAGCCAAAATTTGCACCACACCAAGCACCAACATTGCAATAATCTTACCCACGATCAAATGTCTTGAAGATACCGACGTTAAAATTAATTCCGAAATCCGATTTTCTTTTTCTTCCACCACCGTCATCAAAAATCTGTTTCCACACAACGCAATAAACATAAAAAACACTATGCCGATAAAGAATGGGATAATCGCCTTGCCTAACGCATTTGCCTCCTCACCATCTTTCGTCATCTTATTATCAATAATTTCATATCCGCCCATGAGCACCAACGCATCTACTTCATCTGTCCGTTTCATCACATCCTGTAATAATAAACCTTTAATAATATTTCCGTCATTATTAAAAATTTCCAATCCTTCCGAAATATGGTAAAACTCAACTTTTTTACTCTCTAAAAAATCCTTCGGAATATAAAAATACAAATCCACTTCTTCATTTTTTACCATCTCTTTACCATATTCCTTATCACCATTAATTACAAACGGTGCTCCTGCCGACAAAACCCCCGCTTCATCCGTAATCGCCACCGTCGTATTTTCATCAAGCGTAGGGTTCGTTTCAACTTCTTGCGTAGATATAAAACTAATAAAATATATCCCGCCAATCAATGCCGGAATTAAAAGCGTCGCCGCCCAAAATGCCGGCTTTTTAAGTTGCCTTACTATTTCAAACTTTGCAACCTTAAAAATATACTTATTCATTTTCATCTCCGTATACATCTACAAAAATCTGATCCAAACTTTTACCCCCAAACTCTTTTTTAATTTCCGAAATTCTCCCGTATGCCCTTGCCACACCGTCTTTTAACAGTAGCGCCCGATCACATAACCTCTCCACCTCATCCATATAGTGCGTAATCATGATAATTGCCGTTCCTTTTTGATGTAATTCTTCAATTATTTCCATTAGCAGCCTCCGATTCATCGGATCAAACCCCTTCGTTGGCTCGTCCAAAATCAAAAGCTTCGGACTTCCCATAATCGTAATCCCAAGTTGAATCTTCTGCTGTTGCCCACCAGATAATTTTTCAATTTTTTCGTTGAGCTTATCCAGAAGCCCCACTCGCTCCAGATATTTTATGCTCCATTCCCGTGGATTTTTTAAACCCTTCAGTTCGCCAAAATACATCATCGTATCAATTACGTTTTCTTTTCGGTAAAGCCCTCGTTCCTCCGGCAAATAACCTACTGTAATTCTCGAATCTTCTGGATTGTACTTTTTCCCATCAACCAAAAGTTCTCCCGCCGTCGGCGCATAAAAACCCAAAAGCACTCGTACCGTCGTCGTTTTACCACATCCATTTGCCCCCAAAAGCCCAAATATCTCCCCCCTTTTTACCTCAAAAGACAGATCCTCAATAACAGTTTTGTTTCCAAACTTCATCTTGAAGTTTTTCGCCTCTACTATATTCATGACTCTATTATACACCAAAATAATACGGCTATACAATGCCGCTAGAAATTATTTTAACACAAAAATAGAGTAGAACAAAGGGAGCTTTTGACGGGCTTACCCCCGACCTAAGCCCGATCAAAAGCCCCCTAGCGACGAAGTCGCTTCCGGCGGGGCGCCGGGCGCCCCGCCCCACCGGAGGTCGCCATTGTTGGGGTGGATTTTTGCGAAAAAATAACCCCTAATCCATCATGAAGATAAACTAGGGGCTGCGGCAACTTATTCTCTCATTTCGAAACGACAGAGACATTCGCCTCTGTCAAGAGCGATTTCGGCAATCTCTTTGGCCGAGGAAACTCTCTCACTCGCCTCCAATTTAATATATTTATGAGGTGGACCGAAAAAAGGAGGCATGATACAACCCATACAGTAGTCTGGGCGGCGGCGACGTCGTTCATAGGATACAATCTCTACGAACTTACCTGAACAGGCAGACCAAATACAACCACATTCACAATCTCTTTTGAGTTCTTTCTTGGTTTTGAGACCGACAAAGACCTCTTGAATGGAATACGCCCACAACGGATGGAAACCATTCTCAGAAACACTCTTTATTATCTCGTTCATCCAGGAAGTATTATTTCCGCCATATCGGCAATTAATTTCAATCACCCTCAATTCCTTTTTACCTAGTCGCTTCAAAGCAAGGCAAATTTTTATTTCGTAGTTTCCAAAATCAAAATTCGCCAACATATCACTTACTCTTTTCTCACCACGAACTTTTTTCATAATTATTCCTCCCCAATAATTTTTTAGTTGCCAAATTAATAATGTACTCCTTAGAGTTATAGCACGTTTTTGTTTTTTGTCAAGATGAGGAGAGGAGATACGGAGACAGGGATAGCACCGTACGCACCATCGTATCAGTATGATAGCCCACAATCTTCGCGACTAGGGTCTGACTACTTGAACTAAAAACTACAAAGCCTTAATAATATTTTCGCCTATGCTCCGAGCTGCGCTCGGTAATTAAAAATCGCCCTGCGGGCGAAAATTTTGAAAAAAATCCGGAAATGGTAGGCCCGGCTGGAATCGAACCAGCATTGTATCCTTAGAGGGGATATGTCCTATCCGTTGAACGACGAGCCCACCCTGTGATTATAACCTATTCTTCCGGTTTTCTCAACTTATAATATATCGATGGCGCAAATCGAATTGGCGCCAGCATCGATTGTGCCTTATCTTCCATTTTTACCAAATTATTAGTTTTCAAAATTTTCTTCAAGCCTCTATTCCGAAAATTTGACACCGACAAAACTTTTTCAATTTTAAACCCAGTCTTATCAAAAATCTCTTCCACATATTTTGGATGATAATTATAAAAACCATCCTTTGAAATCTCTTTATAGTTTGCCACTTTTTTATCAAACGGATTCACTTTTGATTTTCCCACCACAAATCTCGCAATCTTTGGCAAAGTCCGTTTATTTGCCACTTCTATCACCGCTACACCGCCCGGCTTTAATACTCTGTACAGCTCAGTCATTGCCTTATCCATATATTTTAAATGATGAGTTACCCGTACCATCATTAGCCCATCTAATTCATCATCTTTAAATGGCAACTCGTAAATATCCCCAGCTCGAGTCTCAATCTTATCACCATAGATTTCCTTAGCTTGCTCTAGCTCTGTTTTTGAATAATCAAAAATTATTACTTTATGCGCTCGTTTTAAGTATTCATTTGCCAACCGTCCATAACCGCCACCAATATCCGCAAATTTCGCCATCCGTTTTGGTAATAATTTTCGTATTGCCATCCGGTCTGCCTGATCTTCATATTCCCGATCAGCTTCTTCCCAGAAAATTTTTTTATAATCATAGCCATTATAGTCAGAAATGACTTTTTCTTTTTCACTCATATCATGATTATACCACACCAAGAAACCTGCCCTTCAAAAAGGGTATAACTCCATTATATCACACTTATGCTAAAAAGTCAAATTACTCTCGAAATTTCTTTCAGCGTCGTCTCACCACGTAGCACCGCTAGTATCCCCTTCTGCTCTAAAGTCAACATCCCCTGTTTTCTCGCTACCGCTTCAATCGCCTCTGTATTTACTTCCGCCACATCCCCACGAATAAAGGCTTGTATCTCATCCGACACTACTAATTGTTCCATAATCATCATCCTACCGCTATAGCCAAACGGCTCTTCTTCCGTTATCACTGGATCATAAAGCAAAGGATTTTCCAAATCAAAATCCGACAAAATTTCCGCTGGCACCCCTTCAAGCACTTTACGAATGTATTTTATTTCCGCCTCTGTCGCCAATCTTTGTTTTTTTGAATCCGATAATTTTCGCACCAATCTCTGCGCCACAATCAATCGAATCGAACTCGCAAAAATCGGATTCACACCAATTAAGTCAATCATCCTTGCAAATGCTGCTGCCGTTGAATTGGCATGAAACGATGATAATACCAAATGCCCGGTAATTGAAGCCTGAATTGCCGTTTTAGCGGTATCCGCATCGCGAATCTCCCCAACCATTACCACATCTGGGTCCAAACGCAAAACCGACCGAAGTTCTTCTGCAAATGAGCCGCCCGCATTAGTATTAACCGGAATTTGTGAAATTCCATTAATCCCATATTCAATCGGATCTTCTAGGGTAATAATTTTTCGATCTGTCGTATTTAAAGCGTTTAACATTGAATATAGCGTTGTTGACTTGCCTGAACCCGTCGGCCCCACCATCAAAACCAATCCTCTCGGATGTGAAATAATTTCATTAATTTCTGCTCGCTCCTCTTTGGAAAGTCCCAATAAATCCAAATTCAGTAACGATTCGTCAAAATTAAACAACCGCAATACCGCATCTTGCCCGTACATCGTCGGGATTGTTTCCACACGGATATTTAAAATATGCGTTATGCTGTCTTGCACGATTTCTTTTTGCATGTGGCCAGACTGCGGTTTGTTTGAGGCCGTTGAAACATTTGCCCGTGACGACAACTCACCCATAATTACCCGATACTTATCCTTATCAATCGTCGCCACTGGATGCAAAAGCCCATCTACGCGCATCCGAATTCGAATCTCATTTCTAAGATTCTCAATATGAATATCGCTTGCTCCCAATTTATCTGCCTGATCTATCAAGAAATCAAAGACTTTATCCACCGACACGGTCGATAGTGTTTGCGACACCGCCGCAATCGTTTCCGAATCGCCTTCACCTGCAATTTTAATGTCGTCATATTTTACTTCGCGTGGCGGATCGTATCGCAACATAAAAACTTTGTATGCTGAGTTCGAAATCAAGAAAAAATCCACCCGTTCACCATCATCGTTGTACTCTTGACGCATTCTTTCAATCAATGTTCTTGGTGTCTGACTCGTCACCATAAATTGAAAATGTTCCTCTCCGCCACCCTTTTGCAAGGGAATTATAAAATCTCGATGCATTTGAGCTACGTCAAGTACTCCCATCGTCAAAGGAATCTCATTTTCAAAATCTCGTGTATCTAAATATGGTAAACCCAAAATCCGGGCTCTTTCCTTCGTTGCCTGCTCTTCATTCTCGCGCCGCTTCAGTTGAATTTCACTTTCATCCATAAGCCAATTATACCATAAACGTTTTTAGCATCAGTTCGAATGTGGTAATTTTTGCAACCCAGACGCAAAGATCACAATCCTTCTATTTTCCTCAAAACCTCACCGACTATCTTTTCAAGCATCTTCTTTCGTTTCTCACCTCTAAGTAAATAATAATAAAGTTGCGGCTCAAAAGCCTCCACTTCCATAATCTTATATTTACCACCACTAAATACTGTATCTACCCTCATATAAGTCGCCCCCGGATAAGCACTCCACGCAAGCATTGCTAAATTCTTCAGTTCATTAGAAATTTTTCTCACCGTCTCCACCTTAAAATCTCCTTGCAAAACCCCTGGAAATCTTCGTACCACATTTACGATTTCTCCACCAATAATTACCACTCCAATCTCGCCTTTTTTAATTTCCGGCACAAATGGCTGCACTAAAAATTCCCGTAGTCTACCAAGCTTAGAAAGTGCTTTTCTAGCCACTTCAAATTCTATTTCGTTTCGTACCAAAAATGTATTTTTACCACCACCAGAAATCGCCGGCTTTAACACGAACCCACCCCTCCCAAAATTTCTAACAAGATCCTCAAATCTTGAGTCCAACAACCCCCCTATCACTCTAGTCTCAATTACCGGTAAACCCAAATCCGCCAACTTTTCAAACTGTACCACCTTATTATAATTCTCGCAAATCACATCAAAATTATTTACTACCAGCACAGTCGACGTCAAAGAAAGCCACCTCTCAAAATCTGCCAAATAATCTTGATATCCCCACATCGACCCAATCAAAATTGCATCATACTTTTTATAATCTATCCCAAAATCCTGCCAAGAAATAATCTCAGCCCTCACTCCATGTTTCAAAAACGCTCGCTCCACTAACAAATCATCATAAACTTTATTTTTCCACTCGTTCGAACTTATAATCGCCACACGTTTGCAATTAGTCGATAACAGTACACCTCTCCGTATCATATTAGACCAAACAACCAAACGCTTTCTCGCTATCCCATAAATTTTATAATAAACTCCTTTAAAACTCATTTCAACCTCCGAATCGCTTTGCCTATCAACCGCATATTATTAACAATCGCTTTTCTACTTACCCCAAAACTAACCCTCCCGACCATCTCATGCGCCACTGGCCAACAAATATTTCCACCCATAAGGTACATCACTCCGCCATTCACAAAGAAGTATTCTAATAGATCTTGCTCGGTTTTTATTTCTTTTCCATCAGGAGTTTTTTTGCCACTTAATTTTGTAAAATCAAACACCGTAAAAAATCCAGATTCTGGCTCCATCCCTTTACGAATCGCCAAATTGGGACACCCACGAACCAGCATTTTGTAATCTTCTTTTGCATATCTGCGAATCGTCCGTTTAATTCTATCCCGCAATTTCTTATCAGTAATCTTGTTTACACCATAAACTAATGAATATATCAAATGATATCGATACTGATACTCACAAGTCAACTGTCGAGTATACCGCCTAAATTCTCGATACCGTCTATTAGACCCATTTAAAGCACCCGCTACTGCCGCTACCTGCAAAACTGGCATCGAATCCATCGAATCATGAATCTTCTGCGTTAAAACATCCGCAATTGCCACTGGCGCAACTACCACCGCTGCTCGGAAACTCGCTACCCCATAAGCCTTAGATAACCCAAATAACGAAATTGTATTATTAAAATATTCTGGCATACTCGCAATCGGCACCGCCAAATCATCAATGTCATAAGTCAAATCCCGATACACTAAATCATCGATCACAAACACATTACGTTTTTTACAAACTTCTGCAATTCCTTTTAAAATCTCCAAATTTTTATGATTCATTACTTTTCCCGTTGGATTATGTGGATTAAGATTCAAAAATGCTCCTCCACGAGGCTTTCTCCCCCCCCCCCCCCCCGTGCCACCTTCACAGTACTAAGCTCCACATTTAGTGCATCAATCTTCTTCGCTAAAATCTTCGGATTTGGCTGCCAACCATCTTCTTCTCTTAAAGGCACCAATTCCGTACGGTAGGTATCAAGTTCCGCCATTATTGCAAACAAACCATAGTTCGGCGCCGTCATCAAAATCACATCATTCGGCTGCGCCACTGCTTCCATAATCAACGAATAAGCATGCGTAGTCGAACAAGTAAACACGATATTATTCACTCCTAGACCACCATAAATCTCTCCGTTAGATAACTCTATCCGATTCGGTAAAAAGCCCTCACGTATCAAATAATCCACAATCTTCTGTTGTGAATAAAATCCTCCTGCGCTCCTCGGGTACCAATACAAATTTTTTCGCCTTAAAGTCTTCTTAACTTCTCGCACTGATCCCGGAAATGCCTTATACTTCATTGGCGTACCAGAATGAAAGTTATCATATTCAAATACCGGTCTACATCCCGGATTTCTCGCAAAAATATCACTATTAAAAAAATTATAATCCGGCTCCATTTTAGCTATCACCGCACTATAAGGTTTCAAATCCTCTCGCATTGGCAAATGATGCTGTTCCAAAAGATATTTCTGATGTTCCTTCACGAAAATTCTTAAGGCTCCAGTCGCTCGCATATATTCAGGCTCAGCAAATCTCAAATCAGCCCTACCTAGAATTTTTTTAGCTAACGTTTTTAATGCCTTATCCATAAAACTTCTCAACACCTAGTATAGCACAAAACAAAATCTACGCTAAAAGTTCAAATTCGTATGGTTTTGCTAACTTTTAACTGGCGAAAAGGACAGGATAAGCCATCCAACACCTTTCCTTCAAAACAGTCCCAGAAGAGCAAGCTTTTCTGCGTCTGTTTTGGCGGAAAGGACAGGATTCGAACCTGCGGAGCTTTCACTCTCTGGTTTTCAAGACCAGTGCCATCAACCACTCGGCCACCTTTCCACCGATTATTATAACATATTATTCTGCGTTCGTATAGACGTTTGTCACGTCATCCAAATCATCAACCGCCGCCAATAATTTTTCTAGCTTCTCCGCATTTTCGCCTTCAATCGGTACATAGGATGAAGGTACATATTGTAGTTCCGCCGACGTCACCGTCATCCCTGCTTCCACTAAAGCCTGTCGTATTTTCATTAGCTCTGATGCGTCCGTATAAATTACGATCCCCTCATCTTCTTCTGTTGCATCTTCTGCTCCAGCTTCAAGCGCCACCATTAAAGCATCTTCACCCTTTTCGCCAATTTCAATCACCCCTTTCCGCTTAAACTGGAACATCACAGAACCTGGCTCTGCCATACGACCACCATTTTTATCTAAAGTATGTCTCACTTCTGGCATTGTTCGGTTTTTATTATCCGTCGCCACTTCAATCACAATTCCTACCCCACCAGGACCATAAGCTTCATAAACTTCCTCAAGCAAAGCCGCTGCCGACTTATCTGCCACCCGAGCAATCGCTCGCTCAATATTCGCTTTCGGCATATTTGCAAGCCTAGCTTTCTCAAGTACCATCGCAAGGCTCGGGTTCATTGCTGGATCCGTTCCAGCCCTCGCCGCAATTGCAATCTGATTTCCAATTTTCGTAAAAAGCGCGCCACGTTTGGCATCAACTACCGCTTTTTGCCGCTTAGTCGTCGCCCATTTACTATGTCCAGACATATTTTCTCCCGTAAAAAACTTCTTAATTTGACATTTAACTTCTCTTAATTTTACCATTTTTATAATTAAAAGTCCAATTATCAAAATATAAATCAAAAACGCTTGTGGTTGATATGATGGTACCGTCACAATAAATTGTTTCATCTCGCCAAAAAATTTCACTACTGCGATATGGAAATCCAACAATTTTGTCGCTACAAATGCTACCACCACTTCAACGCCCGGCATCCCAGAAAACATTCCACTCAAAAATGTCAACCCCATCGCATATGGCAAAGTCGGCAAAATCAAAAGGTTCGCCACTACAGAAATCAAAGACACTTGCCCAAAATAATATAGAATAATCGGTAATGTCATTAATGTCGCCGCAATCGTTGTTATTATCGTATTTGCCACGAACCCCAGCTTCTTTTCGCCATAAAAAAATCTTGTCAGTCTCGGACCCAAAATCATAATCCCCGCATACGAAGCAAACGACAACAACCATCCTAAATTTGTCGCGAACATTGGATTAAACATCAAAGTCAGCGCTGCCACCATTAAAATCATTCGCCAAGACGCAATTTTTCGCCCCACATACCAGGAAAGTAAAGCTAAAATTGCCATTATTCCAGCTCGCAAAATCGACGACGTCCATCCCACCATACTCATAAAAAACACTATAAACAGCACCGAAAATAATAATCCAGCAAATCTCGATAATTTTCCAAAAATCCTCCGTGCAATCTCCACTAAGATTGACAAGTGTGCTCCACTCGCTACCACAATATGCGTAAGTCCCACCATCCTCAAATTTTCCGACAGGTCTTTTGGTAATCCCGACTTCATTCCCATTAAATATGAAAGACCTAAATCCACTTCTGGATCCGACACTAATTTTCGCACACGCCCAGCAAACCAATCTCGCACATCTATCACCCATCCCTCTGTTTCTATCCCCACAGTCACGCTATATGCTTCACCTAAAATATTTTGTCTTTTTAATTCGTTTGTCACCCTCACAAAAGCCAATGCCATTCCCACCAAAAATATTATCACTACAAATACAAATCTCGGCCTCAAATATGCGAAAATAAGAAGTATTAATGCTAACAAAATCCACCACCCCGATGCGAAATAATCAATTCTAAAAACCAAACCTAGTATCACCCCCACCACAATTCCCACACATAAAGACACTACTAACCACGATTGGTGGATATATTTTCCCAAAATTTTTAGCATGCCCCTTCTTCTATCATCAGCTTGTCAAAAATTCAACCCCAACATCCCGCCTAGGCTTTCTCATCTGTTAAAAATATGCTATAATCACTTCGTGCACCGGTAGCTCAGTGGATTAGAGCACTTGTCTTCGGAACAAGGGGTCGTGGGTTCGAATCCCTCCCGGTGTACCAAATATCCTATAACGCACCCGTAGCTCAGCTGGATAGAGCGTCAGGTTCCGGACCTGAAGGTCACACGTTCAAATCGTGCCGGGTGCACCAATATATGATATAATACTCTCTATGGTACCGTAGCTCAGCTGGTTAGAGCGTGGGACTCATAAGCCCGAGGTCGGTGGTTCAATCCCACCCGGTACCACCAGATTATAAGAAAC
>JAEEHN010000017.1 GCA_016280905.1 Candidatus Saccharimonadota bacterium
ACCCTAGTCCATCCTAACGATGCGGCTAAACCCACTACTACTCTAGAAGAAGCCTATGCTAATGCCGGTAAGACTAAAGTTACTCTAGACACTAATTCCTACTATACTATGCAAGACATGAACCCAGATATCTGTCGTGCTACTGTAGTTATTGGCAACCAACTCCAAGTCCTAGATACTAGAGATAACCACCTTTACTACATTGCCAAATTAGATGATGGTAATTGTTGGATGACACAAAACCTAGACCTCTGCATTGGCTGTACTGGCACTACTACTCTCACTTCACAAAACACTGATCTAAACACTGCTGGTAGTGGTATTTATAGCACTGGCTACAGTACTGATGCTAATGATGTTATCACTTGGACGCCAGCCGGTAACACTACCGTTACTGGTACACCTGCTACTATTACCAACTTTGCTAGTGGTAATCTAGCTAATTCAGTTTCTGGTTGGTCTAATTCCGCAACTGTCCCCTACATGGCTGAAGGTAGTACCGAATATGTCGTTAAAAGTACACCTTATGCCACTAGAGCTGCCTGCGTTACTGCAAAAGATGCTGTGACCTGTGATCATAGTCATGTTGGTAATTACTACAACTGGACTGCAGCTGTTGCTTCAAATAACTCCACTGCTATTAGCACTAAATATACTACTGCCGATAACTCCATCTGTCCAGCTGGCTGGAGATTACCAGAAGGGCCAGATGGCACTAATGGCTCCGAATATAATACTTTACTTTCAGCTGCCAGCATTGCGAATGGTACTGATAACGGTAGTGGATCTTCTGGTGTAAACGTAGGTTACCAGTCTGGTGGATTTAGTAAGCTAGAGAGTTCACCTTATTATTTTGCCCGTTTTGGCAGCGTTAACGGTACTACGTTGTACAATTTTACCTCGAACGGCAGCTATTGGTCTGGCTCGGCAGTGTCAGGTTCGCATGCTTTCAGCCTGCACTACAGTTCCATCGGGTTGTACCCAGCGGGCCAGAGCGGCCGCAACGACGGAAGGAACTTGCGTTGTGTTGCCCGCTAAGAACAAAGATTTATTTTTAGAACATTACTGCTAGAGCGGATTAATAATTTGTAAGATGTTATAGTGTAGCTCCAAGACGGGCTTTGTTTGCCCACTCGTCGGCCATTTCGTTAAATTTGGTACCGACGTGGCCGCGAGTCCAAACGAGTTTAACTGGATATTTGTGATAGAGCTCATACAACTCTTGGACAAGATCAAGATTTTTAATAGCACCAGTTTTTTTACGCCAGCCATTGGCGGCCCAGGTATCGGCCCATTTGGTGAGAACATTTAACCAAAATTCTGAATCAGTGTGAATTTCGCAGCCTTCTTTGCCAGCATACTTTATAGCAGCAATGAGGGCGGAGCCTTCCATGCGAATATTAGTAGTATTTTGAGCGTTACCTAGAATCACCGGCTTACCTAGGTTTCTGGTTATTTCTATAACGGCAAAACCACCGTCGCCAGGGTTTGGTTCGGCGCTACCATCAGTCCATAGAGTCTTCATAATCATATTTTAACACATGATAGAGAATAAAAATGGTATAATGAGATTATGAAATTATCGGAAGAATTAATTTATCGTGGTTTCGCTGCGGAGACAACGATTGAGAATCCAGCAGATTTAGACATAAGAACATCTAAGAAATTTTATTGGGGTGCGGATCCGAGTGCAGATTCATTAACCATCGGTAATTTAGCAGCCTTGATGATGTGTGCGTGTTTTGTAAGGCATGGATATCAGCCGTATCTTTTGGTGGGGGGAGCGACTGGGCAAATTGGAGACCCAAAAGAAAATGGGGAACGAGACTTAAAGAGTTTAGAAGAAATAGAACATAACAAAGCCTGCATTAAGGCTCAGATTGAACGAGTGGTGCGAGCTGATAATGTAACGATGGTAGATAATTACGATTGGTTTCGTGATATGAAATATTTAGATTTTTTGCGTGAGGTCGGCAAAGCATTTTCGATGACACAGCTTCTTGATCGGCAGTTTGTGCAAAATCGGATTGGTGAGGGTGGTTCGGGCATATCTTATGCAGAGTTTTCATATACTTTAATTCAAGGATATGATTTCTTGCATTTATATCGGACATATGGAGTAGATTTGCAACTTTGTGGGGCAGATCAATATGGTAACTGTACTTCAGGGATTCATTTAATAAAGAGATTAGAAGGTGCAACTGCTGACGTGTGGTCGACGCCGTTAGTGATAGACCCGGAGTCAGGACGTAAATTTGGGAAGAGTGAAGGAAATGCAATTTGGTTGGCTGCTTCAAATAATGGCGGAGGCAACTATACTTCTATTTTTGACTTCTATCAATTTTGGCTAAATCAGCCGGATGAATCGGTGGAGTATCTAATAAAGATTTATACGTTTTATGATAAAGGAGAAATTGAGGATATTCTGAAACGACATTTTGAAAACCCGGCAGAAAGAGTTGCGCAAAAAGCTTTGGCGCGAGGAGTGACAGAAGTGGTACACGGTAAAAAGGCGGCAGAGGCAGTAGAAAGTTTAACTGCATTGTTATTCTCGCGTGAAACTAACTTTACAGAGTTTACTGGAGATGAAATTAATGAGTTTGCGGAGTATTTACCAATTGTAAAGAAAGGAATGACATTGGTAGATGCTTTAACTCAAAATAATTTGGCGGAGTCAAAAAAGAAGGCGCGAGAGTTTATTGTACAAGGAGCAATTACGGTAAATGGTATAAAAGTAGTAGATGATTTAGAATTGACGCAGACAGCAATTATTAAAAAAGGTAAAAATAAGTTTTTGATTGTAAAATGAAATATTTAGCGGTACTTGGGCGACAACCGGAAATATCAATAGCAGAGCTTGCTTTTGGCGGATTTTGCCAAATTTTTCCCTCTTCTATTTCGCAGAAGTTTAGTGACAGACTCTCTCCAGGTTTACTCCCTACTTATATTGAGTTTGTTTCTGATTCTGTGTTGGACATAAATCGTTTTGGTGGAATACTTAAACTTGCGATTCGACTTGACGTGAGCCCGATCAAATTTTTACAGGAGTTGCCAGAAGGAAAAATTACGATTGGGGTGAGTGATTATTCGAAAGGCGCATTGCGAAAAACTGCAAAAACAGAAGCATTGAAGTTGAAAAAGATCTTAATGCGGCATGGGCGGAGTGTGCGAGTGGTAGAAAATAAAGATGCAGTTTTATCTACGGCAACGTCTTTACATAATGGTTTGTCTGGTCGGAATGAGCGTAAAGTGGAATTAATCAAAGTTGATAATGAGTGGTATCGCGTGATTGGGGTGCAAGACATTGACGCCTATACGAAGCGTGACCAGGCTCGACCAGCAAGAGACGCGCGTGTGGGAATGTTACCACCAAAGTTGGCACAGATTTTGATTAATATTTGTGGGCCACTAAAAGAAAAGGCGACGATCTTAGATCCGTTTTGTGGGACTGGAGTGGTTTTGCAAGAAGCAATTCTGATGGGATATCGAGCATATGGTACCGACATTAGTGAAAGAATGATTGAATATAGTAAGAAAAATTTGGATTATTTTGGTTTTAGAAACTATAAATTGGAAGTTGGTGATGCTACGAGCCATAAATGGACTGGGAAGATTGGTGCAGTAGCGTGTGAGGGATATCTCGGAAAACCAATGTCACAAATTCCAGGTAAGATTAAATTAAAAGAGCAGAAACAAGAATGCAGTGAAATAATCTTGGGTTTTTTGAAAAATTTAAATTTGCAAATAGAGGTCGGTACGCCAGTAGTAATAGCAATGCCAGCTTGGCTTCGCGAGGATGGAAAATATGAGAGACTGGATGTTCTTGACGAAATTGATAAACTGGGGTATAATGTTAATAACAAATCGCGTGAGGGGCTGCTTTATCATCGGCCGAAACAGATTGTCGCGAGAGATATAATAATTTTAAGGAAAAGATAATGTCACACGTAAAAGCTGGCGGTACCGCCAAAAATGTTCACAATAATGCTGGTCAGCGCCTTGGCGTTAAGCGCTTTGGTGGTCAAAAAGTCAAGAATGGTGAGGTTCTAGTTCGTCAAACTGGTGCAACTAAGATTGCAGGTCCAGGTACTTACATGTCACGGAATTTTACTATTCATGCAGCTAAAGATGGTGTTGTAACTTTCGTCAAAACTAAAAAAACTCATTTTTCAGGTAAGTCTTTACCTAGAATTCGTGTAGAAGTACGCTAAAATTCGAGTAGGTTTGTCGGGTATTTTTCCCGCGATTTTCCCTTTTGGGAATTTCGCGGGAGTTTTTTTGTATCCGTCGTTCGTCCATATTTTTGTGCTATAATATAAAATATGGTTAAGAAAAAGCACGTGGGTTTTTCGTTTCGAACGATACTTTTAATTTTGACGGCAGTTCTGGTGGGCTATGTGATTTATCAAAATTGGCCGGATATTCTTGATACAATTAATCATATATATGAAACAAATGTTTTAATACTTTTGATTTTGGTGCCAGAGCAGTTATTTATGTATTTTGCGTGTGGGCAGATATTTTTTTCATATCTTAAGGGCCAGAAAAATGCAAAGAAATTTACGAATGGGAAAATTTTGAGAATTTCTACGGAATTAAATTTTGTGAATCATGCTGTGCCGGCTGGAGGTTTGGGCGGATTGGCATTTATAACCTACCGGTTAGGACAGTTTGGAGTGTCAGCTGGACAGGCAAGTTTCTTATATATTTTTAGATATGCGATAACAACGGTAGTAAATTACGCACAGGCGTTGATTGCTATTTTGGTTTTATTGATTTTTAATTTGATCCCAGCTGAGGCGCAATGGATTATACCGTTGGCTTTAATTATGAACATGGGCGTATTTTTGGTGTTATGGTTGGTGGTATTTGTGGCAAGTAGTAAAAAAAGGATTGAGTTTTTTTCAAAAACAGTAGCAAGGGTTGGCGGGATTTTGGTTCGGATTGTGACATTTGGTAGAAAAAAACGAATGATGCAATATGAAAAAATTAGTGATTATTTTAGTGATATTCATGATAGTGTGAGAATTGCAAAAAAAAATAAACAGTATTTAAAGAGGCCGATTGTCTGGGGAATCATTTATAGTTTTTGTGAGATAGCGACATATTGGATTGTGGCGATTTCTTTGGGACGACCAGAGCTTTTACCATATATCATGGTGGGTGAAGCAATCGGTTCGGTGTTTGATGGAATTGTGCCATACGGATTATACGAGCTTGGAATGGCTGGAGTGATGATAACACTTGGAGTAGAATTTCCAGTGGCGACGATTATTACCGTGATGACGCGGGTGATAACTTTGTTGTTTACAATTGCGTCAGGTTCAATTCCGTACTATAAAGCTATTAAGGAAAAACGTGACTAGTTTTACTCCTACCGAATTTATCGCAGTAGTAAATCAGACATTGGATTACACATATTCTTCAGTAACAATCGTGGGCGAAGTGGCAAGTTTTAAGATAAATCAGGGAAAATGGATATTTTTTGATTTAAAAGACGAAGAATCATCGGTAGCTTGTTTTATGACTTTGTATCAGTTGCGAATTCCGGTTGAGGATGGGATGAAAATAGCGGTGAGAGGTGTGCCAAGGTTGACGAAATGGGGAAAGTTTTCTTTTACAGTGCAGGCGATACAACCGGTTGGTGAAGGCAGTTTGAAAAAAGCGTACGAAATTTTAAAAAAGAAGTTAGCGGTGGAAGGGTTGTTTGATTTGGAGAAAAAACGAAAGATTCCGAAAGGGCTTTCAAAAATCGGAGTGATTTCTAGTACGGCGGCGGCTGGCTACGCAGATTTTATTAAGATTTTTAATGCGAGGTGGGGTGGTGTAAAGATTCAAGTAGCACATACGCAAGTACAAGGAATGGATGCTGCAGATCAAATTATTAAGGCATTAAATTACTTTAATGAGCACGGAGAGGTGGAAGCTATTGCGATTATTCGTGGTGGTGGTTCGGCGGACGATTTGGCGTGTTTTAATGATGAAGCATTGGCACGAACAGTGGCAGCGTCGAAAATTCCAGTAATTACGGGGATAGGACACGAGGTGGATGAATCATTGGTGGATCTTGTAGCCGACGTGAGAGCGTCAACGCCATCAAATGTGGCGGAACTTTTAACCTTTGACCGTGAATCTGTAAAATTAGATGTTAATACAATGGTAGAGAGAGTGGGACTTAATTTAGTTGAAAAGATAAGTAATATGAAGAAGACTCAAAGTGACAAGATAATACAGGTCTCAAATATTGTCGCTTTGAAAATTGAAAGTTTTCGGAATGAGCTATCTGAAAAGAGCAAGATTTTGGAGGCTCTTAACCCGGATAAAGTCTTAGAAAGAGGTTATGCAATTCTGAAAGGGGAGATTGATATTGGTAATGTTGTAAAAATTACAACTATTAATAAAGAAATAAAGGCTGAAGTAAAGGAGGTAAATGAAAGATAGCAAAAATCTTAGTCAAAAAGTTAAAGAACTGGAAGAAAAAATCGACTGGTTTTATTCGGATGATTTTGAGCTTGAAGAAGCAACTAAAAAATATAAATCAGCAATTGCTCTTGCAAAAGAGTTGCAGAAAGATTTGGATAATTTGCAAAATGAAATAGAAGTATTAAAAGAAGATTTTAGTAAATAATATGTTATAATGAAGCTTATGGATAATTCTCAAATTTCTTCAACGCAGCCAGTTCAGCCGGTGATGCCAACGGTCACAGGTGTACCGACAGTACAGCAAGCTGCGGTTGCGCCGACAAATGAAAGTAAAGGCGGTTTGGTTAAGACGATTGTTATTATAGTTTTAGCTTTAGTTGCGATAACATTTATTGGGTTATTTATCTGGATTTTTATGCAGTATATTGAGGTGCGTGAGGATATTGATGGACAAATTAGTGCTGCGGTGGCAGTAGCAAAAGAGGAACAAGCCGTAACTTTGGAAGCAGAGTTTTTAGAACGAGAAAAATATCCATACAATACTTTTTCGGGTCCAGCAGATTATGGACAATTGACTTTTGAATATCCGAGGACGTGGAGTGTCTATGTGGCATCTGATGCGGCAAACGGAGGAGATTTTAGCGCATACTTTAATCCGGGACAAGTAAATATGGTTTCTAGTGGCACGGTAAATGCCTTGCGAGTAGAAATAAGAGATAAAAATTTTGAAGACGTATCAAATGAATACCAGAGGTATATAGATAGAAAAGATTCTAATTTAGCCATTGAATCAATTACAATAAACGGTGTTTCGGCGAATTTATATGGTGGGAAGATACCCAATACGGAATTAAACGGCTATATTGTGATTTTTAAGATTAGGGATAAAACGGCGGTAATTCAAACAGATTCAGTGCTATTTAAGGGTGATTTTGATAGGTTACTTAGCACGATAACATTTAACGCTTAAGAGTGTGTTATAATGGGGGCATGGACAAGGAGGTTGATGGGATTTTGGTGGCGGCGCATGAGTTAAAGGCTCCGCTTGCGGTGTTGAGACAATTAGCTTTGTCGTTTGATGAAATGGATGCGACCGGTGAGCATATTCGTTCGGAAATGGTGAGGGTTTCGGAGCGAGCAATTAAACAAGTAAACGATCTTGCGAAAATTCGACGACTTGAAGACGGTTTGTTTGAAATGGAACCAGTGGCGGTGCGAGCGGTTTGTGACGAAGTCACTAGGGAGCTTAGCTATTTATTTAGTCATAATCGCAGAGATTTGTTCATAAAGTATTCTAATCGAGCGCGGTTGGTTACAGCAAATCGCGAACTGCTTTATAGTGTAGTTTATAACTTTTTATTAAATGCAATGCATTATTCGGGCGAGCAGACACGATCCGAATTGTCCGTGCAAGATTATGCGGATAAAGTAAAAATTTCAGTACGAGATTTTGGACCATCGCTTCCTATGGATGTATGGCGGGAGATGAAGAGGGGTTTTATAGAAAAACCGACTTCGATTGCAATGCGACCAGGCTCGTCTGGACTTGGTCTTTATATTGCTTCAAGATTTTCGCGATATATGAATGCTAAGGTGGGAGCAACACGACATCGTGACGGTACGAGTTTTTACGTGGAACTTCCAGTGTCTAAACAGATGAGTTTTTTTGTATGATTTTTGTAATTGATGATGATACGACTATGGCGGAGTGTATAGCGCGGTCGTGTAAGACGAAGGCTCGGATTTTTACGAATGCAATTGAAGCAATGGCTGAGATTACAAATGGTTTAATGCCGGAATTGATTTTTTTAGATATTTTACTTGATGGTCCTGATGGTTTTACGTTTTTGAATGAATTAATTTCGTATTCGGACACGAGAAAAATTCCAATTGTGATTGTGTCGTCTCTAGATTATTCAGGAGCGGATTTATCTAAGTATGGAGTAATTGGCTATTTAAGTAAAGACACAATGACTCCTCAGGAAATATATTGGTATGTCAGGAAATATGCAAAATAAGGAGTTCAGGACGCTTGGTTATGTTTTGAAGCGAACCAATTATGGTGAGGCAGACCGTATTTTAAACATCATTACATCACAAGGAAAAATTTCGGCGATTGCGAGAGGTGTCAGGAAAGAGAAGTCTAAATTGGCGGGTGGAATAGAAATGTTTTCTTTGACTGAATTATGTATCAATCAAGGACGAAGCGAGATGGGAGTGATAACCAGTGCTAGAATGAAAAAATATTTCGGTAATATTTTGAGAGATTTTAATAAAATGGAATTAGCGGCGTTGATTTTGAAGAAAGTTAGTGTTGCGTCTGAGAATTCGGATAATTCGGAATATTTTGATATTGTAGATCAAAGTTTAGCTGGACTTAATATGGGGGTTGAGGAGGCATTGGTCGAAAGTTGGTTTTGGTTGAATTTTGCAAAGGCTTCAGGAGAAGAGATAAATTTGTATCGTGATGTGGAAGGCACCAAACTGTCGTCGGAAAATAGATACAATTATGATTTTGGAGAAAAATCATTAGTCATAGCGCTTAATGGAGAGTTAGGTGCAGAAGAAATTAAAATACTTCGCTTGATGATTACGACGCAACTAGCGGTTGTCATGCGAGTAAAAGATATTGGGTTGCTTTTGCCAAAGATTTTGAGACTTGCACGAATAATGAGCGGTGCGGTATAATAGAGGCATAATAAAAAAGGAGTAAAAATGGCAGATTTTAACAAAGTTTTGACGCCAGGTGATTTTGAAAAAGGTGAGCTAAATGTCGTGATTGAAATTCCGACTGGTTCGAATCATAAAATTGAGTGGGATCGCGAGCACGCTTGTTTTATGTTGGATCGGGTAGAACCAATAACATTTGCGAAGCCTTGTAATTACGGATTTATTCCGCAAACTTTGGATGAGGATGGCGATGAGCTTGATGTACTCATGATTACTGACCAGCCTTTGACGACCGGTATTTGGATGAAGGCAAAAATTCTTGGCGTGATGAAATTTGTAGATAGTGATGAAGTAGACGATAAGATAATTTGCGTACCAGCTGATGATCGTAATAACGGTGATGCGTATAACTCGCTTGAAGATTTACCTGCTCAAACTTTGAAACAAATTGAATATCACTTTAATCATTATAAAGATTTAAAGAAGCCTGGTAGCACAGAAGTAAAGGCCTTCGAAGATGCGAAATCAGCTAAAAAGGTAATTGCAGCAGCAATTGAGCGATATCTAGAAGCTCATCCGGAACTTAAAATTAAGAAGGGTGTAGAAGATACAGTTAAAGCAGTAAAAAAAGCCATTAAAGAGGCCTAAGAAAAGAAAAACACGGTATATATTATATATACCGTGTTTTTTGTGATTTTATTCTTCGTCGGTAGATTCTTCTGCGTCGTCTTCTGCGTCCATATTCTTAATTACTTCCATGAATTCGATTTGTTGTTTGACATCAGAAGCCGTCAAATCTTCGTATTCTTCTTCAGAGGCAACAAAAATGACATATTTACCATCGGTGGTGACTTTATTTTGGGTGTCACTGTCATAGTTTTGTTTGAGATATTCTGCGGCGACTTTGGCAGTAGCGTTATCGGCATATTCGTAATAAGCCTTAAGACCAGTGATTTCGTCACCAGAATAAGTATAAACTAAATGTGTTTTGATTGGGTCGTATGTTGGGTCTTCCATGGAGACGTCGCTGGAATCAAGCGTGAGGACATATTTGGTGTCATCGGATACAAAATAAGAATCATTAAGAGTATTGTTACGAGTGGTTAAAACTACAGTTATAATTATTATAATAATAGCGATTATTGCGCATATGCCGATGGCAAGGTTTTTATTATTAGGTTTTTTTGCGTTATTAGCCATTGTTATTCTCCTTTTATGCTTTTATTTTAGCATAAAAGGAACAAATTGGCAAAATTATAAATCTTCAATTTTGAGGCGGATTTGTTTGGTGGTGTCACGATCACGAACGGTAACTGTGTTGTTTTCGAGGGTTTCGAAATCGATTACTACGCACTTAGGCGTGCCGATTTCATCTTGTTTGCGATAGCGTTTACCAATGTTGCCGGAATCATCCCAAGTAACGTTGATATATTTGGTTTTAAGGTTTTTGTAAGCTTCTTGAGCTTTTTCTACGAGTTCGGGTTTATTTTTAAGAAGTGGAGAGACGCAAAATTTAAATGGGGCAAGATTTTCTGGTAATTTTAGAACAGTACGCTTTTCGCCGTTGATTTCGTCTTCGGTATAGGCGTTGGTGAGCACGGCAAGAAACAGACGTTCTACGCCGATTGATGGTTCGATAACGTGAGGAATGAAACTTTCGCCGGTGTTTTTATCGCGATAAACCATTGATTTGCCAGAGGCACGTTCAATATTAGATAAATCGAAATCAGTGCGATAAGCCAGACCCATTAATTCTTCTTCGCCGTTTGGATAGTCAAACATAAAATCTATAGTACGCCTGGAATAATGAGCGCGATCTTCAGCTGGAACTTCTAATTCGTGAATATTTTCGGCTGAAAGGCCAATAATGTTTTCGAGAAAATCGTGTTGAAGGATGCGAAGCTTTTCGAAATTTTTTTCCCAGGTGTCTGGGTGGACAAAATATTCAATTTCCATTTGTGAACATTCGCGATCACGTAGAATAAAGTCGCGAGGACTGATTTCATTGCGAAAAGCTTTACCTTGTTGAGCGATGCCGAAAGGAATTGTGGGATAGATGGTGTCGAGAATGTTTTTATAATTAGTAAAGATGCCTTGGGCGGTTTCTGGGCGGAGGTAAGCGATATTTTTTTCGACAAACTCCGGGTTTTCGTTGGTGTCTTCTGGTAAGACTGCGCCGACATGAGTAGAAAACATCATATTGAATTTGCGGATTGGCCCCCAATTTTCTTTGCCGCAGACTGGACATTTGGTGTGGGTGGCTAGAAATTCTTCGGTAGTGACAGATTCAGAAATGCCATCAGCAATTTTATCGGCACGGAAACGGGATTTACATTCTTTACACTCTACGAGTGGGTCAGCAAAGGTAGCGGTATGTCCGGAAGCGACCCAGGTTGTGGGGTTCATTATGATAGCGGCATCCACTCCATACATGTCGTCACGATTATCGACAAAATATCGCCACCATTCATCCATGAGTTTTTTCTTTAGTGAAACTCCGAGTGGACCAAAATCCCAAGTCCCGGACATACCCCCATAAATGTCGGAACCTGGAAAAATAAAGCCACGACGCTTACATAAACTTACAAGATTTTCTAATTTATTCATGATTCATATTATATCACTAAAGGGAATTTTTCTAAATATTAAAGTTTTTGTGATATAATATTTTTTCGTGAAGAAGAGTGAAAAAGGTAATGTTGGTAGGGTTTTGCATTATTTTTGGAAAGCGTTGGTACAATACAGGGCACGTACGATTTTGGTGATGCTTTTTGTGCCGATTTGGATATTTGTTTCTAATGTATTAGTGCCGTTTGGGACGTCGGAGATTATTGGTAAATTATCAAGTGGTGATTTTGAAATAAAAAATTATACAGGGATATTACTGCTTACGATTATTCCTGCAGCAATAAACAACTTGGTGATTATTAGAGTAATAGATTGGTTAGATTGGTCGCTTGATGCAAAATGTGGAGAGTATTTGTCGAAGCTAGCTTTTAATGCGGTGATTAACCAATCGATGACTTTTCATGGAGATCGTTTTTCTGGTGCGTTAACGAGTGCGGCAAATAAATTGCCAAATGCGTTTATTGAGTTAAAATCAAATTTTATATGGGATATTTACCCTCTTTTATTGATGATGATTTATTCAATTGGTGCCGCAGGAATAATATGTTTTCCTTTTGCGATAATTTTGGCACTGTACATTCTGGTATATATGGTGGTGGCAATTACAACTTATTATAAAACTCGACAGATAGATGAAAATTTAGCTGATGCCGAAAATAAACAAACAGGACAGTTGGCTGATGCTATTACAAATGAAATGTCAGTAAAATCTTATGCACGGGAAAAACTAGAAGAAGTAAGATTTGGATATGCAACAAGACGAACGAAAGAGGCGACATTTGGAGTAGCCAAAGTGTCTTTGTGGCGGAATTTATCAATGAATATAGTAAACACAATTACGTTTGTGGGGCTTTTAATATTGATTGTAACCGGGCATGATTTGTTTGGATTAACAATTGCCAACTTGGTATTTTTATATTCATTATCTAATGGATTATTGTCCAACTTGTGGACGATAAATCATATTTTAAGAAAGGTTAATCATTCTTTTGGAAACGCAGAAGAAATGGTAAAGATTCTTGATTTACCATATATTATTGATGATAAGACAGACAAGCCTTTGCAAGTTACAAAAGCAGAGATTAATATTGAGCATATTACATTTAGACATAAAGATCAAAAAGAAAGGCTTTTTGAGGATTTTACTTTGGCTATTCCGGCAGGGAAAAGTGTTGGGTTAATAGGAGTGAGTGGTTCAGGAAAGACTACATTAACAAAATTATTACTTCGTTTTGATGACGTCTTAAAAGGAGCTATTTATATTGATGGTCAAGACATAAGGGATGTAACTCAAAAAAGTTTAAGAGAGGCGATTGCTTATGTTCCACAAGAGTCGGCACTTTTTCATCGTTCGATTTATGAGAATATCGCTTATGGCAAGGTAGGGGCAACTCGTGAGGAAGTTATAAAAGCTGCAAAACTTGCGAACGCAGATGATTTTATTCGTAAGACACCAGATGGCTATGATACGATGGTGGGAGAACGAGGGATAAAGTTATCTGGTGGTCAACGCCAAAGAATTGCTATAGCTAGAGCGATTTTAAAAGATGCTCCGATTTTGATTCTTGATGAAGCGACTTCGGCGCTAGATTCGGAGTCGGAAGCATTAATTCAGGACGCCCTAGCTAATTTAATGAAAGACCGAACTTCAATTGTAGTGGCGCATAGGTTATCAACTATTGCTAGGCTTGATGAAATTGTAGTTTTGAATGATGGAAAAATAATAGAAACAGGGAAACATCGGCAATTACTCTTAAAAAATGGTGAATATAAAAAAATGTGGTCTAGACAAAATGGTGCATTTATTGAGGAAAAATAATTAGATTTTTTTAGCTTCGAAAAAGACTGTTGGGACGGCAGGTGGTGGCGTGAAATCAGTAGGTTTTAGTGGTAAACGGATTCTGGTTTGGTATTTTTGGATTAGTTGCAGACCTAATTGAGAGGTATAATGACGGTCGGTATTTAAAAGTTTCAAGGCAAACTGTTTTTGGAGAATAAGATAAAATGCTTCGGGTGGATTTTTTGATTCAATGAGTTTGTGAATGATTTGAGAGCTAATATGAAAAGGTGGATTACTAAAAACCTTATAAGGTGTATCAGGTAATTTATAATCTAAAAAATCTTGTTCGACGACGTGGACATTTTTTATCTTGCGTTTTATGAGATTTTCTTTTAGCTTTTGGGCTGTGGAATGATCTGGTTCGATGGCAATAACTTCTTTAACGCGATAGCTGAGAGCGCTAGTGATGACTCCGGAGCCAGCGCCAATTTCGATGACGGTATCGCGTTTTTTGAGATTTGAATGACCAATTAAAATTAAGGCAAGGTGGGGAGATTTTAAAAAATGTTGAGATAGTGCGGGGTTTCTCATTCTAAATTGGTGATATCACCAGTTAAAAGGTTTTTAACTTTGAGTTTTTTGGTTTTAGTTTCTTCTTCGCCGATGACGATTGCGTTTTTTGTGAGTTTTGCAACATAGGATAATTTGTCACCGAGTTTTTTGTCACCATAGACAACCATAACGGTAAAATTCTGGTTACGTAGTTGTTTAGCTACGGTTTCGGAATATTCATATTCTGATTTCGAAATTGGAATGATAGCATAGTCGAGAAGTGGCTCCGCTTGATTTTTTAATAAATTATTTTCATTTAGAACATAAAATAGGCGTGTTAGTCCAATAGATCCACCAACTCCAGGGAATGATTGATCAGAAAAGTAGCTGGTGAGATTTTCGTAACGACCACCACCGCAGACGGAACCAATTGATTTGTATTCTGGAAGAATAAATTCAAACACAGTGCCAGTGTAATAATCTAAGCCGCGTACAACTTTGAGATCTATGGAAATGTTGTCTCCTAGATTCTGCGCTTCGAGAAGACTTAAAACTTCGTTTAATTCGGCTAGACCAGTCTTGAAGGTTTCATTTGTGATGTTGAGATTGTTTAATTTCTCTATAACTAATGAACGATCTCCATTGATGTTAATAAGATCTAGAAGCATTGTGGTATCTTTTTCGGATAGACCAATTTCGATGAAATTGGCTTTGGTTTTCTCTGGTGGAACTTTTTCAGAATGATCGATAATGCTGTAAATGTCTTTTGATTTATCTTCGAGATTAAAGGCTTGAAGTAGGCCAGTAAGGATTTTACGATTATTGATGCGAGCGAGAATGGGAGTATTAAGATTAAAACTGATAAAAGTGTCAAGTAGAGTTGCAATAACGTCGGCATCGTAAGCAATGGGTAAGTAATTTCTTCCGATTATATCAACATCACATTGATAAAATTCACGAAAACGTCCTTTTTGGGCACGTTCACCACGAAAGTTAATACCAGTTTGTGACACTTTAAATGGAAAAATTAAATTACTCTCGTGTTCTACGATATAACGAGCGAGTGGGACAGTGTGGTCAAAGCGTAAAGCTTGATCAGATTCATCGGCAGTTTCGGCAGTTTTGACAACCTTATAGATTTGCTTTTCAGTGTCACCGCCAGCTTTAGCAAGAAGAATTTCGGTGCGCTCTAAATGAGGTGTTTCAATAGTTAAAAAGCCATGCCTTTTATAGACAGTGTTAATATTGTCTCTAAGTTGATTAAAAAGAGCTTGCTCTTTTGGTAGAAGCTCTTGGGTGCCTGATACTTTGGAAGTATTAATTTTTTTCATACTTTTAATTATATCATACCTGTGATATAATTGGTTGAGCGGTTCTGTAGCTCAGTTGGTAGAGCAGAGGCCTGAAGAGCCTTGTGTCGCTGGTTCAAGTCCAGCCGGAACCACCACGTTAATAAATTGGGTCGGTAGCTCAGCTGGTTAGAGCACGGGCCTTTTAAGCCCGGTGTCGAGGGTTCGAGCCCCTCCCGACTCACCAATCCTTGTCAGGATTACTCAAAAAGCGGAACGTCGG
>JAEEHN010000018.1 GCA_016280905.1 Candidatus Saccharimonadota bacterium
AGCACGACAGATATCTGGGTTCATGTCTTGCATAGTATAGTAGGAATTAGTGTCTAGAGTAACTTTAGTCTTACCGGCATTAGCATAGGCTTCTTCTAGAGTAGTAGTGGGTTTAGCCGCATCGTTAGGATGGACTAGGGTATATTTAACTTTACTGATGTAGGTGCCAGGAGGCTGAATAGGACTGACATAAATCCGATAGGTAGACTGAAAACTGGAACCAGTCGTCCGATCAGTCCTAGAGGCAAGAGTAGCGACTTTAGTATAAGTAGCTGGCACCGCATGAAAAACGGTAAAATTCTCAGTGTTATTGGTGCCATTAGAAATAGTAGGAGCATAAGTGCCAGCGACCGAATTAAGCTTCATCGCCCAATTAGAAGTATTGCCCTGAGTAGCCGTACCGGTAACTATATCAGGATTGCCGGCATTACTACTGACCATATTAGTATTGCCATACTGATTATCGGAATAACCTACAGCATAAACCGAAAAACCATTATTATCATTACAAAAAACCTGAAAGGTAGTACTGCCAATGCTGTCATCATAATTACCTGGAGTAATATTCACCGCATAGCTACCATCTGCTGTGGTGTCTGAGAAAGTACAAGAAACCGGGACAATAATAGATATGTCATCAATAGCCCCGGTAGTCGCTAAAACGGTATTTAAAAAACCCAACAATGATAAAGAAAAACTAAAAAGAACAACCAAAAAAAGAAAATTCCCTGTGCACAAGTAGAGCTTTCGACCGGTTTTGGATATTATGCGCATGCACCCTCTTAGTTAATGATAAAGTTTCTCCCATACATCTTAGCATAAAAAGTTTAATTTTGCAAAAACCTTAACAAGATTAAATGTTTTAAGTTATTTGATAATTTTATCAATAATTCCGTATTTTAAAGCCTCTTCTGCGCTCATCCAATTATCACGGTCCATATCTTTTATTACTTGTTTCAAATCCTTACCAGTATTTTTCGCAAAAATTTCCGCCAAACGTTTCTTAAGAAACACCCCTTCACGCAACATGATTTCCTGATCAGTAATTTTGCCTTGAGTGCCAGATGATGGCTGATGGATCATAATTCGTGCATTTGGCAAACAATACCGTTTACCTTTTGAGCCAGACGACAGTAACATCGCGCCCATACTCGCTTGTAGACCAATTCCTATTGTTTCTACATCTGGTTCAATATAATTTATCGTATCAATAATCGCTAAGCCATCATATACCGAACCGCCTGGCGAATTAATATATAGTTTAATCGGCTTTTTTGAATCTTCGTGCGCAAGATAAAGCAACTGCGCAATCACCAGATTCGCCGTATGTGCATTCACTTCTTCGCCCAAGAAAATAATTCTATCGTTAAGAAGTCTTGAATATATATCAAAAGCTCTCTCACCCTTATTGGTTTCTTCCACCACTGTTGGCACTAAATAATCTTCCATTTTACTCCTTTACTAACTTTAGTCTTTTATTTATCAATCTCAAAGTTGGAATATCTCCTTTTACAAGTTTTCCCGAAATAATTTCTTCTGAAAGCAATGACTCTACTTCGTCTTCAATCTTTCGACGTAAAGGACGAGCTCCATTTTTTGGATCATAACCTTTATTTATCAAAAACTCCCTAGCTTTTTCGTCAATTTTAATTCCAATTCCCTTTGTTGCTAATCGTTTTCTTAAATCGTCAATCAAATTATCAAAAATCTTCTCTACATCTTTTTTAGTTAGAGCATGAAATACTAATATATTATCTAAACGATTAATCAACTCTGGTCGCATTGCTTTTTTGAGTGCTTTCATCGCATAAGCTTTATTTTCTTCATATTCTGTTGCAAGAGCTTTTTTGTCTTTCGCAGTTCGCGCCGCAAATCCAAGTTCCGATTCACGATACATATCCGCCGATCCTAGATTAGACGTAAGAATCACAATTGTATTATTAAACTTAATTTTATTCCCTTGTCCATCTGTCAAAATTCCATCTTCCAATATTTGTAACAATAAATTAAATACATCTGGATGTGCTTTTTCAATTTCGTCAAACAAAATCACTGAATAAGGTTTTCGTCGTACTGCTTCAGTTAGTTTCCCACCATCATCATAGCCTACATATCCTGCCGGCGCACCTACTAGTCGCGACACATTATGTTTTTCGCCAAATTCACTCATATCAATTTTTACCAATGCATTCTCACCACCAAAAACTTCTCTGGCAATTACCCGTGCAAGTTCCGTCTTTCCTACCCCAGTTGGTCCCATAAAGATAAACGAACCGATTGGTCGTCTTGCATCCGCAATTCCACTTCGCCCTCGCCGGATTGCTCTCGCCACCGCTGCTACCGCCTCATCTTGGCCAATAATGGACTTTTTGAGTTCTTCTTCTAGTCCCATCAACATCTTCATCTCTGATCCATGCACTTTCGATACTGGAATGCCAGTTTTGAGAGACACTGCCGTTGCTAAATTCTCTTCAGTTAGTTTTGGGTTCTCAGTCTTTTTTACACCAGCTTTCTCTAGCTTTTTGATTTCCTGTTCCAATTTTGCCAATTCCGTCTTGTAATTCGCCGCCTTTTCGTAATCTTCTTTCTCGGCTGCTTCAGTAATTTTATTTTCTAATGATGACTTTTCAATTTTAAGCTTTTTATATTTACCGCCACCTTTTTTATCAGCCGCTACTTTACAAATTGCTGAAGCCTCATCAATAATATCAATCACTTTATCTGGCATAAATCGATCATTAATATATCGTTGGCTCATTGTAATTGCTGTTTCTAAAATCGCATCTGGAATTATTACACCATGATGTTTTTCATAATGACTCTTGATCCCTTTTAAAATCCTTAAGGTCACTGCCGCCGAAGGCTCTTCTACCATTACCGTCTGGAAACGCCTCGATAAAGCCTTGTCCTTCTCAATCGTCTTTCGGTATTCATCTAAAGTTGTCGCGCCAATTAAATTAATTGAATTTCGCGCAAGTGCCGGCTTTAAAATATTCGCCGCATCCATTGATCCTTCGGAAGAACCAGCGCCACAAAGCAAATGGATTTCATCAATAAACAATAAAATCGAATCATCTCCCGTCGCCTCGTCAATAATGCCTTTAATTCTCTCTTCAAATTCTCCCCGAAATTTTGTCCCCGCCACCACGCTTGACAAATCCACCTGATAAATATGCTTGCCAATCAGATTACCTGGTACCTCGTTTTTAGAAATCCGCGTCGCAAGACCTTCTACAATTGCTGTTTTACCCACACCCGCCTCGCCAATCAGTACTGGATTAGATTTAGTTCGCCGCGATAAGACCGTCACTACTCGCTCAATCTCATTTTCGCGTCCAATTACCGCATCAAGTTTGCCCGCACGTGCTTCTTCTGTTAAATCTTTACCATAACGATTCAAAAACTTTAACGATGATTTCTTTAAATATTTTGCCTTTTCAGCTTTTAATTTTTCGTCTTTGGTTTGCTCTTCTACTAATTCTTCAATTTCATCTAAAATCTTTTCGTTATCAACCTTTAAACCATTCAAAATCAAAGACGCACGCGAATTTGGCTGGCTAATTAAAGCATATAATACGTGCTCTGTCCCAATTACGGTCAAACCTTGCTCTTTCACGAAATTTTGCGCCATCCGTAACGTCAAAATCACTGCTTCAGATAGAGACATCATTGCCATATCAGATCCTGGTACCTCTACTGCCACCTTATTCAAAGCTTTTTCCACTTCTTCAAGAGTTGCACCCTCATCACGAATTAATCTCGCGCCAGTCGACGTATCAATCGACATAATACCAAGCAACAAATGCTCTGTCCCCATATAGCCATTGTTGTATCTTTTACTATAATAATCGGCTTTTTGCAGGGCAAATCGTGCATTTTCCGACAAATGATTCATAATTTCACTAAATTCTGCTTGCATATCCCTATCATAGCAAATTAGCACTCGTCAGTCAAGAGTGCTAATTCGCCTGTTTTTATTTCTAGTTATATCCTAGATCTTAGAATAATTATTTAAATCTTCTAATATTTCAATCATTTTTGCGTTTGCTTCTGAAATATAGCTTCCAGCTTCACCATAATATTCAAAAATGGCACCAGAAGAACTATGAATATAATAGACATATTCCCCATCATCACTAAACAATGGCTCTAATTGATGGTATTGAGGCGCATCAGCCTTCGCACACCGCTCCAAAAAAACCTGTGGGAATATATCACCATTATCAACCGCTACACCATACTTTTGACTAATCACACTTTTTTGTTCAGGATTCACAGTCAGGAACGAATAATCCTCACAGTCATCATCAACGTAATGGGTTAATTGAAATACTTCCAATTCGTCACCAATCTTTATTTTCAAATCCCAATCTCCCAAATATACATAATCTTCTGGGTTTTCAGTTGTGATATTGCTGTCTGTGATAGTGACGGTAGTATCACCATTTACAGTAGTAGTCTCAATCTTAGGAGTTTCTATAGTAGTGGTAGTGCCATCTTCGTTCTTAATTTGTACTTTAAGATCTGCCACTGAGTTATTCTTTTGCATCATGCCAAAAATACCAAATGCTACCCCAGCTATGGCAATAATCGTCAAAATTATTATACCAATAATAGCATTTTTCGACATTTTTCCTTCTTCATTAATAGATCGATCCCGAGCGACCACCTCTCCAGATTGACCATTTTCATCCTTTTCCATTTTCGCCTTTCTCATTTTTATTATTACTTCTTATGTTTAAATTATCCCCCCCCCCCCCCGAAATTGTCAATAAATAAAAAAAGTGCTATATTATAATTAATTAAAACGAGACCGTATGATAAAAATCAAAGGCCAGAAAAAAGATCCATTTGTCCCACCACTTAGTATTTCGGCATTGTTTAATCTGTCTAGTTTTCGTCACTGGGATCAAATTGTCGTCAACCAAAAAGAATTCGATTTTACTCGTCGCGAGCTAAAATACGATCGCCAAGCTCTCGCCAAAGCTCTCCTCGCGCTCGGCATTAAAAAAGGCGACATTATTACGATTGCCACTGGTCGTAGCATGTATGACAATATTCTTATCTTCTTAGCCGCCAACAAAATTGGCGCCATCGTAAGTTTCCTAGACGAAAAAACCCCGCGCGAAACTTTGCTCCATTATATTAAAGAATTTAATTCAAAACTTGTCGTAACTTATAAATATAACGACAAACGTATTAAAGAACTAAAACACGATGCCAAAACTGTTAAAACTGTCATCAACTTAGACGGAAAATTAATTGACGAAGGCGATATTGACGAAACCCAAGAAGAAGACATCGAAATGTCAATTTTAGACCATATGTGGGTCGGACACCGAACTATTCGTGAAATTGCTAGCCAACATAAAGGGTGGATACCAAAAAATACTTTTGGCGGCAACAATGAAGCTATCATCACCTTCACTTCCGGTTCTACTTCCGGCCCGAAACCAATGGTCTTCACCAATAAAGCCCTCGTTGCTGCCGCACTCTTTTCTAAAGCTGCTTCCGGTATTAAAATGTGGGACCAAGAAATCAAAACCTGGTTCTCGTTTGTTAAATTCGACTGCCCGTACGGCTTCTGGACTTCAGTTTTGACACCAATCATCGGCGGCAGCTCAGTCATTTTAACTCCCGATTTAGACGAATCAAATTTTCCATATTATTTTGGAAAGAACATTAACGTTGTTCAGGCCGTTCCACTACTTTTTGAAACTTTACCAAAAATTCTCCCCAAAGATTTAGATTTATCATCCGTCAAAATGTGCATTTCGGGCGGTGAACGCCTTGAGAAACAAGCCTCTCTTGATATTGCCGAATATTTTACCACTCATGGTGCTACCGTCAAAATTTGCAACGGCTACGGCGTCGGCGAATGTCTCGGCTCTATCACGGTCGCCGTCGGCTCAACATATCATCCAGACACCGTCGGCCGCGTTGTTCCTGGTGCTCACGTTATGGTGCTAGATTCTGAAACTGGCGAGGAACTCGGTCCTGGCAAAACTGGTTTACTTTATGTTTCTGGCAAACACACCTTGAAACGTTATTTCAACCGTCCCGAGCTGACTGAAGAAAAAATCTTAAAGGTCAAAGGTCGCAATTTTATCAACACCGGTGATCTTGCCACCGTTTCCGAAACTGGCTTCATCACCTTAGTCGGTCGCGCTACTTTTTTCATCAACACAGTACCTGCCAAAGTTTATTACGAAGTCGTTCGTGCTTCCATCGCCCGAAACGAAGTTGTTAAAAGTTGTTATGTTGTTAAAATGCCAGATAAAAAACTCGGCTGGGCTTCTTGCGCCTTTGTAGTACTAAACGAAGGCATCGGTAAAAATAACGAAACTCGCCGTAAAATCGCCAAAGAATCTACCGCTCCATTTTACATCGGCAAACGCCGCATCGTTCTTAAAGAATACGAGATCCCTCGCCGAATAGTCTTCCTAGATGAACTCCCTCTCACTCGCGCCAACAAAACCGATTTCAGAAAACTGGAACGCATGGCTAAAGAATTAGCTACAGAAACCAATAAAAAGTAGCTTTTATGAATAAAAGCTACTTTTTATTTTTATTATTATTTACCACAAACTACATTATTTGCGTGCAACCATCCTTCCACCGAACCACCATCAAGATATTCACCCATAGTCGGCGCCACTCGCATTACGCCACCATCTTTGATATATGCATCTATCGGATCTGTTACCATATATTCCTGATCTTTCGGACCAAAATTATTTTCTTCTACATACTTCACAATTCGTTTCAACAAATCCGGTGCCATAATATACTTTGATACATTAATCAAATTTGAAGGCGCCTCCTCTGGCGTTGGTTTTTCTACCACGCCCACTAATTTTCCATCCTTTTCTGACAAAACACCGTATTTTTCGACATCGTTTTTGTTAATTTCCACACCCAAAATTGCCGACTCCCCTTCGCCAACTACCTTAATTAAAGCTTCCGCCGCTGACTCACCATCGGGATTCCAGATAAAATCATCGCCCATAAACACCAATACCGGCTCGTCGATTTTATATTCTTCTACCACCATCGCAATTGGCACCGCTGTACCATATTTACCTGCCGGATCCTGCACTGTATAATGAATTGTCACATCGTCTGGCAAAGTCTTAGCCAATTTCAAACGATCTTCCTTACCTCTGTCAATCAAATATTGGTTCAAAGCCAAATTATCTTTGTAAAATTCTTGCACCTGACATGGTTCTACGTTTGATATCACCATATAGATATCTTTTACACCTGCCTTAATTAACTCTTGCACCGAATAATCCACCAGAGGCCGATTCCCCACTGGTAGCATTGATTTTTCAATAATTTTTGTAATCGGCAGGCGCCTAGTTCCCCAACCGGCGACCGGGATAATCGCTTTAGAAATTTTCATAATACCATGATTATATCACAGAAATGAGCGGCTCACCCCATTCCGATGGATAATCATTTTGCCCCAACATCACCGCAACTGTCGCTGCTAAATTCTTCAAACCAGCATCCGACAAATTAACCACCCGATATTTTTGTTGATTGTCAGTCTTATCATAAATAATACATGGCACTTTATTGGTCGTATGCGAAGTCTTTTTCGTTCCATTTTCATCTAAAAGCTCTTCTGCATTACCATGATCCGCCACAATGATCATCGCTCCGCCCAACTTTTTTACTTCTGTTGCAATCCGCGCTAGAGAAATGTCAATCGCCTCCATTGCAACAATCGTTGCTTCCATGTCCGCCGTATGCCCCACCATATCGCCACCTGGAAAATTCAATCGCACAAATTTATATTTCGACATATTAGCAATCGCCGCGTCTGCAATCTCTGCCGACTTCATCCACGGTCGCGTTTCAAATGGTGCCGTATCTGACTCTAATTTAATAAATTCCTCTCGGTTAGCCTTCTCATAACTATTACCATTAAAATAATAGGTGATATGCCCAAACTTCACCGTTTCTGAAACTGCCAATTGACTAATATCTCGCTCACCCAAAAATTGATTTAAAGTCTCTTCGATATAATTTGGCTGCACCAGTCGATGCTCCGGCACATGCGTATCCGAATTATACTCCATCATTCCCACAAAATACACATCATCTGGAGTATAAAGTCCACGATTAAAATACGGAAAATCCCAATACGTAAAAGCCATTGCGATTTCAATTGCTCGATCCGCCCGAAAATCAAAATAAATCAACCCGTCACCTTTCTCAATTTTTCCTACTGGTTGATCTTTATCATCTACCACTACGAAAGCTGGTAAATCTTGATCCTGCACTGTCGGATTAATCCGCCGAAGCATCATCACTCCCTCTTCAGCTGATTTAAAATAATAATCCGCTTCACCGTTTACCATCATATCCCAACCTCGTGCTACCACCGACCAATCATTTTCATATCTATCCGCCACCGTTGTCATTCTACCACCACCAGAAGCAATTTTGATATCCGCATCCGAAAATTTTGCCACAAAGTTCTCAAATCTTCTAATAAATTTCGGTTCTGACTGTGGCGGCACATCCCGACCATCAAAAATCGCATGCACTCGCATTCGACGCACCCCCTCCGCATAAGCCTGCTCTATCATTTGTTCTAAATGTGAAATGTGGCTATGTACCCCACCATCAGAAAAAATCCCTGCAAAATGCAAAGTTGCAGAGGCTGTCCTTTCATTATACCACACTTCTCTAAAATTGTCAACTGTGGCCACTTTTCTAGACTCGTGTAAAACCCTTGTAATTATCCCTCGCCAAGCCTCCGAATTAAATACTTCACCCGAATTAAATGCTTCCTCAATTCTGGCAATGCCTTGTTTAATTACTCGGCCTGCCCCCATGGTATTATGTCCCACTTCAGAATTACCCATCTGACCAGGTAGCAAACCCACCGCCTCACCAGATGCTTCTAGCGCAATATGTGGACATTCTCTCGCCGCTTGCCCAAGAAAAGTAGTCCTCGCTTTACTTACAGCATTTCCTGGTCCATCCGGCGCTAACCCCACCCCATCCAAAATAGCCAAAACTATCGGCCCATCATACGATAATTTATCCATAAACTTTATTATATCACATAAAAATAGCCCCAAAAGGGGCTATTTTTATCTTTTTTTGTTTTTTATAACGAGAAGAGACAAAGCACTACAATATTAATTACCGCAATACAAGCTACTACTCTAATCCCCCACTTAAACCAAGTCGAATAATCAACTTTCGCAAGTGCCAGCCCAGCCATAATCGCACCGCAAGTTGGTGTAATCAAGTTGACTAAACCATTAGCTGACACGATAGTCATCGCTGCTACGTTGGTACTGTAACCAAGGTTCGCTGCCACCGGTGCAATAATTGGTGTTGATAAAGTTGCGAGACCAGATGAAGACGGTACTAATACCGAAAGTACTGTATGCAACAAATAGTTTAGCGGTACAAATGCCATTTCTGGTAAAGTTGCCAAGAAATTCGAAGCATTGTAAATGATAAAGTTGTCGAGACCGGTCTGAGCCATTAATACTGATGCACCACGCGCCACCGCAATGACTAATACCACCCCAATCATATCATCCGCACCGTCAATAAAAGTATCAACGAACCCATGCTCACCTTGACGATTAATAATCGATAGCAATATTGATGCTAGCAAGAACCACAACGCCGATTCAAAGAACCACCAAGACCCAAGCGGTGCCCCAGTCAACCAGCCCGTCCACGAATCAAAGAAGGTAATTCCAAAGTCACCCCATGGAATAAACCCTATAATCATCACCAAAAAAGTTAGACCAAACACTATCAACGAAGCTATTTGTTTACCAGTTAACTTTTCGATCTCATCCTTACCTTCCAAGAAATGAGCATATTTCTTTTCTGCCATTGCTTGCTCACGAAGGCTAAGGAAAGTAGAGCCTTTATCCCGCTGAACTTTTTTCGCATATTTCACCACAAAGAATGCCGAAATTGCAAGTGTCGTAAGCCACAATACCACCGCAATCAAAATAATCGTACCTTGGTTAAATTCAATTCCTGCATCTTTCATTGCCGAAACGGCCACACCCGTTGCAAATGGGTTAATGGTAGAACCTAAAACACCCGAACCTGCACCAAGCAAAATTGTTGCGACACCTACTAGTGGATCCATTCCTGCCGCAAACATCGTTGCCGCAATTAATACATAAAAACCAACACTTTCCTCTAAGAACCCGTAAGTCGTACCCAAAATTGAGAAAATAAACATCAGCAAAAGTATCAATAAGTACTCTTTTCCATGCATTTTCTTTACAAGAATCTTAATCCCAGTTTCAAGCGCTTTGGTTTTTGCCATTATAGCCAAGAAACCGCCAAGCACCATCACAAAGATACAGACGTCAATCGCATTCTCAAATCCAAGAATTGGTGCCATCAAAACCTGATAAAGCTTTGCTCCGACCACGCCAGAACCATCCACGACCGCACAACCTTCTTCACCATAAACTTCTTCACAAGCTTCAAGCGAATCAAAAGTTTCTTCAGTCGCGTCAACAGCTTCGTCAGTCGACGAAATTACCATAACATCTTCGCTACTGCGATTAGACATTTCATCGTCTGAAAGTCCTTCATCAGTGACCATTCGACTTTCTGACAAATTTTCACCCGTAACTTCATCACTAATTACTGGATTAAAAGATTCATCCTCCGGCAAAACATCGACTTCTTCCTTTGTGTTTTCCGTTGAGACCTCATTTTCCCACTCCCCTGGACCAACTTCCACGCTTGGAGCTTCATCATCAAGCGGCGCTGCGGCATACTTTGCCTTTGGCAGAACATGCGACAAAATACCAAGCAAGATAATCAAAATCATGATAATCGAATACGCCGATAGCATAGCTCGACTATGCTTCTTACTTCGATTTTTCTTTCTAAACATTTGCTTTCCTCTTTAAGTTAATATTTTTTTAAAAATAAACTTTCTTCTCGCTATTCCTCCTCCCTGACTAACGCCATCGTCATACAATGCGTTCCGCCTCGACCTCTAGATAATTCCGAACTTGGAACTTCTATTACCCTAATCCCATGTTTGCGCAAAGCCTCGTTAGTTACAAAATTTCTATCGTAAGCTGTCACTACGCCAGGTTTTACACAAAACAAATTCACACCATCGCTCCACTGTTCACGTTCTGCATCGATTCTCCGACCATTCCCACACTTTATCATTTCGACCTTATTCAAATGTAAATATTTTTCCAAAACCTTCTGTAAGCTTTGGTGAATTTCTACGATGTCTAATTCTCCACCCACACCTTTTGTGATTTCATAAATAGTCGAGATATCCATAATTGCATCTTGCACCGCAAACTTATCCACATCTACCCGTGTCATCACAGTATCAAGATGCATAAAGCTCCGTTCGTCCGGAATATCAATTGCAAGTACATATTTAAAAGTATTTTTCTTGTCTTTAAATAAATTCTTCGCAAACGTTGCAATTGCGTCTGGTTCCGTCCTTTGTGAAATCCCAATCGCAATCACTTCTTTTGATAAAACTTGAATATCACCACCCTCAATCGAGTATGGCTCAGTGCGATCATAATATAATTTTATGTCAGTATAAAATGGATGGTATTTAAACACATAATCAAAGAACATTGACTCACGATTCCGCGTTGGCGCCCACATTCTATGTAAAGTCACACCCTGCCCAATAGTCGAAATTGGATCCCTCGGACAATAAATATTCGGAATTGGGTCCAAAATCATTTTACCAATATCGCGCGTAGCATAAAATCCTGAAACATTTCTAAGCTTCTTTAATTCGGTAATATCTGTGCCAGCAATACATTTCTTCACCAAATCACGATTATCTTTAAAACTATTTAAAAATTCAAAGCAATGCCTAGCTAGTTTCGTCGATGTTACGCCAGCCTCAGTGATAAACTGTTCAATAAACTTCCTCCGTACCGTTCTACCCCCCGCATCCAAAGCTTCGGCAATTAAGTCCGTCACATAAATCACTTCCACCCCCTCAGCTCGAAGCGCATTTGCAAAAGCATCGTGTTCTTGTTGCGCTACTTTAAGATATGGAATCTCGTCAAACAACAACCGACTCAAAGAATTTGGTGTTAAATTTAAGAACTCCCCTCCCGGCCGATGCAACAATACTTTTTTTACTGGCGCAATCTCACTAAAATTACATATTGAGTTTCGCATTATTTTTCTCTCCTTTCATAGAGTGTTAAGAACATTATTGCTTTAATAGTATGCATCCGGTTTTCCGCCTCATCAAACACAATTGAATGTTCCGATTCAAACACTTCGTTTGTAACTTCCATTTCAGTAAGACCGAACTTTTCATTAACCTCCCGCGCCACACTTGTATTTAAATCATGAAACGACGGCAATGCATGCAAAAACACTGCTCCAGGTTTCGCTCGATTCATTAATTCCATATTTACTTGGTATGGTTTTAGCTGTTCAATCCTCTCACCCCACTTTTCTTTATTTTCGCCCATTGACAACCATACATCTGCGTAAATTGCATCTGCCGTGTTATCCAGAGCCGACAAATCGCTTGTGACCGTAATAGTACAGCCATTTTTTTCTGCAATTTCTCGACACTGCGCCACTAAATCATCCTTTGGTCTAAGTTCTTCCGGTCCACAAGCAATAAAATTCACTCCCATCTTTGCGCTCATCGCCATCAAAGAATTTGCTACATTATTTCGCACATCACCCACAAATGCCAAAGTTAAACCCTTTAAATTCCCTAAATGTTCTTCCATGGTCATAAAATCTGCCAATACCTGAGTCGGGTGACACTCATCCGTCAAACCGTTCCATACCGGCACATCCGCATATTTCGCCAAATCCTCTACGATTTTCTGATCAAACCCTCGATATTCAATTCCATCATAAAACCGCGAGAGCACCCTCGCCGTATCTGCAATTGATTCTTTGTGTCCCATCTGCGAACCAGTTGAGTCAAGATATGTTACCCCCATACCAAGATCATACCCTGCTACTTCAAACGAACATCTCGTTCGCGTCGAAGTTTTTTCAAACAGAATCGCAATATTCTTATTCGGAAAGAACTTATGACTTTGGCCTTTCCGTTTCATCTCTTTAAGCTTTTTTGCCACCACCAGCATATAGCGAAGCTCACTTTCGCTAAAGTCTAAGATTTTTAAAAAGTCCCTTCCATAAAAATCCATTGCATCACCCTTTTTACCTAACTTAATTGTAACCTAAAAACAATTTAAACGCAAGCACTTTAGTTTATCGGACAATCGTTCCGGCCTCACCTTTTAAAGCTGCTCCTACGTTTTCAATATCCGTAATAATCCCCACTCCGCCTTTTTTTGCAAAAGCAATTGTCGCCTCAACTTTTGGCAACATCGACCCTGCCTTAAAATACCCATATCTTTTCAATCTGCCCATTTCGGCAACCGAAACCTCGCCAATCGCTTCTTCATTAGACATTCCGTAATTTAAATACACGTTTGGCACTGCCGTCACCGACACAAAAATATCTGCTCTCACTAGTTCTGCCAACTTTTCCGCCGCAAAATCTTTATCAATTACTGCATCTACCCCTTTTAACCGTTTTAATACCCTCGTCCGATAAACCGGAATTCCACCGCCACCCGCCGCAATCACAATCACCCCACTCTTCACTAATTCTATGATTGCTTTTTTCTCCACAATATCTACTGGCTTCGGCGAAGCTACCACTCGTCGCCAACCTCGCCCAGCATCCTCTTTGACTGTCCAACCTCTTATTGTTGCCAATTTCTTGGCTTCCTTTTCTGTATAAAATTGTCCAATCGGCTTTGTTGGATTTTTAAACGCCACATCCGCCTTATCTACCACTACTTGCGACACCACCGTCGCTACTTTTATTGTTTTACCCCTCTTCGAAAATGCATTATTAATTGCCTGAGTTAACCAATAACCAATCTGCCCTTGACTCATCGCTACCGCCGTTTCTAGTGGCATTGCTGGAGCCTCTTTAGTACTCGCCGTTTCTTCATGGATTAAAATATTTCCTACTTGTGGACCGTTCCCGTGTGCAATAATTATTTCATATTTCTCCGCCAATTCCGCTACTAATTCACCCACTTCTACTGCTACCGCCTTCTGCGCTTCAGCCGTCGCCTCGCCATTCTTTTGTAGAGCATTTCCGCCTAACGCCAATACCACCCGTTTTTTCATTATATTTCTCCTATCAATCTTTTTAATTCATGCTTATATGCTTCTACTCCAGGTTGATCAAATGGATTTACGCCAAACATCTTTGCCGAAATCGCGCACGCAAGTTCAAAGAAATAAACAAGCTCTCCAAAACCCTTCTCATCGTAGCTTGACACATCAATTGCAAGCACCGGAATCCCTCCCTGCGCATGCGCAATTTTTACTGCTTTTACCACCTTTGCATTCATCTCATCAGTCGGATAGTCGATAATTGTTTCAAATAAATTCCTCCGCCCATCTTGCATAAATTGCCCCAAAGAATGCAAATCCGTCGAATAAATCACCGCCGTTGGCAAAATCCCTTGCTTGTTTTTACCTTCGCTCTCACCAAACAATTGTTTCAACCACTCATTAAAATACATTGTTGCCGGCTCAAAACTAGCAAATACTTCTGTATCATAGCCTTTCATGCCTAAACTATGTCGCATCGTGGCATATTCCATTGCTGGTTTTATTACCGACTCCACCGCCTCTGCCGCTCCTTCCAAAAGCTTGTCTATATCCACTCCCGCTACCGCCATCGGCAAAAGCCCCACTGCCGTTAATACCGAATATCTTCCGCCAATATCATCCGGTACCACAAACATCGTATATCCATTTATCGCCGCCTCATCATGTAAAGTTCCCGTTCTTGCATCCGTCGTTGCATAAATCCTATTTTTTGCATCCTCACCATATTTTTCAAATAACTTCTTTTTAAAAGCTTCAAAAGCAATCGCTGGTTCTAAAGTTGTTCCAGATTTCGAAATCACATTTATCGAAAAATCTGCATCCCCTACTTCTTCCAACGCCCGCTTTAATTCTCTTTCACTAAGTGAATTTCCTGCATAAACAATTTTTGTTCCAGACCTCGGTTGCAAGGCTTCAATAATTGCCCGGTGACCTAAATATGACCCACCAATTCCAATACAAACTAAATACTCACTTTCATCTTGAATTCTCTCTGCCGCCTCCTTGATTTTGGCAAATTCTCCCATATCATATTTTTTTGGCAAATCCAACCACCCACCCATCTGATCACGCATAATTTCCTGCAAAATCTCTGCCCCCCGCTTTTCGTCAATCTCTATCTTAAAATTAGTTGTTATCATAATACCTCCAACTATGTTTCTATTATATCAAACAACCTCTTTTCTTTAAACACTTGCGTTTTTTCAAAAAGTATGCTATAATAACAAAAGGACTAGGTTTCTTTAAAGGAGGTGCTTCGAATTGAGGTGCGAAATCGCAGTCCATCTCAGGGTTGAATACTCAAAAGGAGCTGTGGAGCTACTTAAGAAAAATCGGTTTGCGATCTATCTCAAAAATCTGCAAACCGAAAAGCTCACTCCTTTGAGAGACAAAACCTTTAACCTTCTTGGCAATAACGACCATTTCGAGATTCTTTGTCTCTATAATGGCACCGCGTGCCTCGAAGACATGGGCCTCAGTCAAAAGGCCCTGCAGAGAAATATCGCCTGCAAAAGCATCGAATGTATTACATTCGAAAAATGATTCAGACGATTCTCTCGTTCCTTACCCTCCCCCCACCCCCCGGCTTCTTTTACTCGCCGGGGGGATTCTTATGTTATAATTACCCCATGCCCGAGTGGCGAAATCGGTAGACGCGCTAGCTTCAGGTGCTAGTGTCTCAAAAGACATGCTGGTTCAAATCCAGTCTCGGGCACCAAATCACAACAATTCTGAAAATTTTCGCCCATGAGGCGGTTTTTTACTGATGAAAACTCTTAATTTTCTTAAAATCCACGTTTTCTACCGCTTCCCTTAAAGCCTTTTCGGATCCATAGTGCGTATGTACTCCCGGCGAATCCGACAGCATATGTTGAGCAAATGGAAAACTCACTACCTTATCCAAAACTGCACCAAACTTACCAACCGTTGAAGATGCTACATAAAAATGTTTTACATCCTTCAAAGAAATATCAAGCGCTTGTTTCATTTCTTCCGGAAAAAACGTTAGCGAAAACAAGTCTCCATCTGGCTCGCCCGCTAATCGACCATAAGCAATTGAAGTATTGCCCTCAATCCAAAGTTTTTGATTTAATGGCTTCATTTTTGCTTTCATCAAGTTTGCTACGCATTCTACTTTTTTCGAACCATCCGCATTTTTCATCTCACAAACAAAATCCCCCTCACAAGTCGTAGTCATCACCGCTTCATGTACATCGGGTGACTTTAAACCATGTCTTTCATCATAAGAAATTGAATCGCTAATATAGTCCATCATTACCCACGACAAAAGTCCAGTTTTGGTATTTTCAGCTACCAAATAATACTCCGCTCTTGCACCCCAAAACACACTCGTATGAATCCGAAACATCGACACGATTCCATAATATTTTTCTTTATCGCCCTCGAATGCTGCTGATTTTGCCGGCACAAAACCTTCCGGCATAAATTTTTGCACTTTTTCTGGTATTGGAATTTCGTAAAACAAAAATGTGCAATATGGTTCCACTACAAAAGGCATCTTATCTGCTTTTTTTGTTGCCGACATTACTATTCTACGCTGTAACCATATTGGCAACTTCACCAACCTAGTTTGCATATAGTGTGTTTTACCGACCGCCATCGGATCAACTAACTTTTCTACCCCCTTCGCATACGCCAAAACATTCATGCTTAAATTATAGCACAAAACCTCTAGGCTACTTTTTGCAACGCTTCCAAAACTTCTGCTCGACCTTTTTCAATCAATTTTACTCGTGCTCGAATTTCATTTTCGCCAATTTCAATCGCTCGTGCAAGTGCTGGGTCCCTTCGCATTGGTCCAAAAAACTTCACAAAATCTTTCAATTCGTCTTTTGTTCGTGCTAGCCTCGCCACAAACATCGGATAGTCACTAAGCGTTTTATCTCCACCAGTCTTTTTTACAAAATCCCAATTTCTCATTAACCACAAAAACGTCTTTTTTCGCGCTTTTGAATTTCTATAAAGATAAATAAATAAGTACAGTTGGTCTTGTGGTTTCACGATTTTAACATTGCCAAGTAGGGCTAATAATTTTTCAAGTTGTTTTTCATTACGCGTAAGGCACGCCGAAGCAAGATAATCAAACTTCACATCAGGATCTACTACCGATTTATATTTTTCTAAATACGTCCCTACCACCTCCGGTTCTAAATAGACTTTCGCGCTTAAAATATCGTCTCGCACTTCCTTATCCATTTTTTCATAATCATCATCGTATTTTTTGGCAAGTTCTTTTAATCGTACTTTATCTTCCGCAAAATAATCTAAACCTAATAAATTTGCCCTTAATCGTATCGTATCCTCGTCGTCGTCTTTCTTCGTTATCAATCCTACTTCGCTTAGTTTTTCGTCAATTAAGTTAAACACATATTTTTTCAAAAGTTTCTCACCATCCGATTCGTCGTCAAAATAAATTTTCAAATTTGCAATAATTGATGAGATTTTATTCCAAACTGCCGGCGCCGATTCGTGTCTAAACTCCAAAGCCAGTGGCACTAATGACGCCGCACTCTGTAAACCCGATTTTGTGATCAAATCTCGGTCAATTAAAAGTCGCAATTTTTCTTCAAGACCTAGTTTATCAAAATTCGCCAACCTTTCATTAAATTCAACTTCACTCAAATTCAACACGTAGTGCCCCGACATATCTTCTGTAATTTCCGGTAACGGCCAATCCGAATCCTCCATTAGCCCATCCAATAAAAATCTCCTCTGACTAAATTTTTCAAAATCACTTTTCAAATTCGTTACTACTGGATATCCAGGCTTGTCGATAAACGCATGCATTAATTTTTTCGGATCGAATTTTGCATAAGGTTTTAAGCTAATCCACAAATCATCTCCCACTGTATTCTGATATTTATATTTATCAAAATAGTCCACAATTCCTTTACAAAAATTTTCCCAACCCATTAAACGAATCAACATCAGCATCAATCTTGCACCCTTCGCATAAACAATTGCTGCATCAAACAAAGTCGCAATTTCCGCCGGATCATGTACTTCCTGATGTACCGACTGCACACCAGTATAAGCATCTCGCAGTAACGCAGCGCAACAATCCCCCGTAAAAAATCCTTCAAAAATTTTATATTCCGGGCAAATTGCATCCACTGCATAATATTCCATTACAGTTGCAAACGATTCATTCAACCATAAATCATCCCACCATTTCATTGTTACTAAATCCCCGAACCACTGGTGCGAAAGTTCATGTGCAACAGTAAGCGCCACCGACTTCTTCGTACCAAGCGTCGCATTTTTAGATACTAAAAGCATTGATTCGCGATAAGTCACTAATCCCCAATTTTCCATCGCACCCGCCTCAAAATCCGGCAGAGCTACTTGCTCCAATTTTTCTAGCGGATATGATTCGCCAAAATTATCATCGTAAAATTCTAACGACCGCGCCGCAATTTCATTTGCAAAATCTACCGTGTCTATATCTTGTGCCAATGAACAATAAGTCGTAATTTTTACACCATGCTTATTAGTTACGGTTTTACCATGAAACTTTCCAATCACCCACGCAAGCAAATAGGTCGACATTCGTGGTGTTGGTTCGCCCATCGGTACATTCGTCAAAATCAAATCATCTGCATCCGGCACGGTAATTGTAAGCTCAAATACTGCTTTCGCCGCCGGCTCATCAATACATGGAAATGCTTCCCTAGCATAATGACTCTCAAACTGCGTTGCTACGATTGTCTCGATTTTGCCATTATATTCATAAGTTGATAAATACGCTCCCTCCATATTTTCATTCAAGTAGCCTTTATAATCTATCACGATCTCCACATCTCCTAGCGGCACTTCAAAAATCACCAACTTCTCACCATCAACCTCAAATTTCGTACTTTTACCATTTATCGAAACGTCTGCGATCTCAAGATCTACTGCATGAAATTTCACTACCCCATTTAAAGCCTCACCATTAACCACAACTCGTCCACCGATTTTTTTCTCATGCTTATTGATATTTAGATCTAAACAATATTTATTTGGCACAAAATAATCTAAAAATCTCTCCATCGCGCCTCCAAATTTTTAATTATTTATATAACTTTACAGACTCTGGTAATTTCGCCGACTTCAAAATCGGCTCTAACTCCGCTTCCTCTAAAGTTTCATTTTTTAGCAATTCTTCCGCTAATTTATCTAGCACTCCTTTATTAGCTTTTAAGACTTCTTCTGCCCGCTTTGACGCTTCGTCTGATAATTTTTTAATTTCTGCATCAATTAGTTCTGCTGTTTTTTCTGAATATGGCTTGTCAGTGGTAATTGTGTAATACCCGGTCGCCTCACTCGGAAAAACTAAATTACGTGTCCCCTCACCCATACCTTCTTCTAAAATCATTGACTTCGCTAACTGTGCTACATTTTTAAGATCTGACGAAGCCCCTGTAGTTATTGCATCTTTTCCAAAAACCAATTTTTCCGCCATCCGTCCGCCCATCGCCCGTGCCAAAATGTCTTTCAGTTCATAGATATTTTTATAATTGCGGTCCTCTGGTGGCAAAAACCACGTCACACCTCCAGTTGAACCACGTGGGATAATCGTCACTTTATGTACCGGATCGGAATCTGGCAATACATGCCCCACAATTGCATGTCCAGCTTCATGATAGGCTGTAATTTTACGCTCTTTCTCATTCATTACCTTACTCTTACGTTCTGGTCCAATCGCTACTCTTTCAAATGCTTCTACTACGTCTTTATTCGAAATTGCCTTATGCCCCTCTCGCGCCGCACCAATTGCAGCCTCATTTGCAATATTGGCAAGATCCGCGCCACTCGATCCAGCCGTCTTTTTTGCCAAAGACTCCAAATCCACATTTTCTTCCACTGGTTTACCTTTAAAATGCACTTTCAAAATTTCCAAACGATCTTTTCTTTCCGGTAAAGCTACGTTCACGTGTCGATCAAATCGCCCCGGACGCAGTAATGCCTTATCGAGCATATCAACTCGGTTAGTCGCTGCCATCACAATTACGCCTGAATCATTATCAAACCCATCCATTTCCACCAAGATCTGGTTCAAGGTCTGCTCGTCTTCACGCCCAGCACCACCTTTAGCGTCACGTTTATGCGCCACTGCATCAATTTCATCGATAAAGATAATCGATGGAGCATTTTTCTTTGCCTTCGAGAATAAATCTCGCACTCGGCTTGCGCCCACACCTACAAACATTTCTGCAAATTCCGAACCTGAAATCGAGAAAAACGGCACGTCTGCTTCGCCCGCCACCGCACGCGCCATTAAAGTTTTACCAGTTCCTGGATCACCCGCAAGAAGTACGCCACGCGGAATTTTTGCGCCTAATTTCTCGTACTTTTTCGGATTTTTCAGAAAATCTACAATCTCCGCCAAATCCTGTTTAGCCGATTCATTTCCCGCCACATCCTTGAATGTTACTTTTTTCTTGTCTGGACCATACAGTCTTGCTCGCGACTTACCAAATGACATTGATTGACTATTTGCTGCCGTTGCTTGTTTCATCACCCATGAAAAGAAAATCACCAAAGCTACAATCGGAAGCACTGTCAATGCAATATTTATTATAATACCCCACACATCAGTATCGTCTTTATATTCAATCATCGGGTAAGTTTTTTGACATTTAGCAAGCTCCTCACCCTCCAAACCATCACAATAATTTACCAGACCCTGATCGTATAAAGTCCCCGAAGAATCTTTTCGTGAAACCTCCGTCGGTTGATCTTCGCCCTTCAAAGTAATATCAAGTGTATTTCCCGTCACGGTAATTTTAGCAATATCTCCTTCCGGATCGTTTGCTCGCTGAATCACCTCCGAAATCGGCACCTCTTCTTTCTTAACCCCACCATAATTCATGTTCGATATCAAAAATGCCCCAAAACAAAGTAAAATAAACGTAAATAAAATACTTCGCACCATATTTGACTTATTGTTCGTTCCTGGCCGCATTACCGGCTTTTTTGGTAAATTTTCCGCCACTTGTTATCTCCTTTATCTTTTTATTCTATCATATTGTTACAAAATATGATAAAATAATTACAGCCTGGGTGTAGCACAGTTGGTAGCGCGCGACGTTTGGGACGTCGAGGTCGCAGGTTCAAGTCCTGTCACCCAGACCATTTTTTTTGCTTCTTTATCTTAAAAGTGCTATAATTAAACAATCTTCGTACCTTAAAATTTGAATTATTGATTAAAAAAGGTGGTGTTAAAAAATGGAAACCAAGTCTTTGTCCGCTACCAGTTACCTTCAATTAATGTTGATTGGTGTCTCAATGAAGGTCTCCTATTGGCCAATCTCAGCCCAATAAATCTATCTTGAAAAAATTCACCAAAATCGACGACCAACATCTCACGGAATACAAAATCCGCTTCGGTCAGAACGGCCAATTCCCGGATAATATTATCGATTTTGATGAAGCAAAGATAATTGTTTCTTTGTACAAAGATGGCCAAACCATCACAGATTTTGTACTTATGGAAGATTTCTTTGAAGACACTATCATTTATATTCATCAATATTTTAATAATTCGTAACCTTACTCAGCCTGGTTAACCAGGCTGATCCCTCGGGGCTTGGCGCAGCTCGGTAGCGCGCACGCATGGGGTGCGTGAGGTCAGGAGTTCAAATCTCCTAGCCCCGACCAATCGTTTTATTTTATCAGGGTATAGCGCAGTTGGTAGCGCGCAGCGTTCGGGACGCTGAGGTCGCGGGTTCAAGTCCCGCTACCCTGACCATTTTATCGATAAAAAACCGGCCCCGAAGGGCCGGATTTTTTTTGATTACACTTAGCTAATTATCGTAGGGATTATAAGGCGAATCAAACGGATCATAAATATCATCCCAACAATAACGATAGAATACATTATACAACCCGCCACCTGCCTTAAGAAACAAATGCGTAGCCGGCATCGTTCTACCGACCACTTCTTCCGAAGCACCCCTGTCTTCAAGTATCTTTCTGGCGAATACGTCTCTTACAATCCATTCGACTTCCGGGTCAACTTCCATCGCAAGATTGTCGTCCGTATAGGCATCAAACTGGCCCTCTGCTGACAAAATTCCAATAATACTATCATTTTGTGCAAAACCAGTGGTACCAACTCTTCCAAGAATTACCCACACATGAGCACTCCAGACCGTCTGAGAATGCGCCATCAGGTCTTCACCCTGAACAACAAGTGCAGTCTGGTGGATTTCTTCATCGGTATAATAGAGGTTAAGATTCTCTTTTATCCATTCCAAATCCATCTCTTCGGACTTTTCTTCAGGCTTCTCTTCTAACGTTTCTCCATTTTTTTCAAACTTTTCGCTAAACATATCGCCACTATCAATCACCTCATTTTCCGTCAAAACCAGACTATCCTGATTTAATATGGTAACCTTTTTTTGAGGTGAAGAATGGCGACTTGAAGTCCTTGCGATTAAATCCGCTTCAACAGAAACGTCATCAGAGATATCGCCAGCAACAACCGTCGCTTTAGTTTCTTTCAGTTCAGAGTTACATCCTGCCCTTACACTATACGAAATATAGAACATCAGGAAAATCAAACACACTGCAAACAAAATTCTTTCTACAATCACCAAAGATAACTTCAAAACTAAACCCCCTCAATATAATCAAAAAATAAAATTACTACGTCAATAAATTGACACCACTTTAATTATACCACGAAACACCAAAAAAGTCAATATTAAAATCTTTTTATCCCTCGTAAACTGGCAAATCTTCCGGAAATGGATCAAAATCATCTTCGGAAAAATCATCAAAATCCGTAAATCCGTCTCCGTCTTCATCCCTACATCCAACCGAACCATACGGATTATAACCTAGTTCAATCAAAAACCTCGATGGCATATTATAATTTCGATTTCCGAAAGTAAACCTTGATGCCGCATAAGTCAAAAACAGTCTTCGCATCGCCCGGGTCATCCCCACGTATGCCAACCTTCTTTCTTCTTCCAAACCAGCTTCATCATCGCAGGCTCTCGAGCTCGGAAATAACCCCTCTTCCATCCCCACCATAAATACCACCGGAAACTCCAAGCCCTTTGCTGCATGCATCGTCATTAATGTCACCGAATTTCTGTCTAAAGTTTCATCCGCCGACGACATTAGACTTGCATCCGCCAAAAAATCCTCCAAATTATCATACGCCGCTGCGTTAGACTCTAAAACTTCCAAATTTTGCATTCTATCTTCTGCCGCCGGCGTACCATCGTCTGTCAAAGTCTTAAAGTCAAAATACCCCACCACTTTTTTTACAATCTCACCTGGATTTTCGTCACCACTAATTTTACGAAGAAAATTTACTAATCTTAAAAAACCATTTTTGGCTTTTGCAGTCTTTAAAACCTCCGGCAAATCCGAATTCAGAAGTGGTTTTTCATCCTTTAAGGCATCCAAAATTTCCAAAATTTTATTTCGTGACACTTCGCCAACCCCCGACAACACATTTTGCATAACTCGTCCTAAACTTACCTTATCTCTATGATTTACGATTAATCGCAAAATCGCCAATACATCTTTCACTTCTTTTCGGTCATAAAACCTCACTCCGCCCACAATCTTGTATGGAATTTGCATACTCATAAACGCTTTTTCAAAAGCATACGACTGTGCATTTGTACGATATAAAACCGCAAAATCAGAAAAAATTGGATATTCCCTTTGTAAATTCAAAATTTTCAGTGCTACAAAATTTGCCTCGGCGTTTTCATCTGGCAGCGATTCGATATCTACTGGCTCACCTTTACCAGCTTCCGTAAACAAAGTTTTGTCCGTTCGAGTTTTGTTCTCGCGAATCACTTTTTGCGACGCTTCTAAAATATTCCCCGTCGAACGATAATTCTGTTCTAGTTTAATCACCTTCGCTCCAGGAAAATCTTTTTCAAAATGCAAAATATTAGTAAAATCTGCTCCTCGCCACGAATATATCGACTGCCAATCATCTCCTACTACACAAATGTTTTTATCTTCGTTTACAAGCAAACGCACAATCTTGTATTGTACTGTATTCGTATCCTGATATTCATCAATCAAAATATGTTGAAATTTTGCTTGCCACTTTTTTCTTACTTCCGGATGACTTTCTAAAAGCTCTAATTCTCGAAGTAATAAATCATCAAAATCCAAAGCCCCTGCTCTGTCTTTTTCAATTTCGTATCTCTCAAAAATTTTTGCAATTTTCTGCTGATTTGGATAAAACGCACTCGCTGTATAGTCTTCCGGTCCACGACCTTGGTTTTTTTCACCCGAAATAATCGATTGCACTGATTTTGGTTTCAACTGTTTATTATCTGATAATTTCAAATCCTTCATAATCCGCCGAATTAATGATACTTGATCATCCGTATCATAAATCACAAAATTCCGATCTAGCCCCGCCACATCTGCTTCCATCCGCAAAATCTTCACTGCAATTCCATGAAACGTCCCCATATATGGCATAAAATTTCTTGGAGTTTCAGATTGGTTTTTAGGATACAAAATTTTATATAATCTATTTCTCATTTCTTTTGCGGCTTTATTAGTAAAAGTTACCGCCAAAATATCAACTGGTTTTACTCCGTGAGCAATTAGATTTGCAATCCGATGTGTTAAAGTTTTTGTTTTTCCAGATCCTGCACCAGCCAAAATCAGAAGTGGCCCCGAAAGCGTCTCTACCGCCTCAACCTGCGCCGGGTTTAACCCTGCTAAAATCAAATCCATCTTTTCATTATAGCATTATATCCCAGTCAATGGTGCAATATCCGCACCAAGATGCCGAAGCCTCAAAGCAAAATCTTGATATCCACGGTTAATCGGATAAACATTTCTAAGAATTGATTTTCCTGGTGCCGCTAACATCGCAATCAAAATCACTACTGCTGGTCTTAGCGCCTGTGGCGCTACCAACTCTGCCGGCCGCCAATTGGTTGGCCCTTCAATATATACTCGATGTGCATCCAAAAGTTCTACTTTAGCGTTCAAATTTGAAAGTTCCGTAATATACACTGCCCGGTTCTCAAACACCCAATCATGAATTAACGTTCGGCCTTCTGCCACAGCCGCAATCACTGAGAAAAATGGCAGATTATCAATATTGAGACCTGGAAACGGCATCGGGTGAATCTTATCTACCGGTGCTGAAAGTTCTGATTTTCGCACTGTCAAATCTACTAGTCGTGTTCGTCCATTCGCTGAAGCATATTCTGACGACCGCTCAATTTTGGCCCCCATCGACTTTAGTATTTCAAGCTCAATTTCCAAAAATTCAATTGGCGCCCTCGTTATTGTAATCTCTGAATGCGTCACCAATGCCACTGCAATAAAGCTCATCGCCTCAATCGGATCTTCTGAAATGTTATACTCCACATCTAAATCAATTCTTGGTCGTCCTTGTACTACCAATCTCGTTGTGCCAATCCCAGAAATCTTTACTCCTAATTTTTCCAAAAAGAAACAAACATCCTGCACCATATAGTTTGGCGAGGCCCCAACAATTGTCGTTCGGCCAGGTGCAAGTGCCGCCGCCATCAATACATTCTCTGTCACTGTATCACCCCGCTCTGTTAAAACAATATACCTATCTCGATATTTATGCAAAGTCTCTTGATTTACCGACACTTCATAAAATCCACTATTACGCATTGCATCCACATTCAAACCAAAAGATTTTAAAGCCTGAATATGAGGTTCCACTGTTCGTGTGCCAAGTGAACAACCACCAGCATAAGGAATTTTAAAACGTGGATAACGATGGAGAAGTGGGCCTAAAAACATAATAATCGACCGAGTTTTTCGCGCTGCCTCTACGTCCATTTCATCTAATTTTAATTCACGAGGTGATATAATTTCTAAGTCTCGATGGCGATTTGTCCAACGACATTTTACGCCAATTGATTCCAAAACTTCAATAATCCGAAATACTTCTTCAATCCTCGCCACCTTATGAAAAATTGTTTTTCCCGTATTAAGTAGCGCCGCACAAAGTAACCCCACTGCTGCATTCTTAGATGTATTTACTGTAATTTCACCCGACAATTCTTTACCGCCATGAATCATAAAACTCTGCGAAACAGAATCGTTTATAGAGAGAATTTGGTTACCCAAAGCCTCCGAAAGTTTTTTAATCATTTCAAGAGACACATTCTGTCCGCCTTTTTCAATCCGATGGATTGCTGATTGACTTGAGCCTACTTTTTCGGCTAATTCTCCTTGTGTCCACCCCTTTTCAAGTCGCATGTGCTCGACAGTCTCACCGATCACCTGCTGATAATTCCTCACTTTTTTCATGCTCTACATTATATCACAGCATGAATATTTTGTAAATATGTTATAATGTTTTTATGAAAACAATTCAAGATATTGATGTAAAAAATAAAAACATTCTAGTACGTGTAGATTATAATGTCCCGCTAAAAAACGGCAAAGTTGAAAACGACCTTCGCATCCGTGCAAGTCTTCCTACTATTGATTATTTACTCAAACACGGCGCCCAAAAAATCATCTTAATTTCTCATCTTGGTCGTCCAAACGGCAAAAACACCCCAGATTTTTCTCTTTCACCCATAGTAAGTACCCTACGCAAACTTCTACCTAATCAAAAAATCGGTTTTTATCCCCTACCCAACTCTAATGAAAAAATCAAAACTCTCCCAACTGAAAAAATTATCCTATTAGAGAACCTTCGTTTTGACCCAGGTGAAGAACAAAACTCCTCAGATTTTATCAAAAATATTATTACTGCTACCGACGCCGAAATTTTCGTCCAAGATGGATTTGCCGTTATTCACCGCGCCCATGCCTCAACCGATGCTGTCAAAAATTTTCTCCCCATCTGTGCCGGTTTCCTTCTTAAAAAAGAGATCGAAAATCTTCAAAAAATTCTCAAAAAACCCGAAAAACCAATTCTTTTCATTATTGGTGGAGCCAAAGTTGAAGACAAACGCCCCCTGATCGATAAATTCGTCAAAATTGCAGACACTGTCGCGGTTGGTGGTAAAATTGCCGCCGATGGCTATAAATCGACCAATCCAAAAATCTACGTCGCCAAAGATTTTGACGAAGACACCGCTGGCAATAAATTGGATATCGGCCCATTTTCTACCGGCAAAATCGCCAATCTTATTGCTGATGCTAAAACTATTGTTTGGAATGGTCTTTTAGGTTACGCTGAAGATCCAGCTTATGCTACTTCTTCCACTATCGCCGCCGAACTTCTCGGTGAAAAACAAAATGCTACCACTATTATTTGCGGTGGCGATACTACTGGTTTCGTAGAAAATCTTATGAAATCCCATCCTGATCTCAATTATTCTCTCGTTTCCACCGGTGGCGGTGCTGCTCTTGAATTTCTTCTTGGCAAAAAATTACCAGGTTTAGAAGCTATATCTTCCTAATCTTTATCGTATCGGTTCCTGCTTTATTATTATCACCCGACACAATTACTGCTAATAAATCTTTTTGACCTTCTTTAGTCTGTAAATATCCAGATTTTTTTAATTCCACCGCCAATTTAATTCCAAAATCTTCACTATAAGACCGACAAAAGGCCGAACTGGCATAGTTTAAGGCTAATTGATTTGCTACTCTTTGATTAGGTGTCACTGACACAATTGGCAAATTTGGCCTTTGCGCTGCCATTGTCGTTGCAGTCATGCCTGACGCCGTTTGACAAATTATTACATCTGCATCAATTCGTTCCGCTAATCTTGCCGCCGCAGCTGAAATTGCATCATACACTTTAGACTTCTCACCCACCGGCATACCAGAAATTGAAGCTATCCGAGAATGATTCTGCGTATATAAGATCACTTTCTTCATCTCTTTCACTGCTTCCACCGGATACTGACCATTCGCAGTTTCATCCGAAAGCATCACTACATCCGCCCCCTGTATCACTGCTGTTGCCACATCCGAAACTTCTGCCCGCGTTGGTTCAGGATTATCCACCATTGAACTGAGCATTTGTGTCGCTACAATACAAAGTTTTGAATGTTCTCTACACATCGCAATTAATTTTCGCTGGATAATCGGCACTACCTCCGCTCCTGCCTCTACCGCCATATCTCCGCGCGCCACCATAATTCCGTCTGCCGCTTCAACAATAGCCTCTAGGTTTTGTTCGCTCTCAATCGCTTTTTTAGTTTCAATCTTCGCAATTACTTTAGCCGTTGAACCATAAGATAACAAAAGTTGTTTTAACTTCTGAATATCGCTCGCCGATTGCACAAAAGATAAAGAAACGTAATCATAATCTGAATTCACACCATATTCAATATCAGCTAAATCTTTTGGTGTCAAAATATCACCATCAAAATCCGTTTCCGGCAGGTTTAGACCTTTACGCGACATAATAAAACCATTGTTCAAGATCTTAACCTTTATTGCGGTATCAGAAACAACTTCGATTACTTCACTTTTTACCTTACCATCAAACATCGATAGTGGTTCACCAATTTTCACTTTTTCAGCCAAGTTATATTGTACCGGCACAATCATGCCACCATCATGCTCAAATTCTTTCGACTCTAAAATTAATTCATCATCAGCTCTTAAATCTAAGTGATTATCTTTCAACACGCCCAATCTAATTTTAGGCCCTTGCAAATCTTGCAGAATCGCCACCGACCGTCCTTTTTTCTCAGCCGCCATCCTTATCCATTTTATCTGCTGATCACGCTCTTCATTTGACCCATGTGAACAATTTAACCTACATCCATTAACACCAGCCATAATCATTTCCTCTATTTTTTCTTCTGAATTAGTCGCCGGCCCAACTGTTGCTAAAATTTTTGTTCTTTTAAATAATTTGCTCATGTTATTATCTTACCATATAATCAAACTTATGGTAAGATAATGACATGGCTTCCAAAAAAAAATCCTTTTCTACCCCACAAATCATTGTATTTATTATTATTATTTTAAGTATGCTCACCGTAATTATTGCAGCCGTCTGTACACTGGTTTTTACACCAGAAAATATCGTCAAAACCAAAATCTCCGAACTGTCAGCGGATTATTACGAAAACTATATTTATGAAAAGTTCGACTTTAGCGACCCATCATCCGAAAATCTTGTCAACTTCATACAAAAATACGAAGAAAACGGACTTACCATCACTACGCTTCGTCAACTTCTTCTTTACGATCATCAGAAAAACGCCGACGTTGCCCCATTTCTCAAAAAATATTGCGACGAAGATACTACTTTTATCAACTTCTATCCAGAACACCCCTATTCTAAAACTTCTTATCGCATTGAATTTGTCTATTCTTGCGAATTTTAAGATTATTTGTTATAATAATCCTACGGTCTCGTAGTATAACGGTTAGTACATCGGGTTTTCATCCCGACAACGCGGGTTCGACTCCCGCCGAGATCACCATACCAGAGTTGGAGCCAGAAAGAGGCTCTTTTTTGTTGTTTATAACGGAGAAGAGAGGGCTTAAATCCTGCGTTCCAAAAATTTTGTCCTGGATATCAAAGTGTAAGCCGTTTGGAAACAGCATTTTTTGGAACGCCTGTCTCGTCTCGAGGTCGGCATCTTTCCAGAGTTTGGCCGGCTTAGTCATGAAATTGCACACGTAATCTATTGTGGCTTCATTTAGGCCCTGGTTGCGTTCCAATTTATCAATTTCACGTCGAAGGTCCTGGCGTTTTAACTCCAAGGCTTCACTATACCTGTTTTTATCGTCTATACTAATCTTCCCCTCTAACATTGCGTCTACCGCTTCTATGAGTTTCTTGTCAATATCTGACACCGCTTCGCGACAATTGGCTAGCTCGCGAGTTGTATCGCCGAGTTTCTTGGCCGCTGTGCGTTTTACGATCTCTCTAAATAGCTTAATCGTGCCCTCGCTAGGCGTTATTTCTTCGAGGAAGTCTACAAATAGCTCATGCATCTTTTCGATCGGAATTGAGCTATGGCCTTTTGTGGTGCAGTGATAACGTGGAGATCTCTTACCGGCAGAGCTTCTTGGTGCACTAGAACGGATTAGCGTTCCACATTTTGAACAGATGAGTAATTTACGAAGTGGATATAGGTCGCTATTGCTCGGTATGAGCAGGGTATGTTTACCACTTAGGATTCGTTGGTTCTTATTAAAGACGTCGATATCGATAAGGCCGTCAAAATCCTTGATCTTGGTCGGTTTGCCGTCTAAGAGTTTCTTTGAGGTGTTATAACCGGCATAAACAGACATCTTTAATATGCCAAGTAGCGTGTTCAGAGTGATTGGCTTGCCATTCCTGCCGTTTACGTCCATTTTGTGGGCTAGGTTTACTAATTCCATAGGAGCCATATCACCCTCGGAGAAGCGATTGAGCAAGAATTGGATTTTATTGCCGATATCGTTTGTATTATCGATTTCTAGCGTGTTATGGTGCTTTTTCTTGCCGTCGTTCGTATATTCGCCGGTCACTACGGGTTTTAGCTTTAATCCGAGTGGAGCTTGCGTCATCCACCAACCATAGCTAGCCAGGAGTGACATATCATCTTTGACGGTCTTAGATTTAATATCGTTATCGAGTTGATGGACGGAAAGTGCGATATTTAGCATAAAACGCCCGGTCGGCGATTCGTCGATTACTTCTTGCGTAGAGCGTAGCGTGACACCGCATTTGGCCAGGATAAAGCCAATGTCGTTGAAGAACGACGGCATATCCCTGGATATACGCGAAACGTTGTAAACGACCACGTGATCTATATGCCCTTTGCGTTTTGCGATAGCTCCTAGCATCTTCTGGAGTTCTGGGCGGTGGGCAGTTTTGGCCGAGATGCCAGCATCTGTATACCAACCGATTATTTCTATATTGTTTTGGTTTGCGTATTTTTGTATTGCAAGTCTTTGATTTTCCAAAGAAGCGCCGTAAGTCTGTTCTTCGGTCGAGACGCGAGTGTAGCCGAACGCTATACGTTTTACTCCATCATTCATTAACACCATACTATACCACCTTTTCGTCAGAATGGACTATTTTTATATCAATAAGGTCGCTAGCAATGCGGTGCATTAGTCCGATTAGGTTGGCAAGCTCTAGATCTGAGATTTTGTCGGAGTCAGCTTTGCCGAGCAACTTGCGTGCTTCTTTTGTGGAGATTATGATCTCGTTTGAACACAGGAAACTATCTTTGTGTTTCTGTGCTTTCTTATATACTCTTTTGGGCATTTGTGGGCCCTTTCGTGATTTGTTGCGCTTTTTGGGTTTACTGTGGCCCGAAAGCGGTGTACGCAAGCTTGCCCACAATTGCTCGCAATTCTGACGTTAAAAAGCCCCTATGATAAGTAGGGGCCGCAATTAACTAGTTCCAATTATACCACTCATGGTTATATGAGCCAAGCATAAGCGGTTTCATGGGACTTTTGACCGGGGACTTGAAAGTTTTCCACAAGTAAGATTAAATACGGGAACCTTGCGAGAACATCGCAATTAATTTTTTATTAACCAGAGCGCCTGGTTCGTACTTTATAGAAAATAATCTTCTCGCAAGGGCTAAGGAGATTGTATGGGTAAATTATCTACTGATAGTCTAAAGCCCGTTCAGAAGCCACGTAAATGTCCTAAATGCGGCAAAATTTATTATGGTTATCCGGCTTTATCACGTGAGGACAATAAAACTGAGGTTTGTCCGGTATGCGGAATAGAAGAGGCTTTATTGGCTTATTTACGCCAATAGTTCTAGTTTATATATCGAGAGACATCCAGTTGTCTGTGTTGTATCCGGTATCTATTTTTTCAATCTCTGATCTGTCTCCGTTTTTGGCCGCAAGGGCAGCTTCTCTCGTCACAGCGTCGCCTTGCAACATGAATGTATTCTCTCCAGTAACATTGATGATGCCGCCCCAAAGACCGGGATATGGCGTTATTCCGTCAATTTTGAACTCCCTATAAGTATCTACGATATTGTCGTAGTCAACAAAGAAAGCTTGTAGGGCGTCAGCCTTCTCATTCACGGAATTACCCATTTTTGTTTCAGGATTGGTCGTATCACCACTCTTTGTGTCAAAGATGCCGATAGTACCATCTGTAAACTTGACGATATAATCTGGATAGAAGATTGCTTCCTCGTCTATTTCGTTATCTTTATGCTTGATATAAGGAACACCAAAATATTTAGGTTCGCTAGTGCCGTTTCTGTACCACCATTCAACCTTCTGACTCCTATCAAGTGCTTTTTCAAACTTTCTTTCCGTACCCCATTTAGCGCCACTTGTATCGTCTGGACGATAGAATGGTTGGAGTGCGTGTTTTGGCGAAGGATATGCTTCATAATGTTCACCGAACTCTTGCTCTTTTGGAATGGAAAATACATTAAGTGTAAGTTCAGTCTCTTTGGTCATCGTTTTAGCAAATTCTTGCTTGGCCTCATCGATAATGCCATTCATAATTCTTTGATTCTCTTCGGAGCAGGCTATAATTTGTTGGATTTCATCTTCATCATCAAAACCATTGTCCGAGAACCATTTATAGATTGCCTGTTTAAGAATACGGCTCGAATCGTGTGGTGCATAAGGTGAAGATTTTTTCTTGAGCCATGTCTGGAACGTACGCTCGATAAACGCTTTATCGGCTTTTATATTAAGTTTTTGGCCCTCCTCAAAGGCCTTAGCGTCGGCCAAGTCTAGGTCTTCAATAGCAATATCAGCAAGAATTGGGACGGTTAGTTCGTCGGCATAAACTTCCAATAAATCGTCTATTTTATTGCGTCTAGTTTTTATGTCGTCTTTTTCGGTTATTCCGAATTTTTCGTCCAGCATCGGTAAGAAGATAGGTCGAAATGCTTGGTTGAGACGATTACGTTGACCAACCACACGTTGCCTGTGAACATTCGGCAAAACGATGTGGTCGATTCCGTCCACAATATGATTAAAACGCATTTTGAAGAACGTCTGAGTGTCTCCATCCTGACGGAGGGCAAGTTCGTTGACATTCGTGAACACGTATGCAGAATTTAAAGCCGAGTCTTCATAATGTTTTAGCTCCGGCATACGTAAAATGCGGCCAACAGTTTGTATTTCGAAAGTGACAGATTTAATGTCTCGCAACATAACAAGAATCGCCGCTCTAGGACAATCCCAACCGGTTGCAATGGCCTGTTTAAAAATGAGTACTTCTATTGAAGAATCGTTTTTAATACATGATTCTTTAACGTCATCAGGATATTTTTCTCCTGCAACCCAAATGCCAAGTTTGCCATTTTCGTATGTAATTCCATGTTCTTCCATGAATTTTTCTACAAGTTCCCTGGTTGTTTGATCGATGGCGCTCATCTTGTCAGCGCTCTCGCTTGGTAATTGAACCAAGATTAACGGATTAATATTCGTGCCCTGTTCTTTATATTTTTCAGCAAGAATAACTCTCTGTTTGAGTGCTGCTTCTAGCACTACAGCATCGGTAGAACCTTTGTCGATTACGCCAGTAATGTCGTTATTGATGATGGTGTTCGTTTTAATGAGCCCACTCTTAACAACATCTTCAAATGGAACTTCAATATAACGTCCAGTATTCTTTTCGTAATATCCGGCCTCTAGCGTAATTAGTGGGGTAGCAGACACTTCCACAATTAGGTCTGGCTGGATAACTTTATTAACGAGCTTTTGCGAATTCTCTCCTGTATAGGTACGGTGAGCCTCGTCAACAATGAGAACGATTCTGCGGCCTTCCGCTCTAGTTTTGTCCAAGATTTCTTGTAGATTTCTTCCGTCCTCGCCGACACGGACATAGACATTATTAAAAATTTCGATAAGATTATCATCGTCGTCTTTGACTTGTTTGACTTGATACATCTTCTCCCAGTTGCAGAAGAGAATCGTGTTCGGCTCTAGCGCTTCGGCAGTTATTTCGCTTAGTTCAAGCATATTGAAACGACTATCCTTCAGATAATTCTGGGATAATTTTTCGTAGCTTTGGTGTGCCAGGTCGCCCATGCTCGCCCAAAGAAACACGTAGTCATCACTGAAACCGTCTTCAGCTAATTGTTGCAACATTGCAGCTGTCATTACCGTCTTGCCGCTTCCTGTTGGCGATTTGAAGATGATTGTTGCACCCTTGTTACCAGCGATAGCTAGTTCTTTAAAGCCATTCGTTAGCTTTTCAACATATTTAGATTGATAATCTCGAAGATTCATTAGTGCCTCCTATCTTTGAAGATTTTCTTATAGATTTCAAGAACGCCTTCCGGAATAGGTTGGCTCTCGTATTCGTGTTTTGTGGTTTTTGTCACTTCATCGAGTCGGCCACTATTGTCGTAACTAAATACATAAAGATGTACTGGTTTATCGGTTTCCAATTCTTCAATTTGGTCGATGTATTTCTCTAACTCGAAGCGGTCGTAGATAACGCCGACGATTTGACCATTTTCTTCAAAGACCTTAAATAGGTCTTCGTCTATTGTCTTATTAAATATACCTTCACGAATACGAATCATGCCTTCACAAGCAGGGGAAAGCTTGCGGCGTAACTTATCTAATGTTTCCTCTTTCTCAATAAATGATGTTTTGAAATATCTTACGTTTGCAGATATCCCCTCAGCATCGGAATATCCATTAATCACATTTTTTATTCTTGGGTACGTAACTTCCTCTGCAATTCTACCTTCATTATTTGTACAGAGAATAAAACTTCGGGTACCACCATCTTCTTTATTCATTGTAAGTACTGCTTGCCCAGTTGTTCCTGAGCCAGCAAAATAATCCAATACGGTTGCCGATTGTTTCGGATATAATCGGACCAAATAATTTATTAAGGTAGATGGTTTTGGATACGGGAATGCATCTCTGCCTAGAATTTTCTTCAATTCCTTCGTTCCACTCTCTGTAGTTCCTATTTCGAAATATTTGTCTTTTTTTATTTTCCCATTCTCGTCTATGCTTTTCATAGTCTCATCCATTAACAAATTTGATGAAACATTTCCAATGAAGTCTTTATAATATGATTTCTTTCGGGGTTGAGCGGAGCCATCTTTGCCCCAATAGATTTGGCCGGCTTCATCCAGCTTCTTAAACACTTCTGGTGTATACACCCATGCTTCTGTATGCTCGACGCCAGTTGGTGATACTACCGTATATTTTGGACGACCATCATCCCTAACTTTTCCAGAGGTAATAAATGGGCCGTTTGGGTCGTTGTCGGGATTAGAATAATTTTCGCCGTCGTATTTTTTCTTTATGCGATTAAAGAAAAAGCCCTGTAGTGCTTTTTCGTCCCCGATATTATCTTTATCGAATGCCTTGAGGTAAAAAGAGGATTTGTTTTTTGCATAACAAAGTATGTACTCTGTAGATATAGAAACTGTTGGCTCAGTATAATAAAGTGAATTTCTGCATTTCCAGATTAAGTTTGCAATCAAATTACTTTCATTGAATATTGAATCGCACAACAATCGTAAATATGGTAATTCAATATCGTTGATTGAAATAAATATCACGCCCTCATCAGAAAGTAGACTATATGCTAACTTGAGCCGTTTTTCCATAAACGAAAGCCACTTCGAGTGCTTAAAAGAATCTTCGGTATCTACGAATCTGTCATTGTATATGAAATCTTTATTCCCAGTATTATATGGAGGGTCAATATAAATAATGTCAATTTTTCCGGCGTGCGTATAGTTTAAGGCCGAAAGAGAATGGTAGTTGTCTCCTTCAATAATAATGTTTGTTGGTTGACCTGGTGCTTTAGATATTGCTTTTGAAGTATCTTCATTAAGAACTGGTAATTTTTCTTTACAGTCGGTTGCAACTTTTTCTGGCTTATCTTCCCAAACCAGTCCGAATTTCTTTTGCTTCTTTATGGACTTAATAATCGAAATGAGCTCTTCTTTCGAGTAGTCCTCTAGCTTCTTATCTTGCATCTAGGCCTCGTTATCTAGCTTGAACAGCTATACTGGCGACCTACAAAAAGCAGCCATGTACGGCTGTTCAAACTTTTCGCTATCCAGAGTATAGACCCAGATGCTAGTACATGGCTGCATCTTTACGTCTATAAGTCGATACAAAATATCGACCGACCCTGGAATTGCGTTATTAATATTGAAAAGTTTGAACAATTTAATTATATCATATTTCTGCCAATTTTCTTGCCTGTCGTCTTGCTGAATGTTGTTAAACATACAAAAAATACTCCTATATTCAATTATTTAGCCATCACAAAAAAGAAGTTCTTGCGGTAGGTACCTTCGGTGCCGTGCGAGAACTTCATCATTACTGTACCATATTTTTCCGTTTCACATCAAGAAAAGTATTTATAGAGAATTTTGTTCTCTAACTTCACGAAAACGACCGAGAATAAGATTTTCCGTATCTGTTTTACATAAAAAATCGGCCATTTCTGACCGACTTTTTATTTACCTTAGGCTAGGTCGACATTTATCCCGAACGGCATAGCAATCAGCATTTTCTTTGTCACTCGCCATTGTCGTATGTAGTAGGCTCTCACGATCGCATCATTCACGTCGCGATTGTTTAGAACTCGAGGAATATAAGATATTGAGCAATAGTAATATTCCTTGTCCTCGCCCTCTACGCGTATGTAGACGCGTTTTCCTCGGCCAACTTTCCTATAATCAACCGGACCGAGTAAAATGTCGTCACTATATTGTTTTAACGCCCAAATTGCATCTTTTGGCGATGATTCAATAACTCTCATACGTTTTAGATCTCCATAATCGCGAGAGTTCAACCTTCTATTGCGACGACGGACCAATTTGTCTACTTGTCTTGCGGTAACCCTAATCTTGCCACCATTTCGTGGCCTTTTATAGATTCTGTGGTGTTTACCCATAATTGTCCTCTTTTGAAGGGATGCGCTATATAAGCGGTATATGTATATTATACCATTTAATACCACATCTAGATCTAATTGTGGAATGATATAATGTTAGAAAGGATATACCAAACATGTTGGAAGAGTGTAATTGTGAACCAGCTCAAACAATTTTTTACGATATTGTTTTAGCCATAGCAACTGGTATTGTGGCCAGTTTTTTGACGACATTATTGCTAAAGTATTTCGAAAAACAAAAAGCAAAGAATATTCTTTTAAATAACTTTCGATTTATGGAAGCTATTGAAGAATCCCATATGTTTGCGCGCTATTTTCTTATACATGCAAAACCAATTCTAAAATATTATGGAGGAATAGAATGGTTTCATTTTCCAGGAAAAGTTAGTAAAAAACGTAAGCGAAACTTTTGGGGGGACAAAAAATGTCAAAAGGATATTTTTGAATTCCTCCATAAAAATAAGCAGGATATGGAGACAATCATTGGTGTCATTGTGTCCGAAAAAAATGATATACTTTACGAGACAATTGACAAAAGTTTAAGTATTTCGTTCGACCAAACACTGTGTAGTATATCTGATAATTTAAAAAATCGTTCCCACAACTTCAATAATGATGTGAAAAATAATATTAATGAGTTATTAAGAGATAAGAATATAGCATTGAGTTATTATACTATATTCCATGTGCTCGCATACGTTAGTTATCTATTCGATCTATATTCTTTTTTGGGGATCGAAGATAAGTTGAATCGCAATTTCGACTCTAGCCTAGAGGCTATAGAGAAAAATCAAGCTCTATAATATAAACACTAAGCAATTTGATCAAGTTTCTCTTGCATTTGTTGAAAAATCCACTCTGAGAGAGTTTTGCAATTTGCATCACCAATACATCCCTGTATCGCTGCATGATAAGCACTCTTTTTGTCGGCATTTGTTCTTGGAAAACCAGCAAGAACAGGAATATATCCAAGGCTTAATGATAATTGATCCACTAATACCCTGGCAATTCTACCATTACCATCGTTGAACGGATGGACTCTAATAAATTGATAATGGACTTCTGCCAAAAAATCGCAAACGTGCTTTATATCATTCGTGTCTATATATTGCAAAGAACTTGATATTTTATCCGCAACTTCCACTATTGAACTTTGGACCTCAAAGCCTTTAGGTATTTTGTGTTTATCCTCATCTCCAGGATCACCAAATCTTACATCCTCGCCATTCCTGCGGAAACGTCCTCGATCCTTATAAACAAAAGCAAAGAGTCTATCATGCATACTTTTCCATTCATCCAACCAGTCAATATTTTTCCTACTTATAAAAGATGTCTTTATATCACCATCGCGCTCGAGATCTTGTATAAAATCATTAATAACGTCCCCTAAACCATGTTCTTCTGCGGATCTTACAAGAGGATGAGTGGAATTGATAGAATAGATTCTGCCGCTATTATATTCTTCGGTTTTAGTATATTCATTCCATAGAGCGTCTACGGCGTCGTCTTTGAAAATTTCATACCGTTCCATGTCTAATCCGGATATTCTAGACCAGTGCTTTCAGAAACTATATCCTGCAACATGCCACGGACTAAACTCGCTTGCATATTATCACTGTCATTGTTGGCATTAACTGCTGCACATAGCATACTAAGGTCGTTTTTCATATCAAGATCAGTAACATAATACAAGACTCCATTCTTGTTTTCTTTCCAACTTGAGTCCTCGTGGCTTGCATTAACAAGACTTGAAGTGTTATGGTCGCGTAGTGTCTTGAGAGTTTTTTCTATAACGTTTCGTTCTTCGTCGGACCCCTTGAATTCTGCTTCCGTAGAATATTCGATAGATTCGTAAGCAAGGCGGATATTTTTTACACGTTCGCTTTTAATCTCATTATCAATAGAAGTTAGTTGCATAAAACCATCAGGTACTGGGCCTAATGGCATACGAATATACTTAAAGTCTTCTTTATTTGCTAGATTATTTCTAATTAATTCCTTATGTACAAAATAGATAGTCTTAGCAAAACGAACCTTACTAAGAGAAGATTTTTCTAGTGCCAATATATTTTTGGCTAAAATATTCATTTTCATATCTATTCTCATTTATTAGCCTTTAATTATAACATAAGATACCACTTTAGTAAATCCTAAATATCCATTATAATATTATATTACCATAACCTATTTACTTTTTGTATACATTTTTTATACAATTACGCAATAGTGCATTTATCAACATACGTGCAAACATCATTGTCATTGTAAGCTCTTAAGGAGCTTCTTCATTGTCGTTGTTGCCATCACGTTCCACCCGGGTTGCTAATGTTTGGGCTCATATTCATTAGTTCTACTGATGCCAGGGATATAGTTTGTAGGATATAAAACAGTGATAATTCCCCTCACGCGGTAGAAGTCCTCTACGAGGATATTCCAATTCGTTTGGACGAGGTTCACCAAAGAAAAAGCAGGTCCGTCAGGGCTTGGTTTTTTATTTGGTGACGAGAGGAGAGAAACAAAGTTGCTCCCGCCGAAATCACCATTTTATCAATTTCAAAAACTCACTTTCATCAAGGGTGGGTATTTTTAATTTTTCGGCCTTTTCTAATTTTGATTTTCCTGGTTTTTCTCCTACAATCAAAGCTGTGGTATTTTTTGTCACCGACGAAGTTACTGTTGCACCTAGTTCTCGTAAGTGATTTTCTGCTTCTTCTCGTCCCATACTCTCGAGCGTGCCTGTTACGATATACGATTTTCCAATCAACGGCGAATCTTTTAACACTTCATCTAGTGGCCATACTCCTAATTCTTTTAATTCACTCAATAACTTCACGTTATCTTCATCTGCAAACCATGCCAAAATCGACTCTGCCACGACTTCGCCAATATCTGGAATTTTCAATAAATCATCCTCCGTTGTATTCGCTAAGTTATCCAAAGTTTTGAATTCTCGTGCTAAAACTGTCGCCGTTTGTGCTCCCACATGACGAATTCCGAGCGCCGTAATAAATTTTGAAAGCGTAGGTTTTTTTGACGCTTCGATTGCCGTTACTAAATTACGTGCCGACAGCTCTCCAAATCGCTCTAACTTCGCGATATCCACTTCTTTTAATCGATACAAATCCGCAATCGATCTTACTAATCCAGCCGAGATTAAAGCCTCTACGTTTTTTTCACCTAAACCCTCAATATCCAATGCTGTCTTAGATGCATAATATTCAATCGCTCGCGCCAATATAAAATTCGACGACTCGCCTTTTATTCGATAGACTACTTCGCCAACCGGTCGTTCAAACTCAAGATTCGGATATTGTTTTTTTAAAGCTTCTTCATAATCAAACATTACCGTTTTCTCCGGCCTCAAACTCGTCAATACTTCTTTTATTTGCGGAATAATATCTCCCGCTTTATAAACAATCACCGTATCACCAATCCTCACATCCAACCTCGCAATTTCATCCGCATTGTGAAGCGACGCGTGACGCACTGTTGTTTCCGCTACTTGCACCGGATCAAGAATCGCCACCGGTGTCGCTGCCCCCGTCCGACCAATCGAAATCACGATATCTCGCACTTTTGTTGTAGATTCCTCTGCCGGAAATTTAAATGCCACCGCCCCACGCGGAGTTTTTCCAACAATCCCCAACTTATCATAAACCGCTCGATTATTAATTTTTATCACCATCCCATCCGTATTAAATGGTAAAGTTTTGCGATATTCATCCAAATCGTCAATGTAATTAAATAGTTCTGATTTTTCCCTTTCGCTAAAAACCTTGTCTTCATTTGAAGTCTGAAAACCAAACGCTCGTAACTTCTCATATGCTTCATGCCAAGTCGAAGAGTCCGGTACCACCAAATCGTATGCTATAAATTTTAGTGGTCGGCTCGCCGCAATTTTTGAATCCAACTGCCGAATCGATCCTGCCGCCAAATTTCGAGGGTTTGCAAACTCCGCTTCTCCTTTTTTCTTTTGCATCCGATTCAGTTCTTCAAAATCTTTCTTAAAAATCACAATCTCACCGCGTACCTCAATCTCTGAGGGAACACCATCTTCTAAGTGAATTTTTAACGGAATGTTTTGAATTGTTTTAACATTTAAAGTTACATCTTCACCAACTAATCCGTCTCCCCGCGTTACCGCCTGGTGAAAAATCCCATTCTGATATTTTAAGGCACAGGCTAAACCATCCATCTTAATATCCGTAAAAAACTCACCAATCCCACCCCCCCTAATCAACTTTTCGTTTCGAGAAATCCAATCTTCGATTTCCTGACGCGAAAACACGTCTGCCAGGCTAATCATTCGTTTTTTGTGTTGTATCTTCGTAAATTTGTCTAGTGGCTTTCCCGCTACTCTTTGCGTTGGCGAATCTGGCGTCACAAACTCTGGAAATTCAGTTTCTAGCAATGTTAATTCATGCTTCAACGAATCTGCCGCTGCCTCGCTCATAATCGACTCATCTAACACATGGTAATGATATCGATAATCATTTATCAATTCCCTTAATTTGACAATTCTTTTTCCAGCTTCACTTTTCTTCATAGTCAAGCATCCATCTATAATATAAATATAAATAAGCCGTTACATAAATAAACGTAAAGCACGTCATAATCGTAAGACAAATCGGTACAAACGGTATTCCTTCTGTCCATTCAAATGTTTTCATCCACAAATCAAACAAAATTAACGGCAACATCACAATCACCCACACAACCGCAAGCGCCAAAATCAACGCCAAAAGTCGAATCACAAATTTTACTCTCCGCCCCATCATCAAATCCGACGCTGTATGAAGTGCTTTTATCGGATAAAGCCCCGGCGCCGACACCGCCACGAATGCAATAAGAGATGACGACAATAAATATCCAGACAACAAAATCATCATCGCCGCAAAAATAAAAAATACCAAAGCGTAAAACGGCGTTGTTAAAAATTCCGTTTGTATCGCCGCCGAATATACCACAATCAAAATAAAAATCGGAATACATTGAATCACCGCTACTACAAACACCAAGAATGTTGAAATTAGTGGCGTCAGCGCATTATAAAGCCCGTCTCTAAGTTTTATTTTATGATTAGCCAAACGATGCCGCAATAAAAATATCGTCACAAGCCATACAATTAGAAAAATTATTACCCCAAACACCGCCGCCGCTTCACTAGAATCACCCGACAATCCACCAGTTGTCACCGTAGATATTAACAACAACCCCGCCTTTGCTACATTTCCAATATCTCCTCCTGCTACCTGCACGCTCGTCTCATCCAAAATATCCTGAAATTGTGCGTAATTCGACTCACTCATAATTCCTACAAAAACCGCATTTAAAACTACAGCAATTACAAGCAATGGTAAAAACAGTTTCCAATTTTTAAAAATAATTTTAAACGTCGCAAAAATATGATACATTATTCCCGGCACTGCAAGCTCTCGTTTATAATCCTCCCGATACGAACGCTTAAAAGACTTATGCGGATTAATTCTTTTTTTTCGCATAACTTTTATTTTTTGTTTAATCTTTTTAAAAATTCTTTTTACCATTTTCGAGCCTCTCTATCCGTTTTTCAATCGGCGGATGCGACGACAATAAATTACTGAAAAATCCCTTACGTAAAGGATTGTTTATATACATCGCTTCCGTCGCAATATTCTGGCTCCGCATCGGCTGTGAGTGATTTTGTAATTTTTTAAGTGCACTAATCATCCCTTCTGGATATCTCGTGATGTTCACCGCCGAAGCATCGGCTAGATACTCCCGCTGACGACTTACCGCCATCTGTGCCACTGCTGCTACAATTGGCGACAAAATTGCCACAAAAAGAATCAACATATATCCCACTGGACTTCCCTCATTATTTCGACGTCGATTTCCGTAAAACATCATCCGAAATGCCAAATCCGATATCAACCCCACCACACAAACTAAACCAAACACAATCATCGATACTCTAATATCATAATTTTTAACATGCGACATCTCATGTGCCATCACCGCCGTCAATTCTTTATCATCCATAATATCAAGCAAACCCGTTGTTGCCGCTACCAAAGCATGCTTCGGATCTCGACCTGAAGCAAACGCGTTTGGAGCCTTATCGTCAATAAGATAGACTTTTGGCGTCGGCAACCCCGTTGTGATTGACAAATTTTCCACGATATTATAAAACCGAGGGTTGTCTTTTTTGCTAATTTCGCGCGCACCAGTCATTGCTACAGCAAGCGCACTGGCACAATAATACTGAAACACTGCATATAAAATCGCTATTATTAAAGTCCAAACTGCAATCCAAAAATCTTTATAAAAATACGCAAACACGCCCGCAATCGCTACAATCAGAATCACAAACCCTATCATGATAAATACGGTTCGACGTTTATTCTCGGCAATTTGTTTATACATTCAAACCTCATTGCTATGTTTTTAAAACTTAATGTTATGTTTCAAAAACATAACCTTATGATTTTAAAACTTAATTTCAGGCGCTTTTTCAATTTTCGCCTTTTCGCTTTCAGCTACTTCAAAATAATCACGTTTTTTGAAATGTCCAATAATATTATTAATAATGTTGGTTGGGAAAGTTTTAATCTTCGTGTTAAGTTCTTTCGCACCAGCATTATAAAATCTGCGCGCCGCCTGAATTTTATCTTCGACATCTTGGAGTTGTTCCTGCAATTTGACAAAATTTGAATTGGCTTTAAGTTCTGGATAAGCCTCGGCTATTGCAAAAATCCGTCCAAGCGCACCCTGCATTTCTTTTTCAGCCTCAGCAGCTTGCTTTACAGTCTTTGCGCCCATTACCGCCGAACGTGCCTCGGTCACCATTTCAAATGTTTCTTTTTCATGCTTCGCATAGCCTTTCACGGTTTCTACCACATTCGGGATCAAATCCGCTCGATATTTAAGCTGCACTGTAATATCAGACCACGCCTCGTTCACACGCTCATCTAATTTTACTAAACTATTATAAATTCCAGCAATTAACCCGATTATTACAATAACCGCAACAATCACCAGAAGCACAATTCCCCAAGTTGGCATTTTTTCTCCTTTCAAATTTTATATAACCATTATAGCACACAATATAAAAAATAGTACGCTTGAAGCGTGCTCTAGCTCTCACGCCTTTAGACCCGAGAGCCAATCAACGGCTGTAGCTTTCTGGAACAAAAAATGGTGCGAATGAAGAGACTCTAACTCTCGCACCGAAGGTCCGAGAGTTAGCCAACAAAATAAGGCTACCTGGAGCCTTTGGATGTGGTGCGAATGAAGAGACTCTAACTCTCGACCTCTTCCTTGGCAAGGAAGCGCTCTAAACAACTGAGCTACATTCGCACGATTACAATACATATTATATCACACATTCTTGTATTTTTTTTAAAAAAACGTTATAATCAAAATACGGAAAGCAAAATAAAAAATGGAAATCTTTCTACAATTCTTACTGCTTATTGTCGGCTTCATCTTTCTTATTAAAGGCGCCGACTGGCTAGTTGATGGAGCCTCTTCTGTTGCTTCAAATTTTAAAGTTTCCAAACTTTTAATCGGTCTTACAATTGTCGCCTTTGGTACTGGCGCTCCCGAACTTGCAGTGTCTTTCTCTTCGTTCATCTCTGGTAATACCGATATTCTGCTCGGTAACGTCATCGGAAGTAACATCATCAACGTCCTTTTACTTATCGGTGTCGCAGCTATTATTCATCCAATTCGAGTCAAAAAAGAAACCGTCTCCAAAGAATTACCTCTACTTTTACTTATTTCCACCGCCCTTATCGTTTTAATCCTAGACACAACTCTTTCTGAAGCCTTAACCAACGCGTTCTCCCGTAGTGATGCCATTGTCTGCTTGCTTTTCTTTGGGATTTTTCTTTACTATCTTGTTTCCTTGGCTCGCAAAAACAAAAAAGAAGCTAAAAAAGTCGAAAAACCTAAATATAAGCTCGGCAAATCATTCTTTTTTGTTCTCATAGGTCTTGTTGGCGTTATAACCGGCAGTCAACTGGTTGTTAATTCTGCTTCGACAATCGCTTCTGTCATTGGCATATCCGAACGCGTCATCGCCCTCTCAGTCATCGCCCTTGGCACATCTCTACCCGAACTAGTTACCACTATCACCGCCGCCAAAAAAGGCGAAAGCGATCTCCTTATCGGCAATATTGTCGGTAGCAACATTTTTAATATTTGCATTGTTTTAGCTTTGCCCGTGGCTATTTCTGGAACTATCACTCCGGAAAATTTTGAAATCCTAGATTTAATCTTATTGATTGGCTCTACTCTTCTAGTTTGTACACTGGCACGTCTCAACCGTAAAATTACTCGCCTAGAAGGTATCTTAATGCTTACAATCTTCGCCGTCTACTATGGTTATATAGTCGTCGGAGCGCTTGCATGAACTGGCTAATCCTAGTCGCCATCACCGTCATTCTCGACGCGTCTCGTATTTTTATCGACAATTATGTCTCAGACGTCTATTTCAAAAAAAATGGCGCTGTCTCCCAAAAATTATTCTACGGTTGCGCTTATATCATTATTGCAATTGCTATCCTTTTTGCCACGAACTTTAATCTGTTCGAAACAGATTATAGTGCCGTTGGTCTTATTTTACTTTCTGGAGCTTTAGTCAGCATTGCAGGTATCCCTTACTATAAAGCCTTAGAAATCGAAGACTCTACCAATCTTGGTATTTTTATGCAGCTTGCACCAATCTTATATTTAATTCTTGGTTGGTTCTTTTTAAATGAGACTTCTTCTCTGCTTCAGCTAGTGGCTTTTCTTATTATTCTTGCCGCACCAACCCTTATTATCCTTACTACAAGAAAACGTAGTCGTAAAGTTAAACTAAAAGCCGTATTCTTTGCTTTTATTTATGTTCTTGTTGCAGTAATTGGCAATCTTATTTTTGTCAAAGCCGATGCTAGTGCTTTAAATTTTGTCGATGAAATCGCCCTACTTTTTCTCGCCAAAGGTATTACCAATCTTGTTATCATTTATGGCAAACCTAAGTGGCGTAAACGCTTCCAAACAATATTTAAAGACAACAAAAAAGTCCTTCGCCCTATGCTTACAAATACCCTTATCGGTGCAGTCAAAGATTTCGCCTATCGCGGGGCACTTATCACTGCGCCTACCGTCGCTCTTGCTTCTGCTGCCACCGATTCTACCACTCCCATCGTCATCTTTTTCATGGGTATCTTACTTACCCTCATCTGGCCAAAATTCGGCCGCGAAAAACTTGATCGCAAAACCGTCATTGTCCACTTTATCGCTACTATCTTAGTCGTCGCTGGAATTATCATATTACAAATTTAAATCCATGTTATAATCATAAGAGTGGCGCTTTGGCGGAGTGGTTACGCAGCGGTCTGCAAAACCGCGTACACCGGTTCAATTCCGGTAGGCGCCTCCAATATAATCGAAACTCAAAAAATCCAAAACTCTGTTTTGGATTTTTTAAAACAATAACTTAGACACTTTTTCACAAGATAAAGATCCTATAATAACGGCTTCTTAATTTTGGATAATTTATCAGCCTTTTCAACCAACGCTTTTATTTTTAAAGCCGCCTCTTCTTCATCTTTAGCAGTATACCTTTCTTTTTCTCTCATTAAATCACCATAAAACCCGGTCCCCTTAACTGCTTTCCAAAACAACTCACCGCAATTCACATCTTCATGATACCAGGGCTTCTTTGATAAATTAAAATGCAACAATTTTGCGCCTTTTGGATCTTCACCTTCTGGCTGTAAGTTCCAACTTTTATCAAGATGCATAATCTGACCTTTTAAAATTACATTAAGATAATCTTGATCTGGCGCCACTAAATCCGCGTTATATTCTTTGATTAAATCCGTCATTTTTGTAATATAATGCAATTTCCGTAACTTTTTCAAATCCATCAAGAGCACACCAGAATTTACATATTCTTTTGCTGGCACATCCAAAGCCTTTTCTACATATCTTACAAATTCTGGTACCATTGCAACCTTCGGATCTACTCGTGCTGCAATCACCTTGTCACCCAAATCAATATCAAATAATTTACCGATATCGTCCATCAAGATTGTATCACTATCAATATAGATCGCTTTTTCATATTGCAAAAAAAGTCTCGCGATAAACGACCGATAATAATACACCGCCGACGAAAAGAAATCAGCCGAACCAGTCTTGGTCGCACAATACCTCACAATAATTTGCATATACAAATTGTATTTCATCTTATGAAATTCAATTGCACAATTGCGTGTCACCATGTTTCGGAGTCGCCATCGATTTGGAATACTTAATCTATCATACATGACAATAACCCGATAATATCTTTTTGGGTTGGAATGTTTCATTAATGACGAAATTGCTCCCGCCGCATATTTGGCGTAATCATTCGTAATCGTTAAAAAAACCGGCACCACATTAGCTTTTTTAAAAGGATTAATACCAGTGTTAAAAATACTCATTTATTTACTTTCTCGTCTTTTTACATATTTAAAATAATCATAATCACTTTTCTTGCTCCATTTTACCATACTTTCATAAGCCTCTTGTGCTAATTTGGCTCGATTTTTGCCTTCACTAAGTTTCGGGTCTGGGTAAAATGGCCCATCTAAATAAATGTCCATTCGTGGCAAATCGCCATGTTTTTTGTCATGCCGCTTGTGATATGTCGTTGTCATCGTAAAAATCGGTAAATTATTTCGCGCCGCATATTTAAACGACCTGTCACCTGCTGGAAACTTTTTGATACCAGTATAATAAGGCCACACATGTGCCTCTGGATAAATCACCAGGCATTTTTTTTGTTTTACCAATCGTTTATCCACTGCCTCATTCATCGCTTTTTTTTCAACATCATTCGTACCAAGCGGAATGCCACCAATCATGGGTAAAAATTTACCAATTCCAGGCAATTTCAAATTTACTGGGCTGATTATTGTAAAAATTCTTCGATCTGCGGCTATCCCCGGACCAAACACGTCATGAAATGGATTAGTGTGATTGGCATAAATCACATATCCGGTTTTTTTAGCTTTTTTCAATTTTTTGCGTCCATAAAATTTAGCCTGCCAATAATGTCTTTCATACCATTGCCCAAAAAGCCAAAACAACCTAAACAACGTCGCTGAATATAAACGCACTAACGGATTCTTAGGAATAAACTCATATCCATCTGGCAAAATTACTTTTTCTTTTCGTTCTTGTTCTTTAGTTTGAATCGGGTCATCTTCCTCTGACGTATAATAAAATACCCGTTCTTTTTTTGGTATATCCTTTTGAAATAATTCTGCTTTAGCCATTACAAATTATTTTTAAGTTTATCGTATTCATCCAGTATAGCATCATACTCAGTAATTTTCAAAATGCTATGAACCTTATCAACCTCAAAAGGTTTTACCTTTTGCACTCTAAAATACGGCCAAAATTTAAAATTATTTGAAAAGTGATGCAAAACCGTATCTTTACGTGGCCTTTCTTCTTGTTCATTATATTTTCTCGGGCATAATTTCCGTCTCGAAATCGCTTTGTTAAGTGCTGCCTGATCCGCCAACATCATCCATCTTTTTGCGCATAATTTCACTGCCCTTTTAAGACATCCACTCTTGATACATTCCGAAATATTAAACAGCATTACCCCAGAATTCATATAATCCTGCTTCAGAAACGAACGCGAAATTTCTTCTTCCGGTAATAATTCTTTTTCTTTTTCATCTTTTTTTCTCTTAAACCAACCGTGATAGCGATAGAAATGCCTTCCATAAATATCAAGCACTCCAGCCGCCTCCACATTCGTCAAATCAATATCATAAAATTCTATAATATCCCCCCGACATACCACATCGTAATCCATATATAGTATCCGGTCAAGCTGCATAATTTCTGGGATTCTATCCAAATATAATCTAAGCATTGAACACGGTGTAAAATACGTCTTCATATTACGCTTTGGTAATTCTTTTACAAAAACTTCTGTCGCGTCAATTTTTTTTACAAAACTTTTTGGATTTACTTCTTTTACTAGTTTATTCAAAAATCTCGTCGTCTTATCCGTAAAAGGTTTTGTATCTTCAAAGTTAATCGTCATAATATATATATGAAGCATCTTTGAATTATGTTTTAGAAGCGACAAAATAGACACCAATACGCCCCGAGCAATCCCTTTATCACCACAATATAATATATTCATGTCGTAATCTGGTGCCCGAAATGGGACTTGAACCCATATGGATTTCTCCATTCGATTTTAAGTCGAACGCGTATACCAATTCCGCCATTCGGGCACTCCTACATTATATCATAATTCACGACCGAATAACACTATAAATCAAAATCATCCCGCTCGGCTTCAATTTTTATATTCTATTTTAATTTAAATACTCAACTACCGCATTCGCCGCCACCGCACCATCTGCCGCTGCAGTTACTAACTGTCTCACAATTTTTGTTCGACAATCTCCCGCTACAAATACACCCGGACACGATGTCACGCAATCCTCATTAGCAACTATATACCCTTTTTCATCTAACTCTACTAAATCAACAAACCTCTCCGTTGCTGGTACTCGACCAATTGCTGCAAAAACCGCCACTGCTTCTTTTGGAATAGGATCATCATGATGAATGTGATAAACTCTTGATGCGATATCCTTAAGATACTCAATTTCGTGCTTTGCCGTATTGCCGCTACCTACTACCACTACTGGTTTACCCTTGTAAAGTACTCCATCACAAGTCGCACAATATGAAATCGGCCGATCTCCTGCATCTTTTACCTGTTTAGTGCTTAATCTTCTTGGTTCTGCTCCAGTCGCAATAATTATCGCACCACACGAATATTCGCATTCTTCAGTCCTAACCACAAACCGTCTAGTGCCATTTTCATCATCTATTTTATCTACCGAAATTACTTCTTCATATTTTATCTTCACGTCAAATTCATTCGCATGATGATATATTTTGTTCATTAAATCCGCCCCCGAAATTCCATTATCGCCTGGCCAATTTTCTACTCTGAGGGCATTTACAATCTGTCCGCCAATCGCACTAGTTTCTAACACTAATGCATTTTTTCCGGCTCTACTTGTATAAATCGCCGCCGTCAACCCCGCTATCCCTGCCCCTATAATTATTACATCGTAATCCATTTTTCCTTTCTTTGTCTCTATTATCTATCAATTTTTATATTTTTTCAATAAAAAAAGTCTTGCATATCTGAAAACAACATATTATAATAGAAACGCAACATCTAACATTAAAGTCGATTGCACATACGCCTTATCATTACTCGAAGAGAGAAACGACACCGTAAGGAATCTAGCTTTTCGAGTAAAACAATTGATTGAACGGTTAGATGTTGCACCCCTTGCGGTGCCATTTTTCTTTTATAACAAAAATGAGTTGCGTTCAAGTAGTTTCTAAAGTTTAATACCGTTAGACTTTATTGATTACTGGAATAACAATCGGCGTATGGCCTGTTGCGTCAAAGAGGATATGAGTAATATCCTCTTTGATTTCTTCTTTTAGCACTTTCATCTCCGGATCAGTCGAAATCGATTTATCCGTTTTTTGACGTAGATAATGCCGAATCTTGCCAATTAATTCTTCTGAATTATCTAAATAAATAAATGCCCGTGACACGATGTCGGGAGTCTTCATCAAATGCCCAGTTTTCTTATTAAGAGTAAGAACTATCACAAAAATCCCCTCACGCGAGATATGGATTCTGTCTTTTACCACTGCCTCATGTACTGGTTGATCCGCATCATCATATAATTTATTACCCACCTGAATTCGCCCAACCTTACGAATTTTTTTATCTTTAGTAAGTTCAGTTATATCGCCATCATCACAAATTAAAATCTTCTCACACGGAATTCCAATCACATTTTCTGCCATTTCCGCATTATGTTCCAACATATAAAACTCACCATGATATGGCATATAGTTTGTTGGGTGTAGTCTCGTCACGAATTCTACATGGTCTTCATAGTAAGCGTGACCAGACAAATGCAAAGGTCCAATATTGGTAAGATGTGTCTTTCCGTTTTGAATCACTTGCGCACCCTCACGTAATAATCCGTCCACTGTTCCTACCACATGAGGCTCATTGCCCGGAATTGGGTTAGAAGAAAACACAATTGTATCAGTAGATTTAATCTTAATATATTTATGCGCACCCGTCACCATTCGATTTAAAACTGCATTTAGCTCGCCCTGTGAACCAGTACAAACAATACAAACTTTTTCGTCCGGTAATTTCACAATATCTTCCATTTTCACAATGGTATCTTTCGGTACTTTAATCGCCTTAGCACGCAGCGCCACTTCCACATTATTAATCATCGAAAACCCAGAAAACGCCACTTTGCGCCCTCGCGCTGCCGCTTCCTTTAATATTAATTCAATACGCGAAATCTGCGACGAAAAACACGAAATAATCACTCGACCACCAGCATAATGATCCATTACCCGACCAAGATTCTCTCCTACATCATATTCCGAATGCGGATGACGCCCCGGCGAATCAATATTGGTCGACTCATTCAGCATCAAGTCAATCCCCTCTTTCGCTACAATTTCATCAATTCGCTCATAATCCGTTTGTATACCCATCGGATGTTCTTCGTGTCGCCAGTCGCCCGAAAAATAAATCAATCCATTTGGCGTTCGCACCACAATTGCAGCATTTCCTGGAATTGAATGTAAAGTATGGATAAATTCCACACTAAAATGCTCAGAAACTTGAAATTTCTCGTGCTTAAACGGATCTACCACTTGATAATTTAAATCTGGAACCTCATCAAGTTCTGACAGTTGCTTTTTAATCATTCCTAAAGTAAAATCTGTACCATAAATCGGCGTTAAAGGATTAAATTTTGGCAACAGATGTCGGCAAGCACCAATATGATCCAAATGTGCATGCGTAAATAAAATTGCCTTTACTTTATCACGATTATCTTCAAGATATTTAATATCTGGGATCATATAATTTACACCTGGATAATCTTCGCCAGCAAACAATACGCCCATATCTATTACGATAATTTCTGATTTATATTCCAGTATAGTCATGTTTTTACCGATCCCAAACTCACCAACACCACCAATCGGTATAATTCGTACCGCTTCCGGATCTGGTCTCATTGATTTCAGTTTAGCATTAGTTACTTGCTCGCCATTATAACCGTTGTAACGCGATTTGTTCACTGGAACACCAATAATATGTTGGGTCGCCTGAGCATTTACGTCTTGAGAAAGCATCCTCTGATGATGTACCATATCGCCTTTTTTAGTTGATACGGACAAATTCACTTTACGTTTCTCGGCCTCCAATTTAGCCTTAGTTTTTGCCGAAGAAATCTTAGGCGCTTTCTTGGTTGGTTTTTTTACTGATTTTTTAGCTTTTTTAACCAATTTTTCATCTTTGCCACCCGGCTTAAAATTGGAATTGAAGTTCCGATTTTGGTTCATTTCAAATTGTTTTTTGATGTCTGGCAATCTCTCTGCCCTAGATTTTAAAAGCCTCGCTCGACGCTCTTCTTCTTTTAAATTCATAATTTCCCTTTTTATTACAAGTAAACTTAAGTATCTCCATTATAACAAACCTATTGACTTTTGGCAAGTGATTTGATATAATTAAAATATACAGATTTGACCGACTCTTGAGATAGGGCCGGTTTTTTAGATTAATTTAACATGGCGGATAACAGAACCCGTCAGAGAGGAATAAATGGAAAATCTAGATTTAAAACAAATGTCCACCATGGTTGATATTATCGCTGAAGAAAAAGGCCTTCCTAAAGATACCGTCTTAAATGTTATTGAACAAGCCATTGCTGCCGCTTGGCGCAAAGATAATGGCGACAGAGACATGAATGTTCGCGCCATTTTAAATACCAAAACTGGCGAAGCCGACGTTTTTGTTGCTCGCGAAGTTATAGAAGATGGCTTGGCCTACAATCCATCTACTGAAATCCCTTTGAGCGAAGCCAAAAAAGACTCCAAGCTCGGTGATATAGTTGAAGAAAAATTTAAAGTCACCTCTTTTGGTCGCGTCGCTGCTCAAACAGCCAAACAAGTAGTTGTCCAACGCCTCCGCGAAGCTGAAAACGACGCCGTACTTTCTGCCTTCGAAGACAAAATCGGCACCGTCGTCACTGGTACCGTCTCTCGTGTTGAACCTAAACTCGTCCGCATTGATCTCGGCCGCGCCAATGGTATTATGCCTCGAAGCGAACAAATCGATGGCGAATATTATACCGTTGGTAGCCGTATCAAAGTTTACATCAAAAACGTCGAACGTAGTGATCGTGGTGCCCAACTTATTCTTTCTCGTGGCTCTGCTGAGTTTGTAGAGTGCCTCTTCCGTCAAGAAGTCCCCGAAATTGAAAACGGCACCGTCGAAATTCGTGGCATTGCCCGCGAAGCTGGTCGTCGCACTAAAATCGCCGTCATGTCCACTGTCCCTGGCGTCGATCCAGTTGGTACTTTCGTCGGTGGTCGCGGCATTCGCGTTCAAGCCGTCATGAATGAAATTGGCGAAAAAGAAAAAATCGACATCGTCAGCTGGAGTGACAACGCCTCCGAATATATTCGCGAAGCACTAAGTCCTGCCGAAGTCATTAAAGTCGAAATCGACGGGAAAAAAGCTAAAGTTCATGTCGCCGAAGATCAACAATCTATCGCTATTGGTAAACAGGGTCAAAATGTCCGCCTTGCTTCCAAACTCACTGGTTACGATATCGACATTGTCCTCCAAAAAGCCACGCCTAAGAAAAAGAAACAAAATGTCGAAGAGTCTCTTCTCTCTGCTATCGAAGAAACCGCCTCTGAAGAAAACGCCTAAATTAGCCAACAATACTAAACTATGTTATAATATAGAACAACGAGAACAGGGCTCTTGTAGTCCTGTCTTCTTGTACATTTACATTTTCGAGATTACTATTTTTGGAGGTGAAATAATGTCACAATCGATTATTAAAGATCCCAGCCTTGCACCAAGCGGTCGTCTTAAAATCGAGTGGGCAAGCAAACATATGCCCATTCTCAACCAGTTATTAAAAGAATACTCTCCCTTGCAACCCTTAACTGGTCACACCATCGTAACCTCAGTACATATGGAAGCAAAGACCGCCTATTTAGTGCAAGCTCTCGCTGCTCTTGGCGCCGAAGTTCACGCCACAGGATGCAATCCTCTGTCTACGCAAGATGATGTTGCCGCAGCTTTAGCAGAAATTCCCAACGTCACCGTTTATGCAATACACGGACAAAACGATTTGTATTCTGAATTATTAATCAAAGCCTTGTCGCATTGTCCGCATATCATTATCGACGATGGTGGCGATTTGGTAGAATTATTGCATAATAAATACTCCAAATATGCTTGTAAACTCATTGGCGGTTGCGAAGAAACCACCACAGGAATACACCGGCTTAAGGCTCTTGCCAACAAAAAAGCGTTAAAATTCCCAATGTTTAATATCAACGATGCCGAATGTAAACACAATTATGATAACCACTACGGCACCGGTCAATCAGTCATAGACGGAATTTTGCGCACTACAAATTTAATCATCGCAGGAAAAACTGCCGTAGTCGCCGGATACGGCGATTGCGGTAGTGGTATCGCCAAACGCCTAAAAGGTTTAGGCGCCAAAGTCATCGTCACCGAAGTCGACCCTATCAAAGCCCTCAAAGCCAACATGGACGGCTACACCGTCACCAAAATGGATCAAGCTGCCAGAGAAGGCGATATTTTCATCACCGCCACCGGTTGTAAGAACGTCATTACCAAAAAACATTTTAACAGTATGAAAAACGGTGCCATATTAGCCAACGCTGGACATTTCGACGTCGAAATCGACGTCGCCAGTTTACGCAAATATGCTGTCTCCCGTTCTGAGGCTCGTCACAACATTGAAAAATACGGACTTCCAAATGGTAATTACCTTTATTTAATCGCTGACGGACGCCTAGTTAATCTGGCTGCCGCTGATGGTCACGCTGCCGAAATCATGGATATGAGCTTTTCTATCCAGCTGCTCAGTGTAATCCACATTGCTAAGCATCATTTTATGGCAAAAGATTACGATGGTGATTTTCAGATTTGGCATGGCAAAACCCCACCCAATGTTTATCCGGTACCAAAATATATCGACGACAAAGTGGCCAAACTAGCCTTGGAATCGCAAAACATCACAATCGATTCGTTAACCAAAGCTCAGCATAAATATCTCGAAAATGGCTTTTAACCAGAAACCCAGCTATAAAGCTGGGTTTTTTTCTAAAACAAAAAACCATTCCTTTCGGAATGGTTTTTTATAATTTGGCACCTTCCTAGTTTCCCGCAAAGCAGTATAATCGGCGCTACTGGGCTTGACTTCTGTGTTCGGAATGATAACAGGTATTTCCCCAGCGCTATGGGCACCAAATGGTAATAACACGTCACTATTATTACTATTGATGTCCATAAGGTACACAAAGCTTTTAAATGACGTCACGATGTTTAATCCAACATCGGTTGCTA
>JAEEHN010000004.1 GCA_016280905.1 Candidatus Saccharimonadota bacterium
ACTAATATTTAAACCACCACTATACACATTTACAAAATGAGAGAAAGCACGATCGGTATTAAGAGAAGTCCAATAGTAACCCAGTGTTGTTTCGTTAATAAAATTACTGGTGCCACTGCGATAGCCACCATAGGTAAAATCGTATGGTGCAAAGAGAGCTTTATTGGCACTTGTAATTGTGCCTTTGGTTTTTAGATAAATGTATTGAGCTTCGGTAGGAAGATCCCAGTTTTTGGGGCAGATAGAGGTCGTCACGCTATAGCCATCAGTCTTGTCGTAGGTGGTCGTGTCGGCTGTAGCGGCTGCATAGGTATAATAGCTAGCCACATTGCTATCAAAGGTGGTGCCATTTACGGTATAGCTAGTGATGGTGTGATTGTTTAGATTATTTGGAGTGTTGATATTCGCCGCATTGGTACGATTAGAGTAATTATTGGAAGAAGCTGGCAAAATAAAATTCGAGGAGATGTCCGTATCGTCAGGAGTCAATGTAATATCTACTGTGCTACCAAGATTAAGATTGGTTGTCATCCAACATTTACTATCAGCAAGTTTAGAAACATTGTATGAACGTTCTGTGCCATCACGGATGTCTATGAGTGTAGCACCAGGAGCGTTGATGGCAGTAGTGATGTCTGAGTTATAGCAAGTTTCTGGAGACATATCTTGCATGGTGTTGTGATTTATAGTTTTTTCAGTGTCTGATGGTGCAGTGGTGGTAAGATCGGCCAAGGTAGCTTGTTTCCATTGAGCATAAAGAGTGATGGTGCTGCCGGTTGCAGTTAAATTGGTAACCGCTTCTCGGTCTTTATACCAATCGCCAGTGCCGTCAACAGCCGTATTCCAACCCCAGAAAGTCCAGAGCTTGTCAGCCTGTCCAACGATAGTATTATTATTGGCGTCAGTATAGCTAGCCCCAGTTGGAGCGGTAAAATCCTCTGCAATAAGCCGTTCAGTGACACCCTCTTGGATAATCTGACTCGTCATAGTACCAGTACCATCGTTAGAATTATAATTAATAGCATATTGGGCACAAGCGATGTCCATGGTGAGGTAATAAACTATTGCGCCATTATTTGCCATTTCATAAGCTCCTGGCACTATATTGTGATCTACTTTTACGCCGTAGTTGACGCTTAATGTGTCATTAATGTTACTATTTGGGCTAGAAGTCTGGGTGGTGGTTCTGATTGGAACCGCAGTCGTGGATAAAGCGGAAAAAACAGTGCTAGAAGTCGGATTAGAATTTAGAGTATATCCCCATTTATTAGTATTGGATTCATGCTTTAAGGCGTTTGTTTCATCTACGGCTGCAAAATAAGTGCCAGTTGTATTATTGGCACCATCACCATTTAAATATAAGTTATTGTCGGTAGTAGTGGCAAAAGAGAGATTATAGCCATTCCTACAGTCTGAAATTACTGTAATGGATTCCTTTTGAATGGAAACGCCTTCACCCGCTGGAGAGGCATTAATAACAACATTGTCATTAGTGGTGATGGTAGCAGAATAAGCAAAAACATTGGAGCTTAAAAGGACAGAAAAGAACAAACAAGATAGCAAAACAATAGTCTTGTCGTACGAAGAAAAATTGACATGGCTAAATAACCATTTTTGTTTTTGTTTTTTGTTTTTCATCAAAAATTGTTTTTATTTTTAATGTATGACCTTTTGTGGTTTTAATTATATTACTTATGTTTAAAAATGTCAAGAAAAATATTAATATTTTTAAAATTTTAAAAGCTGAGCAGCAAAAAAATCATAATAGGCATAGTAATGACGGATAGAGCTGTGGAAATGGTGACTAATTCGGAAGATTCGATATTGTTACCGCCATATTTAGTAGCAAAAAGCCCGAGCGAAGTAGCAGTGGGCAAAGCTTGGATAAGAGTGCATACACTAATGACTTCTACTGGAAACTTTAGCGCAGTAAGCACGCCAAAAGTAATCAGTGGACCAAGAATAAGCTGTGACAAAGCAACTATTACTAGGCGCCATTTTCTAGCAAGTGTTCTAAAGTCAGCGTGAGAGAGCATGAAACCGATACAAATGATTGAAAGTGGAGTGGTGGCGCCACCGACAAAACCAACGGAGTCCATAATAAAGTTTGGGAGCCTTAACCCGGTTAAGAAAAGCACCATACCAAAGAGCACCGCCAAAATATTAGGATTAGTAACAACACTTTTGATAAGTTTCAGTGAGAGCTTATGTTCGAAAAGCCAAATGCCATACGAAAAAAGTGCTACATTGAAAGCAATAATAAATCCACAATAAGCGACGACGCCGGTCGAACCAAAAGTATTCACCACAATAGGATAACCGAGAAAAGTAGCATTATTAAAAATGAAAGCAAACTGAGATTCAAAACGTAGTTCTCCTTTAAACCACCATTTATTAAAAAGAATTCTTGAAAGAATAATCAAAATAAGCATAATGAAAATGCCAGCAACCAACCCGGCAAAGAAAAGATTTAACATGCTTTCGTCGTAAGTGGCTGGAAAAGCGACAAAGAGCGAAGCGGGCATAAAAACTGTGAGTAAAAGGTTGGTCAATTCTTTATTAGTGCCGGTACTGATTAATTTCCATTTACCGAGACAAAAGCCGAGAATCAGGATGAGCGCAATAGCGCCAAGACGAGCATAAAATTCAGATAGTTCGATCTGCATAAGTTTATTTTAACACAATTTTATCCGCTTTTCTTCCCTACTCCACCGCGAAGTTTAAGAATTTTACTGGCTTGGCGAATAGCGTCATCAAAACCATCATAGATTTTGAGGCTTTGGCCAAAAAAAGCTTTAAGTTCTGATTTAATATCATTAAATTGTGAAGAGGCGAGGATGATTTCTTGAGGTTCAAAATTTGAAGTTTTGGCGAGGAAGAGCTTAAGAGTATGGTTGATCTCCTCGGAAGTTAGTTCCCCATCATCAATTTTGGATGGCCAAGTATCCAGATTTAATACTTTAATATTTCTTTTGAGGCGGAACAAAAAATTACGAAAATTGATGGTCTTTGACACGGCTTTTGTAGACAAAACCAACACATCGCGTTTTATAAAAGTATCAGGCATTTTTAGTTCCAGTCCGAGAAATCTTTGATCACTAAATTTACGTTGAAAATATTTGAGGCTAGTAAGACTGAGTAAATAATTTGCAAAGATAATTAAATCCACTTTACCAACGTAAGGTCTTAGTGATTTTATTGCAATTTGGCGGGCAGCGCGAGGATTGGTAAGAATTTCGTCAGCTTCACGCCAATTGATCACGCGAATAACCTCAACAATCGAAAGCGTTTCATCTAAACGATCGGCAAAAAATTCGCCGCCATAACCACTATCAAAAACTACAATTTTTAGCATTAAAATATCCTTTCTCCTCCGTATAAGCGATTTTAACATGCTATTTTTGACGATTGAGAAATTTTTTTAACAAAACGCTACATTTGTCCATTATCGATTGTTTTTTAAAAATTAGCTCTTGAAAGAACTAGAAAGTAGGTTTGAAAATTTTAAGATAATAAAAAAGACAAGGTTTACGATAATAATAGTGGCGCCAGTTGGGGTATTTAGAGAATATGAGGCAATAAGGCCAACGAGGAAAGCCAAAATTGCAATAAGTGCGCTGGAGATGATGGTAGAGCGATAAGTTTTTGAAAATAATCCAGCGGAAAGGACTGGAAAAATAATCAAACCCGAAATAAGTAGAGCCCCCATCAGTCGCATACCGAGAACTACGACGATTGAACAAAGAACAGCAAAAGCCAAATGATAAAGTTTGGTGTTGACGCCAATTGATTTTGCAAAAGTTTCATCAAAAGTAATACTAAAAATTTGGTGGTGAGAAAATAAATATAATAAGGATATAGCGATTGTTAGGATGACCGTTATAAGAATGTCAGTATTACTGATTGATAAAATACTGCCAAAGAGATAACTATTAATATCAACATTAGTGCCAGTAAGAGAAACTATAAAGGTACCGACAGCGAGAGCGCTAATAGAAACTAGGGCGATTGCGGCGTCTCCATGGATTATGTTGGATTCGGTAAGTTGGAGAATAAAAAACGAAGCAATGATAACAATGGGGATAGCAAATTGAATAGGAGCCAGACCGAGTACAGAGGCAATAGCAAAGGCGCCAAACCCAACATGAGAAAGGCCGTCGCCAATCATAGAATTTTTACGGAGCACTAGTGGTGTGCCGATTAAGGCGGCGCAAAAAGAGAGCAAGACTCCTACGATAAGAGCACGAATCATAAAAGAATATGAGAATATTTCGATGAGGTTATTAATGACCATGGAGCCTCCTAACAAAATCTTTAGTGGAACCGAAAAAGAAATCTTGGCCACGAAGAGATAAAATTTTATCGCCAATAAGATTGTCGTGATCTAGATCATGTGTAACCATTAAAATCGTAATTTTAAACTCACGATTTAGTTTGATAATCAGCCGATAAAGCTCGGCTTTGGAGTGAGCGTCAAGATTATTGGACGGTTCATCTAAAATTAACATTTTTGAAGTAGCACATAAGCTTCGGGCAAGCAAAACTTTCTGACGTTGGCCGCCAGATAAATCAGCAAAACTAGTATCTCTTAACTCTTCAATACCAAGCAACCGAAGGTTCTGGAGTGCTATTTTTTTATCAGTGGCGGTATAAAATGGTTTAAAACATTTTTGGCCGAGAGTACCAGAAAGCACAATCTCAAAAACTGAGGCCGGAAAATGCGCATCGACGCGAGTTTCTTGAGGCATATAACCGATACTATTGCGTTCGAGCCTATCGTAAATAATTTTTCCTTTGGTTGGCTTAACGAGTCCAAGAAGCCCGCGAATTAAAGTAGTTTTACCGGAACCGTTTTCGCCAACAATGCAAATAAAATCACCTTCTGCGATGTTAAAATTAAGATTTTTTAGTACCGGATGACCATCGTAACCGAGGGTGAGATTTTGGCATTTTATGAGATTCATTAATACAGAGCCTCCTTTAAGACGATGAGATTGTCTCGCATAATATCGACATAGGTTTTACCGGAGTCAAAGTCGTTTTTTGAAATATTATGGGCGGTATGAAATTCAAGAACCTGAGCGCCGGTAGAGCGAGCAATCTCGTCAGCAATCAGTCCACCACTAAGTTCAATTCGAAAAATCACGGGAACGCCTAAGCTTTTTACCTTATCAACAAGAAAAGCAATAGTGCTAGCACTCGCTTCGGTTTGTTCAGAACAACCTGGAAAAGCAGCAAAATAGTCTAAACCATAGTCATCAACAAAATAGCGAAGCGGAAAACGATCGCCAAAAATTAATGTCTTGCGTTTAGCATTTTGAATGAGAGCCTCAATTTCGGCATCGATAGTTTTGAGCTCACTAATGTAGGCAGTAGCATTTTCGAGATATTTTGATTCGGTTGGGTTTTGGGCAGTAAATTCTTCAGAAACAGACTCGATAATTTGAATGGAATTTTTAAGACTAGTCCAGACATGTTCGTCGATTTCGGATTCATTGGTTGCATGATTATGTTCGTGAATATTTTCCATACCTGAAATAATTTCTTCTTTTTTGACTTCAACAAGATCCAAAAGTTTAATGACTTTGGTTTTGGCTAAATCAATATCTTTTAGAACGTTTTCGATCCAATAGTCGGATTCGCCACCAGTATAAATAAAAAAATCGCTAGTTTTGATGTCAATAATATCCTGAGGAGTTGGTTCAAAATCATGTGTTTCTACGCCAGGACTAACTAGCATTTTGAGACTGGTATTTGGAATATCTTTCGTGATAGCCCGAGCAAAGTCATAGCTCGGAAAATTAGTGGTGACGATGCTAAGAGTAGTGACTTTCCTTCTATTTTGAAAAGTAAGAAGGCCAATTATTGCAAGGACCGAAATAATTAATAGAGCAATAATTGATTGAACGGGTTTTTTCATAACTTAAAAGACATGGTGGGTGATGAGGGGCTCGAACCCCCGACCTTCTCGGTGTAAACGAGACGCTCTAGCCAACTGAGCTAATCACCCATGATGCGTATTATAACACAGGGGTCATTTTTTGACAAATTTGCGAGTGACATCAAACTTCTCCATATAGAGACCCAGCATGAGGCGGGTTTGAGAATAAAAAGCAGCGAGGGACTGATAAAGAATAGACGTAATTGGCATCAAAATCCATTGCAGAATCATGAGTAAGCCCTTCCCTTTACGATATTTAGCTGGACGTTTTGGTAACATTTTGAGTGAAACTAAAATGGAGACGATTAAACCGATAGAGGCAAAAGTTTCGACAATACTAACGATGTTTGGCACGTTATAAGCAACCATGGCGCGAGAAGATAGGTTCATAATCATTGGTACCCAGCCACCAAAAGCGACAATTGGAGCAAGGATGGCGAGAGTAACATGCCCATCAAGGAGTCGCCAAAATTTTGGGAAAAGTTGCCAAAATGGCATAAGACGACGCTCGCGACGAACAAATAATTTGGTACCAACATAGGCAATATCACTCGCACCGTAATACCAACGACGAACCTGGACAAACTGAGCTTTAATGGTTTTCCAAAGGGTTTCATCGATTACTGCGTCTTGATAAATAGGTATACGAATCGGTAAGACAGAATAATCACCATTAAAGAAGAAGAGACTGCGCCAATATTGATGACCATCTTCCACAATAGTACGTTTAGACCAAAATCCCATGGCTTTGAGGGCTTGAAGTGGTTGCGAATGTGAAGCAAAATTACGCAAAGCATGTGGACGCATGGTAGTAATGACATTAAAAAATGAATTAGAAACGGCAATAATACGAGTAGGCGCTGGTGCATCCCAAATATTATTCATAAAAAGCGACACGGGCTGATAACTCAAGTGCTGACGATTTGGGTGAGTGATGAATTCGTAAGCAACAGAATCAAGATACTTGGGGGCCATACGGTTGTCGCTGTCTAGAGAAGTCACAATGATGTTTTCAATGGGTAAGTGTTGTTTTTCTACATATTTGGCAACGTGCTCACCGGCATAAACGAGATTTGGGCCTTTGCCAATTACTTCGCCTGGTAGATTGGCTGGATGTTTAACAATGATAAAATCTTTGAAAGTGTTTTGGTATTTTTTGGCAAGTTTCATAGCGGTGTTTTCCATAGTTTCACCACCACGTTCTTCATAAGCAAGTACAAAAATAATCCGATTATTGGGAAAAGTAGTATTTTTGACTGCTTCAATAGAGGGACCTAATACCTCTTCTTCTTCATTATAAGCGGTCATGATAACGGCGTGGAGAATTTTGGTAGGATTAGGATATTCTTTGCCCATGGCCGCCATTAACTTTAGGTTTTCGAGATGCTTTTCAAAGTGATAGCTGTGGTTATTGTCATCACGAAGACGTTCGTAAGAATCATGGGGATGTTCAAGGTCTTCTACGCGTTTTCGCCAATCAACTTTTTCGGCGCGTTTTAAAACTTCGTAGCCTTGAACCGTACGGTAGGCTACACTAATAGCCTTGACTAAAGTCGAAGCAATAATAATGAATAAATAAATACTGCCGAGCACAGGATCAAGCCATGATAAAATGAACAATAAAATTATAGCCCCATACGAAATTAGACCAGGTAGAATTTCAAGAAAACGATAAAGGCGAGTGCGTTTTCCTTGAGGAATTTCAAGATTTTTGCGCATTAAATTTCTCCAAGCAGTCTAGTTAAGACAAGGAATGAGCCAAGAATAAGTGCCGCGGTAATAAGTAAAAAGAATTTAGTCATGCCGCCACCACGCTTATGAAATATACGAGTAGCGAGAAGATTGTGTAAAATTCCGAAGATGATGGCAAGCATCGGAAAGGTTAACAAATCCATCCAGGTGCCATCGCGATAGCCACCAATATCGCCATAGCCAATCTTAACGACTGGTACGCCTGGATTAAGATTGAGAATCGAGAAGATAAAAAGAAAAAACGCTAGAATAAGATTAATAATCATCAAGAAGAAAGCCCCACGTTCGGTTTGATAAATCTTAACCAAATCTGTCTTAAAAGTTTTCATTGTGTGGTGCCGGTAAGTTTTTCTACAATAGTATTGACGTACTGAATAAACATGATATCACCGACGACTCCGATAATACCAACGAAGACCATTGTCCAACCGATAAGTGTAATTACGGCTCCACTATAAAAAGTAATAAAGACACCAAGAACCAACATTGCTAAAGCCAAGATTAAAATATATTTCCAGGCTTGAATGCCGGCGGCATGAAGTTTGATTGCGGTATTTATACGAACTAATGATTCATAAATCATCCAGATACCGATAATAATACGGAAAACGTGGGCAATTTCTTCACCCATGACAAAGGCAGTAATACCGATTAAAACCGAAATTATTCCCAAAAGAAGACCGTTATTGAAGAAGTCGTTTTGCCCTTTAATAATAAAATAATTTATAACTTGGTAGGCACCTTTTATAACGAAGAAAATACCTACAATATAGGCGATGGTCTTAATGACCACATCTGGCCATGCAATTAAAAGAATCCCAACAATAGCGGTTGTAAGAGATTCAATTACTGCCATCCAAGCTGACTGCTTTAGGTTGCCGCTGACCTTTTCGATGGGACGTTTAATAATTTCCGCCTTTGGCATTTTTCCTCCTTATTATGATGATTATACCACAAATATGTTATAATGTAACAAATGCCGATGTAGCTCAGTTGGTAGAGCAGCTCATTCGTAACGAGCAGGTCACAGGTTCGATCCCTGCCATCGGCTCCAGATATCGAAAAACTTACTTAATAAGATTGTACTTTTAATTTGTTTTGGTCTTATTAATAGCATCCAAGAAAAGATTATTTCTTTTCTTTGTCGGCTTCGTTTAGGCCTTTTTTTATGCCTTTTGCAACTTCATTCGCAGCATTTCCAATCGTTGGTGCCATCTCGTTAATTTTCTCTTTTGCGACTGGCATGCTTTGTTGCACAGTGAATGCCATGATTTCTCTTCTGTGCGCCATTATTGCAATGACACCACCAATCCCGATTGCGAGTAGACCAAATGTACATAGAATATCGCCCAATACAAATAGTCCAAAATTACCAAATATCTCTTTTGTAGCCTGCATCGAATTAAACCCAGCCTCAGAAGCCATATTAATTCCCGTTTTCCCAAATCCGGTAAAACCTAACGCCAAGAATATAATGCCTAGAATAAGCATACATATGCCTACTATTAAAAAAGTTTTTCCGGTTTTCTTAAGTTTTTTTACCTTTTGTTGATATTGATTTTCATCTAAATACTTCTTCTCTTCCATAGTATGAACAATTCCTTTCATTTGCGATTATAGCATATTGCTAATTTATATTTTTGTTATTTCAAACCTTTTTTGATTCCGTTGTTTTTGTGAGTTTATTTTCGAATGCGAGGTTTGCGTTTTTTCTTGGGCTCAGCAGATTCGGTGGGGTTGGTGGGATCGTGAACGATTCGGAGGGCTTTAAAAAGTTTGGCGCGAGCATGTGAAGTAAAGATTTTTTTACGCCAAGACTGTTTAGGAGTTTGGTTTTTAGAGGTGAGAATTTCAACTATGTCACCCTGTTCTAATTTTTTGTTCAAATTACTCATCTTACCGTTGATTTTGACGCCCACAACATGATCGCCAATTTCGGAGTGGAGTTTGTAAGCAAAATCTAGTGGAAGAGCGCCGTTTGGTAAGTCGATGATATCCCCTTTTGGTGTATAAACAAAAATTTTATCAGCAAAAAGATTGAGCTTGAGCTTTTTGAGATCAACTTTTTTGCCTTCACGAAGTCTGGCGGCGGTAGTTTGAAGTTCGGTAATCCAAAGAAGATTGGTGGGGAGATGTTCAATCTTTCCCTGTTTATAATTCTCGGTGAGTTTTTGCTCATTATAGTAAAAACTAGCAGCGAGTCCCTGTTCGGCATATTCGTGCATTTCTTTAGTGCGCATCTGAAATTCTACTATACGTTTATCTTTGGTAATAACAGTAGTATGAAGAGATTGGTAACCGTTTTGTTTGGGTTTAGCAATATAATCTTTGATGCGACCGCCCATAGGAGTATAGAGCGAATGAATGACACCAAGAGTAAGATAGCAATCGGTGATGTCATCAACGATAATCCGAAGTGCCGTAAGATCGTAAATTTCGCCCATGTTTTGATTATGTTTAGCGAGTTTTTTGTGAAGTGAGTAAACTGACTTCACACGACCAGAAATTTCAAAATGAATTTTCTCTTTTTTTAAAGCTTCGGCGACTTCCTCTTTGATTTTTTTGAGAGATTTTTCGGCGGATTTGTTGTATTTTTCAATCAAAGTCTTAAGTTCTTCGAAGCGACGAGGGTCAACATATTTGAAAGAGAGGTCAGCCATTTCTACTCTTAAGCGCCCCATATTAAGACGGTCGGCAAGGGGTGCAAACACTTCAAGGGATTCTTTGGCGATTTTTTTCTGTTTGTCGGGAGGAAGAGCAGAAAGAGTGCGAAGATTATGAAGACGATCGGCCAGTTTGATAATTAGGACACGAATATCGTCACCTAAGGCAATCATTAATCTTAAAAAATTGTCTTTCGTGGCAGGAAGATAAGTATCAATGTCACGCATGCCATTACGGGCGGTACTGAGTTTAGTGACGCCGTCAACAAGAAAAGCGACAGATTCACCGAATTCTTTTTTGATATCTTCTAACGTCAAGCTAGTGTCTTCGATGGTATCATGAAGAATACCGGCAATAATGGTATCTTCATCCATACCCCAATCTTCAAGAATTTTTTTAACAGCTAGGGGGTGGACGATGTAGGGTTCACCAGTTTTACGAAATTGACCTTCGTGAGCCTTGGTGGCAACTTCAATAGCGCGCTGAACGCACTGAGAATCCTTAGTATTCATAGGATTATTATATCACTCTACTCAATAGAGACAGGACTAGCTACGCAGCGGATAGCCTCTCCTCCGCTCCGCTTAGCCATGCTTTCTATGTCTACGCCACCACTGATGGAAAGTTTATACATATATGCATATGTGTTGTCCCTGGACGTAGAGGACAAATATCCACCACTATTCCCTCTCCGTGAGTCTGACCATTTATCGTAAAAATGGCCAGAGTAGAGAAAATTATTTGGGTATTTTCTAAATTGGCTGTCAGAATACCAGTAAGATGATGCTATAGATTCTAAATCTAATTCTTCTAGCATTAAGTGATAAAAACCGCCAGGAATATCGCTATAGCCACCATATGGCAACCTCCAGCCACTTGGGCAGATGGAAGTGTTCACAGTGTCAGAAGTATACCCATCCACTTGGGTAGTTGGGCCAGCATAATCCGTAGTATTGGCCATACCTGCCGCCCAGTTATAGTAGTTACCATAAGAATAAACTTGACTAGAATCTGTATAGTTAATCTGTACTCTAGAGGAAGTATTCTGGTTGTTGTAACGTGGAATTCTGTTAGCAAGGTTACTGCCAGAAATAGTGTTTACCGTAGAGCCATCTGTACTATATAGAGTATTAGTAAGGTGAGTAGTGACAAAAGAAAATTCTGGGTCAGCTAGACCAACAAAGTTACTAGCATAGCCTTGTGCCAAAGCCCCATCAGAATTATGGGCAGCAGTGTTGTCTAGCCTTAAGTTTTCAATCATCCACCAATTGCCGTCGGCAAGTTTGGCTACGGCATATACATCATCGTCACGAGCATCTTTAAGAGCAATAACTGTGCCGTTGTCCATAGTAGAATATGGCGAATTATTTGGATTAAAGGTTTGCATAGTTATGCCTTCTTCAGCTAAAACCCAATGTGCATAAAGCGGTAGACCTTCATTAGTATAATCAGTAGTACTAAGTGAGATGGTTTCTTGTGGGCCATAAAATCCATCTGGATCGGAATAATCAGGAGTTGTAGACCAACCAGCAAAGCCATAACCATCACGACTGAAGTTGGATGGCCAAAGAGTTACTTCTGTCTCTATGTTTTGGTATGCATCCATAACCCCCTCGGTATCATTGGCGTTGGCAAAATAACAAATCTTGTTTGGCAAACACGTAATCCACTGTGCATACAAAACGATAGTTTCACTGCTTTCGATCAAATTACGTACCTCAGCAGTATCTGCATATGATGCGCCGGTCCCGTCCGGCTCAGTATTCCAACCACTAAAGAACAATTCATTATTTGTATAAGTATTTGTGGGCAAAGTCTCGTTCTCATTAGTCAGTGCTATATAATCGTTCATTTCACCAGTACCGCCATTAGCATCAAAGATTATGGTGTATGGAGCGAGCCATTGTGCATAGAGAGTAATAGTTTCACCGCCACTAGCTAAATTATTTTCAATTATTGCCCCATCGGCGTAGGCTATGCCAGAACCATCAGGTTTAGTATTCCAGCCGTTGAAAGTATAATGTGTTCGTGTGAAACTATTGTTAGAAAGAGCATATCCACCACCTGGAAGCCAGATTTGATCATCATACATGGTGCCTTCTCCACCATTAGCATCATAGTGAATAGTATAATAATTAGAGGCATAAATATCTAAGGTTTGGCCTTTTAATTCTTCGTAATAATATGCGATGAATTGCGTTATATCTGCGCTGCCATAAAACGGAATCGGATCGCCACCTTCTTCTAGAGCCATGGTATACCAAGTATTGTAGCCAATTGGTTCTTTGTAGGTGCCTTTTTGGCCAAATGAACAAACTTCAGCTAGAGTAGTGTCTTCAGAATATTCGTCATAGATTGGATAAATTTTAGCGTAGAAACCATAGTCAAAATCTTCTATTGGGTCGTCCCAAGCCTCCATCACAAACGAAACTGTATCACCATTAAAGATAAGTGATTTGGTGCCTGACAAGTTTTCATCCTCAGAATACAGCTCATAATAGTTTGCTGGGAGATTACCCCAGTTTCCGTCCCAGTGCCCCTCAGCAATGTCGATTCCGGCGGTGTTGGCTGTAATTGCATAGGTGATATCAACTTTGACTTTAGAAGCGCCTGGGACAACGACAGATTGCCATACATACTCAGCCGTATATGATTCAATCATGTTGCCCTCATCGTCTATGTTTTCGCTTTTAACAATATGGCAAAGAACATCTTCAACAACGTCTATATCTTGTGGTTGTTCATAGTAAATTGGCGTTATTTTAGCATAATAGCCATAATATGTGGGTGGTTCTTCTCCCGTATAAATCATAAAGGTGAGGGTATCGCTTGGTACGGTGAAGTTTATAGTGGCAGTCTGTTCATCATCAGACCAGCTACCATCATAGTCATAGAACTCTGTGAAAAAAGTTTCATCATCCATATATTCCCAGACCTCGTCATAGTCATCTGGTATGCCTATAAAAACAAGCATACCATCGGCAGCATCATAGCCATAGGTGAGTTCAACTTGGAGTAAATCTGCGCCTGGTTTTGTGATAGTTTGGATTTGCCTATCATTAGAATCATTGTAATGATCCATGGTTCCATCGTCGTTGATATTTTCTGTTTTTACGATAGTAGGACTGGTAGCAATATATGCTTTAGTGCAATTCCCGCCAACATAGGCCATAGCACAAGTTTCGCCATAGATTACCGTATTAGTGGTGATGGTTTCGTTTTCATCAAAATACAAACCATTACCATGATAGTTTACCGTAACGTCTTCTGGAGTTGAATTAGCAAGAGCAATGTAAGTAATAGTAGCGCCAGTATAAACACCGGTATCTAATTCTGGAGTAACATAGGTAGCATAGTAGAGAGTGATTTTATCATTTGCTACCGTCGGGATAATATTAGTAGCTTTAATGACTAAGGCGTCATCCTGAGTAGTAGGAAGGCCACGGAAAATAGGATTATCTTGACTAGTAGGAGAAGATAGGGCTACACCCCAAGTGTTATCGGTTAAGGCTTGAGGGTAAGCAACGTCTATCATATCAATAGAAGTGGTAGATTCTGGATTAGTGGAGTTTACTAGATTTTTTTCGTCATTATCTATAAAGGCCATAAGAGTATAGCCAGAAGTAGTGGCAGTATTAACTGTAACCGTGCTTCTACCTACAGCAAAGACTGGTTCATCTTCTAAATCTACATTTATGCCAACGTCTTCAGTGGAAATAGAGATGGAGCCATCGTTTTCTGGTTCACTTTCTGCGTTGGCTGCATGATAATAGTTACTAAGTTTAAGAAAAGCAAAGACAGACATAAAGATGCATAGGGTTAGGATGGGCAGTTTAAGAGAAAGGGTGTGAGCTGAGTAGAGTTTTATGAAGGATTTAAAACCCTGTTGTTTCTTATAATGACGAACAAGTATTATTATGAGAGCTATGACTGCAAATAGTGCTACTGCGGAAACACCAATAATGAGTCCTAAATTGCTAAAGCTGGCATTAATGCCACTTTCTCCAATACTAAACATACCAGTTTCTGGAGTACTACCACCAGTATCAGGCACTATCGCCGGATCAGCAACGTTTATAATTATTCTTGACGACATAGCCTTATCCTTTTTTATTGCCTATTTTTTAATATGACCTATATGTTTTTATATTAGCATAAGCAAAATAATGCCGTCAATAGCTTTTGTGTTTGTTTAAAAGAAATCTTCAGGGACTTAAAGAAATGCTTTTTATTTCTCTATGATTAATATTTTAATTAGATTTTTTAACTCGGCGTCAGACTTACATTTAAAAGTGAGAGAACGACCAGTGATTTTGACGGGAATATTATACTTAGCGATGAGAGCGTCTTCGTCTTTATGATAGTTGTACTGTTTAATAATAGCAGAACTGGATTTCTTTTTATTGTCAGAAAAGTAGCGTTCCACCTTACGAGCGGTCCAACCCTCTTTGATAATCTTGGGTAAAACTTTTTTGATAGTAGATTCGTCTTGTGAAACGAGGGGGCGCATGATGCCTTCGGGGAGTTTTTCCTTGACCATGGTTTTTTTAACGTCATCAGGGAGATTTAGAAGACGTAAGGTATTTTGAATGGAAGATTCAGATTTGCCGACCTTGGCGGCAATATCTTCGGCGGTTAGATTAAATTGAGTTTTGAGTTTGGCATAGGCAGTAGCGAGTTCGATGGCGTTTAAATCTTCGCGTTGAGCATTCTCGATAATAGAAAGTTCAAGACGGTTTTGTGAATCTAGCGTACGGATGATAGCCGGAATTTTATCAAGGCCGGCGATTTTGGATGCACGCCAACGACGTTCGCCGGCGACGATTTTGTATTTCCCTTCTTCCTTGGTGACAACAATGGGTTGCAACACACCGTGCTCTTTAATGGAAGCGGCAAGAGCTTCAAGGGCGCTTTGATCAAAATCTCGACGAGGTTGATTTTCGTCACGAACGACGTCGGTAAGTTTTAGTTCTTTAAGCTTGCTTTCTTTCTTATCCTCAGCGGCGGTAGGATCGAACTCATCGTCAATAAGCTCGGTAGGAATCAATGATTCAAAACTTCTGCCTAATCCTTTCATTTTTTAGTCCTTTCTTCTACTTCTTTGGTAAATTCTTTATAGGCTTTGGCACCTTTACTAAACTTATCGTAAGCACCAACGGGTACACCATGCGATGGCGCTTCGGCAACTCTGACGTTTCGTGGAATAGTGGTTTTAAAAGTAAGTTGTTTGAAATATTTTTTGATTTCATTGTAAACCTGAGCGGAGAGGCTGGTGCGTTTGTCATACATGGTGGCAAGCACGCCAAGAAGCTTAAGATTAGGGTTGGCCTGTTTCATAACAAGTTTCATGGATTCAAGAAGCTGGGCGACACCTTCGAGGGCGTAAAATTCGGTTTGGACTGGAAGGAGTAAATAATTAGAAGCAATCATACCATTAACGGTAAGAATGCTAAGAGATGGTGGTGAGTCAATAATAATATAGTCGTAGTTTGTCTCCACGCTGCGGACGGCATCACGTAGGCGGACAAATTTGCGTTGCATGCTAGTGATTTCAACTTCGGCATTAGCAAGCTCGGGAGTGGTGGGGGCGAGGTCGAAATTTTTATATTTGGTGGGGCGGATAGACTCTGCAAGGCTAGCTTGACCTAGGATAACTTCGGTCATGGTAATACCAAGTTGTTTGATGTCGGTCTTTTCGATGCCGAGACCAGAAGTGGCATTACCTTGGGGGTCAAAATCAATCAATAAAGTCTTAAATTTATCTTTGGCGAGATAATAAGCAAGGTTGACAGCAGTGGTAGTTTTGCCGACACCGCCCTTTTGATTAGTTATACAAATTACCTTCGCCATAATACTTAAGATTATACCATAAAAATAAGCCCCGTGGGGCCTATTTTTATCCAATCTTTGTAATTTCAAGCTCGGTGTATTTCTGGCGGTGACCAGTTTCCTTGTGGACGCGTTTTTTGGCTTTGTAGCGAATAACACGAAGCTTATCGCCTTTAACTTCGGGCGTTTTGACTTTAGCTGAAACTTTTACGCCCTTTACCGTAGGAGTGCCAACGGTGGTCTTATCGCCGTCGATTACGAGTAAAGCGTCAAGTTCGAGCTCTTTGGTGCCTGACGGGAGGAGGTCCACCCGTAGGGTCTCTTTTTCTTCGACGAGGTATTGCTTACCGCCGACGAGAATGACTGCTTTTTTCATATAGTTCCTTTAATTAACTTTTACTATTTTATCATATTATCTGGTTTTTGGGAAGAGGCGTTAATACGTTCTTCAAACCAGTCTAAAATAAGGTCTGGGAGATTGATTTTGGTGACTGGAATAAAATTCATCCAACCAGCAGCAAAATTAGTTTCTAAGAGATAGAGTCTGCTTGTTTTCTTTTCTCGAATAATATCAACTCCGGTATAATCGAGGCCAGAGACGGACGCTGCACGAACAGCTATTTTGTTAAGCAATTTGATCGTGTCAGGATCTTCTTCAATAAATTTATGCCGGCCGGCACTCCACGAAACAAAATCTTCGGGGTGATTCTCGTCGCCTTTTTTTCGCATCAAACCGACTGCTTTTCCGCCGATAACAAAAACACGATAATCGCACTCAGGTTCAATATATTGTTCAATTAAGAGATTGCTAAAAGATTTGACTTTGTTTAAATCTTCTTCGGTTTGAATGAGGGTGATGTTTTTTCCGGCGGTACCATAACGATATTTTAAAACAATTGGAAGGTGGACGCGTTTACCTTTGATATATGATATAACGTTGGCTTTATTTTTAGCTTCAAAAGTTGGGAGGGCGTAGTTTTTTAGGAAAGAATTGAGAAGAAACAGACCTTGTTGGAAATGTTTATCAGAAGTGGCGGCACGAGCGCCAACAGGATTGCCGTTCATGATAATGCTGCCACGCCGTTTTAAATAATAGAGGAGACGCTCTGATTCGGCATAGTTATTGCCGGATAAATCACGAAAAACAACGTAATCTAGTGGGATATCAGAGAGGTCGAACCGTGCTAATTTATCGGAATTGATTTCAGAAAGCTGCCAAAATCCCCACCCTCTAGCTTCGGCAGTACTCCTGAGGTCTTCGACAACTTTTTGGTTTTCTATCCGCCCTTCAATGACCGTTAGAATACGGCGACTTGCTAAGGGCTTCATCTACTGCTCCGGAGTTTTGGGAGTTTCGCCTTTTGGAATGTCATCACCTTTGGCGATGCTTTCGACTTTATTTAAGGTTTTGCGAGTGCGATAGAGATAGTAACCGCCGCCACCGATACCGGCAATAATGATAATTGCCATAAAGATTTCAAGTGGACCAGTTTTAGGAAGTTCTTGGCATTCTGGCATTTCTGGGTTGGTTTTGCAATTTTTTTCTGGATTTGGTGTGGGCTCGGTTTGTTCTTCACAGATTACCGTTACAGTCGCTTCATCGGTTTTTTCTTCGGTGGAATTAAACTTTGCGGAAATGGCGTTGGTTAAGGTTTTACCACAATAACTAATGTCTTCCGTGACTTTAACTTGATAAATTACCTGTACTAAAGCTCCTGGAGCTACGTTGCCAACATTATATCCGCTAAGATCAATAATATCATCAATTTTCATACCATCGACATTGTTTACATCAAATATTAAGGTGCTGCCTGATCGAAGCGAGAGGCCTTCGTCGTGAATATCTTTAAAAATTACGTTTGTAAGATTAGTATTGCCGGTATTTTTAAACTTCACATTATAAGTGACATAATCACCGGGTTTAACATTAATATTTTTGTTCCAAGTTTCTCCATCAAGAGAGACTTGCTTATCTAGTGAAACGTCGACTTTTTCAGCAACCAGCGTGTAAGTGACATAACCGGAATATTCAGCACATCCGGGTAATGTCCCGGTGAGTTTATTATATCCAATGGGTGTACCACTTTCTGTGAAGAGTGCGGTGGGGAGAACTGAACCGTCGGCTTGTCCAGAATTATGAATAATTGCTGTGCCAGTCTTATAGCGAAGAACTACTCCGTCGGTATTCGTCGTAACATAAGCTTCATCCCAAACTTTGCCAGTCTTGGCATTATCGGGATCTTCCGGAGTGACATAGCTCCAAGAAATAATGCCGCTAACCATTCCCCGTTCACCAGCGTTTAGGACCGTTGGGTAGGCCGAAGAAAGTTTGGTGTTTGTAGCCATACCATAGCCGGCCGAATTAGTATTAGCGGCAGCATTATTGTGATAGTAAATATAAACTTCGTACTCTTTGCCTGGAACAATTTCGATCTCATCGCGATATACCCCGCCCGAACCAATTTCGCCGATACGAACAAAGTTACGCTCATCGCCGACGGCAGGATTATCGGTAATTGAATTAAAAGTCGCATAAGGTGCCGGTGACTCAACTGTATAAGTGGTTCGCTCAGGTCCCCATGCAGATACAGTCCAGAACGGCAGGAGTGCAAATGCGAATGCGACGATTCCTCCGATGAAAGTTAGTAGGTGTTTTTTACTCATTTTTTCTCCTCCTAGAATTATTTTTTTCATGATTCCACCCATCTAAAAATCACCATTGTTAAACATGTCGGCTCGCTCAGCAGCAGTGGCATTGGCGTTAGATTCAGCTTCGGCGGCATTAGCTGCGGCTTGGCGATCGGCTTCTTCTTGTGCAATACGAGCAGCTTCGGCTTCGGCATCGGCTTCAGCGGCTTGAGGTTGTAATTTGGCAGCTCCCTCAGCGGCGCGAGCGGCGGCCTCATCGGCTTCAGCGGCTTGACGATTAGCTTCTTCTCTACGTTGAAGTTTGTTCTCTTCCTCTTGACGTCGACGCTCAGCAGCTTCCTCAGCGGCTTTTCTTTGAGCTTCTTCTTGCTCTATTTTTATACGTTCGGCTTCGGCGGCTTTTTCAGCATCTTCTTGAATTTGTTTTTCAATGGCTTCAAAATTCTCCTCATCTTCTTCTAAGGTTGTAGGGGGAGTCTTTTCCTCATCTAATTCTTGTACATCAACCGTAAGACCGCTCTCACCATCTGGTGTAGCATTTTCAATGAGAGTGGCTTCGTCTTTTGCTTCTAATTCTATACCTTCGGAGCCGGTACCTTCCTCACCGGTACCCTCATAGCCGGTGCCTTCGAAGCCCGTCCCCTCAGAACCTGTGTCTTCGCTGCCGGTGCCTTCGCTACCAGTACCCTCGGAGCCGGTGCCTTCTGTGCCAGTACCTTCGCTACCAGTACCCTCGGAGCCGGTGCCTTCTGTGCCAGTACCTTCGCTACCAGTACCCTCGGAGCCGGTGCCTTCTGTGCCAGTACCTTCGCTACCAGTACCATTGCCTTCGTCGATTATAATAACTTCTGGTGGCCCGTCTGGTGGAGTGACGATGATTCGATCTTCGTTGTTGCCGCAGTCTTCTTTAGACATCCAGGTAATAGTGGTACCGTCATCTAAAGTTGTGACGCCAACTAAAATTCTTTTCCCGGTAAGATCACTTTCCACAAATCCGCTGTGTTTTTCACCGTTTTTGTCTGTATAGATATATTGGTTGCGATAAGGACCGCTGCCAGTCTCGTAATGATATTCGGTTTTGTCAAAGTAGGCCTTAAGTTGATCTTGCAAATCAGCCTTTTCTTCGTCTGACATATTATGGATTTTGTTTTCGGCTTCATCTTGGGTTAAACCTTCAAACCCCTTAAAATTACCGACAATTGCTACAGATGCAGCTGGTTCTTCCATAGAAAAGACAAAATATTCTTGGGCAGCACCTCTCTGTTCTGCGGTAGCTTCTTCTGGATTAATGCCTATAGCTCTAAGAACTATATTTGGGTTACCAACAGCATTAGGCGAAGTTTTTTCTTCTGATTCGTAACAGCCGATATTGTCGTATTGCAAAAATGTGCCATCAATAGTTTCATCCAATACCTCATATCCTGTGAGCGATTTGACTTCGGCTTGTTCGCCAACAGAAACCCTTTGGTGATCTCGACTGTTGACATAGCTGTATGCTGATGGTGCTTCTGGCGCAGAGGGTCGGCTAGAAATAATTGCAATTGTGCCAAGCGCAATAGTAGCTGTGGTGAGTGCAATAAGAAACGCGGAACGTAGTGTATTTTTGAGATTTGATTTGTTTTTGGCTTTTTCGATAGTAGCTTCAACTTCTTCGGGAGTTAATTCTGTTTTTGTGATGTCTGTAGCTTCAACTATTTCGGATGAGTCGCTAAGTTTGAGCTCTTCCTTAAGGGCTTGAATCGTGGCCATTTCTTTGGCTTTTTCTTGTTCAAGCCTAGCAAGCTCCTCTAAATACTCTTTTTCAAGAGCTTCTAATTCGGCCTTGGAAGTGGTTTCTCCTCTTTTTTTAGAAGTTTCCCGTGAAAGTTCTGTGCTATTTTCTTCTTCTGAGCCTGAGGTAAAATTGATTTTTTCACCGCTCTGCATTTTGACCTCCCAAAAATTCGGTTGCGTAATCTTGCATAGCATCTGCGATAGTTTGTTCTAAATCGATGCCGGACTTTTTAAAAAACTCTTTATATTCTTCTTCGGAAGGCTCTTCGGTTTGGTCGAGCATTTGGTTAAATTCGGTATTTTGTTCTTTGTTAAGCTGACTAAAGATAGCAATGCTGATCTTGTCATCAAGAGCAGTAATGCTTTTTTCTCTTAAATTGTTTAAGTCCTCTGTATTGTTTACCGACAGAGGCTGTTTTTTGATGAGCTCGTCGACAAACTGTCCAAGAGTTTCCCGATCGATAAGGGTGTTGTCCATAGCAAGATTTTATTTGATAATGTTGACCTTTCTGGGCTTAGTTTAGCATAACCGTTACTTGGAGTCAAATTTTTGAATTTTTCTTAACACTAAAAAACCGAACATGATGTTCGGTTTTTTTAGTTCGTAATTTATGGATTAAATCATACTGATTAATATTGTCCCCAGTTCATAGACGATTTGTAAACCGTGCGTGATGGCTGGGAGTAATTCGTACATTACATCGGGCATCTCCTCTGTTAAAGTTAATATTAGCTCGTACATCTTATAAAAGTGCTCCTTTCTAATTTTTAAGGAAAACGTTTGTTTTTGACGGATTAGGCGGCGATTTTTTCGTTCCTGCTAAAGAGGGTGAGTAATTTTTTGCCGCGCTCTTTGTTAAGTCTGCGAGCTTTGATTTTTTCTATACTCTCTTTTGATACTTTAGCAGGTGAAATATATTCCCTTTCCTGTTTGTTGGTGCCGTAGGTTTCGAAATCTAAATCTACGTCATCTCTCCAATCGGAGTTGATTACTTGATTTGGTATTTTGAGTGTTTCCGTCATTTTTTGTTTTCCTTTTTTTGTTTTTTTATTTATTTGTTAGAATTTTTGTTTTATTTTCTAACTTAATTCTAGTGTAGCACACTTTAGCGATTTTGTCAATACTTTTTATGCTAAAATTTGGGCTATCTGTCAAATTAATAGGGGTTAAATTTAGATTTTTTCAAGTGAAATAGTAATATTTACGCCATCTATTTTGGCAATTTCGTCGTGAGCGTAATTGTCATTATGACTAATTTCGGTGGCGTTTACTTCGATCTGAATTAAATCTTCGTACCCTTTTGGTAAATCGTAAGAGATGGAGAGTTTAATTTTATCGTCGACTTGAAGACCAGCGTGTTTGCGAGCAGCCTGAACCGCTCGAATGATTTCGCGAGCAGTTCCCTCTTTTTTAAGCTCAGGAGTGAGAGTTTTGTCGAGAGCGAGAGCTTGACCATGTGCGACAGTTTTAACATTAATTTCTTCGGCAATGATTTGTTCGTAAAAATTATCGAGTTTGTCGCCAGCGTAAGTGAGCTTGGAGAGAGGTTGGCGAATTTTGATCTGATCTTCGGTGTCGGACTTTTGCATACGAAGAGCGAGAGCATCAGTGATAATTTCGCGAGTGCGAGACATGTTTTCGAGGATTTCAGTGTCGATAATACCAGATTCTGGCCAGTCCGAGAGATGAACGGATTCGTCACGGCCGGTCATTTTTTGATAGAGTTCTTCGGCGAGAAAAGGAGTGAAGGGGGCAAGAAGTTTAGAAAGATAAGTTAGTGAGTAGTGAAGCGTGGTAAAGGCCTGAATTTTATCCTCTGCGTTGTCGTTTTTGCTAAAACGACGGCGAGAACGACGCACAAACCAATTAGAAAGATCGTCAATAAACGGAAGGACACCGGCAAGGGCCTTAGGGACATTGTATTCTTTCATGCCGGTGGTGATTTCGTCACGAAGCTGATAAATGCGGGAAATAATCCAAATATCGAGAGGATTTGAAACGCTATTTTCCGATGTGTTGGGCGTGTTTTTAAACTCATTTGAGTCTAGTCCTTCTACCTCAGCATAAGTTGTGAAAAAATCATAGACGTTCCAGACCATGGCGAGTTTGCGATTGACGTCGGAGACATCCTTATCAAGGAGAGCAAAATCTTCGCCCGAAAGAACAGGGCTGGAAAGAAGGAGAAATCGAAGGGAGTCAGCAGAGTATTGATCTACTAAAACATTTGGATCGGTATAATTACCGAGAGATTTGCTCATTTTGCGTCCGTCATTCCCTGCTAAGGTGCCAGTAGTAATAACATTCTTGAAAGCGTTTTTGGGACCGATTTTAGCCTTTTCGCCAAAGGCACCGATAGACGCTAAAGTGGTATTGACGGCGTGAACATAATAAAACCAAGCACGAACTTGACCAACATATTCCACAATAAAATCGGCTGGGTAATTTTTTTCGAAATTATCTTTATTCTCAAATGGATAATGCAATTGCGCGAAAGGCATTGAACCGGATTCAAACCAACAATCAAGCACCTTTTCAATGCGAGTGAAATGTTCGCCATCAATATCAAAAGTGATTTCATCAACCCAGGGGCGATGGTAATCGTCGAGTTCTTTGCCAGATAGTTCTTTGAGTTCGGCATAGCTGCCGATAACTTTAACCGAACCTTTATTGCCTTTCCAAACTGGCATGGCAGTAGCCCAGAAACGATCGCGAGATAAATTCCAGTCGGGGGCTTGTTCAATGTTTTTGGCAAAGCGGCCGTGTTTGAGATAGGTCGGGAACCAATTGATGTTCTCGTTTTCTTCTAGCATCATCTGTTTTTGACTATCAATATCAAAAAACCAAGACGGAAAAGCACGATAGATGATGCGCTCTTTGGAACGTGGGTTGAAAGGATATTCATGTTGGATGTATTCGATTTTGTAAATAATTCCCTTCTCCTCTAGGGCTTTGGCGATGAATTTGTTGCCAGCCCAAACCTGAATACCGTTTTCGTCGGTGTCGCGAACGCCAAGAGCATGAAGCTTTTCGGCCATTTCGGGAAGATAGTAACCGTTTTCATCGAGACAATCGACAAAATCAATGGCGTATTTTTGAGATAAGGCGTAATCGTCTTCACCATAAGCAGGGGCGATATGGACAATACCGGTGCCGTCTTCAGCAGAAACAAAATCACCAGGAAGAACCGTGTAGGTATCTTCGCGCGTAATCGTGCCTTTGTCACCGCGAAGGCCAAGATCAAAGAGACCATCGGCAACCTCAATGATAGGTGTGTATTTTTTGCCAATGAGAGCTTTGCCTTTAAAAGCTTCTTCGGGCTTTTGATCTTTGAATAAAATTTTTGCGCGGTCTATGGCAAGAATGAATTTTTCACCATCTATATTATAAACACCATAATCTAAATTTGAGTTGACAGCGAGAGCCATATTGGCTGGCAAAGTCCAAGGAGTAGTCGTCCAGGCTAAAAGATATTTATCGTTACATTTGAACTTAACATATGCGCTAGGATCGGTAACCATTTGATAAGCATCGTTATCCATGGTGACTTCAGCCTTAGAGACTGGGGTAGCAAATTTAGTGTCATACATAAGGACTTTGCGACCTTCATAGATTTTGCCGGCATCGTAGAGCTGTTTAAAGGCCCACCAAACTGATTCCATAAAATCTTTGTTCATGGTGCGGTAGGCGTTGTCAAAATCAACCCAACGACCGATACGATCGATGGTTCCCCGCCAAGTCTCAGAATTAGCGACCATAGATTCGCGGGCTTTATTGATATAATCTTCGAGGCTCCATTTGGTACCGATTTCACGACGATCGGTAATGCCGAGCTGTTTTTCGACAAAATTTTCGGCTGGGAGACCGTGACAATCCCAACCCCAACGACGTTCAACACGATAGCCATTCATAGTATAGTAACGAGGAATGGCGTCTTTAACGATAGAGCTAAGAAGTGTACCGTGATGCGGATTGCCAGTGATAAATGGAGGGCCATCATAAAAAACGTAAGATTTATCAATTGGGCGATTCTTGACCGATTGTTCAAAGGTCTGATTTTTCTTCCACCACTCAACGAGGGCTTTTTCGTATTCTACGGCCCGACGGCGCTCTCCAGCTCTATATTTCATGCCTATAATTATACCATAAAACCCCGTAACAAGACGGGGTTTGTAATGGTTGTTAATTTAACGTTAGTCTTTGTTGAATTTAACTTTCGCTTTTTGGCGATTAACTAGGTAGTGAGAAAGATAAACGATAATACTGGCCATTGAAAGGGTGATAGTGGAAATACCAGCAATGAGGCCCTTATTATTTGCCGTAAAGAAGCCGGTATCAGGAGTTTTAACATCTTCGTCGAGATCGAAATAAAATTCCAATGTGAAACCTGCATCAGCTAAAGCTGTACCTTTTTTTACCGTATCGGTATCAGTAGTAAGATTTAAATTAGCTGTAGGTGGAACAATTTTAACGCTTGTAAGTGTATAATCGGCAAGATTAAAAATCTTGGCGAGTATATTTTCGACAATATCTTCTGTATCGATGGTGTCGCCATAATAAATGGCATCATCACAAATATAATAGTCCTCTGAAGTTTTTTCGCAATTGTTATTTACAAAAAGTGGATTATGGGTTTCGACTTCTTCATCACCGTTCAAATAAATAGCATACTTCATATAGCCACCACGTGAATTAATATAAAAAGTGTAACTGTTGGTAGCAATATACACATAATTAGGGATAGCTTTTTCGTATGTGATAGTCTTGGCAGTTGAATCATATATAGAAGGATAATCTTGGTCAGTGGTGTCAGTAATATCGATCGGATTGATAAACTTCAAGACTGATATATCCATACCGTAGGCATATTCTTCGTCATCATTCATTTTTTCTACGTAAGCTGGCGTAAATAAATAAAGGTTACGGTCGGTTTCAATAGTCTCAAGTTCAGTATTTTCGATAGTTTTTCCTTTTTTATTTTTGTATGACCTTTGTGTTTTCTATTATACTTTTTACTCTGTTTTGTCAAGGCTGTTTTTTATTATGAAGATCGAACTGAGTGTATGGAAGAAGAATCTTGTGAGAAGCGAGGGTGTCAACAATGACGCCTAGAGCATCACGGCGAATTTGAAGTTGATTCATGGGATCACAAGTAATTTGAATTTGGTAATTGAGTGAAGAATTAGTGATTGCGGTGAGGCCTTGGTCCACTATCGAGGTAACGCCATTAAGCTTTTTGACGTTTTTGGCGATTTCAGCCGTGATAAGTTTAGCGGCATCGGGCTTAATGCGAAGTGGTAATGGAATTTGTAGATAAATATAGCCTGTAACGACTTCGACTTGGTTGATGTTGCGATTGGCAATAGAAACAATGTTCATAGTATTGATGTCTTGAATTTTAGTGGTACGAAGATTAATAGAAATTACCTGACCAGTATTATCGCCATATTTAATAACGTCGCCAATATCATAATAATTGTCGGAAACGATTTCGAGACCGCGAAAAATATCTTTCATGGCGTCTTGAAGTGCAAAACCAATAACAATGGAGGCAATGCCGACGCCAGCTAGCATAGAATTAACATTGATGCCGAGAAGTTGCAATATAATTAAAACAATTACGATCGCGATAGCTGCAAGAATTGTGCTGCGCAATACACGAAGATAGGTTTTACGTTTTTTGTTGGAAAAGACTTTGGAAGTTTTGTTTACGCCCATGCTTAATATTATAGCATATAATATAAGACTTCATTGACGAGTGGTAAATTGCGACCACGCCAAAAAGCGTGGACTTCACCATTATCGCCTAAAGCTAAAATTGTAGGATATTCGACTATGTCATAGGCCTCACAGAAGTTCACATTCTTGTCGGGACTCATGGTTTCTATTTCCCTGCCAGTTTGGCGACGGAAGTTCTCAAGCCATTCGTCGACGGAACGAGTATAATCCTCGTTGTCTCGATAAACACATACGACTCTCATTTTTTCCTTTTTTGTTCTTTAAGGATATTCTCGAAGTCTTCAAGAGTCTTAAATTCACGAAAAACGGAAGCAAAACGGACGTAAGCAACTTCGTTAACCTCAGCGAGGACGTCTAACACAGCTTCACCGATTTGCTTAGATGTAACTTGATCAGTACTATAGCCGTAAAGAATATCAGAGGCACGATTAACGACTTCTTCAACTTCGAGTTCAGAATTGAAAAACTTACCTACACTGCGACGCACGGCAAGAAGGAGCTTGTCGCGGTCAAAATTTTCTTTGTTGCCACTTCGTTTTACAACAGTAAGTGGTGGCATTTCAATGCGTTCATAAGTAGTAAAACGGTGACCGTCGGGAGTTTCGCGACGACGACGAATCATGGTACCATCAACAGTTTCACGACTTTCTAGAACTTTGCTGTCCCCAATGCGAAGTTGTCGTTCCATACTGTACTCCTTTAATCTTTTTTCTTCTTACCTCTCAAACGTTCACGAAGCGAAGGTGGTATATCCATGTCATCATCGTTAGCAGTTGGCTCGGGTTCGGGTTCACTTTTGATGGAATCCCACATGTTGGATTTGTTTTCAACGGCAAAATCTTTGGCTTCGGCAGTAGGATTGCGATCTTCTAGGTTAGTTTCTGGAGTAGAAGTTTCTTCTTCGCTGAAATATTCTGAATCAAAGCCAGTCGCGACGACTGTAACAACAATCTCATCTTCAAGTTCTGGACGAATTGATGCACCAAAGATAATATTGGCATCTGGAGAAACGGCACCAGTAATAACCTCGGCAGCCTCTTGAATCTCGGACATAGACATATCGTAGCCGCCAGCAACGCTAAAGAGCACGCCACGAGCGCCTTCAATTTTGACTTCGATAAGAGGTGATTCTACGGCCTGCTGTGCAGCAATAACGGCACGGTTTTCACCAGAGGCGCGACCGATGCCCATGAGAGCTGAACCGGCATTCTTCATAATAGCTTTGACATCAGCAAAGTCGAGGTTAATAAGAGAATGCTCGGTAATGAGCTCGGAGATACCTTGGACGCCTTGGCGTAAAACGTCATCAGCGATTTTGAAAGTTTCTAGAAGTGGGGTACGAGGATCGATGGTTTGAAGTAAACGATCATTAGGAATAGTAATGAGCGCGTCAACTTGACGAGCGAGTTTATCAATGGCGACATCAGCATTAGCGCGACGACGAGCACCTTCAAAAGTAAACGGTTTAGTGGCAACGCCTACTGTGAGGATATCTTTTTTACGAGCCTCTTCGGCGACAATGGGACCAGCACCTGAACCAGTACCACCGCCAGCGCCAAGCGTGATAAAGACCATATCGGCGCCATCCAAGGCTTTAACGATGGCTTCTCTGCCCTCCTCGGCAGCTTCGCGACCTTTTTCGGGATCGCCACCAGCACCAAGACCTCTACCAATATGAACTTTGACGTCCGCTGGCGAATGATGAAGAGCCTGAGCATCGGTGTTGATTGCAACAAATTCGACACCAGAAAGACCTACTTCTTTCATGCGCTCAACTGCGGAACCGCCGGCACCGCCAACGCCTACAACTTTAATACTTGCTTTACTCTCCACCTCTGTCGGTTTAACCTCTGGCATAATTTTACCTCGCTTTAATGTATGGTTTTAGTATACACCAAAATCATCTTAAAATCAACACTATTATCGGCGGAATTTATCGTATTAGAATTTATTAAAGATTTTTTTGATAAAATTAAAAGGATTAGCGTTAGAGGATTTTTTGGCGGTTTTTTTGGATTTTTTACTAGTAATCGGAGATAAATCTGCGCTTTCGGCGGCAAACATAGCGAGACCGACAGCAGTAGCGAACTCTGGTTTTTCGATAGATTCAGCAACACCGCCAAGACCTTTAGGGACGCCAATTGTAACGGCCGCTTCAAGGACTTTTTTAGCAAACAAATCAATGTCGCGCATCTTGGCGCCGCCACCAGTAAGAATAATTCCCTCGGGGAGACGTTGGTCATATTTGGCGGATTTAAGTTTTTTTCTGACTTCGGTGAAAATTTCGTCGAGACGGGCTTTAACCACTTCTTCAACTTCTTTACGATTAAAAGCACGTTCTTTGCCTTCTTTACCTACTTTGATGGTGAGACTTTTTTCGGTATCAAAATTACCAGTAACGAAACGAGTTTTGACTTCTTCGGCTAAATCTGGACTAATGGCAAGGACGATGGCTAGATCGTTAGTAATATTATTTGAACCGGCCGGAACTACACCGACATATTGCAGGTCACCTTCTTCATAAACGGCAACTGAAGTAGTGGTAGCGCCAAAATCAATCACGGCAACGCCATTTTCTTTTTGACGCTCAGTAAGTACGGCCTTAGCAGCAGCAACAACACTCGGAATAAGACGCTTGGCTTCGACATCGGCAGTAGCGGTGGCTTTTTTGAGGTTTTCACAATTAGGAGTAAGAGCAGAAATAACACAGGCACGCATTTCTAAACGAGCTCCAGACATACCTAGAGGATCTTTGATGCCACCTTGACCATCTAATGCATATTCTAATGGGATAACATCCAAAACGTCACGGTTAGCCGGAATGCGACCAGTTACAGCAACGTCTTCAACGCGATCCAAATCTTCTAAATCGATTTCGTGTTCGACGGCACCGACAGCAATCATACCTTCGGTATGAGTAGAAATAACAGTGGAACCATTAATAGAAACGAATGCACTCCGCACATCATACCCACCCATACGTTCGGCATCACCTAGAGTACGATCGATGGCTTCGGCAGGGCCAGTAAGATTAGCTGGAATGCCCTTTCGCATACCGGCAGATTTACCTTCGTTATAACCAACAATTGAAATTTCGCCAGATTTATTCACGGTAGCAATGACAGCACGGATGTTTTCGGTACCGACATCGAGACCAGTGACAAAACGTTTATCGTTATCCATAAGCTTATTATAACACAGTTAGTCTGACAATGTTAAAACTTCGTAGCCGTCGTGCGTGACAAGAACGGTGTGCTCAAAATGGCAACCAATGGATCCGTCTTTCATTTTGACAGTCCAGTTATCATCTTTGTCTATATAGTTGGCGGGCTTACCTAAACAAGACATAGGTTCAATACAAACAGTGTCCCCCTCGATAAGCTTATAACCGTGACCTTTTTTACCATAATTGGGAACTTCGGGAGATTCGTGCATAGTTTTACCAATACCATGGCCGATGTAGTTTTCAATAACGCCAAGATGACCTTTACGAAGGATGGTTTCAACGGCATGACCAATATCGCCAATATGAGCTCCGGGTTTAACCTGCTCGATCCCCTCCCACATAGCGGCTTCGGTGACGGAGATCATTTTTTTTACGGCAGGCGAACCTTTGTCGCCGACGATCATAGTAAAAGCTGAATCAGTAAAATATCCTTTATAATAAATATCTAAATCAAAGGAGACCTTGTCGCCTTCTTCTAGTGGTTCATCAGTGGGCGCGCCGTGTACGAGCTCATCGTTTATCGAAATGCAAATAGCTCCGGGGAATCCTTCGTCTAGCATATCATAAGCAACCTTAGCTCCGCGGGCAATAATTTCCTTTCGTACCCAAGCGTCAATCTCTTTGCCGGTCATACCAGGGCTAACGTACCCCTTGAGATCGCGTAGAAGATTCCCAAGAATTTTGCCACCCTCACGCATGGCGGTAATTTTTTCGTTTAAAGTTTTAACGTCAGCAGTGTCTTTATTCACCATAACTTTTTTCAATTTCTTCACCGTTGACATCATTTATTTGTTCAGTAGCATGAGGACTGATTTCTTTAACAACTTCAACTAGACGAGCAGTGACTTCTTCAACTAGGCCAACCCCGTTCACGTGTTTGACTGGAATATTATGTGCTTCAAACAGGGGTAAAATTGAACAAATATTTTGTTCAAAAATTTCAAAACGGCGTTCAATACTAGCACGCTCCTTATCGTCATCACGACCACGAAGAGTAAGACGCTCTAAAAGTTCCTTTTTTGGAACTTCAAGAACGATTGCACCGTTAAGTTTTTCTGCCATGTTAGACACTAACCATTCTGCTTGTTCTTTATCTCTTGGATATCCGTCTAAAATGACGTCGAAACCTTCGGATTCGGCCTTTTCGATTTGTTTATTCATAAGTTTGATGACTTCGGTGTCTGGAATAAGCTCACCGCGATTGATAATGTCTTCATATTCACCAGTCTGACGAATTGCTTCACCAACAGAAAGCCAACGCCAACCGAAAATTTCGGAAAGGGCTTTCCCTTGTGTACCTTTGCCAGATCCAGCTAAACCAAATAATATAATCATAATTATGAATACTCCTTTGATGTTATTATAACAAAAATCCCCCGGAGGGGGGATTTTTATTTGAGTCCGAGTTTGATGCGTTCGGTCTTTTCGGCCTTACGTGCTTCACGAATGATGGCTTTCAAGCGTCGCTCGCGTTTGGATATAGGTTTGCTGAAGCGCATTTGCGATTTCTTGAGTGGCATCATCCCGCTTTGGAGAACTCTACGGTTGAAACGGCGAATAATGTTTTCGTTTGCTTCTCCCTGATCTTTTCTTGTAACTTTTATAGCCATATTGAGTGATATTATAGCACTAATGAGGTAAAAAAACAAGCCCCTTCAGGCTTTGTTCCAATTTTTTATGGCGGATCCGACGAGACTCGAACTCGCGACCTCTGCCGTGACAGGGCAGCGCTCTAACCAACTGAGCTACGATTCCAATATGTTTATTATAACCTACTAGGTAT
>JAEEHN010000005.1 GCA_016280905.1 Candidatus Saccharimonadota bacterium
ACAATGGTGCTGGAAGTAGGACTCGAACCTACGAAGCCCGAAGGCGAGAGATTTACAGTCTCTTGTCATTGCCACTAGACGATTCCAGCACGATGATAATAATAAATATCATTTTTTCTCCTTTCCATTTTTAATGGAGCCGTGACCGGGATTTGAACCCGGGACCTCATCCTTACCATGGATGCGCTCTACCGACTGAGCTATCACGGCAAGAGAAAAAACGATCTATTGATATTGTAGCATACTTTTTGGTTTTTTGATGTATTTTGTTATAATGGTAAGAATAGAAAGGAGCGTAATGTTTAACTTAAAAGGGAAAGTAGCAGTTGTTTCGGGGGCTTCGTCGGGTTTAGGCCAACAGATGGCTTTAGCTTTAGCTAGACAAGGTGCAAGTTTGGTGATTTTGGCTAGGCGAGCAGAAAGATTGGAAGAGTTTAAACCGAAACTAATTGAGGTGGGCGCCAAGAAAGTTTTAGCCATTAAGTGCGATGTAACTTTAACTAGCGATATCGATGCAGCGGCAAAGCAGGTAGAAAAAGAATTTGGGCGAGTGGATATTTTGCTTAATTGTGCTGGCTCATCAAAAGATAAGGGCGTACTCGACATGACAGACGAAGAATGGGATTTTACGATTGCGACTGATGAGACGAGCGTATTTAAAATGACGCGAGCTTTTGCAAATATCATGAAGAAGAATAAATATGGTCGGATTATTAATATTGCGTCAATGTATGGTTTGGTAGGAAATACAGAAATTCACACAGTGGCATATCATGCGTCAAAGGGTGCAGTGGTAAACTTCACAAGGGCAGTGGCGGCAGAATTGGCGCTTGATGGAATCACCTGCAATGCGATTTGCCCGGGATATTTTGAAACCGAGTTAACCAAGGCGGTGCTAGATACGGAGCGATTTCAGGAATTTGCCAAAACTCATGTGCCGATGCAAAGATATGGCAAGCCGGGTGAACTAGACGCGGCGGTAGTATTTTTGGCTTCAGAAGAAGCATCATATGTGACAGGATTAATTATGCCGGTTGATGGTGGTTATACTTGTATTTAAGAAAGGAGATAACATGAAAACTAAATATGAAGGAACTAAAACCGAAGAAAATCTAAAAAAGGCATTGGCGGGGGAATCGGAAGCAAGGAATAAATATGATTTCTTTGCTTCGAAGGCAAAGAAAGATGGTTTTGAACAAATTGCGGCGATTTTTGCAGAGACAGCTAATAATGAAAAAGAGCATGCTAAAATGTGGTATAAGGAGCTACATGGTGGCGCCGTAGAAGATACTGAGATTAATCTTGAAGCAGCGGCAGATGGCGAGAATTATGAATGGACTGATATGTATGCTGGTTTTGCCAAGACGGCACGCGAAGAAGGTTTTGAGGAATTAGCAAAGAAATTTGAAGAAGTGGCGGCGATTGAAAAGACTCACGAGGAAAGATATCGTAAATTATTAAAGAACGTGAACAGCAAAAAGGTGTTTTCAAAAGATGGGGACGTGATTTGGGTTTGTCGGAATTGCGGGCACATTGTAGTTGGCAAGGAAGCGCCTGAGATTTGTCCGGTTTGTGCGCACCCGCAAGCGTATTTTGAAATCAAAGCAGAAAATTATTGATATCGGGTTTTAAATTTTTGCAGATTATGGTATAATCTGCATTACGCCGACTTAGCTCAGTTGGTAGAGCAACGGTTTTGTAAACCGTAGGTCGTCGGTTCAAGCCCGACAGTCGGCTCCATCAAAAACAGCAAGCAGAAACGCTTGCGGTTTTTTTGTGGTATAATTTCTGTATGGAAATAGCATTAGTAGTTTTGGGGGTGATAATAATTGGGCTTCTTTTAATTTTAATTTTGAAAAGACCAAAAGTAGAAATCGGTTCAGATTTTAAAGCAATGGAAGAACGATTGATTCGGGTGGAGGGAGAAGTTTCTAAAATCAACCCAGCGATAGATCGGAATTTTCGGGAGAATCGGAAAGAAATTTCAGAAAATTTAGAGCGATTGCAAACTGGAAATGAAAAAAAATTAGAAGAAATGCGCGAAACAGTGGACGAGAAACTAAAAGCTTCAGTAGAAAAACGCTTTAATGAAAGTTTTAAATCGATTTCTTCGCAATTAACGCAAGTTTATCAGGGTTTGGGAGAAATGAAAAATTTAGCAACCGGAGTGGGCGATTTAAAAAAGGTGATGGAAGGTGTCAAAACTCGTGGAATTTATGGTGAAGTACAACTTGGTGCGATTATTGAAGATACTTTAAATAAATCACAGTATGAGGAAAACATTATTACTAAACAAGGCTCAAATGACCGAGTGGAATTTGCAGTAAAAATGCCAGGTAAGGAAGAAAATATCTTTTTGCCAATTGATTCGAAATTTCCGGTAGAAAACTATTCACGTTTAATCGCAGCGTATGATAATGGTGACAAAGCTGAGATTATAACTTATCAAAAAGCTTTGGCAAATGATGTGAAAGAACAAGCTAAAAAGATTTCAACTAAATATATCGATCCACCAAAGACGACAGATTTTGGAATTATGTTTGTGCCAACAGAGTCTTTGTATGCGGAGATTTTAAGGATTCCTGGTTTGTCGGATGAGGTGAGGCAGAAATATCACGTTTCGATTACGAGTCCGTCGACTTTACCAGTGGCTTTAAATGGGCTTTTGATGGGCTTTCGGACGGTGGCAATTGAAAAACGCTCGGCAGAAGTTTGGCAAGTGTTGGGAGCGGTAAAATCACAATTTGGTAAGTTTGGTGATTTACTTGAAGGCGTGCAAAAGAAATTGCAGGAGTCGGCGAACAAAATTGAGTCTGCCAAAACCACTTCGCGACAAATTGAGAAAAAATTAAAAAGCGTCGAAGAGTTACCCGAAAATGAGTCGGTTAAATTAATCGGCGAAGTTTAAATATGTCGCTTAAAAGATTTGGTGGTATAATAAAAATATTATGTTAGATGTGAAGTTTATCCGAGAAAATTTGGAGCTGGTTGAAAAATCCACCAAGGAAAAAGGTTATAAGATTGATATAAAAAAGGTTTTAGAGCTAGATGATGAGCGCAAAACAATTTTGACAGAAGTCGAAACGCTCAGAATGAAACGGAACGAGATCGCTGGGAAAATGAAGGGCGGTAGGCCGGCGCCGGAGTTGATTGCGGAAGGTCGCAAGGTCAAGGAAGAATTAGCTGAGAAAGAGGCTGAACTTGACAAAATTGAAAAAGTGTGCTATAATGATTTGAAGGGTATTCCCAACATCATTTTCGAGGATGTACCACTTGGGGGCGAAGAGTGTTCGGTAGAGATAAAAAAGTGGGGGAAAAATCACGAAACCGGGGTTGATCATTTAGATTATGCTATGTCCAGAGATTGGGTAGATTTTGAGCGCGGGGCAAAAGTGGCCGGAGCGAAATTTTACTACCTAAAAGACGGGTTGGCCTTGCTTGAAAATGCACTTTTGCAGTACGGGTTATCAAAAGTTTTAGAGCACGGATTTACTTATATGACAGTACCAGACATGGTGTCTTCTAAAGTATTAGAGGGGTGCGGTTTTAACCCGCGGACTTCAGAACAATCGGATGAATACTATATTGAAGGTGAAGACCTTGCAATGATCGCTACAGCTGAAATGCCGCTAACTGGCTATCATATGGACGAGATTATTGACGAGGATAAATTACCATTATTTTATGCAGGTTATTCGGCATGTTTTCGAAAAGAAGCCGGAACTTATGGTAAATATACACGTGGGTTGTTTAGGGTGCATCAGTTTAATAAGCTAGAGATGTATGCTTTCTGTTTGCCGGAGCAGAGTAAAGAAATTCATGAAAAGATTTTAGCGATTGAAGAGGAGATTTGGCAGGCGCTTGAGATTCCGTATCGTGTGATAAATATTGCGGCGGGTGACCTTGGTGCGCCAGCGGCCAAAAAATACGATATGGAATATTGGTCGCCAGTGAATCAAAAGTATCAAGAGATTACAAGTTGTTCAAACTGCACAGATTTTCAGGCGCGAGCGGTGAATTGTCGAGTGCGTAGAAAAGATGGTGCAGTGGAATTTGTACATACTCTAAATGGTACGGCAATCCCATTAGCTCGAGCTTTAGTAGTGATATTAGAAAATTACGCCGTGGAAGGCGGTAAACTCAAAGTGCCAAAGGTTTTGCAACCATATTTAGGTGGCAAAGAAGAATTATAAAAGGAGGAATATGATTGAAAAAATTGAAATTACTGGGAATGGTTATAAAGTTGAAGAGTCGTTTAAAAAATACACCGAAAAAAGGTTAGGAAAATTAGATCGCTATTTACCACGAGGTTCAAAAAAAGATGTGGTAGCTAAAGTAATTGTGGCCGAGATTGGTAAAAACAGAGGTGAAAAATACGAAATTTCAGTAGCAATGGATATTCCGGGGGGTAAGGTAATTGCAGCCAAAGACGAGTGTTCTAATATGTTTGCAGGGATTGATTTAATTGAGGCGAAACTAACGGGGCAAATTCGACGTTATAAATTAGAAGTTCAGCCACATCGCCAGAAGAAAAGTTGGCGAAACCTCTTTATTAAGAGAAAATAATGTGATAAAATGGGGGTTAAATAATTCTGTTTTGGAGGCTTATGACGAAAAAAACTGACGAGGTTGCGAAAGTTGTCAAAAAAAAGGTGAAACACGAGAAAAAACCGACCGATAAATTGGCCGATAAAACTGCGATGACTAAGTTTTTGCAGGGGATTTTTGGTGATGCGCAGAAAAAGATTTTGAGGCGACTCTGGAAGCGAGCGCAGGAGATTAATAAACTTGAACCGAAGTACGAAGCAATGAGCGATGAGGAATTGAAGGGGCAAACGGAGATTTTCCGGAAGAAAATCGCGAAAGCTTTAAAGACTGCCAAGACTGAGGAAAGCATAAACAAAACAGGCAAAAAGCGCTCACCAGTAGATGACACTAAGATTTTAAACGAGCTTTTACCAGAAGTATTTGCGGTAGCAAGAGAGGCATCAAAGCGGACGTTAGGACTTCGACCTTATGATGTACAATTGATTGGCGGCATGGTTCTTCATGAGGGTGCAGTAGCCGAAATGAAAACGGGTGAAGGTAAAACTCTTGTAGCGATGCTCCCGGCTTATCTTAATGGCTTGACTGGTCGTGGCGTACATATAGTGACGGTAAACGATTATTTGGCTCAGCGTGATGCGGGTTGGAATGGGCCGATTTATGATTTTCTAGGTCTATCGGTAGGTGTAATTATTAACGAAGCCTCGTTCGTTTATGATGCGGAATACGTGAATGAAGAACATGACGATGAAAGATTTTCGCACCTTCGTCCGGCGACACGAAAAGAAGCCTATAATGCGGATATTACTTACGGTACCAATAATGAATTTGGTTTTGATTATTTGCGCGACAACATGGCAAGTGAAGTGCAATATTTGCGTCAGAGGGAGCTAAATTTTGCAATTGTAGATGAGGTTGATTCGATTTTGATTGACGAAGCGCGGACGCCATTAATTATTTCAGCGCCGGCTGGAGACAACCCAGAGGCTTATTATCAGTTTGCTAAGGTGGCAGATAGATTAACTCCGGAAGATTATATTTTTGACGAAAAGCGACGAAGCGTAACTTTGACTGACAAAGGCATTGAAAAAGTTCAGGAGATTTTGGGGGTGGATAATTTGTATTCCACGAAAAATACTCGCTTGGTATATCATCTTGAGCAGGCGATTCGGGCGGAGATTGTATTTAAACGTGATAAAGACTATGTAGTCACAAATTCTGGCGAAGTGATCATTGTTGATGAACATACTGGACGGTTGATGCAGGGGCGACGTTATAACGAAGGTTTACATCAGGCGATTGAAGCCAAGGAGGGCGTGGCGGTAAAACAAGAATCAATGACGCTCGCAACGATTTCGTTCCAGAATTTTTTCCGTTTATACAAAAAATTATCCGGTATGACAGGTACGGCATTCACTGAGGCAGAAGAATTCCAGCAGATTTATGCTTTGGATGTTATTCAAATTCCACCGAATAAGCCGATTGCGCGCGTAGATAAAGATGATTTAATTTACAAGACTAAGGCTGGAAAACTTAAGGCGATTGCGACGGAGATTGCAAAATATCACGAAAAAGGTCAACCGGTTTTGATAGGTTCGGGCTCAATTGCAAACAATGAGGAGATTGCAAAATATCTAGATCAATTTGGTTTGCCGTATGAAATTTTGAACGCCAAAAATAACGAGCGCGAAGCGGCGATTATTGCAAAAGCTGGTGAAAAGGGGGCAATTACACTTGCTACCAACATGGCTGGTCGTGGTACTGATATTAAGCTTGGTGAAGGTGTGCGCGAATTGGGTGGTCTTGTGGTAATCGGTTCGGAGCGACATGATTCCAGGCGAGTAGATAATCAGTTGCGTGGTCGTGGTGGACGGCAGGGGGATCCGGGTACGACACAATTTTTTGTGTCCTGTGAAGATGATTTGATGCGGATTTTTCAGGGTGATAGGGTAAAGATGTTGATGACGCGATTAGGTGTTGATGAAGATACGCCGATTCAAACTAGGGCAATTTCAAAAACACTTGAGGCGGCACAAAAGCGGATTGAGGGCTTTAACTTTGATTCGCGTAAAAACGTGGTGCAATATGATAACGTAATCAATCGCCACCGTAAGGTGGTTTATATGATGCGACGTAAAATTTTGGATGGCGAAGAGATTTTCCCAGAGATTCAGCGACTAATGCGTGAAGAAGTAAAAATGTTGACGGAATTTTCATCGCGAGTTAACAAAAACTTCGACGCAGAATTTAAAGCAGTATTTGATTTTGATGATGATTTAATTCACGAAATTGGGTTGATGCGTAAGGAAAAAGACCGAGAAAAGTTGGCTTTAGAAGCAGTAGAGGAAGCTTATCATGCTAAAGAGGTGGAATTTGGCGAGGAGACAATGCGGAAGGTGGAGCGCGAGGTGTATCTTAAAGTGTTAGATACATTATGGATGCAACATCTAGAAAATATGCAACATTTGCGCGAAGGAATTCATTGGCGCTCGGTGGGACAACGAGATCCTTTAGTAGAATATCGAAGTGAGTCGCAAAAATTATTTGATGGCCTGCAAAGGAATTTACGCGAAGAGGTTTTGAAAATTTTGCTTTCGATTACGCCGGCGGAAGCGAGAGCCGATAGCGTAACAGACGGCGAAGAATATGAATCAGAATTGACCAAGATGGCGGAAGGCCAGGTAGAGCGGGGTGTTAACGAAGTTTCAGCGGGCGAAAAAAATCTAGACAAAGAATTTAAGAAAAAAACACCAGGCTTAAGATCGGTGCCAAAAAAATCTAGTTCAAAGAAGGCAGCCAAGAAAAAGAAGAAAAAATCACGAAAGAAAGGTCGTAGATAGACCAATAGGCTTATTATAGCATAAATGGTTTAAAAAGTCAAGCCATATGAAGCACTCAGTGGAGGAAATTACGCTAAAAAACGGAGCAAAAGGATTGCTTGTGGATATTCCTGGTGCGAGCGTGATGTCAACGAGAATTCAATTTCGGGCGGGGATGCTTTATGCTAAGAATAAGGATGTTTACGAAATACCCCATGTAGTGGAGCACTTAGCGTTTGGTGCAAATGGCAAGTTCAAAGACGAACAGACTTTTGAGGCGGAGTTTACTAAAAATGGAGCTTATCATAATGCTTGGACGAGTGACATTTCGGTGTGTTACGAAACAGAGTGTGCGGATTTTGAATGGGAACGGATTATGGAACTTCAGCGAGTATCAATTTGTGAACCGAAATTCAACGAAGAGGAACTAAAAAGCGAAAAATCAAATGTACGTTCGGAGCTTACAGGGTATATGAATGATTATTATCGACTTTTGTGGCCGCGAGTACAACAGGCGGTAGGAGAGGATATTTTGGCTTTACCAGAACGGTTGGAGACAATTAGAAATATTGAGCTTAAAGATATTCGGGAGCATTATCGACGAACGCATACAGCAAAAAACATGCTTTTTATTATTGCTGGGCGGATTCGGGGACGAAGGCACAAGATAATTAAGATGCTAGACGAGTGGAATTTGAAAGAAGGGGAAAAGTTTGAAATACCGGTGGCAGATTTGCACTCGTCAGAGGCGGTGTCGATACGGCGGAAAGATGCGTCGAACATTACTTTTGGATTTTCGTTGGTAACGCCGCGGCATTTGGAGCCAAACGAGGTGTTTGCGATGAATTGTCTTAATCATATTTTAAATGGGACAACAAATTCAAAGATTTTTGGAGCGGCGCGGAAGCGAGGGTTAGTGTATGGAGTGGGTTCATCTGTGGCTAGTAATGCGACGAGCTCGTATTGGGATTTTGATGGAGAGGTAAATGTAGAAAATGCGGATGCTTTGTTTGAGCTGATACAAACGGAACTAATGAAATCTTTAAATGGTGAAATATTGGATGTGGATTTTGAGGCGGCAAAATCGTATGCATTGGGGCGATTCCAGATGGGAGCGCAGACAGTGGGACAGATTGCAGATTATTATGCAGATGGGTATTTTACGAACGAAACAGTAGAGCGGTATGATAATATGCCGAATTTAATTAAGGGAATTGACAAGTTTAAGATGGTAGAGTTAGCGCGGGAATTTGCGGGGTCAGGAGTTAAAGGTTTTGCGGCTGTGTCGTCAGCCGAGAAAGCGTTTATTTCTAATTTAGAGACGAGATTGAATTTTTAAATTGGTCGCCGCGGTCGTAGACGTTTTCAAACATATCAAATGAAGCGGCGGCGGGCGACATGAGGATAATAGCGGGGGTGATGCTTTCGGCTTTTTGACGAGCAATATTAATAGCTTCTTTTAGAGATTCAGCGATAATAAAACGATCGTCTTGATAGTTTTTGGCAAGAGCGTGACCGGATTCGCCGATTAGAATGACATTTTTGACTTGAGGAGCTTGGAGAAGTTCGTAAATTTCTGGCAAATCGGCGTTTTCGGTTTTATCGCGTCCACCGAGAATAACAACGAGATTATCATTGGGAAAAGCATTAATTGCGACGCGGGTAGAGGAAGGGTTGGTGGAAAAATTATCGTCGTAGTACTTGACGTTATTTAGCTCACGTAAAAATTCGAGACGGTGAGGGAGGCCTTTGAAATTTTTGAGACCTTCAATGATTTGGGTTTGAAAATTGGTTAGAAATTCGTCTGGCGAGATATTTTTAAAGCTGGCTACAGCGGCAATAGCGGCAAGGGCATTGTCCTTGTTGTGGTTGCCGGGTAGTTTAATAGCGGATGCCACCTCGGATGAAATTTTAAAAGGGTAAGGGACTTTGTGAGCGAGAGAAGTTTTGGCGATTTTGACGGTTTCGGGGTTTTCTTGATAGTAAACTAAATAATCGTTTGCGGTTTGATATTTGGTGATATTAGCTTTGGCGCCAAGGTAGTCTCCATAGTTTTTATGAATATTGAGATGATCAGGTTCAAGTTGGCCGAGAACGGCAACGCGAGGGGACTTTTGGAGATCCCAAAGCTGAAAACTGGACATTTCGTAAACAACAACGGAATTTTGATCAAGTTCGTCTAAAATATCAATAGCTGGAGAACCGATATTGCCGACGAGATGGGCTTTTTCGTCGAGAGAATCGAGGAGAGACTTAATGAAAGAGCAGGTAGTACCTTTGCCTTTGGTGGCGGTGACGCCGATGATGGGGCAAGGGCAGTGGTCAAAAAAATATTTAGTAACGCTGGATTCGTTTGGTAGGTGTAATGGTGGGACACTGGGGCTACGAAAAACTAAATCATAAGTTGAGAAATCTTTGGTTTGGATTTCGGTTGGAGTGAAATTTTCGAAAATGTCGATCTCAACATCTTTGTAATGTTTTTTGAAATAATTTTCGGTCGACTTTCCCTCTTTGCCGTAGCCGAGTAATGCAATTTTCATGACTTTATTATAGCACGAGCTTCGGCGACGGAGTGGGTTTCCATGAGTTTAGTGCGGAGTTCTTTTGCACCAGGGAAATTATTGATGTAGATTTTGAAAAAGTGTTTTAGGGGTTCATAAGAAATGGAATGTTTTGACGATTGTTTTTCATAGAGATTAAGATGGAGTTTTAAGAGTTCCATTAATTCGTCACGAGTAGGAGTGTGGCTAGTAAAACAGTAAGGATTAGCAAAGACGCCACGGCCAATCATAAAGCCGTCAACCTCAGGATATTTTTGGTGTAATTCTAAGGCGTGAGCACGATCTTTAATATCGCCATTGACAATAAGTTTAGTTTGAGGGCTGATGTCGTTTCGGAGTTTAATGATTTCTGGGATGAATTCAAAATGAGCGGGGACTTTACTCATTTCTTTTTTAGTGCGGAGGTGCACGGTGAGAACAGCGGGATGTTCGGCGAGTAAAATGGGCAACCAGGTTTGAAATTCTTGAGGACTAGACCAGCCGAGGCGAGTTTTGATGGAAACAGGGAGCTGGGTGGATTTTTGGGCATTTCTGAAACATTCTACAGCAAGAGCTGGAGTTTTAATCATAGCGGCACCGCCGCCAGCTTTGTTGACGTGCTTGTCGGGACAACCAAAATTTAAATCTACACCAGAAAAACCAAGAGAAGAGAGCGCCTGAGTACATTCCGAAAAATGTTCGGGATTTTTACCCCAAATTTGGGCAATGATGGGGGAGTCGGTAGGGGCGATTTCGAGCCTTTCTAGTGCATTGGTGCGACCTTTTTCGGAAGCATAGGATGAAACGTTGGTGAATTCTGTAAAAAATAAATCCGGTCGGCCAGCACGAGCGATAACTTGACGAAAAATAATATCTGTTACACCCTCCATCGGTGCAAGAATCAAAAACGGTTTTGGTAATTTATCCCAGATATTCATTCGGAAATTATACCATTTTTTATGCTATAATTAAATTGCTCGTGCTATACCTAGGTCACTGGCATTGAGAAAAGTTTTCGGTTGCAGGTATCGTCATTTATGCCTGTAACTACGAGCCGAATAATAGGCTCACATAAATGACTCTACAAATTTAATTTAAGGAGTCTTTATGAAAAACTTTAACAAAAACAATAAAGAGCGTGTCGAAGTAATGGCACTTTTCGGTTACGAAATGACACCTTGTCAGCCACTTTCTTTTAGGCGACAAGGGGAAAGCGAAACCGAGGTAACAGAGCTCCTCAGAACGCAAATTCGTTTTGCGAGTGGAGTGGCATTGCATATTTTCGATGTGCTCGTTGGTCGGGAAAGGATGACGCTTGAATTCAACTCGAGCAATCTTGCCTGGCACCTCACACAATAAAAACTGGCCCGTAAGGGCCGTTTTTATTATATAATGTTTATATGCAAGAATTACAGCGACGACTGAAGATTTTAAAAGATGATTTTTTGAAAGTTTATGAAAAATTAACAATCAAAGAAAAGTTAGAGCAATTAGGACAACTAGAAAAAGAAGTGGCGGAGCCGGATATTTGGAAAGACGTTCAGAAAGCAACAGAAAAAAACCAAGAATTAGCAAGATTGCAAGAAGAGACACAGCCATGGGAACTTTTAAAAACACAAATCAATGATTTGGATGAATTGATTGAAATTTCGGACGAGGACTTAAAAGCGGAAATTGGTGGGCAAATTGATGGGATGGAGGCTCAATTCGTAGAATTAAAAAAAGCTTTGAGATTCCAAGGTCCGTATGATACTAAAGACGCAATAGTGCGAATTACGGCTGGAGCGGGTGGAACAGAAGCAATGGACTGGGCCTCGATACTTGAACGGATGTATCTACGATTCTTTGAAAGAGAAGGCTTAAAAGCAGTATGTTTGGAGCGCACGGTTGGTGAGGAGGCGGGTATCAAAACCGCAGTATATGAAGTAAGCGGGGTGGCCAGAGATTTTACAGGTGCAGGGGCGTATGGTGTATTAAAGTCAGAACATGGAGTGCACCGATTGGTACGATTGTCACCGTTTAATGCGCAAAATTTACGTCAAACTTCTTTTGCGCTCGTGGAAGTTTTGCCGGTGATAAAAGCAGATACAGAGGTACAGATAGATGATAAAGACTTACGCATCGATGTTTATCATAGTGGTGGGCATGGTGGGCAGTCGGTGAACACAACCAATTCGGCAGTTCGGATTACGCATATTCCAACCAATACAGTGGTGGCGATCCAAAATGAACGTTCGCAGCTTCAAAATAAAGAAAAAGCGATGGAGATTTTACGAGGCAAATTAGTACAGATGCAACTAGAGCAACATGCGGAAACAATTGGAGAATTACGGGCAGGTGAATCAGCTGGTTGGGGGCAACAAATTCGAAATTACGTTTTGCAACCATATAAATTAGTAAAAGACACGCGAACGGGTTATGAAGAAACTGACCCTGAGGCGGTTTTAGATGGTAGAATTAATGGTTTTATTGAGACGTACTTAGAAGCAAAATAGCAAAAGCCATCAAAAATATGGTATGATGAGAAAGAGATGAGTGATGAGATGGCTCGAGGAAATAAAAGCACCCTCGTAATTACGCCAATGAGTAGCAAATTGTTACTTGAACCGGGCGAAGAATATCACGGGAAGATTGTAATTGCCAACCCATTAGACGCAGAGGGGGCGCTTTCTTATAAGGTGAGCGTGGGGCCTTATAATGTAGTAGGTACAGATTATGTGGCGGATCTGACAACACGAACGGAACGTTCGCAGATCGTAGATTGGATTACGATTGATGAGCCGCTAGGGATTTTGGCGCCAAATACGAGTAAAGAAATCTATTATACTATCAAAGTACCAGAAAATGTGGCTGGTGGAGGTCAGTATGCGGTTATTACAGTAGGAACGGATGAGCGGGATAGTTCGAATATGGGCGGGCTTAATATTAAGAATATCTATGAGATGGCCAGCGTTGTCTATGCTCGGGTGAATGGCGAAATTCGGCGGGGTGGTGAAATCATAGTAAATGAGATTCCGGGATTTGTGACGACACTTCCGATACAAGTCAGTACAAAATTAAGAAATGATGGCAATGTACATGAGTCGGCGGAAATTAAGGTTGTGGTGAAAAATTTTTTGAACGGAGCACAGCTTTACCCCGAAGAGGGGTATGATTCGACCATTGAAGAAGTGATGATGCCAGAGACCGAACGGTTGATTACTCGAGATATTACCTCGGTGTCACCGGTGGGGTTATATGAAGTAACCCAGAGTGTTTCGTATCTTGGACAAATGTCTTATAACACTAGGTTGGTGGTGTCTTGTCCGGTGTGGTTTATGACGATGATAGTGGTAACGCTAGGTATAATTATTTACGGTGTCGGATTAATGATTAAAAAACATAAGAAGAAAAAAATAATAATTTGAGATTGTGAAAAGGCTTGTGTTAATAAAAAATGAATGATATCATGAATAGTAGTGAATGAAATGATGGGTGAAATGTATAACAAAAGATATCTTGCGATACTGGTAGTTGCAGTGAGCGTGACGATTGTGGCTGGGGCGAGTCAAATGTTGCCGAGAGTGAGGGCGTCGTCTGCAGTTTCGAGTTCAGCATCGGTGACGGTGGCGGCTTCTTGTTCGCTTGTGGGCACGGTCAATACGGCGCATACCGCTACGATTAATAATGGTCAGAGTGTGAATGGGATTGGTGATACGACACTTAATGCGAGATGTAATGATTCGAGCGGATTTGCTATTTATGCGGTGGGCTATGGTCAAGATACGGTGGGAACTACAGTCTTACATAGTGATTCTTTGGGTACGAATTATGACATCGCAACGGGTACAGGTACAGGTGGCGCTTCGAAATGGTCGATGCAGGTATCGGCGATTAGCGAAGGCACAACAGTGCCGTCGATTCAAAATAGTTTTGATAGTCCACATGTGGTGCCAAGCCAATATACCAGGGTGGCTTCTTTTGGTTCGGTAACGGATGCTACTACTGGTTCTTCAGTGAAGACGACTTATAACGCTTATATTTCATCAACTCAACCAGCGGGGACTTACGTTGGGCAAGTAAAATATATCTTAATACATCCTTCGGGCAGTTCAATCTCGGATGATTTAACAATGCAAAGCGTAGCTTTGTGGAAAGATACCATGTTGGACGGAGAGACTTACAAAGTAGTGGATGAGCGCGATAATAAAGAATATTATGTAGCTAAATTGGACGATGGCAATGTCTGGATGACACAAAACTTAGACCTCTGCATTGGCTGCACTGGCACTACTGCTCTCACTTCACAAAACACTGATCTAAACACTGCTGGTAGTGGTATCTATAGTAATGGTTATAGTACTGATGCTAACGGTGTTATTACTTGGACTCCAAGTGGTAACGCCACCATCACTGGTACACCTGCCACTATTCCTAACTTCGCCTATTCTTCAGTCTCTGGTTGGTCTGATTCTAATACTTATCCTTACATGGCGGAAGGTAGTACAGAATATGTTGTTCAAGGTACACCTTATGCTACTAGAGCTGCCTGTGTTACCGCAAAAGATGCTGTAACTTGTGATCATAATCATATTGGTAACTATTACAATTGGACTGCAGCTGTTGCTTCGAATGACTCTTCAACAATCACTACTAAATATGCTACTGCCGCTAACTCCGTCTGTCCAGCTGGCTGGAGATTACCAGCAGGCCCAGATGGTACAAATGGATCAACATTTAATACCTTACTTTCAGCTGCCAACATTGCGAATGGTACTGATAACGGTAGTGGCTCTTCCGCTGTAAACGTAGGTTATAAGTCTGGCGGCTTTAATAAGATAGAGAGCTCACCTTATTATTTTGCCCGTCCTGGCTTCGTCAACGGTACTACGTTGTACAGTTTTGCCTCGCTCGGCCACTATTGGTCTGGCTCGGCAGTGTCAGGTTCGAATGCTTTCAACCTGTACTACAGTTCCAGCGGGTTGTACCCAGCGAACCAGAGCAACCGCAACGGCGGAAGGAGCTTGCGTTGTGTTGCTCGTTAGGGCGTAGCGGTGCCACGCAAGCGTTTTTTTGTTTTTTCTTTTGCGATTCGTCTGTGCGTTAGGCAAGATTGATATATTTTAATTTTCTTTAAATATAGGGGTTGCTTTGAGATAAAAAGTATGATAAAATGAAGAGGTTATCTAGACACAAGGAGAGGTCTCTAAAGGAAACCAGCCTAAAAGTCTAGTTTTAATAGTGCAATTTTACTTAGTGTACAAAAGCAAAATTGCATAGCGCCTTACAGGGGCGTAAGAAGTGCAAATAAAATAAAGGAAAGGAATAGGATGCAAGTCATTCTCGGCACCAAAATTGGTATGACTCAGATCATCGGCGAAGACGGTGTTGTAACTCCGGTTACGATTCTGCAAGCCGGCCCAGCCACAGTGACTCAGATTAAAACTGTCGAAACCGATGGTTATAACGCTGTGCAAGTGGGTTATGGTCAGGGTAAGAATCTGAGCAAGTCGGTTACTGGCCATGTTAAAAAGGCTGGTGAAAATATTATCCCTAAAGTTTTGAAGGAATTCCGCGTTGAAGTAATTCCTGAAGGTGTGAAACTTGGTGATGTTATCACTGTTGAAAGTTTTAAGATTGGGGATAAGGTTGCAGTGACTGGAACAAGCAAAGGCAAAGGTTTTGCTGGTACAGTAAAGCGCCATAACTTTAATGAATCGCGCAATACTCACGGTTTTAAGGGGAATATTCGTCGGGTTGGTTCAATTGGTTCGATGTACCCACAAAAGGTCTTTAAAGGCAAAAAAATGCCAGGTCGGATGGGACATGATCAGGTAACAGTTAAGAATTTAGTGGTGGCTTACATTGACGCTGCTAATAATTTGATTGGGCTAAAAGGCGCAGTGCCTGGTCCGAAAAAGGGTATTGTGAGCGTGGAGGGAAAGGAGTAATATGACGACTTTGAATAAAGATATTTTCGGTTTAGATGTTGAAAATCACGAACTCGTTAAGCTCGCTTATGATGCATATCTTGCTAATTCGAGAAGTTCGCACGCAAAGACTTTGAAGCGCGGTGAAGTTTCTGGTGGTGGCAAGAAACCATGGAAACAGAAGGGTACTGGTAGAGCACGTTTTGGTTCTACGCGTAACCCAATCTGGCGTCATGGTGGCGTGGCGTTTGGTCGTACTGGAGAAGAGAATTTTACTAAGAAATTAGCTAAAAGCTCTAAGTTGTTAGCTGTACGCCAAGCTTTATCAATGAAGAATGCGGCAAAGGCCGTGATGGCGCTTCCAGTTGAAACAAAATTAGACGGTAAAACTAAGACAGCAGCCAAGCTTTTGAAAGATTTGAAGCTTGAAGGTAAAAACGTGCTTGCGGTAGTGGCAGAAAAAACCCCAGAAATTTTACGTTCGACCAATAATTTACCAAACGTTAAGTTGGTGCGGGCGACTTATCTTAATGTTTTTGACATTATGAATGCAGACGCGGTTGTGTTTTCAGCAGATGCGTTAAAGGCGACCGAAAAATGGTTGTTAGGAGAGGAGAAGTAAAATGACAGAAAAAAGTACTGATATCAAGCTTCATCTTCTTGAGCCACGCGCTACTGAGAAGAGCTATCTTGAGCAGACCAATCGAATTTACATTTTTCCTGTAAAAAAGTCGATGGGTAAGCAAGAGATTGCTAAGATGGTCGAAAAAGAATTTAATGTGACCGTGACGGATGTGAGAGTGCTAATCCGTGATGGCAAGAAGACTAAATTTAGCAAAGGCAAACATGCTTATCCTGGTATTACGCACCGTCAAGATAAGAAGTTTGCATATGTAAAACTAAAGCAAGGTGATTCGATTAAAGTTTTTGAAGAACCTGAAGATAATAAAACCAGCGCAAAGGATGCCAAAAAAGTCACAAAAGAGGCTAAAAAGGCGGACAAGAATGCAGGTAAGGAGAATAAGTAATGGCAATTAAAGCATATCGCCCAATTACGCCGGCACAACGTCAAAAGACAACGCAGGATTTTGACCAGATTACGGCAAAGAAGCCAATGAAGGCTCTTGTAAAGGCGAAAAAACAACAAGCCGGTAAGAATAATCAAGGTCGGATTACTGTACGTCATCGTGGTGGTGGAGTGAAACGACACTATCGTATCATGACCTATAATTTACCGAAGAATTTGACTTTTACGGTGGAAGAAATTGAATACGATCCAAATCGTTCAGCACGAATTGCTCGAATTAAGGATGAAAATGGCGTTTACTACTATGTACTTGCTGATACCAAGATGATTAAGGGCACGACTTTTAAAACTGGTAATGAGGTAGAGGTTGAAGATTCGAACCGAATGCCACTTGAAAACATCCCAGTTGGTACTTTCGTTTATGCTATTGAATTAACTCCTGGTAAAGGTGCTCAAATGGTGCGCGCGGCAGGAGCTAGCGCACAACTCATGGCAAAGGAAGATGGCTATGCTACACTCAGAATGCCATCTGGTGAAGTACGTAAAGTTTTAACTGCTTGTGAGGCCTCGATTGGGGTAGTTTCGAATTTGCAGCATCAGAACGTAAAAATTGGTGCTGCTGGTCGACGTCGTCGCAAGGGGATTCGTCCAACAGTGCGTGGTGTTGTAATGAATGCAACGGATCATCCACACGGTGGTGGTGATGGTGGTCGTCATGGTTCTGGTAAAGCACCTCGTACGCCTTGGGGCCAACTCACGCTTGGTTATCGTACTCGTCATAATAAGAAAACTAATAAAATGATCGTGCGCAGTCGCCACGAAGGAAAGAGGAAATAATGTCTCGGAGTCTAAAGAAAGGTCCATTTGTGGATTACAAACTCGCGAAAAAAATCGCCGCACTTTCCAGCGAAGACCGCACCGTAATTAAGACTTGGGCTAGACAGTCAACGATTTCACCAGAAATGGTTGGTCGAACGATTGCTGTTCATAATGGCAAGATGCATGTCCCGGTATTTATTTCGGAAAACATGGTTGGTCATAAGCTTGGTGAATTTGCGCCGACTCGTAAATTTAAGCGTCATGGTGGCAAAAAGGCTGCCGAAGCCGCAGCAGCGAAAGGAGCTAACTAATTATGGCTACTCACTTTGCACATGCATATGAAAAAGGTATTGATTCGTTACCGCGTAAAACTAGTATTGTAGCGTCGTTGGTGCGTGACCGTTATGTGGCGGATGCGATAGTAATTTTGGAGCATACTCCACGTCGGGCAGCTCGAGCGGTGTTAAAAGCCGTGGAATCGGCTAATGCAAATCTGCTTAATAATTCCAAGGTTTCGATTGATCCAAAAACGATACGGATTGCACGTATTTTTGTGACTTCGGGCACCAGGATTCGTCGTTACAAGCCAGCATCTCGTGGTCGGGCATTACCATTTGAAAAGATTTCAAGTAATATATTCGTCGAGGTCGCCGGCGAAGAGAAAGTTAAAAAAGCTGCTGAGGCCAAGCCGGCTAAGGCAGAAGCGAAGAAGGAGAAAAAGTAATATGGGTCAAAAGGTTAATCCCATCTCTTACCGTCTCCAGACCAGCAAAGATTGGTCTTCAAAGTGGTTCACTAGGAAGGCTAATTTTCGTCACTGGCTCGTGGAAGACGTCAAGATTCGCGAGTTAATCGAGGAAAGGTTTAAAAGCCGTCCAACGATTGCGCGAATCAATATCGAACGCTCCGCTAATCTTACTACAATTACGATTTCGACTGCAAAAGCCGGTGCTGTAATTGGTAAGCAAGGGGCAGGTATTAATGAGCTGAAAAAAGAGCTCGAAAAAATCGTTGAAGGTCCGATTCGGATCAATGTCGAAGAAGTGAAAAAACCAGAACTTTCAGCTAAGCTTGTGGCTGAGAACATTGGTTTTCAGCTTGGTAAGCGGATGAATTTTCGTCGTGCAGTAAAGATGGCTTTGCAGTCTTCAATGAATGCAGGCGCAAAAGGTGTACGTATCGAAGTTTCTGGACGTTTGAATGGCGCAGAAATGTCACGCCGCGAAAAGTTCATCGAAGGTTCCGTGCCTCTACATACACTTCGTGCAGATATTGATTTTTACTGCCATCACGCACCAACTATTGCTGGTATCGTCGGCGTGAAAGTTTGGATTTATAAAGGGGAGAAATAAAATGGCTATTTTACTTCCTAAAAAAACAGCACATCGCAAGGTGCGTAAAGGTAAAAATGAAGGCGTTGCAACACGTTGCAACACTGTGGCGTTTGGTGATTACGGTTTGATGTCACTTGACAATGAAAGAATTAATTCGCGTCAAATTGAAGCCGCTCGTCAAGCAATCACTCGTTATATTAAACGTGGTGGTAAAATTTGGATTCGAATTTTCCCACATACACCAGTAACTAAGAAACCGTTGGATGTGAAGATGGGTTCTGGTAAGGGCGAGCCACAATTTTTCGTAGCAAAAGTGAAAGCTGGTACAGTAATGTTTGAAATCGCTGATGTGACCGATGAACAAGCCAAAGAAGCCTTGCGTCTTGCGTCACATAAGTTACCAGTAAAATGTAAAATTATAAAGAAAGAGGAGTTTTAAGATGGCACACACTTTAGTAGGAACTGTGACTTCCGACAAGCGCGATAAGACCATTACCGTCTCCATCGTTAGTCGGGAAACCCACCCGCTTTATCGTAAACAGTATACGAAGACTCGTAAATACACTGCGCACGATGAAAAAAATGAAGCAAAAGTAGGAGATCGCGTAGAAATTGTGATGACTCGACCTTTGTCAAAGACCAAAGCTTATACACTCACGAAAATTCTTGAAAAGTCTCGTGGTGTAGTTGAGTTAAAAGATGATATAAATACAGTCGATCTTCCAGAAAAGGTTGGAGCTGACGAAATCGCTAAAACTAAGGCCGCAAAAGAGTCTGAAAAAGAAGCTGAAAAGGGGGAAGAGTAAAATGATACAACAAGAAACTAGATTAAAGGTAGCCGACAATAGTGGTGCTAAAGAGCTTGGAGTAATCCGGGTGCTTGGTGGCACACGGGCAAGATATGCTAGAGTTGGCGACATTGTGACCTGCTCAGTAAAAGATGCGTCTCCGACTGGTGGCGTCAAGAAAAAAGCCGTAGTAAAGGCAGTGATTGTTCGTACAGTACAACCGATTCGTCGTCCAGATGGTTCAACGATTCGTTTTGATGAAAATGCCGCAGTTTTAGTGAATGAAGATAAGACTCCACGTGGTACGCGTGTGTTTGGTCCGATCCCGCGTGAGCTTCGTGATGCTGGGTTTACGAAGATTATTAGCTTAGCCCCGGAGGTACTCTAAAATGGCACAGAATCTGAAAGCAAATGATAAAGTCCGAATTATTGCGGGCAATCATAAGGGCACTGAAGCGAAGATTGTAAAGATCGATCGCAAGAATGGTAAAGCTATGATAGAGGGGGTTGGTGTAATTGAGCGTCACATGCGAAAATCATACACCAACCCTACTGGTGGCAAGAAAACCATTCATGTAGGAATTGATTTGTCGAATTTGAAGCTAGTTGAAGCGGCAAAATTCGTGAAGTCATCCGTGAAAAAACTTGACAAATCTGCAAGTAAAAAAGACGCTAAGGTAAAGAAAGGAGCTAAATAATGGCGGAAAAGAAAACGGCTGCCAAGGCTACAGCTAAAAAAACTACTAAAGCTGCAGTTAAAGCACAACCACGCCTCAAAGCTCTCTATAATACAGAGCTCAAGGCGAAGTTAATGAAGGAGCTAGGTCTTAAAAACATCAACCAAGTTCCAGAGCTTAAGAAGGTAATTGTTTCTTCTGGTGTGGGCAAGAAACGCGAAGATAAGAAATTCACCGAAACAGTAGAATTAACATTGGCTAAAATTACTGGTCAAGCACCAACTTCGAGGCTCGCTAAGAAATCGATTGCAACCTTTAAAATCCGTAAGGGTATGGGTGCGCCGGTTGGTTATCTCACGACTCTTCGGAATGATAAGATGTATGAGTTTGTCGATCGGTTAATTAATATCGCGTTGCCACATGTGCGTGATTTTCATGGTGTGTCGAGAAATGCTTTTGACAAGCAAGGTAATTACAACTTGGGACTAAAAGAACAAACTGTATTTCCGGAAATTACTTTCGAAGATGCGGCGGTTTTGCATGGTCTTGAAGTCACGTTTATTATTAAAAATGGTTCAAAGGAAGGAAGCACTAAATTGCTAGAACTCTTCGGAATGCCGTTTACTCGGGAGGCTAAATAATGGCTAAGAAATCTGCCGTCCTCCGTGACGAAAAACGACGTAAAATGTACGAAAAATATCAAGCCAAGCGTGCTGAGCTTAAAGCTGCAGGCGACCTTGAAGGCTTGCAAAAGTTGCCGCGTAATAGTTCGGTAACACGACTCAAAAATCGCGACATGTTGGATGGTCGTCCACGTGGTTATATGCGCCGATTTGGATTATCACGTATTAACTTCCGGGAAAAAGCTTCTAAAGGTGAAATTCCTGGTGTAACCAAGAGTAGCTGGTAGGAGAAAGGAGAAAAATATGTCATTACAATCTACAGATCAAATTGCCGACCTTATCACACGTATTCGTAATGCGGTGAACGTTGGAAAAAATGTAATTCTCGTTCCTACTTCTAAGCTTAAAGCTGGTGTAGTAGAAGTTTTGGTCAAGAATGGTTATATTGCGAGCTTTGCAGTTGTTGAAGGTGAGCCACGGGGAATGCTTAAAATTATTATTAACGAAGCTGGGGCTAACGCAAAAATTAACGAGATTACTAAAGTTTCAAAACCAGGACGGAGAGTTTATACTGCAGCAAAAGATTTGCCGGTAGTAAAATCTGGTCGTGGAATGGTGATTGTGTCAACTTCAAAAGGTCTTATGACTGGACGTGAAGCTAAGAAAAATCACCTTGGTGGCGAAATTCTAGTAAAAGTTTGGTAAGGTTTTTGACCGCTTTACGCTAAAATATCACTATATATAATATATAGTGATATTTTTATGCTTATGCTCGACTTTTGATTTGGGATTCGTTAATCTAAAGATATAAACATTTTTAAAAAGGAAGGTGCAATCCTTTATGAAGAGTGTGAAGACTTTTTTGAAGAAAGCCCTGACCTGTGTGTTAGGGATTCTTCTTACGGTGGGGCTTTTGCCAGTGAATTTGGCATCAGCAGCTAAACCAACAAAATAGAATGCTTTAGGCATAGCGGCGACGATAGTTGGGTTAATGACGATGATGACACTTATTGGCGCAGTGCGATTCATAAAATGGTGGTGAATTGTTTATATAAGCTTACGATGACTTTACTTTTATAGTAATCTGTGGTATAATGGTAGAGATAATATTAATATAAAAGGAAAGATATGAGTCGTATCGGAAAACAACCCATCGAAATTCCGGCGGGAGTGACAATCACGGTCGGCGACAAAGAAATTACTGTCGCAGGCCCGAAGGGTCAACTCATCGTTCCGGTGCAGCCTAAGACTAAAACAACAGTCGAAGGCACTTTGGCGACAGTTACCCGTGAGGATGACGAACCAAAATCTCGAGCTTGGCACGGACTTCAAAGGGCATTACTTAATAATGCCGTAAAAGGCGTGACTAAAGGTTACGAGAAAAAACTAGAAATTAACGGTGTAGGTTTTCGACTTTCTGGTGGTGGCCAGGAGATCGAAATGGCACTTGGATTTTCACACCCAGTGAAATACAAGGCTCCTGAAGGAGTACAACTTACTACCAACAAAATGGAAATCACAGTCTCTGGTATCGACAAACAAAAAGTCGGTCAGGTAGCTGCGGAAATTCGTGCACTAAAGAAACCTGAACCATATAAGGGTAAAGGCATTAAATATGTGGACGAGGTGATTCTTCGTAAAGCTGGAAAGGCGGGTAAGAAATAATGAATAAGATTTTTAGAGCAAAAAGAACGCGCGCTAAAATCCACGGTACGGCGAAGCGGCCGCGTTTGACGGTACATTTTAGCAATCAACATATTGTGGCGCAAATTATTGATGATGATAAGAAAATGACTTTGGTCTATGCTACGACGGTTGGCAGTAAAATGACTGGTAATAAAACCGAGAAAGCTGCAAAGATTGGTGCAGAAATTGCTAAAAAGGCAAAAACCGCGAAAATTTCAAAGGTCGTATTTGATCGTGGTTCTAAATTATATGCGGGGCGAATGTCAGCTCTTGCTGAAGCAGCACGCAAAGAAGGATTGGAGTTTTAATTATGCCAGAAACTGATAAAAAAGCCCCAAGAGTAATTAATAAATCCGGTACACTTAAGATGACGGATGAGACGGCGGCAAAAAAAGACATACGCGATATTTCTGGGCGAAAGATGGAACGGAAAAATCGTCGTGATCGAGTACGTGCAGAAGCTGGTCCAAAAGAATTTGACGATATCACCATAGCGGTGGATCGAGTATCCCGTACAGTAGCTGGTGGTCGCAGAATGCGATTTAAAGCATTAGTTGCGGTGGGGAATCACAAAAATAAAGTCGGTATTGGTGTTGCAAAGGGTAATGATGTGACAACTGCAGTAGCGAAAGCTACTTCAAAAGCCAAGAAATCAATGGTAACTTTCAATATGGATGGCGAGACTATTTGCCATGAAACTCGGACCAAGGTGACGGGTGCAGATATCTTGATGAAACCGGCTGCTCCTGGTACTGGAATTATTGCTGGTGGCACAGTACGTTCAATTATGGGTCTTACTGGAGTAAAAAATTTGATTTCAAAATCACTCGGTTCGACCAATAAAGTTAACATTGCCTATGCGGTGATTGAAGGACTTCGCCAACAGGTGCCGCGCAAGGAGTGGAATGGTGGCAAAAAGATTGAGACGAAAGCTGAGAAGCCTGCAATTAAGTCGGCCAAGAAAGGGGAGAAGAAATAATGAAATACAATGATTTAGCAGTGACGAAAAATACACGTCCATCACGTAAGGGTCGTGGTATTTCGGCTGGTCAAGGTAAGACTGCTGGTCGTGGCACCAAAGGTCAAAAAGCTCGTACTGGTCATTCTAAGATGCCGGCAGGTTTTATGGGTGGTCAACGTGCGATTATGCAGGCTATACCAAAGCTTAAAGGTTTTAAATCTTTTCGTGCAAAAGCTGAAGTGGTCTACACGGATAGGTTGAATGAGCTCAAAGGCAAAGTTGATAATTTTACGCTTGCGGAAGCAACATTAATTTCTTCACCATTCGTTAAGGTAAAGATTATTACTCGTGGTGAACTCACTTCTAAAATTGAGCTTGAGACGCAATTTGCTTCAAAATCGGCGATTGCGGCTATAAAAAAAGCAGGTGGTTCTTTTAAAAAAGTTGCAATTTTGAAGAAACCTGAAAATAAAACTAAATAAAAATAACCCCCTACGGGGGTTATTTTTTTGTGTTACAATAGTTACATTATGAATGAAAAAGAGTTAAAAACCAGTACAGGGCAACGGGTGGTAATTATAATAATTGCGATATTGATGCTCGGGTCAATTATTGCAAGCTATGTAGCAATTATTTTGAACGGAAGTAAAGATAGTTCTGGTAGTACAGGCGATTCTATGATTAGTGAAGAAAAGATTGCTAGGTATGAAGATAGCTATAATGAAAAAGAGGCCGAGTTTAAGGAAGCGACTAAGAGTGATTTTGATAAGTTTATTAAATATAAATCAGAAATAAAGGCTTATAACGAAGCGTCAGCAAATAATGGTGGTGTGCAAACACGAGATCTTGAAGTTGGTTCAGGGCGAGAATTGGCAGAAAATGACACCAATTATCTAGCTTATTATGTGGGGTGGTGTGCGGATGAATCGGTGTTTGATTCATCATTTGATGATAATGATAATCCAACTGGTTTTGCGCGGATTCTCGATGCTTCACTTGGTATGATTGAAGGATGGAATTTAGGTGTAGAAGGTATGAAGCTAGGCGGTATTCGTGAAATAACAATTGCGGGCGAGCTGGCTTATAAAGATCAAATGGAGATTTGTGGTGGGTACAACAAACCGCTTAAATTTATGATTATGACGAAAGCGAAGGAAGGTTCGCTTGCGGTACTTACGAACGAGCTTGAAGAAGCTTACACGAAACTTCAGTATGCCTATTATGGTATAGATTATGACACGATGAGTGAGTAATTATAATCTTAGGAAGGACTTAAAAAGCATTTTGCGATTATAGTTCTTATGATATAATAATGGTCATGGACGGGCGTGCCGTGAAGAAAAAAGTTGAGATAGCAATTTTGGGCTTAATGTTGTTAGTGATAATATTAATGATAGTATTAATGACTGATCAAGCGTTTGCGTTAACTTACCAAGACAATATCGGTGTTAATTTTACTTTTAATTCGTCTATTGAATTAAATCTTTCCCCTAGCAATCTTGTTATCAATAACTTGACTCCGAGTACGGCGGCGGACTCTAATATTATCACGGTAAACATTTTGACTAACAGTGTCAATGGTTATACATTGAACGCTACAGTAGGAAATAGTACGACTTATAATACACGAAATCTTATTCATAATGACGTTAACCAGACCGCTAAATTTAGTAGTATAGATTACAGTACTACGCCTACTGTTACCACTAGCGCAGGTTTGTCTCCTAATACATGGGCATATTCTTATTCAACCAATAATGGTACCACTTGGGCTAATTATAATGGTTTACCGTTGTGGGATGATACCACTAATATTGCAACTCTAAAAACCTCTAGTGGACCGGTAGCTAGTAGCGCGGGTGATGCCATTAAGTTCAAAATTGCAGCAAAAGCCGATGCGAATCAGATTGCTGGTACTTATAACAATGTCGTAAACTTTACTTTAGTGGCCACTCCGATGCCAACTACTCTTGCGATGGCTTATGCTAATGCTAATAAGACAATGTTAAATGGTTATTATAAGATGCAAGATATGAATACTAACATCTGTAATGCGGTGGAGGCGACTGATGAGCAACTCCAGGTGATCGATGAAAGAGATCATAAAGTTTATTGGATTGCCAAACTGGTGGATGGGAAATGTTGGATGACGCAAAACTTAGATCACGATATAGATTCAACTTTTGATTACAATAGTACAAATACTGACGTGCCGGTGGGATGGAGCGATTCTTTGAATGATACATATATTATCGGTAGCAATACATGGTTTGCTTCAAGCGTAGAGTCTTATAATCCTGGCGATGTGTGTTTTTTTGGTGAAGGGGCGATATGCTTAAATGGGCACTTTCATGTTGGTAATTACTATAATTGGTTCGCGGCGATAGCATCGGAAGACTATGGTTTTATGGGGGGTGGGGATGCGAACCAATCTATTTGTCCGGCTGGCTGGACATTACCTAAAAGTGGTACTAGTACAGGATCATTTTATGGTTTGATTAACAATAATTATACAGTTGATACTATTAATCTTCCACCGGTATATTTTATGCCTAGTGGGTTTTGGTCGGGAGCTTTGGATGGATTGGGACAGACTGGTGGCTATTGGTCTTCGACTTGGTCTTATGGTGATGAAGCTCCAGGCGCGTTGATGTTTGATACATCTGTTATGACGCCTCAATCTGTCGCTCCTTATATTCTTGGTCTTTCTGTTCGTTGTGTGTCGCGATAAATTAAATATTTTTAACGGTGGGCGGAAGGAGAATAAGAATGATAGATAAAAATACATTTTTCTTTTATGATTTAGAGACGTCAGGCTTAAATTCACGCGTAGATCGGATAATGCAATTTGCCGGTCAAAGGACCGATATGAAATTAAATCCAATTGGTGAACCAGTAAATATTTTAGTAAGAATGACGGACGATGTATTGCCAAGTCCGAGTGCAATTATGGTGACTAAGATTACGCCACAACAAACTTTGATAGATGGTATGGGTGAGACTGCTTTTTGTCGATATGTCATAGAAGAGATTTTTACACCAGATACTATCGCAGTTGGTTATAATACAGTACGATTTGATGATGAATTTATGCGGGCAATTTTGTGGCGAAATTTTTATGATGCGTATGAGTGGGAGTGGAAAGATGGGCGTAGCCGATGGGATATGTTAGATGTGGTGAGATTGACTCGGGCATTGCGTCCAGAAAAAATCAACTGGCCGGTTACGGAAGATGGCAAACCGACGAACCGCCTGGAATTATTAACAAAATTAAATGGACTAAGTCATGAGCACGCACATGATGCTTTGTCTGATGTTTTTGCTACGATTGCAGTAGCAAAGATGGTTCAAGAAAAACAACCAAAATTATTTAACTATTTATTAAAAATGCGAAATAAAAATGAAGTAAAAAAATTGGTCAATCTCGATAATAAGCAACCGTTCGTATATGCTTCGGGAAGGTATCCAAGTGAATTCAATAAAACCACGGTAGCTTTCCCGTTGACGAGCGGGAGAAATGGGAATATATTAGTATATGATCTTCGATATAATTTGGAAGAATTATTGACAGCACCCGTTCAGAGTTTTTTCCCCATCGTAAAAGAACTGTGCTTTAATAAATGTCCAGCAGTGGCACCAGTGTCGGTGCTGAATGATAGTGATTGGAAAAAGATTAAGCTTTCACGTGAGACAGTCGATAAAAATTTGGAGCTTTTATTAAAATATCCAGATTTTGCCGAAAAGATGCGGGAAGAAATTGAAAATCAGCCGGAGTTTCCGAGGGCGATAGAGCCTGAAGCGGCGTTGTATGATGGTTTTTTGAATGAACCAGATCGAATAAAAGTAATGGCGGTGAGAAATGCTGAACGGGATAAATTAGCAGATTTTCATCCAGAATTTAACGACGAGAGACTGTCGCCACTATTGTTACATTATAAAGGTCGTAATTTCCCGGAAACTTTATCAGAGTCAGAAGCGGTGGAATATGAGGCCTATCGACGAGAACGATTGGAACGTCAGGCGCCAAAATTTTTGGCAGAGCTAGAACGAGTTTATGATCAAGACGAATACATTGGTGAGGAATTAAAACTTTATTTTGAGTCGCTTTTTTGACACGGATTATTAAACTTATGCTAAAATAGTGATAGAAAGGGTGGCATGGATAATAATAAGGTTATGATTGTGGGAACTGGTAATGTGGGAGCAAGTATTGCTTTCGCATTGATAAATCAGCGGACCGCGGTAAACGAGATTGTGTTAACTGATATTATCGCAAAAGACGCTGAAGGTGAGGCGATGGATTTACGCGATGCGTTGGCGGTAGCACCGAGCTATGTAAAGATTAGTAACGGTACATATAAAGATGCAAAAGATTGTGATGTGGTGGTGATTACGGCGGGGGCAGCACAAAAGCCAGGCGAGACTCGGATGGAATTGCTTAAAAAAAATGTGAATATTCTGAAGGGGATGGTAGAACAAATCATGGCGAGCGGATTTGATGGGATTTTTCTAGTGGTGACAAATCCAATGGATGTATTAACATATTATACGATGAAATTTTCGGGATTGCCGGCAGAAAAAGTGATTGGTTCTGGTACGGTATTGGATTCAGCGAGGTTACGTACACGAATTGCGGGATACTTAAACGTAAATCCAAAGTCGATACATGCACATCAGATTGGCGAACATGGTGATACGGAGCTGACAGTTTGGTCATTGGCAGATATGGGTGGCCAGAAAATTAGTGAGATGCTACCAAAAGAGACACAAAAAGGAATTTCTGAGTTTGTGCGAGACGAAGCGTATGCAATTATTGAGAAGAAGGGTGCGACTTATTACGGAATTGCAACTTGTGTGGCGCAGATTTTAAACTGTATTTTAAATGATGAGATGCGAGTGCTGTCGGTGTCTTCATATGATCCGTTTTCAGGAGTATGTTTTGGCTTTCCGTCGGTGGTTGGGCGAGCCGGTGTAATACGGCGATTGGACGTGAAATTGTCTGAGAATGAGGGGATGGAACTTCAAAAATCCATAAATGCAATCAAAAAAGCAATAAGTTCTGTCAAGATATAAATATGAAAAAATGAGGCTTGGGCTTGTCTTTTTTAGACATAAGCGTTAAAATTATAATAAATAAAGCTTTAGAACTTAAATAGTAAAGGAAATCAAATGGATCCAACTGCTAATCCAATACCAACACCAACTCCGGCACCAACTCCGACGCCAGACCCGGCACCAACACCAACACCAGATACAACGCCAACGCCAGCGCCAGCACCGACACCGATTCCGACACCAGATATGACGTCAGTTTCGGCTCCAACGTCGATGTCTACGCCGGAACCAGGGTCGGTCACACCGGCACCAGAACCAGCTGTTGACCATACCTTAGTTAATCCTACGCCGGTGAACCCGGTTTATCAGCCGACGGGTGGAGGCGTGAGAGCTACTGATCCTATCATGATGCCTGAGCCTGTTCCTGAGCCTGATCCGGTTGAAGAAGAATTAAAAGCCCCCATGAAGGCGGCGGATCCTGTACCTGGGTCGATTGGCTCGGCGATTTCAGGAACGCCTAGTGTAGCAATGAACAATGTGGCTCCGAGCCAAATTCCGAGTGTTGCTTTTGATAATCCCACTATGCAATCAGCTTCACCAATGCAAACACAAGACATGGCCACCTCTACTAAAAAGAAAAGTAGTAAAAAGACCTTAGTCGCTTTGATAATAGTAGCCATGATGATCGTGATTGCGCTCGCGACGGTGTTGGTGATGCAATTAATGGGTGGCAATGGTGCGGGATCTTCTAATAGTAGTTCAAGTAGTCAGAGTGGGCAGAGCGATTCTAGCTCATCAGATAGTGAAAATTCTAAGCCTGTTCCGGTAACTTCCGCAACAAAAACTCTCAGTTGTACACGTAATATGACCGTAGACGAATTAGTAGAGGTTAATGATGCGGTGTCTGGTACGGTGAGTATTAGCGTTGAATTTGATATTGAGACTATATTTGTAAATATTGCTATGGTTAAGTCAGTAGTTTTTGATGGTGATGGTGGGACATCGAATGAACCGGTCGAAATGGATGTGCATGAGGCAACCTTTAATGATTTGAAGTCCGACAGTGCTGCGTTATATAATTTGCCAGTGAATTCTGATGGTAGCTTTGACTTGACGCTAGAAGGTCTTCAAGAAAATTACGAAGAACTTGATTTTACCTGTGAAGTATTGTAAAATATTTTTATGACAAAAAGGTATATTACGACGGCTATTCCGTATGTTAATGGAAAACCGCATATTGGTCATGCGTTGGATTATTGCTTGGCGGACGTTTGTGCAAGATATTATCGTTTACTTGGTGATGAGGTAAGATTTCAGGCGGGAACGGATGAACATGGCAATAAGATTTTTCAAAAAGCTAAGGAATTAAATATTCCCGTACAAGAATATGTTGATGAAAATACTGAAAAATTTAAGGATTTTATTGCAAAATTAAATATTTCATATACCGATTTTGTGAGGACTACGGATGAGACACACGTTAAGCTTTGCCAAAAAATTTGGGAGAGATTGCGAGAGCATATTTATTTGGCAAAGTACGAAGGTTGGTATTGTACTGGTTGTGAAAGATTTATTACCGATAAAGAAGTAGAAGAAAATCACGGAATTTGTCCAGATCACCAAAAGCCTTACGAAAAACTTGAGGAAGAAAATTATTATTTTAGAATTTCAGATTTTAAAGAGCAGATTCGTGAGGCGATTTTTTCAGGTGAACTTTTGATTTTACCAGATTTTAGAAAAAAGGAAATGTTAAGGCTTCTTGAAGAATCACCTGACGTGTCTGTTTCTCGACCGAAATCTCAATTAACTTGGGGGGTGCCTGTACCAAATGACGATTCGCAGGTGATGTATGTGTGGATTGATGCTTTGTCAAATTATATTACGGTACTTGGATATCCAGAAAAAGATATTTCGGAGTGGTGGCCAGCTATAGCACAGTTTGTGGGTAAAGATATTTTGAGATTCCATGCAATTATTTGGCCAGCGATGCTTTTAGGTCTAGGTTTATCTTTACCAAAAGTAATTGTTTCGCACGGTATGATTTTGGCGGATGGCCAAAAGATGGCAAAATCGATTGGAAACGTGGTTGACCCATTAGAAGTGATCAATAAATATGGTGTAGATGCATTTAGATATTATTTTCTTCGCCATATTGATACTTTTGCAGATTCGGATTTTACCTGGACAAAATTTGAAGATGCCTATAACAATGAGTTAGCAAATGATTTGGGGAATTTAGTACAAAGACTTGCTACGCTTGTGTCGAAAAATCAGATTATTTTAAATGTGCCAGAACTGAGTCTTGATGATAAATATAAGGCGTTGATGGAAAAATATGAGTTTGCAAGAGCGTTTGATTATATTTGGGAAAAGATACAAGGTATTAATCGAAAAATTGACGAGGAAAAGCCCTGGAGTTTAGCAAAAAACGGCGAGACGGAAGAATTAACTAAGTGTTTGAATAGTTTGGTTTACGAACTATTATCGGTAAATCAGATGCTTTCACCATTTTTGCCGGAGACTGCGGCAAAAATTACTGAAATATTTGCTGATGAAGTTCAGCCTCCCGCAGCACCACTGTTTCCTAAATATTAGCATCATAACAAAAAACACTTTTCAGAGTTTATATTTCTCTGAAAAGTGCTATTTTTATTAAGATGTTATTCTTCGCTTGAAAGTTTGGAAGCAAAGTCAGATAAATAAAATCCGATAACGCCACCAATTATTGGGAACAAAGCATAGATGGATAAAGCTTGGCAGATGCCGCCGAGAATTTCACCAAAGTTTTCGCCAGCGGTTGGGAAAATTTGGAGCATTAAGGCGATGGCCGGATTCATTACAAAATTACCATTGAGACCGAGGAACCCAGCGGATGCGACGTAACCTATGAGATAGGCAAGTGCAATACCACCAGCTGCGACCGCTGCAAACGTGAAAACGCTACGTTTGTATTTGAGGGCGCGAGCAAAGACAAAGGCAATGATGATTGCGCCAAGTAGCTCAACCATAACGATTGGCCAGAATTTGCCTTCAGCAATAGCCGCCATTTCTGGAATATCAATAGCAGTTTCGCCACCGGCTAAGTGGAAACCGTTTAAAATCATCCAACCAAGCCAAGCGCCGACGACTTCTGCAATAATATACATAATGCCGCGAATAACTGAAATGCGACGGCTAGCCATCATGCCTACAGTAACGAGTGGATTAAGCAAAGCGCCCGAAAACGCATAAACTGCTATTAAAATGGCAATCACTGCAAACATATTGTTGATAATGTTGTAAACACCGCCTTGGAAAGGCAGAATCGCAAAAATCAACATGGTGAGTAACAATGTGCCAATGACTTCGCCAAGTAGTGCACCATAAAACTTAGGATTTTTGAAAATCGTTAGGATGCTTTCTTTGCCTTCGTATTTGCGAGCGAAGAATCCGCTGAAACAAGATTTGTTCGTAGTTGTTTTCTCCACCGTTTTGGTTTTAGGAGCCTCGAGTTCTGACTTCACGGCAGCCTTCGTGGCGGTTTTGGATTTTGTCGATGAAGCCTTAGTAGACTTATTCGACGATTTCGACTTTTTAGTCGCCATTTTTCTCCTCCTTTAATGATAATATAGTTATTATAGCATAAAATTTATATGTTATAATGAAAAAGTTAATAATTTATTTAGGAAAAAGATGGCTGTAATTGTAAACAAAAAAAATAATAATGACGAATTGTCTAGACGGATAAATGCGGATCTTCGGACAAAGATGACTGAAGGTGTTGGCGTGATTGATGGCGAGACTCCTGATTTAGTTGATGAATCGGAATATGTAAAAGATTTTAAAAAAACTAGTAAATTTGGTTGGGTGTGGGTGGTTTTGATAATATTGGCGGTATTGTCGCTTATATCAATCGCTTTCTTTTAGTTTTTAGCATAAGTGTGATAATATATATTATATATGGATGATGGGCTGAAGCAAAATGACCCTTATCGTGGTATGCGGTCTGGCAAAGATGAAATAAAGCCTAGTTTTTTGAGCGGTGGTAATACCGATTCTAAAAACGAGAAGATGGTTGGGTCGCAAAGGACAAATGAATCCAAGAATGCAGCTGAAGATTTAAAATCTGCGGAAAGTGCGGCCGAGAAAGATGGTGTTAAGCAGCCTGAGGAAGGTCTTAGTGAAGCAAGACAAAATGAAAAAAGTGCAGGTGGTTTTTATTCGGGCGTTGGTCGAAAAATAGATAATGCAAAAAAACGTAGGGGGTTTAAGGGGACACTAAAGAAGCGCGGACCAATTGTGGCAATTATAGTATTGATTTTGGGGGTGGGGGGAATCATGGGAACAACACAGTTATTTCAGCCGTTTAGTCTTTTAGCACAATTTCAAGAAACTTTTAATTCGATGCATGTTTCCGCAAATGTACGTTCGAATGTTTTTTTCAGAATGCAAATGGATACGGGTAGATATAAGAATCCCATTAAAAATAAATGGTCTATTTTTAGTGGTGAAACTTTTAAAATAACTAGTAGACAGCAAACTAGATTGGCTGCACAAGGAATAGAATATGATAGCGATTATGAAGGGGCGAGGGTATTAAAGTTTGATGATGGGAGTGGAAAAATTAAAATTGTTACAGCAGATGCGGATACGGCAAGAAGATTAGGTAATGGAGCAGTGGATTTTCGTACAATTTATACGGAAAATGCGGATTTTTTTAATGGTTACAATAAGGGTTCGATGACGTGGCGGGGGGCAATTGCCAATTGGTTCGGAACAGCGACGGCAAAATTTTTGAGTAGTAATAAGATTACACGAAATATGTTTCAGGATTTCCAGAAAAAGGTAGCTGAGGCAAACGATGGCAATACTAGAAGGGTGGCTCAGGAGATTATAGCAAAGGGGACGGAAGAGATAGAAGAAGGTGGAATGAGGGTGTCTAAAGCAGAAGAAGACGGGGTCGACGATAAAAACAATTCCAAATATAGATCGGAAAATGAAGATACTGGTAGAAGTAGAACTAAACGAATGACCGATAGGGCTACGGTAAAAAACAAGCTAGGTGATATTGGTGGCACAATACAAAAAGGTGCAAACATTGCTTGTACAGTCATGAATACGATGGGTGCAATTAGCCTTTTAGTGACGGCAAGCGAGGCTTTACAGATTATTAATTTAACGACAGCATATTTTGAAACGATTGATAAGGTAAAAGCTGGACACGGTGATGATGCACCAATCCATGTACTAACCAACGCTTTGAATACTAATACTGTAAATACGAATGCGACGTTAGTATATAAAGAGGGTGTTGATAGGGTAAATGATAAAAGTAATATTACTGAAGACGGTATTAATTCTATTGAAACTAAATATTCCAAGACCAATAAGACCGCGATGCAATCTAGCGGTATTGTGGCGTTGTACGGTGGTGGGACGGTTAACCCAAATGATCCAAGCGTACTAAGTTTTAACCCGACGGCCATGATTAATAAGGTAGCTGGCGGCGTTGGGGTAAGTATGGCGGCATTTGAGGGTTGCGCTCTAACAAAAATTGTGGCAAATACAGTGACGGTTTTTACGGATGCTTTAAGTGCCGCGGCATGTTTGGCGGGGATATTTGGAGCTACGGTGACGTTTGGTGTTACAGCGGTTGCTGGGTGTAGTAAGTTGGTGCTTGGCACGCTAAAGGGGGTAGGCTTGGGGATTGCGATTGGTGTTACAGTTGCGGCGGTTATTTCTACTATTACGCCAATCGTTGCCAATATGTTAACGCGTGATTTAATTTCTGAGCTGGGCGGTGAAGATTTGGGTAACGCCTTGACTTCCGGAGCAAATATGTATCTTGGCAATACGCACCGTTCAAATGGCGGTTCGCTTGCGACAGAAAAAAAATACGCTGAGTTTGCAATGGCGCAACAGCAAGTAATTGCCGAGAATGCAAAATACGAAAGACAGACTAGAGATCCGTTTGATATTTCCTCAAAATATACTTTTATGGGGATGCTTTTCACGCAGATGATGAGTTTTTTGTCGGTGCATTCGCTAATGAGTACAGTTTCGACAACAAGTTCTGTAATTTCATCGTCAATTGTCGCAATGGGGCCGACGGCTTCGGCGTATGATATTTCCAAGAGCTTGCCCGATATGGAGGAATATGAAAAAACTTGCCCTTATTTGGCATCTATAGGAGCAGTAGGTGATGCCTATTGTAATCCATACGCAATTACTGATACTTCGACGATGGAATATGACCCTAGCGAAGAAGTGATAGCAAAATTGGCGGAAGAAAATAGTTTTCTTGATGAAGCTCAGGTAATAATAGACAGTGATGGTAGTAAGGTGAGTAATGTAAAAATCAATGGAAAGTCTGATTTGGCAAAATATATTTTATTTTGCGATAATCGTACCTCTGCGTTTGGGATTGCTGATCAAAATATAGTAAATCAAGTTAGTAGTTGGGGATCAGTGCAAACTGATAGTTCTAATTTTAATAATGTGGCAAATTCGGCAATTGGTGCAATACCGGTAATCGGAGATGTGATTGATGTGGTGAGTAACAAAAAATCTTGGGATAATGTTGGTTATGTGAGCGGAGAGTCTTGCGTGGCCGGAAATAGTGTTGACGCCGCCTCTTCTCCAAATTGGGATAAAGCAAAATATTACCAGCGTTTTATTGAAGACCAATCTCTTGCTGAATCGATGGGTGTAATTGAAAAGTCTGCAGTGACGGCTTATCTTGAAGATTATTATGAAAAAAACCCGCTAGATAATTCTTACGAAGGGATGTTAGCAAGATATTCAGGGTTAGAAAAAGATACAGTAGTTGCTTTGCTTGATTTTATTGATTATTGGAATTATATTGCAGATTATCATCCAGAGGAGCGGTATGCTTTCGGTGCTCCGATCGTAGAAATTAAAGACGAATTAAATTTTGACAGTGAAAATATTGCAGGTAACTATTATATATTATTAGATCGAATTAGTTTTGCGGATGTACGAAACCGTAGTTTTGCAGTATAATATATAGCATGGATGAACTTCTAAAATTAAAACAAGAACTGAAGGCAGTGAATGATGAATATGCTGAGATTCGGAACGTGCCGACGGAAGAACGAGCAGAATTTGGGCGGAGATTAAACGAAAAAAAGCAGACAATTCTTAAAAAAATTGCTGAAGTTGAACAGGCCGCTCTTGATGTGGCAGTGGAACCGATTGATGTAACGGCCTGGTCAGGCATAAATGAGCCTTTGCCAGAATTTTATCCAACCGAAATGGGTTCGGCACATCCACTGATGACAGAGCTTGACCGCGTAATTAATATTTATCAAATGATGGGTTTTGACGTAGTGGAATCCAGGCAGCTTGATGATGAGTTTCATATGTTTGACTCTTTGAATTTTCCTAAAGAACATCCGGCGCGAGATGGTTATGATACTTTTAGGACTGAGGAAGGATTGATCCCACCAGCACATACTTCAACAATGCAGCATCGGGTTTTAAAACAATTTAAGAAGAATTTGGATGAAGGTAAGGCGATTGCAGTAGTAGTTCCGGGGCGAGTGTTTCGAAATGAAGATGTAGATGCGACGCACGAGCATACTTTTTATCAATGCGAAGGTGTCTATGTTTCAAAGACTTGTACCCTGGGTGATATGTTAGGGATTTTAAGAGAGTTTTTTGAAAAATATTATGAGCAGAAATTAAACATTCGGACACAGCCAGGGTATTTTCCGTTTACAGAACCGAGCCTTGAGTTTATGATTGAAAAACCGAAATCACTTGGTGGTAAAAAAGGCGATTATCTAGAAATGTTGGGTTGCGGAATGATTCATCCGAATGTACTAAAAATGGCTGGGATTGATCCAGTGAAATACCATGGTTTTGCTTGGGGTGGCGGGATTGATCGTTTAGTAATGTTGCGATATGGCTTGAATGATGTACGGAATTTTGAATCGGGCAATCTTAATTTCTTGAGGGAGTTTTAATATGAAAATATCATTAAATTGGTTGAAAAAGTATGTCGAAGTGCCGGCGGAGGTTTCGGATGAGGATTTGATTCGTTTGATTGGTGCGCGTTTAGTAGAAGTTGAAGGAGTGATTGACGAAACGCATAAATACGACAATATATATATAGTACGGGTAGAAAAAGCCGAGAAGATTCCCGATACGCATTTAACACTTTGTCAAATAAATGATGGCGGTTCAGAATTGATTCAGGTGGTTTGTGGTGCACCAAATGTGCGAGAGGGTATGTTGGCGGTTTGGATTAAACCAGGCGCGATTGTGCCGGTGTCTGTGCATGAAGACGCACCTTTTGTAATTGGCAAACGTAAGATGTTAGGAAAATATGAGTCGAACGGGATGTTGGCAGGTGCAGATGAATTAGATTTTGGTGGTGATCATTCGGGAATTGTAGAAATTAATCCAGAAATAGCCAGACCAGGCGAGTTACTGGCGGATGTGTTTAATTTGCGCGATTTGATTTTGGAGATTGAAAATAAATCTTTAACCCATCGTCCAGACACATTTGGAATTATTGGGTTTGCGAGAGAAGTAGCGGGGATTTTAGGTGTAAAATTTGCCGAGCCAGAATTTTTATTTAAAGAAGAAGTGTTTCCAGAAGGGTTTTTGGTGGGGACTAGCGAAGGTATTTCTAGTATAAATTCAAATTTGAAGATTGAGATTACGGATGCTTCGGTTTGTCAAAGATATTCTTGCGCAGTGTTAAAAGTAAATGAAATAATGGCGGAAGATAGGTATCTTTCTGAAATTAAAATTTTGTTAGCAAAATCTGGTATGCAGACTGTGTCAAGAATTGTAGATATTACAAATTATTTAATGCTCTTGACGGGGCAGCCTCTACATGCATTCGATTATGATAAATTTTTGGCAATAGGCAAAAGTGAAACTCCGAAAATTTTAATACGTGTTGCAAAAGAGGGTGAAAAAATTGAATTATTGGATGGTGAGCAGATTGTTTGTAATTCGAGTGATATTTTAGTTACTTCAAGCGATGTGCCGGTGGCGATGGCTGGGGCGATGGGCGCAAAAAATACCGAAATTGACGAGAACACAAAAAATATTTTGCTCGAATCGGCGACTTTTAGCCTATATAACCTTCGTAAAACTCAAATGGCGCACGGTATTTTCAGCGAAGCAATTACAAGATTTACTAAGGGTGTACCAGCTGGTGGAACATTTAATGTTTTAGCAGAAGCAGTGCGTGAAATTAACGGAAAGCCACTGGAAGCTCGTGATGTTTTTCCGGGTATTAAAGACGTTAATGTTGTAAAAATTACAACAGATGAAATAAATGGACTACTTGGGACTGATTACGGTGAAGATTTGATTATGTCAACACTTATAAATGTAGGGTTTGAGGTTAAAAAACACGAGAATGTCTTGGAGATTATGGCGCCATTTTGGCGGACGGACATTCATATTCAAGAAGATATTATCGAGGAAGTCGGACGGTTGTTGGGTTATGACAATATTAAACCCACTTTGCCTTTGCACGCGACAGCTGATCAGAATGAAATGTTTGAATTGAAGCATGAACTACGTAATAAAATGTCTTGTTTTGGCGCGAATGAGGTTTTGACTTATAGTTTTGTGAGTGCCAATTTATTAAAGAAAGCAGATCAAGACGTAAAGAATTCTTATAAGATAGTGAATTCGATCAGTCCGGAGTTGCAATATGTACGACAATCGATTGTGCCGAGTTTATTAGATAAAGTATATTTAAATGAAAAATTACCTGTGGAAAAATTTGCAATTTTTGAAATGAATAAAATTTATCAAAAGAATTTAGGTTTTAGTTCTGAAAACGTACCAATTGAAAAGAATCAACTAGGCTTTGTGGTGGCGGAGCGCAAAAATCATGAAACAGCATATTATAAAGCTAAAAAATATGTTGATGCGTTATTGAATGGTTATGGTATAGAAGCAATCTATGTACCATTAAAAATCAATGAAGCTATGGCGCAACCGTTTGAGCCAAAACGAACAGCTGAAATTAGGTTGAAGAATAACTCGGAAATATTAATTGGTGTTGTTGGTGAATTCAAAAAATCCGTGCAAAATAATTTTAAATTAGCTGATTATTTAGCAGGATTTGAGATTGATTTAGATTTGATATTGACTTATCGAACTCATGAACACAAAATTTGCTTTAATGAAATTGAAGAGCGAGATTTAACAGTAATCACTGAAGATAGCTATGCGGAGACGACGGCTAAAATTGAGAAAATCTTGATGGAAAATGAAGCGAAAGCGATTATCGCTCCGGGTACAATTTATCGACCAGAAAATGCAAAGGAAAAACATATTACATTACACCTTAGATTTTTAAATTTTGATGAAAGCATAATGAGTAAGCTCGAAAATTTGTAATTCCAAAAAGTTTATGTTAAAATCAGAGTCATGATATTGTTTGACTCGGTGACTAAAAAATATCCAGGAGATAAAGACCCGGCGCTTGATTCGGTTTCGTTACATATTGAGCCAAACGAATTTGTTTTTCTGGTGGGGAAGTCGGGTGCGGGCAAATCTACTTTAATGAAGATGATTACTAAGGAAGAGTTGCCGGATTCTGGAAAAATTATTATTGGCGGGATTGACCTTGATTACGTTAAAAAGCGCGATATTCCAGGATATCGACGACGACTCGGGGTAGTTTTTCAAGATTTTAAGTTGTTGCCACGACGGACAGTCTATGAGAATGTGGCGTTTGCGCTTGAGATTGCTGGTATGAGTAGTAAGGAGATTCGGAAGACTGTGCCGAAAGTTTTGGATCTGGTAGATTTATTAGATCAGGCTAAAAAATTCCCAGACCAGCTTTCTGGTGGGCAACAACAGAGAGTTTCGATTGCGCGTTCGGTAGCGAGACAACCAAAAATTCTGATTGCAGATGAACCGACGGCAAACCTAGATAAATTAACAACCGAAGAAATCATCGGATTGCTTAAGAAAATTAACGATTTTGGTACAACAATTTTAGTGACTACACATAATGAAAACGTGGTGAATACTTTGCAAAAACGTGTGGTTACCTTAAAGGACGGTAAGATTGTGAATGACCAAAAGAATCACGGTGTTTATGAGCTAAGTGAAGCTAAGGTGCCAGTACGGAAAATGCAGACACCAGGCTATGCTTTGAAGCAGAGAAAGAAGGTAATTTAATGGCAGAAAATAAAAACGAGAAAATTAAGCAAATATCGAAAAGTAGTTTGAAAACGATGCGAAAAACACGCAAGCGTCACGTGATGCGCGAAAAAGCTCGAATCGTAAAATATGGCACGAGAGGTTTTTCGCGTAATATTTGGTTATCAACAGCGGCTACTGTGGTGATGGCGTTTACTTTAATCGTTCTATTTGTGACGGTAGTAGCTAGCGTGATTTTGACTAGTACTGCTGAAATGATGAAAGATAAGATTGATATTACAATTTATTTGAAACCGGGGACTTCGGCAGAGACTTTAGCAGAGTTGACGGAAACAATTCAAGAAGATTCTAATATAAAAAGCGTAGTGACTTCCACTTCGGAGGAAGAATATGCGAAATTTTTGAATGATAACGCTGAGAGCGAAGAAATTATTAATGCACTTGATGAAGAAATGACCGCTCTGATGATTAAAAAAATGCAATCAACGATGCGAATTAAGGTTTATAATGTTGATAATCTCGATAGCATAAAAGATCTTGTAGCGACGGAAGAGATATTTGTAAAAAATATCGATAAGGAAAAGGCGCCAACTTATGACGTGAATCAGGTAGAGATTGCAACAATTACATCTTGGGCACGAATTGCGAGAACCGGTGGGATTATGCTTGGAGCGGTGTTTTTGGTAGTGTCGGTGTTGATTATCTTCAGTACGATCCGGATGGCAATTTTCTCGAGACGCGAAGAAATTTATATGATGAAGTTAGTTGGTGCAGATAAAAATTTCATTCGTGGGCCGTTTTTGATTGAGGCTGAAATTTGCGGTATAATCGCGGGTGTTGTAGCGGCAACTGTTTCATATTTTGGATTTGAGTTTTTGGCACCAAAGTTGAGTAGCTATGGAATTAATATTGATTCTATAGTAGAAGTAATGCATTCGAATAAATTGATTTTAGTATATTTAGTGTTTATTTTAGCGGGAGTAATTATCGGTCGAGTTTCAGCTAGACTAGCAGTATCAAAGTATTTAAATAAAGCTTAATGCTATTGTTTTTTGATTATGCTTATAGTATAATCATGGGGAAGGAGTGCTATCCCTTATGAATGTAGAAAAACAAAAATCTGAAAAAAGGGTGCGAATAGGGCAAAGAATTACTCTGTCTTTGTTGTGCTTAATAAGCATAGGCATCGTGACAATAGCTAGTGTTACGAATGGCGAGAGTGTTAAGGGATATGTAAATAACCGAGCATGCAATATGGATCCGGCTTGTGTTGCGGCGCGTGAAGCGGCTGAGGCGGCTAAAGCTAATGCAGATAAAGCCGCCGGTGCAGCGAGTTATTATCAACAACAAGTTAATGCGTTGAACGTTCAAATTGCTAATCTTGAACTAGATATTGCTAATACTGAGGCAAAAATAAAAGACTTAAATGAGCAGATTGATGTGGCAGAAAAAAAGCTCAGAACAGAACAGGATGCTTTGGTGGAACTACTTATAAATATGCATTTTGAGAGCGATGTAGAACCTATTACTGTGCTTGCGGGGGCGAGCTCTATTTCAGACTTAGCGGAGAGAGCGACTCGTAACGAGGTTGCAAAACAACAAATTAGTGCAGTAGCAGCTAATATAAAAGCATTAAAAGATGAGCTTGAGGCCGATAAAGCTGAAGTGGAAGAACTTTTGGCTGAACAGCAATCCACCAAGGAAGGTTTGGCGTCATTAAAGGCAGAACAACAGGAACTTATCGCTAGGTATCAAAATGATGCGGCGGCATTTGAGGCTAAGGCAAAAGCGGAAATGCAGCGCCAGCAGGAATTGGCTCAACAAGTGATCAATAACCACCCTGAACTTTTTGGTGGCGATGCCTATAATGGTGATGATCCGTATGCCCCATGGTTTAGAGATATTTATGGAAAAAGTTGTCCAACTTCGAATTGGTACTCGGGTGGCTATGCGTTAACTGGTACTGGTTGGTATTCGTGTGAGTGTACAAGTTATGTGGCCTATAGATTTCAGCAAGCTTATGGTCGAGCAATCCCGATGTGGCATAATGCTAAGTATTGGAAGAGTAACGCAGACGGCAACCCCAATTATTATTCAGATAGGAATCCAACGGACGGATCAATTGGCTGGACTAGCGTGGGCGATTTTGGTCATGTATTTTGGGTAGAATATGTGAGTGGTGGCTATGTTTATATTACAGAATATAATAACCCTTCGGCAACAAAGAATTATTATAAGAGTACTTTAGGATATGTGCCTGCAGATGAGTATTACGGTGGTACTAACTATGCTTATTGGTGGCGTTTTGGTTCAAGAAAGATTTCGGTTGCGGAAGCCCAAAGAAACTTTTGGTTTATCCATTTGAAGTAGTTTGTGCTATAATAAGGTAATGGATAAAAAAGAGTGGAAAGAAAAAAAGATTAGTTTGGGTTCTGCTATTGTAATGTCGGCAGTGCTGGCGGTAATTGGGGTAGTTGTTGGCCTGAATTGGGATAGTTGGTTTAGTGGTTTTGCACCATACCTTAGTTTTGATGTTCAAGTGAAGTCCAATATTGATTGGTCTCCGCTCGATGAAGTTTATAATAAATTGGCGTCATCATATAACGGTGAAATTTCTGTTAGCGAAGCGATTGAGGGCGCAAAAAAAGGTTTAACGGAATCTTTGGGGGACGCCTATACGGCTTATATGGAACCCAAAGAAGCGGCGGATTTTTATGATGATTTACACGGGAACGTTGGTTCGGGTATTGGTGTTGAAATGGGGCTTCGAGATGGTTATATAAGAATACTCAGAACTTTGCCAGATAATCCAGCTCGAGAAGTGGGGATTTTGGCGGGCGATATCCTTTATAAAGTCGATGGTGAGGAAGTTTTTGCCTTGTCGGTTGATGAGGTTGCAAAGAAAGTGCGGGGAGATAGTGGTTCTGAAGTGACTGTGACAGTAGTGCGTGATGGTAAGGAAAAGTCATTTACTATGAAACGCGAAGTGATTAATAATGTCTCGGCTTATGTTGAGTATGACGGAAAGACTGCCATTGTTACAATTACAAGATTTGATGATGATACTGGAACAAAAGTGCAAAAAATCGCTCAAGAATTTGCCGATAAAGGTATAAATAAAGTAATTTTGGATTTGCGTGGTAATGGTGGCGGATATGTTTCGGCGGCTCAGGATTTAATAAGTCTATGGCTAGATGGTGAGAAAAGTTTGATTCAGAAGTCAAAACATTTTGGTAACAGTACTTCTTCTACTTCTTCTGGCAAGGCAATCTTGAAAGATATGAAGACTGTAGTACTTGTGAATGGTTCGACCGCTTCGGCATCAGAAATTGTAGCAGGTGCTTTGCAAGATTACGGCAAAGCAACGATTATTGGAGAAGTGACTTATGGCAAAGGTGTGGTACAGAATTTATTTGAACTTTCGGGCGGTTCATTGCTCAAAGTCACAACAGCAGAGTGGTATACTCCAAAAGATCGTTCAATTAATAAGACGGGTATTATACCGGATATTGAGGTTGAACGAAGTTACGAAGATATTAACGCAATGCGTGATCCACAAATGGACAAAGCAAAGGATATGTAGTGAAAATTGTCATTGCTACGGCGGTTTACTATCCAATGATAAACGGGGTGGCAGTATTTTCACACAATTTAGCAGTGGGTTTGGCTCGCCGTGGTCATGAAGTGATGGTAATTTGTCCATCTCAAACTGGAAAGAATTATCTACGATTGGAGGATGGCGTAAGAGTCCAGCGACTCAAATCAATAGACGTAAAGGTGTATCCTGATCAGATAAATGATGTGCCGCCAAAGAAACATTTCTTGGGGGTGGATTTACCACATCTTTATTATAAACATGGCTTAAAAGTATCAGTTTTTCCAACGCGAGAAATTCGGAAAATTTTAGATAAATTTAAGCCAGACGTGGTGCATGTGCAGGTGTCAGACCCGATTGGTTTGTCTGTAGTTTCGTACGCACGAAAAAAAGATATCCCAGTAGTGACAACTGAACATAATCAACCAGAAGTTTTAACTGAACCCCTAAAGATTCCCAGCGTAGTACGAAAACCGGTCAACGCTTTGTTAAGCGCATATTTTAGAAATCGTCAGAGTAAAAGCGATTTTGTGACTATGCCAACTAAACAAGCGATAGATAATTTGATTTTATCACGTGGAAAAGAATTCAGAGTGCCGGTGGCGGCGGTATCGAATGGAGTAGACCTTAAAAATTTCAAACCAGGTAAGGCACCAAAAGAAATTTATCAAAAATATGGCATATCTGAAGATGCTTTGATTGTGCTTTATATAGGTCGAGTGGACCCTGAAAAAAAGATTGAGCTTGTAATAGAAGCGTTTGAAAAAGCGCGTAAGAATATCCCGAAAACAGAGCTTATAATAGTTGGCGATGGGGTAGACAAAGTGCGTTTAAAAAAACTCGTATCTGATTTTGGATTAGGTTCTTCTGTAAAGTTTTTGGGACGAGTCTTGCCACCAGATTTATATGAATTATATAAGGTTGGCGATGTTTTTGCGACGGCGAGCGAAATTGAAACGCAAGGGATAGTATTAATTGAGGCAGCCGCTTCTGGTCTCCCTTTAATTGCGGTAGATGCTGGTGCGGTTGCAGAAATTTGTATGGATAAAATGAATGGTTTTTTGTGCAGGCCTGGCGATGTTGACGAAATAAGTGAAGCAATGGTACGGATTTTATCTGACCAAAAAAACCGCCAGAAAATGTCGGCGGAATCAATACGACTAGCAAAAGAACATGATTTAGAGCGAACACTAGATAAATTTATTAATATTTATCAAAAAGTACAAAAAAAATAGGTAAGGAAAAGGGAGCTCTTAAATGAGCTCCCTGTAGTGCTTGGCTTTTGTTCTTTCAACTTTAGCCAAGCCTCTTAGTCTCTCAGCTTCGTTTTGATACTCGGCTTTCTGAGACTCAAACTTTGCTTGAGCGGAAAGATTCTGCTCAAGCTCTTCCTTGTTGCAAAATACAAGGTTGGCGGACTCTTCGCGTCCAATCCATCCGAAGATGATGGCGAGGAAGAGCCCGGACAGCAGATAGATACCGAAAGCACCAATGGTGCCAAAGAAGGTTACGGTGGGACCGTGGAACCTCAGTATCTGTGATACTGCCAGTGTGACGCCTGCTATTGCGCCGATGATCGCGTGTACAACGGTGTTTACCGGGGTTGAACGTTTCCAGAACCGGATTTTTCGTTTGAGTTTCTGGTTTCTGGAAACTAGAAACTCAATTTCATCGTCAAGACGATTGACACGGCGGAGACAGATTTCGGCTTTCTCTTCGTAGTCTTTAGCACAGCCTTCTGCGATAAGAGCTATAGTCTCGTGTAAATTGTTTACTCCGGGGCCTTTGGTAGCGGTGATGGTATCGTTGGTTTCTTCGGTTGTTTCGGGATTGCCGTCTTCTGAAACAAACATCTGCAATTTTGCCATTGATATACCCTCCCTATATTGTTTGGCGTTTTAAATGTACTTTTGTCTACAACTGATTGTAGATGCTTTAATTATAGCACACTTTATAAAAAAAGTCAATAGTGGTTGTGGTTATTTTTGGTAAATTGTTTTATTGGGGCGAATGGGGGTGTTTTTTGTAAGAGAGTGGCAAAAATTCCTCAATAATTTATCAGCGTTGTGTGGTATAATATGTTTTATGGATAGATACGACCCCATAAAAATAGAAGAAAAATGGCAAAAGATTTGGGAAAAAGAAAAGCCTTTTTATGCAACCGAGAAGCCGGGTGTGCCGAAGATGTTTGTGGCGGAAATGTTTCCTTATCCTTCTGGTGCGGGGTTACACGTTGGTCATGTACGGAATTTTACAATCGTAGATGTGTTAGCAAGGTTTTTTGCACAACAAAAATTAAATGTGTTAAGACCATTTGGTTATGATACTTTTGGGCTTCCGGCAGAAAATTTTGCAATCAAAACTGGCACAGCACCACAAGAGGTGACAAAAGTCAACATTGCGAATTTCAGAAAACAGGCGAAGCGACTTGGTTATGCGATTGACTGGGGTAGAGAAATAAACACATCGGATCCAGAGTATTATAAGTGGACACAATGGTGCTTTTTGCAACTTTACAAGAAGGGGTTGGCTTATCGAAAAGAATCTTACCAGTGGTGGTGTCCAGAAGACCAAACAGTGTTGGCAAATGAACAGGTAGAAAATGGTAAATGTTGGCGTTGTGGTCATGAAGTTGAAAAGAAAAAAATGAAACAGTGGTTTTTTAAGATTACTGATTATGCTGACGAGTTGCTAGATGATATTGATGGATTGGAATGGCCAGAGAAGATAAAGACAATGCAGAAGAATTGGATTGGACGGTCAGTGGGGGCGGAAATTGATTTTGAGGTAGTAAATGGGCGTAAAATTAAAGTGTTTACGACGAGGCCAGATACGATTTTGGGGGCAACATTTTTAGTGGTGGCGCCCGAATATACAGAGCTTGAGTATATCGTATCGGATGATGCGCAAGAGGCGGTGATGCAATATAGATTAGATGCAATGAAAAAATCCGAGATTGAGCGTCAAGAAAATAAAGAAAAAACAGGGGTGTTTACAGGGGCTTATGCGATTAACCCGGCGACTCAAGAGAAAATCCCGATTTATGTGGCAGATTATGTACTTTCTGGATATGGTACAGGGGCGATTATGGCGGTTCCAGCTTATGACGAACGCGATCGCGAATTTGCGGAGAAATTTGATTTGCCGATAATTGAAGCAGAATTAATAGATCGCGATCTGTATGGTACGCCGAAAGTGACTTACAAAATGCGAGATTGGTTGATTTCTCGACAGAGATATTGGGGTTGTCCAATTCCGATTGCTTATGATAAAGAAGGAAATCCGCATCCGATTCCAGAAGATCAATTGCCAGTATTAATTCCAGAAGTGGAGGATTATAAGCCTGACCATACTGGACGTTCGGCGCTGGCAAAGGCTACAGATTGGTTGAAAGTGCAAATTCCAGTGAAAGATCCAAAAACCGGTGAGATTCATTTGGAAGAAATGACAAGAGAGACTGATACTTTGGATGGCTATGCTTGCTCCTCTTGGTACTTGTGGCGATATGCTTCGCCACATGATAGTGAAGCGGCGTGGGATCCAGAGGCGACTGCCTATTGGGAGCCAATTGATTATTATTGCGGCGCTGATCATGCGGTGGCACATTTGCTTTATATCCGGTTTTGGTGTAAATTCTTTGCAGATGAGGGTTATTTGCCGTTTAGAGAACCAATCAAAAAATTACTATACAATGGTTATATCAATGCTCCAGATGGCAAAAAGATGAGTAAGTCGAAGGGCAATGTGATTGACCCCCTTGACGTTATCAATGATGGTTATGGGGCGGATACTCTTAGGACTTACGAAATGTTTATTGGTCCATACGATCAAGATGCGGCTTGGGATCCGCGATCTGTCGGGGGTGTTTATCGATTTCTTAATCGGTGTTTTAATTTAAATAATAGTCTTGAGGAAGATAAAAATATTGTTTTACGCAACAAAACCATCAAGAAAGTAACTGAGGATATTTATCGCTATAGTTTCAATACGGCTGTGGCGGCATTGATGGAATACGTAAACGAGCTTTATAAGATAGGGGCGACAAGAGATGACTTAGTGGTACTTGCTAAACTTTTGAAGCCGTTTGCGCCACATCTTGCTTCAGAAATGTTAGAAAAATTAGAATCTGATGATGAATGGCCAAAATGGGACGAAAGGTATCTAGCCGAAGAGACAGTGGAAGTGGTGGTGCAAGTTAACGGAAAACTACGAGCCAAAATTACTGTGGTTAAAGATGATTTGGACGACGAAGAAAAAATTATTAGTTTAGCTTTGGCTGATAAGAAAATCCAGAGATTCACAGAGGGCGGTATTAAGAAGACAATTTTTGTTAAAAAAGCAAAGCTTCTCAATGTAGTGGTTTAGTATGCAGCTTGTTGTAGTATTACATAATATTAGGTCTACCTATAATGTAGGGGCGATACTTAGGACTGCAGAAGGATTTGGGGTCTCAAAAGTAATTTTATCTGGTTATACGCCAAAAGTGCATGACGCTAATTTATTACCACATTTAAGAATAAAATTAGATAAGGAAATTCATAAAACCGCATTAGGGGCAGAAGATTTACTGGATGTCTATTCTTCTGATGATATATTTTGCGACTTAAAAGAGTTAAAAAATCAGGGTTGGCAGATTGTTGGACTGGAAAATAATATCGATAATTCTAAACTTATTCAAATTAACGACCTCTGTTTAAAAGAGGCTTTAACAGATAAGGTTGTGTTGATTTTGGGCGAAGAAGTTCACGGTATAGATTATTCGTTTCATGATATAATTGACCTGTTTTTAGAAATACCGATGCGAGGTAAAAAGGAATCTTTTAATGTATCTGTGGCTGCAGGTATTGCGATGTATGTTATAATGAGTTTATGATAAAAATCTACACCACACCAACTTGTGCTTACTGCCACGCCTTAATGGATTGGTTAGATGAGCAAGGCGTGGAATATATTGAAATAGATGCAACGAAGGAACCTGATATTGATGTGGTGCCGGTGACAGAAATAAACGGCGAAAGAATTGTGGGTTTTGATCGCCCAGCCATCAAAAGAGCCTTGCGAAAATAGCTTTTTGGTGGTAGAATGAATAAAATTATCTATTATTAAAGGAGTAAAATGCCTGAACCGAAAAAACAGAGTAGCCCGCGTAAGACTGGGCTTCGACGGAGTCATCTCAGGCTCGAGCTTGCTCGGAGAGTAAATAAAAAATCTCCAGTAAAGGTTTTTGAGACGAAGAAAAAGACGCCGAATCTAAAAGTTAAAACCATTAAATAATAAATTAAAGAGAAGATTTAAAAATATGGCTAGTAATCGACATTTAGGTAGAGTAATTGTTTTGCAGAGTTTGTATGAATATGAGCTCAGAACTCAAGCAAAGGACCCTGACGTCGATCTGAACATTATTGTCGCTAAAAATATTGAGCCATACGAAAAAGCTTTGGGCGATACGGAGTTTGTTTATAATTTAGCCCAGAAAGTGGCGGAAAATTTTGAAACTTTGGATACGGCATTGGCTCCGATGGCGCCAGAATGGCCGATTAGCTCAATTGCAGCGATAGACCGTAATGTGTTAAGGATGGGGCTATATGAGCTTTCAGAATGCAGAGATGCGATTCCGCCGAAAGTTGCAATTAACGAGGCAGTTGAGCTAGCAAAGGCTTTTGGCTCGGAAAATTCCTCAAAGTTCATCAATGGTGTACTTGGGACGGCATATAGAGAGCTTGGAATTACTGAAGAGAAGAAAAATGAATCAAAAAATACGCCCGCAAAAGGGCCCGATAAATAGAGCGGCGACGAGTGAGCCGCTATCGAGAAGGAGCTTGAAGGTTCCGGAAGCTTTGCCGGCGGAACAAGTTAAGGAATCGGCGTTTGATCGTATAAAATCGGCGGTTTTTCGAAAAAAATCTACTATCCAGGCAATTGTAAGGGAGCCAACTTCTGGTGGAATAGTTTTTCGTTTTACCAAAGATCACAAAGATATAGAAATTTTGTTGATTCAAGATTCAAAAGAGCGTTGGACAATCCCAAAAGGGCATATTGAGCCGGGTGAAACTGCCAAGATGACAGCTAGACGTGAAATCGAAGAAGAGACTGGCTTAAAAAATCTATCAGTTTTGACATGGCTAGGCAAAATCCATTTCAAATATCGTCGGTTAGATAAATTGGTGTTGATGACGACGCAAATTTATTTGGTGCAGGCGTTAGACGATCACGAAGTGCCGGAAGGGGAAAAATGGATGAAGGGAATTAAGTGGTTTCCTTTTTCGGAGGCACTCGATGTGATTGAATACGAAGATATAGAAAAACTAATGCTTCTGGCAAAGAAAAAAATTCGAGCTGGAGATTATTAAAATATTTAAAGGAGGAGAGGTGGATACAACTGCTTATCAAAAATTTGCGAAAGAAAAGCTAGGTTTTGTTTTTCATGATATTAATTTATTAGTGACGGCTTTGACACATCGGAGCTATGTGAACGAGCATAAAACGGCGCATGAACATAATGAAAGATTGGAATTTTTGGGGGATGCAGTACTCGAATTAGTTTCTTCAGATTTTTTGTATCGAAATTACGACGAACCTGAGGGAATTATGACGGCGTTGCGTGCGGCATTAGTGCGAACAGAATCTATTGGTGCGGCAGGACGAGAATTAGGTTATGAACCTTTGGTGCGATTATCAAAGGGAGAGAAAAATGGTTCGGAGCGAGCGCACGAGGTGATTCTCGCTGATTGTTTCGAGGCGGTAATTGGGGCGATTTATCTTGATCAGGGGTACGAAATGGCGCGCGACTTTATTTCAAAACATATTTTAATAAAAATTGACGAAATTTTGGAAGAAGGTTCTTGGCGGGATCCTAAATCTTATGTACAAGAATTAGCACAAAAAGTTGATGGGATAACGCCGGTATACCGAACTCTGAAAGAAGAAGGGCCAGATCATGACAAGATTTTTACGGTAGGTATCTATGTGGGCGACAAGTTAAAAGGGGTTGGTGCAGGACATTCAAAACAAGAAGCACAAACGGTGGCAGCGCGTGAAGGCGTAAAAAAATACCGTGCAGGCGGAGCAAAATAAGCCTTAAAGCTTGACTTTCTTTGACTGAGTGTGCTCTAATTGAAATAGAGTTCTTTAAAAATATGTTATGGGGGGTGTTGTTGGCAATGAAAAATGTTTCTTCGCAAGCACGCGTGGATGCATTTTTCGACATCTTAGTCGAAAGGTATAATGAGGGTAACCACAGGGAGGACGTTCAAGAAGAAGTTGAAGCTCATTTGGCAGAGTTGCTTGAGTACGATAAGGATGTTCATCAGATTATAAAAATGATGGACCCGCGTGATGTGCTCAAACATTATAATACTCTGCAAGAAGCCGGTGCTAGGATTAATCCGAACAAATTAGCAGTAGCTTTAGGCAAAAAATTTGCCTATAAACACTTAAAGGAGTTAGGTAATCTTGGCGCTAATGTGGATAACGTTTTTAAAACCGTGTGCAGAGAGAAGTTTGTGGATGGGAACATACACAAACAGACAAGTGCTTTTAAGCAATCTGTAAAGGAAATGCTTAATATTGGCGTGAAAATATCTACTATTTTTGAGGTTTGCGATTCAATTCTTCGTTATTTGGCTGAGGACGATAAAAAGTTAGAGGAGACTTTGCCGGTTTTACAATTTTTCATTGATAACGGAGTAGAAAAGAAAGTCGTGGTAGATTGGTTGAACGATTGCATTAAGCATTTTTGTCTCTGGGAAGCGTTTCACGAAGCAGATTTTGCTGACCGACTGAAGGAATTTGGAATCAGATTTGAAGATTTAGTCGATGATTTCGTTGATTATTGTATCGATTGTGAACCCGATGAAATCAAAAATATTTTCAAATTCGTGAAGAAAAATCCTGCCAAAATTAGTATTTCGGCAAATTGCGTTATAGAGTATATACCAATTGAATTTTTGAAAAGCAATTGGTGTATTAGTGATCTCATTGACGAATTTTTATCTGCTGGTGGTAAAATTGAGGTTCTCGCCAGGAAATACGCTAAAGATGTAGGCTACACCGGTAATGAGGGTGATGTTCGCGACTTTGTTGAGATTGTCTGGTACGATGATGCTTGTAAAGAGATAGACTTTACCCAGTTTGCCAGTAGTGTTAATCCTGCGATTTTTGATCCTAACGATGAGCTCGATGTAGATGATCTTGCTTTTTTGCTCAAACGCTTTGTTGAATACGGCGTAAGTGGCGAATCGATACAAAAATTCGAGCACTAAATCTAATCCATAACATATTAAAAATCTCTCGGCAATCAGCTGGGGGATTTTTATAGGTTTTTAAATCGGGAGATAATACGCTAGGCTTGACTTTTTGACATAAGTGTGATATAATGAAAGTATAAGTATTTTTGGGTATTCTAGAGGGGAGGGCTAGAAAATGAATGCTTACGAAGATTATAAGTTTGAGGAACAAGACGACTCAAGGACTCAGATGCCTAATTATCTGATTCCGGATTACGCTGTCCGAGCAGAAGAAGAAGTTGGTCCGCTGGTCCCTGGCAAAGTGAGCTCTGATCGTTCGCCCGAGACGGATGAGTTTTGGGTGAGATACGAGAGGTTGCTTGATGCTTGTGGGCAGGTAGCTTATTACTGGCGAATGGCCCAAAATGTCGGTAAACAGCCTTACAATCAGGCAAAAAACATCGCAGTAAAATACAATCATGACCTTGCCTATTATCGTGAGCAAAGACGCGCCTGGACGTTTGAGGCCAGGCGGGCTTTGAAACTTTGGCAATTTTATGCCTATAGACTCGGGGTTGAATTCCATTTTGCTGATGACGGCGACGATTTTTTAAATTCGCTGATTGACAGCGACCGGCGTGATTGTAGCCGGGATACCGTGAGGTATGCTAAGCCTAAGGGCTTGCTACTTCATCCCGACGAAATCGAAGATCGTTATAAAAAACGACTTGAGCGTCGTCGGGAAAAACGGTCCAAACTTAAGAGGGGCTCTTCTTCGTGAAGGGTCCCCTTTTCTTTTTCTTAAAAATATGGTAGAATGGGAAAGTTAATAATTTAAGGAGAAAAATGCTAGCGATTCGCATGCAACGTAATGGCCGGACGCATTACCCTACGTACCGGATAGTCGTCCAAGAAGCGCAGCGCCACCCTTTGTCAGGTCGCGTTGTGGCTGAGGTCGGCAATTATAACCCCGCAACTCATGCCCTCGTAATGGACAAAGAGGCGGTAGAAAAATATCTTAAAAATGGTGCTCAGCCATCAGGCCGAGTGGCACTAATTTTGAAGAAAAATGGCGTTAAGTTGCCAAAATGGGTAAAATTAGCGCCAAAGAAGGACTCTAAGGCTAAACACGCAGATAAGTTGCGAAAAAATCAGCCAAAGGAAGAAGCACCAGCCGAAGAGGCTGCACCGGAAACTCCAGTCGAAGAGACTCCTGCTGAAGGAACTCCGACGGAAGCATAAGAATAAAAATAGTCCGATAAGGACTATTTTTTATGCTATAATGGTTATTATAACAACTAAAATGGAGAAAATATGGCTACTATCGACCAACAATTCGTAGAATATATTGTAAAAACTCTCGTAAACAATCCAGATAAGGTTGCGGTCGAACGGAAGATTGATGAAAAGGGCGTTTTGCTTTCTCTCACAGTAGACCCAGAGGATGTTGGACGCGTAATCGGTAAACGTGGTGTAACGGCACAGGCGATTCGGGTACTTTTGCGTGCGTTGGGCACTAAACAGGACGCAAGATATAATTTGAAGATTGTGAATACTGACGAAGGTGAAGCTAAGCCAGATAAACCAATTAAAACTACAGAGGTTAAAACCGAAACTGTAGTCGAAGGGGAGGCTGAATCAGAAGCTGAACCTGAAGTTGAAACTGGGGCAGAGTCTTCTGAATTGGCTGAGAAGACTCGGGCAGAACTTGCCGATCTTGATGACCTGGACATTTAATTTCTATTAAAAAACTATTGACTTTTGAGTGCGAGTCGGTATAATTAAACATAAGCTAACTAACTGCGAGTCAGCTTGTAAAAAACAATAAGTTGAGAGCTTATCTATGTCTAAAAAAGCGTCTACGTTGGGACGCTTTTTTGGTAAAAAAGTCTTGTGTTTTAGTAATAAACATGATAGTATTCTTATTAAGAAGTAGTGTGCCCTCTTTTTTGTAATCTTGTGGAAGTAGCGAATCTAGGGGTAAAAATTGGGCAGTAATCTTCGGCGCTGAAAGATTAATAACACTAAAAAAGAGGTAGAATGGTAACAAAACCAAGTTCCAGTGAGAGGGTATTTTTCACTGAGGGTGACCAAGCTCTTCCAATTCCGGATTTAACGGCACACCAAAAAGATTCGTGGGAAGACTTTGTCAAAAATGGACTGCGGGAGGTTTTTGCTGAGCTTAATCCGATTGACGATTATACCGGGCAAAAATTATCTCTAAGGTTCAAAGATTATTATTTTAAAGAGCCAAAAGAGTCTGAAGCTGAGGCTAAATATAATTTAGCAACTTACGAAGCTCCTCTGCATGTTTTGGTTGAATTAGAAAACAAAACTACTGGCGAAAAGAAAGAACAGGATATTTACTTTGGTGATTATCCTTGGATGACAGAGCGGGCAACTTTTATTATTAATGGTACTGAGCGTGTAATTGTTTCTCAGCTTATACGTTCGGCCGGCGTGTTTTTTAATGCCGAAACGATTGGTATTAAGCGTTATTATGGTGCGAAGGTAATTCCGGGTAGGGGTGCCTGGCTTGAGTTTGAGACGGCGGCAAACGGAGCAATTTACGTAAAGATTGATCGCCGACGCAAAATTCCAGTAACGACTTTCCTTAGAGCGCTTGGCATGTCGAAATCAGAAATGAAAGCCGAATTTGAAAAAGTCGATAATGGTGAAAAGAATTACATCGATGCGACGCTAGAGAAAGATACCACTTCTAGCCAAGGCGAAGCCTTGCTTGAAGTTTATAGAAGGCTTCGTCCAGGTGATTTGGCGACTGTAGAAAATGCAAAATCAATGATTGAACGAACTTTCTTTGACCCGAAGCGATATGATTATTCAAATGTGGGTCGCTTTAAGATAAATCGCAGACTTCATTTTGATACGCCGAATGATCCGGCGCACCGAACTTTACAGATGGATGATGTAGTCGCGATTGTTTCAGAAATCATTAGGTTAAATAACACTCAAGAGGCTCCAGATGATATCGACTCATTGTCAAATCGTCGAGTAAAATTGGTTGGTGAATTAGTACAGAGACAATTCCGTTTAGGTATGCTCCGGTTGCAGCGTAATATTCTCGATAGAATGTCGATGGCTAATCTTGAAGAGGTCACTCCTTCGCAACTGCTTAATTCTCGTCCAGTGGTGGCGGCCGTGAAAGAATTTTTCGCTACTTCACAACTTTCACAACTAATGGATGAGGTAAACCCATTTTCGGAACTTGCTCATAAGCGACGTCTGAGTTCGATGGGTCCTGGTGGTTTGACTCGAGAGAGAGCCGGTTTTGATGTACGTGACGCACATCCAACTCATTACGGACGGATTTGTACAGTAGAGACACCAGAAGGTGGAAACGTGGGTTTGGTACTTAACTTTGCAACCTATGCACGAATTAATGAATATGGTTTCATCGAAGCTCCATACCGCGTGGTAAAAAATGGTAAAGTGACCGACGAAGTGGTTTACATGGATGCCGATACCGAGAACGATAAAATTATCGCTGATGCTTCGGTAAAGCTGGACAAAAACGGTAAATTCGTTGAGGACTGGGTTTCGGCACGAGTGCACGGCACACCGGCACAGGTAGAAGCCAAGAAAGTTACCCATATCGATGCGGCGCATAAAGAGATTTTGGGTGTTTCGGCAAGTTTGATTCCGTTTGTAGAAAAGAATAGGGTTGACCGATCTTTGATGGCTTGTGCAATGCAAAAACAAGCGGTGCCATTACTTCGACAAGATAATCCAGTAGTGGGCACTGGTATTGAACGTGAAGTCGCCAAAAATACTTCACAGCTCGTGATGGCTACTGGAAACGGTGTAGTAAAGAAAGCTGACGGTGAATCGATCGTTGTTGAATATGAAAAAGACGGTAAGGTTGAATATAAATTACAACATTTTGAAAAGACTAATGATGATCGTTGTTATAACCAAAGATGCGTAGTCGCACGTGGTCAAAAAGTGAAAAAGGGCGATACTTTAATTGAAGGTGCGTCTATAAATAATGGTGAACTTGCACTAGGTAGAGATTTACTCGTAGCGTTTATGCCATGGCGTGGCTACAACATGGATGACGCAATCGTAATTTCGAATCGTTTAGTAGAAGATGATACTTTAACTTCAATTAATATCAAGGATTTTGACGTCGAGGTACGTGAGACTAAACTTGGTCCAGAGCAAGTAACTCGAGACATTCCGAATGTTAGTGAACATTCACTTCGTCATCTTGGTGAAGATGGTATTGTCACGGTTGGTTCGGAAGTAAAAAATGGCGATATTTTAGTTGGTAAGATTACACCAAAAGGCGAACAAGAGCTTAGTTCTGAAGAGAGGTTACTTCGTGCCATCTTTGGCGAAAAAGCTAAAGACGTGCGTGATACTTCAGTGCGGATGAACGGTTCGTCAACTGGAAAAGTAGTTGATGTGCGTGTTTATACTCGTGAGCAAGGCCATGAATTAAAAGCCGGCGTACTTATGCAAATTAAAATCTTTGTGGCAGAGATGCGCAAGATTGGCGTAGGCGATAAGTTGGCTGGACGTCACGGTAATAAGGGCGTGGTATCACGAGTGTTGCCGGTTGAAGATATGCCATTTATGGCAGATGGTACACCGATTGACATTGTGTTGTCACCAATGGGCGTGCCTTCACGTATGAATTTGGGGCAGCTCTTTGAAACACATCTAGGTATGGCGGCAAGAGCTTTAGGATACAGGGTTGCGACGCCTTCATTTAATGGTGTACCAGACGAAGTAATTTCAGGTGAATTAGAAAAAGCTGGTTTTGCTCGTGATGGTCGTGTGCAACTTTATGACGGTTTGACCGGTGAGCCATTTAACGAAAGAACTTCTGTAGGTGTAATGCATATGTTGAAACTTCATCATATGGTCGAAGATAAAATTCATGCTCGTTCAACTGGGCCTTATACTATGGTGACACAACAGCCGCTAGGTGGTAAAGCTCAGAATGGTGGTCAGCGCTTCGGGGAAATGGAAGTCTGGGCGCTTGAGGCTTATGGTGCTGCAACTACTTTGCAGGAAATGTTGACAATCAAGTCAGACGATGTTTATGGTCGTGCTAAGGCTTACGAAGCGATTATTAAACATGAGCCAATTGAAGGCCCGAAGCTTCCAGAAGGTTTTAACGTTTTGGTGAAAGAATTACAAGGTCTTGGTTTGAAAGTTGATCTCTTGGATCATGGTGAAGCTACGGATGCGGGAGATGTAATTGAAAAGACTTCGCGTGAGATTGAAAAAACTAAAGATGATCAATCCATCTATGATCAGCATAAAAAAGAAACCGAGCCGCAGATTCTTGATCTCGATGATTCTGAGGCAGAAGCCATGATGGCAGAAGAAGGTATCGAAATAACAGAGGGCGATGATGATGGTACAATCGACCTCGGAGAGGAGTTCTAAGATGGCGTGGATGGATAATTTCATTAGCGCTTCGGACTTTGATTCAATTAGATTAACGGTGGC
>JAEEHN010000006.1 GCA_016280905.1 Candidatus Saccharimonadota bacterium
GTTAGTGCTTGCAATTGCAGGCCTAATCTTCCTCATGGTATTCGTGGCTTTGCCGGCACTCCAGAGATCACAACGTGATACGCAGAGGCGCGATGATATGGCGAGATTTATCTCACAGTTGGCGCAATACCAGGCGAATAATGGTGGTGATCTTCCGAAGAGAGTTGGTAATACATCATATACACAAGCGTATCAAAACTTTGTCGATGCTTATCTAAAAGCAGGTGACGATTCTTTTACAGATCCAAGCGGAGAAGAATATGTAGTGGTGTACTGTAAAGAGTCTAATGATCAGGGTTGTAACAAAACTTCTACTTCTGCATTAGGATGGCCTGAGAATAAATTCAAAATTTATGTATATCACAGTGCGAAATGTAATGGTGAGCTCGTTGAGGCAATAGAACCTGAAGCTGCCCGACGAATTGCGATTCGTTACAAACTTGAAGGTGCGGGTGTCTATTGCGGCAATAACTAATCTAGATTAGTTTAAAAAATTACCTCGTGAGAGGTGATTTTTTTGTGGCACGATAATGATAATTGAAAGCAGAGATAGATAGTTTTTCCCTTTTGTTAAACTGTAACGGAATTAACGAGAGAGTAGATAGGTAGAAGAGTACCACCAACTACGACACCGATAAGGCCGGCCATGATAACCATGAGAATAGGCTCAATCATAGTAGAGATGTTGTTAATTTGCTCGTCGAGTTCGGTTTCGTAAACTTGGGCAGCCTTGCCTAGCATTTCGTCGATTTTACCAGATTCCTCGCCGATAGAGGCCATCTGATAAACGAGCGGTAGCATAAAATCGCGTTCTTTTAAAGCTTCGGAGAGTGGTTTTCCGCCCTTAATGACATCAAGAGCTTTATTATATTCTTCTTCGACAACGCTGTTTGAAACCGCTTCGATAGAAATACGGACGGAGTCGAGCATCGGGACGCCGGTAGCGAGCATCATTTCACAAGTACGCGCAAAACGCGAAACATAAAGTTTGCGGAAAAGGCCGCCAAAGATAGGAACGTTAATTTTGAAAGTGTCTATGGCCTTACGGCCAAGAGAGGTATGTTTAATCACGAAATAAATACTGGCGACGATACCACCAACCATCATGATAACTAGCCACCAAAAACTACCAAAGAAATTAGAGATATTGACTAGGACCTTAGTGAGACCAGGAAGCTCTTTATTCATGTCGGCATAAAGGTTCTCGACCTGCGGAACTACCATAATCATCATAAAAGCAAGTACGGCAATAATAACAACGAGAATGATGGCTGGATAAACTAGAGCGCCACGGATTTTGCTCATCATGGCGGCATCTTTCTCTTCTTGGTCGGCAAGACGTTTTAAAGCTAAATCTAGCGTACCAGAAGTTTCACCAGCCTGGATTAAGGCGAGATAAACACCATTGAAGACTTCAGGAAATTGAGAAAAAGCATCGTGGAGACTTTTGCCGGATTCGACAGCGGTTAGAATTTCTTCGACGATGGATTTCATACCTTTAGACTGGGTTTGTTCAACAACCGTGCGAAGGCTACCGGCTAGTGGAAGGCCAGCGCCGATGAGAGTAGCAAGTTGACGAGTAAAAGTGATGCGATCTTTATTGGTGACGCGATTTTGTTGTTTACTAAAAAATCCTGTTCCCTCTTCGACAACGGATTCTGGAATATAACCTTGGTCCATGAGAAGCCGACCAGCGATTTGCTCAGTTTCGGCCTGTATGCTGCCTTTTATAACTTTGCCAGTAGCTTTTTCTTTGGCTTTATAGTTAAAACGTTTCATTTTAACCCTTTACCAGACGATTAAGTTCATTGATGTCGACGGCGTATTCGCGAGCAGAGTCGTAGGTAATAACTCCGGATAAAACAAGCTGAGCAAGAGTACGGTCCATAGTTTGCATGCCCTGTTCGGCACTGGTTTGGATGACCGTGTCAAGTTGATGGGTTTTACCATCGCGAATAAGAGCGCGAATAGCAGAATTGGCAACCATAATTTCGGCCGCAGCGACACGACCGCCACCAATAGCAGGAACAAGACGTTGAGCACAAATGGCCATAAGGATATTGGAAAGTTGAGAACGGACTTGAGGTTGTTGATGGGCCGGAAAAACATCAATCATACGATCGATTGATTGGGCCGCTGAATTAGTGTGAAGAGTGGCAAAAACTAAGTGACCAGTCTCGGCGATGGTGATGGCGGCCTGGATGGTCTCAAGGTCACGCATCTCACCGATGAATACCACATCTGGATCCTCACGAAGCACCGATCGAAGAGCTGCAGCAAAGCTAAAGGTGTCATAATGGACTTCGCGTTGGGCAATGACTGAGCGCTCAGAACGATGGGTAAATTCGATTGGGTCCTCAATTGTAATAATATGGGCGGATTTTTCGCGATTAATTTTATCAACCAGTGCGGCCAGGGTAGTAGATTTACCAGAGCCAGTTGGACCGGTGACAAGAACGAGACCGCGAGGGAAATCAGCAAAAGATTCAACAATCGGTGGTAGACCGAGATCGTTGATGCTTTTGATTTCGTTGGGAATCAAACGGAAAGCAGCAGCAAGTTTGCCACGCTCATGAAAAGCATTAACACGGAAACGAGCGATGTCGCCAAAAGCAAAAGAATAGTCGAACTCTTTGTCTTTCATGAGGATTTTTTGTTGATCTTCGTCGAGAGTGGCAAAAACTAAACTCCTAACAATGTCGTCAGGTAAGGCAGGAATGCCAGGGATAGGCGTGAGGGCGCCGTCAACACGCAAGATTGGTGGATGGCCGTATTGGATATGAAGATCAGAGGCATTCCTTTTGATGCACTCTTCAAGTAAAGACTCAATCTTCGGCGAAGTAACTATTTGCCCACTGTTTTCCATAGTATTATTATAACATAAGCTTTATGACAAGTCACTAGCTACGCGGTTAACCTCCTCTATTGTTGTGATGCCAGATACAGCTTTTAGAATACCGTCCTGGCGCATAGTGACAGTGCCTTTGGATTTGGCAAGGCGCATAATCTCGTTAGCAGTAGAATGGCTAATGATGAGTTTTTGGATATCTTCGTCAACAGTGATGGTTTCATAAAGACCGGCGCGACCTTTATAGCCGCCGGGAGTCTCTTTAGTGTTCATGCCTTTTGCTAACATATAGTAATCGTTATTTTTGATGGGGAGACCAGGATAACCAAGATCTTCGCTAACTTCGGCAACAGATTCTTGATCTTTTGGAAGCAAATTGCCAATAATCGAGTTAATCCCCTCTGTTTCGATGGGACTAGATTTGTAAAGTTCGCGTTTTTCAGTGATACGACGAACGAGGCGTTGGCCAATGACGACGTTTAGAGTAGAGGCTAAAAGAAATGGCTCAATACCCATATCGAGAAGACGAGGCAAAATGCCGGCGGCAGAATTAGTGTGAAGCGTACTGAAGACAAGGTGACCAGTAAGAGCGGCTTGAACTGCAAGGCTTGCGGTTTCGGAATCACGAATCTCCCCAACCATTACTACGTCTGGGTCTTGACGAAGGATAGAACGAAGACCTGATGCGAAAGTCAAGCCAGCGTCGACATTGACTTGAATTTGATTGATGCCATCCATTTTATATTCTACTGGATCTTCTAGCGTGACGATATTAATTTCTTCGGATTTAATTTGTTGGATCAAGGCATAAAGAGTAGTGGACTTACCAGAACCGGTTGGACCGGAAGTCAAAATCATGCCGTTGGGTTTTTGGATGCCAGCAAGGACGTCCCGAAGAGCGCGGCCGGTCATACCCATTTTTTCGATTTCCATTGAAACACCGGTTTTATCAAGAAGACGAATGACGACTTGCTCACCCCAAGTAACTGGTGAAATTGCGATACGAAGATCGATTTCTTGATCGTCGACTAATACAGTAAATTGACCGTCTTGCGGGATACGATGTTCGTCGATTTTGAGATTGCTTAAAATCTTAATACGCGAAACAAGCGCAGGGGCAACGGTTTTAGGAAGTTCCATGATTCTTCTTAGAACGCCGTCGATACGACAACGAATAATAAGGGAGTTTTCGAGCGGTTCGATATGTATATCGGAAGCTTTGGTTTTGGCAGCATAACTTAGGATAGTGGTGAGGGCTTTGGAAATTGGAGAGTCTTGAACGATGGTTTTGATATTGGATTTGGCTTCTTCGACAGCTTCTTCGCCGGTTTCTTTGACGGCTTCTTTAACACCAGAAAAATCGCCGTGATATTTGTCGAGCATTTCGCGGATGCCACGCTCGGACGACATCCAAACCCGAAGTGGTTGGTTAATAAGGTTGGAAAGGTAGTCGATGGCTTGAACATTGGTGGCATCGACCATAGCAACATTTAACATGCCGTCTTTTTCGCCGAGAGGGATAGCTAAAACACGAGCGGAGGCTTCGCCGGGAATTTTTTGTAAGATATCTTGGTCGATAGTGATATTTTTGAGCTCAACATAAGGAACACCAATAATTGCGGCGGTAGCCCGGGCAACCATATCCTCACTGATGAGCTTCTGCTTAATTAGTTCGGCAAGAACTGGTTTATTTTCGGCTTCGGCTTCGGTCTTAATAGTATAGACAAGATTAGCATCGGCCAAACCTTCGCTTAAGAGAAGGTTGGTGATTTTTTCTTCGGCATCCTTAGTGAGAAGTGCCATATTTATTCCTCCGGAATGAGATTCGGGCTAATGCCGTCGGGACTGACATCGTTGGGGCTGACATCGTCGGAGTTAACTATTTCGTCATTGTCGTCTGGAACTTCGGCATCTTCTTCGTCGATAATGCTATCATCAAGACATTCACCACGCTCGTCGTATTCGGTACAGTTCCCTACATAAACTTCTACTGTAGGATTAAGCGCTCTAAAATTAAAGAGCTCAACATCTGGCGTATCGTAATCAGCCCCGATAGACGAATCGACCGAAGTATAAGAAAAATCTTCAACAGGCGGGATAAGAATATTGGTAACAAAGTAAGCAATTACGACGCCGACGATGGCTGTAATGATAGCTGTAGCAAGATCTGTTTTCATAACTATTCCCCTTCCTCCGTGGCAGTGTTTTCTGTGGATGGGCTGTCCACGCTGACGGTTTTGGAAATTTCTTTGATACTAGATTCGCCCATATAGTAAGCCGTGGCTTGAGCATGGAGAATTAGCGAATTATCTCCACCCCACTCAATAGTGGCCCTTTCAATATTAAATTCTCGAATGGAACGTTCAATATTCTTAAGAGTATTCATTGTAGTACTTGTGCCAGCTTCGATCGACAAATTAACCGAAATGGAGAATAAGTTCTTACCGATTTCTGAAGCCTGACTGGTACCGCTTGGACTAAGTGATTCTGGTTCCCAATTCGAAATATTGAAGAGTCGGTTGAGACTAGCAAGTAAAGCTTCTTCGTTTTTGAAAGCAGGCAAAGCGTCTGGGATAATACGTAAAGCTGAACAACTCTTGATTAATTGACTGGCGGCAGATAATTCTTCGGAAGTTTCGGCTTTGTCGTAAATATTGTTTAATTCTTTGTAGGTATAATTTTTACCGGTGACCGGGTTAAGACAATCTGAATTATCTTCTTTAGGCACAGAATTCAAGGCCTGATTAGCGGCGAGATTTTCTAGAATATTGGCGCGAAGGGTGCCTGGAATTTCGGAGGCTTCAATGCTGTCAGGAGAACATTTTTTTAACTCTTCGTCAGAATAGACACTACCTTTGGGAGCTTTACAAACACCAGTAGTTTTGATAACTTCGACATAGGCCGCAATGGATTGTTCTTCTTGTATAATAATTCTGGTATTAAACGAAATAATCTTAACAAAATGTATGACTAAAGCGATGGCGGCGCCAAGGAAAAGTGCTGCACCGAGTACTGCAAAGAGCATATATTGTTGAGCTTCAGAGATTTTGGCGCGTTTACCAACTGCAACTTCTTTGGCCATTAACTACCTCCTTTGCATGCTGCGTCATCTTTGGCACAGTCTTTAGCGCGTTCACCAAACATAGCCTGAATTTGAATATAAGAATCCGTAACGTTATAACGACCAGAAGGAGCAAGAGCCAACACGTGAGGATTGTTGAAATTATAAACCTCTGGCGCAAGCGAAATAGTTGCAGCAAAACGTAAAACTAACTCATCGGAAGCGTCGCGACCGTTAGAAGATTCTGAAATAGTGATACCATCATCACCATCTGGAACTAAGCGGCAGTTTTGGTTGGATTCATTCCACTTAATGGTGCCACCTTCGCTGACTTCGCCACTATAGGTAATGCAGAGACTCTTGAAATGTGGGATATTGGAAATGGTGCCATTAAGGTCCATGTAGGGTTCGCCTTCTTTAGGATTTTCTTTGTACCATTCATTATATTGTGGTGTACGCCAAATACGAACGACTGGGGTACCGTTATAATCTTCGGTGGTGTAGCCATCAATGATAGTAAGCATATCTGCTAGTTGATCTTTTTGGTTGGTTGAAGTTTCAGAATCGGAGTTGGGGTTAGAATTTTCGGCTTCGGCCGAAATGGAAGGATTGCAACCATCGCCAGTAATATCCCAATAAGCATACATTGCTTTAGTGGCGGGATCGACAAAGAAAGCGCCTTCAGAATTTGTCTCAATCATGCAATAAGAGGGGATCTCGGCACCGTATTTATCAACATAATTACCGTAGTCATAGCGCATGTATTTCATACTTTTTTTGAATGAATCGAGGACGTTATAATCAATATAAGGAGCGCGTCCAGCATTAGCTTGAGCATCAAAAGTGAGAATTGGTGTGCCGCTGGATAAATCGACGTTTAATTCTGAGATTCTAATATAATCGGCGCCAGTGGGGAGTAAAGCTGTAAGAATATTAAAAGTACGAGAAAGAACTTTTTTGTTGCTTGTGATGCTGGAAAGATTGGACAATTGATCTTTGATGGTGAGAAAATCATTTAGGTCGTTATAAGATTTGAGTTTGCTAGAAAGATTTTCGATAGATTGTTTTTTGTTGCTGATGGCTAGTTGTTGACCGCCGGCAATGGTGCCAAAAATTGCTATAGCGCCGACGCTAACAGCAGCAATTACGATACAGAGGAAAAAGATGAAATTTCGAAGCTTAAGGGCTTTTATCATTTCGTCTTTAATGTCTGGTACGAGATTAATTTCGTTGTGTTGCCGGTAATAAATCTTTCTAGTTTTGATAGAAAGTTTTTTGAAAATATCTGAGAAATTATACTCTTTAGCCATTAGTCGTTATTCCTTTCCGAAAGACCGATTGCGACGGCGAATTCACTAGCGACGCCCATGAGAGCCTGCTGTTGCTCTGGTGTAGTACGAACAAGCTGCCAAGGGTTGCCTTTCATGGTGGGGACACCGGTTTTGGTTTCGATATACTCTGGAAATAGTGGAGTCATGCTAGCGTACCCGGTAAGGACGATGCCGCCGACTTTGCCGCCGAGATATTTAGTACCGAAAAAGCGGACAGATTTGGCGAGTTCTGAAGCAAAATTATTGAGATAATTATTGAGAATACGAAATACTTGACCTTCAACTTGAGACTCATCAAGACCAAATTTGAGGATAAATTGACGAGATTGATCTTCACGTACATTGAGACCGTTAGCGACGGCTTTAACCAAAATACCGAAGCCACCAGGTATGGAACGAACGAGACGAGGTTGATTTTTGTAAACAATTACGATATCGGTAGATTTTTCGCCGAAATCAACGATCATAGTCGCATCGATAGCCCCAGGAATAGCAAGCGAACGAGCCATGGCGAGAGGCTCAGGCTCCATAGCAACAATATTAAGGCCGGTTTTTTCGATTGTTTCCATGGTAGCCTCAGCGTATTCTTTGGCAACTGAACTAACAAGAACTTCAGTTTTGGCTGGATCGTTGGGGCTGAGACCTAAAATGTAGTAATCAGCCTTGGCTTCGCTCATGGCCATAGGAACATATTTATCTATTTCGTACTTGAAAGCTTTTTTAAGTTCGTTGTCGGGGAGAGTGTCGGTTTCAACGATAGAAGTGAAAGTCTTGCTGGCAGGGAGACCGACGGCGATATTTTTGGTTTTGATGCCAGCTTGAGAGATGGCACCAAGAATAGCCTCGCCGAGGCGCTTTCTACCAAGCTCAGATACATCCTGAACTAGTTTAGGATCAACTGGGATATAGGCGTATTTTTGCAGAATCCAACCATGCTGGATGTTACCAGAAAGCTGTACGATTCGCATCGAATTCGTCCCAATATCTAGGGAGAAGAAATCGCCCACTCCATGCAACAAATTCATGTTTATATTATAAACAAAAACATTTTATTTTTCAAGATTTAAAAAGTAAAAACGTTCCCTATTGCCGGTTTTACCTTTAAGATTATTGTCATGTTTGTTGACAATGAAAAAACCGTTCGACTTAAGCCATTGTTCGAAATGTTTAATGATATTGCGACGAACGGTTTCGTTTTTTACAACACCTCGATTAAGCTGGTCGGGATGAGCTTCAAATTGGGGCTTCAACATTACTAGAAAATCCGTGTCACTACAAGCTAAATAATTTTTGGCGTGCTCTAGAATTTTTCTTAATGATACGAAAGAAACATCTGCAACAATGACGTCAGGAATACAAATATTTCCTGCCGCCACATCGAAAATGTCGGTTTTTTCGTGAAGTTCGATGCGGGGATCAAATCGGAGAGGTTTTTCCATTTGGTTGGTTCCCTTTTCGACGGCGACAACTTTTTTGGCGCCATGGTCGAGGGCATATTTAGTGAAGCCGCCAGTGGAAGAGCCAATATCGAGTACGATTTTATCGTGAAAATCAAAATCGAAGGCGCGTGCGGCACCTTCAATCTTGCAATAGCCTCTATTTTTTACGTTCACGGTAGGCATAGGTCTCCGTGTCGACTGAAACGATGTCGCCCTCTTTGATGAAAGCGGGGACTTTGATGATGACACCAGTTTCAAGAGTGGCGTCTTTCATGACTGAGGTTGAAGTATCACCTTTGACGGCATTTTCGGTATAAGTGACAGTGAGCCAAAGGTTTTTGGGTAAGACAAGGTTAATGGGAGTACCGTTGTAAAATTGGATCTCCATCTCATCGCCGTCTTTCATAAAATCTTTAGCGTCACCAACCATATCGGCCATCAGTTCGTATTGTTCAAAAGTTTCTGGATCCATGAAATAGAATTTCTCATCGTCCTTGTAAAGATATTGAACTTTGCGAGTGGTGACTTCGGCTGATTCGATTTTTTCCTGACCTTTGAAAGTTTTAGGGAGAAGGGCACCAGTGATAAGGTTTTTAACTTTGACGTTCACAATGGAGCCACCACGGCCCATGACTTTTTGGGAGTACTCTACCACCTTATACGGCTGTCCGTCTAAAGTGATGAGGGTATTTTTCTTTAGATCTGTTGGTCCGTACATATTACTCCTTAGTTATTTGATACAAATGGCAGTAGTGCCAAATGACGAGCGCGCTTAACAGCAACCGCGAGTTGACGTTGTTGTTTGGTGGAAAGCCCAGTTTTTGCAATTGGTTCAATCCGACCGTAATTATCGATGTAACGCTGTAAAGTCTTAACGTCGCGATAATCGAAATAAAGATTTGGATCGCTTTTAATCCTTTTCATAAATTTATATTCTCCTTCGCTTTGATTGTATTAGAATGGGACATCACTTAAATCGATTTCACCTTCCGGGATGTCATCAGGAAGATCGGAAGTTGGGACCTCGGTAGCTGAACCTGAGTCGCTATAGTTACCCGAACCGTTGTCACGAGCAGCACCAGTAAAGTTGAAATCTTCGACGACGATTTCGACACGAGAGCGACGAACACCGTCTTTGCCCTCGAAACTGCGCTGATCGAGGCGACCAGAAACGAGCACGCCAGAACCTTTTTTAGCGTATTGGCTAATCATTTCGGCGAGTTTGCCCCAAGCGGAACAATCGATGAACGAAACGTCTTCTTTTTGCTCGCCATTTGAATCACGATAAACACGGTTAACAGCGACAGAAAAACTACAGACACTGGCGCCATTTGGGGTAGTGCGAAGCTCTGGATCGCGAGTGAGGTTACCGGTAATGATAGCTTTAGAAAATCCACGCATGTTATTCTCCTTTTTCGGTGGTTACTTTGTCTTCTTCGGCCTCGACCTTTTCGGTCTTCTCGGCACGGCGGGTGGCAAATTTAGCTTTGCGTTCGTCGACACGAACAAGCAGGTAGCGCAAAACTTCATCAGTGATATTGAGAGTTGATGAGATTTTGGCTGGTGCTTCAGCTGGAAGTGCCACGTCTATAAAGTAATAAACGCCGAATTCTTGGCCAGCAACGGTGTAAGCGAGACGCTTTTTGCCGTCGTTTTCTTCTTTTGTTATTTTGCCACCAGCTTGGTCAATTAACTTTTTGACCTTGTCGATAGCGGGGTCGAGATTCATCTCGAGATCGGGATGAAAGACGACTGTAAGTTCGTAATCTTTCATAGAACTCCTTTGGTTAAAGCAAACACAGACTGTTGCTTGTTTGCTGAGCTGATATTATGTTTTATATTATACTACAGATTACTTGATTAGTCCAGATATTTCGCATTTGAATTTTGTGTTGCTTGTTTGGATGCAAAAGTCTGATTATTACTGAGCTAATGAATCGAATTCGTCCATAGATGTAATAAGAAGATCGCGAGGCTTGTTACCGTTTTGAGGACCGATAACACCGATTTCCTCAAACCAGATGGCAAGGCCAGAAACGAAGCCATGACCCTTGCCAAGGTAAGTTTGGAGCATGGCGGTAGAGAATTTACCCTTTGATAAGGAAATCTCAACGGCTTTACGGACAAGAGGGTCTTGAGGATCGAAACGACGACCGAGATCGCCAAAATCGCTATTGCCGCTGCCCATGCCCTTGATAGCGACCTGTTGAGAAATAACTTCATCATTATATTCTGGTGGACGTTGAGAACGGAGAAAATCGGTAACTTTGTTGATATCTTCGTCGGAAGCCCAGGCGCCCTGAATGCGGCGAGGCTTGCCCATCATTTCGGTAGTAAGAAGAAGCATATCGCCTTTGCCAAGAAGTTTTTCGGCGCCACCTTGGTCGAGCATGATGCGAGAATCCATTTGCGAACCGACGGCGAAGGCAATACGACCTGGAATATTAGCCTTAATAAGGCCGGTAATAACTTTGACCTCTGGACGCTGGGTAGCGAGAACGAGATGAATGCCGGCGGCACGACCTTTTTGAGCAACACGAACGATGAGCATTTCAAGGTCTTTACCCGCCATCATCATGAGATCGGCCATTTCATCAACTATGACAACAATGTAAGGCATTTTGCTTTCTTTGGCAGGATCGTTGGTTTTAGCCATTTTGGCGTTATAGTCGGCGATGTTTTTGACCTTTTCTTCAGCCATAAGACTATAACGGCGTTCCATTTCACCGACAGCCCACTTCATGGCGCTGAGTGCCTTTTCGGTTTGAGTGATGATAGGAGTAAGAAGGTGGGGAATGTCTTGATATTGAGCCATTTCAACCTGCTTAGGGTCGATAATGATGAGCTTCATGTCGGAAGGGGCATTACGATAAAGAAGTGAGGTAATAAGAGTGTTGGTCATAACAGATTTACCAGAACCAGTGGTACCGGCAATGAGAAGGTGAGGCATGCTAGCGAGATTGGCGACAACCGCGCGGCCAGAGATATCTTTGCCGACGGCAAAATCGAGCGAATCAGAAGCTTTCTTCCAATCATTGGATTCAAGAACGCTACGTAGGCGAACATCGGCGGAACGAGCGTTGGGGATTTCGACGCCAACGGAACGAGTGCCCGGAATGGGGGCTTCAATACGAATTTTATCAACAGCAAGATTGAGGGCAAGTTCTTTATCGCGAGCGAGAATCTTGGAGAGATTAACACCGGCAGGTGGCTTCATGGTGTACTGGGTGACGCGTGGGCCGACATTGGCGCCTTCCATTTCGACATCGATGCCGAATTCCGCAAGAGTGGATTTAATGATGTAGGCGTTTTGTTGAATGTTGCCGGCATCGGCGGGAGATTGTTTTTTCTCAAGAAGATCGGTGGTAGGCATCTTCCAGTCTGGATCAGAGACGGCGACGAGGGCAGTAGGTTCTTTAATTGGTTCGAGTTTGGCTGGCTTAGTGTCTGAGCGCGAAGGTTTAGACGAATCGGTGGTGGTATCAATAGCACCTACGCCGGAATTAACTTTGATTTCAAGTTGGCCGAGCTTTTTGCCTTTTTTGGAATCGTCGGCTGTTTCGGATTTGCTATGTTTGACGAGGTTTTTGGTACCCTTAAAGAAAGTGATTGGAGAGAGTTGAAGAATGAAGGCGGTAGTGATAAAGATGAGAATAATATAAATAAAAATGACAACACCTGGATTGAGGACATTGGTGGCCAGAGAGTTGAGCCAATTGCCAACAATGCCACCGTGATGCCAGATGGCGGCAATGCCGGAGACCCAGATAATCATGAGAATGCTGGCAATATAGACTGGGATGGCAATGCGATTGTCCTCAGAACGGAAGATTTTGACGGCGAGATAAACAAGGAGGGCCGGGATAAAATAAGTAGCAGAACCAAGACCTTGGAGAATAAATTTGTGGATATTGTTGAGAATAGTGCCACCTTGACCGAACCAAGTAATAACGAAAAAAAGAGCAAGCGCGATCATGAGAACGGCGGCGATTTGGCGCCAGAAGCCACCGGGGAGCTCGTGTTCTACGGGAGCTTCTTTCCTTTTGGTTTTACGTGTGGATTTGCGCTTTCTTTTAGCCATAGATTAATTATAGCACACTTTAGAGAAAAACACAAGAGGAATAAAATAGCTGGACCGGCAGATATTCATCCAAAACCGGTCGCAGAATAAAAAAAATACCGAGCAAGCTCGCTATTTTTTCATCATGGCTGGACCGGCAGGATTCGAACCTGCGAATGCTGGGACCAAAACCCAGTGCCTTACCGCTTGGCGACGGTCCAATGTGTACTTATTATACCATAAAATGATATAATTTGGATATGATTAGGATTATTTGTGGGGGAAAGAAAAATACTGGATGGTGCTCGGTGGCGTGTGCAGAATATGAAAAACGATTACGGAAGCCTTACGAGATACTATGGCAATTTATGGAAGAAGAAAAAATGGAGAGATTTTTGGAAAAATGGCCGTTTACGAGACGTGAATACGTAATTTGCTGTGACGAACGAGGCGAAAATATATCATCAGATGAATTTTCTAAGAGATTGGAGCAGGCGTTTTCCGGCTCAAGAGATGTGATAGTTTTGATTGGCGGAGCATATGGTTTTGCTCCTGAAGTGAGAGAAAAAGCGGATTTTGTATGGGGGTTTTCAAAATTAGTATTCCCACATATGATAGCTAGACTTATAGCGTGTGAACAGATCTATCGGGCATCTCAGATTGCAACAGGCGGGCCATACCATCACGAATAATATTCGTTTGATGAGATATTTAGGGCGAATTTTTGAATAAAAAAGCCACCCCGGATGGTTGATTGGGGTGGCACTTTTGAATGGAAGCTTAGGCGCCGCGAATCGACATGAAAGCGGTTTCGAGCTCGGGATTCTCACAAACGAGAGTCAAGTGATTGATCTTTTCGCTGATAATGAGCAGGCGAGCAAGAGTAGTAATGTCGCGAACCCGAAGGTCTAAACATTCTTCTCTGCTAACCAATTTCTCTTTCAGCTCAAGATGTCCGTCGTCGTCAAGAACGAGTTCGAGATCATCTGACTCGATGCGACCATCAGTGAAAACATAGAGTGAAACTCTCTGTAATTCCGTGATTTCATGGCGGACTGCTTCCAGTGCCACCATTTTTTCACGTCGGAGAGTTGAGACTTTATTCATTCGGTTTGCGATTTCGTCGGCTTCGGATACGGTCCTGATGTATTTGTCGTGACACTGCTGAAGATCGGATTTGAGACGATCGAGCTCGAGTTGTAATTCTCGGAGATTACTAATACGGGCACGGTGCATTTGGTTTAAGGTTTTGTGCTCGCATTCCAGTTCGATGACCTCATTGCTTAGAAGATGTTCGTCGGCTTCAAGTGCGAGTCGCCGGTTGAGTCGTTCAAGCGAACCGGGAGTTTGAGTGGGGACTGCTACCGGAGTGGTTTCGTCCTCATCGTATTCGACGTCGAGGGGTTCAGAATCACAATCAGAATCACAGCCGGGATTGGGATCGAAATCGAGTCCGGGGATAAAATTTGGTTCGGGGGTACGCTCGATTTCAGTAGTAGTTTCAGGCTCGGTGACCTTTTTGCGAGCTTTTTTACGGTTAGCTTCAAGCTCTTTGTAGATTTCTCGAGCCTTGTCGTTGCTACCCTGATGGTAGAGCTGGCCGATACGGGTTTTTAATTCGTTATCGGTGCAAGCGTAGCGTGATTGAATTTCTTCAGGGGTGAATCCGTTTTTGATAAAGGATTTGAGCTGTCTTGCAGTCAGGGATTGAATAGATGCAGTTGTCATTTTTTAAGATCCTCCAGAATTTCGGAAATAGTTTCCTGGTCTTCGATGGCTTGTACAACTTCTTTTAGCATGGCGTCGAGTTCCGTCATTGCTATGCCAAAACGCTCATGGAACTTGGCGGTATCTACGGGTTTAACTGGGGTAAAATTACGACCAGAGTGGTCGGCTTTGATAGGAGACATTAACAATGATTCCCTAGTCACTCCAGCTTTGTCCGCGATTTCACCGAGCTTTCTGTAAACAATGCTCCATGAAAGATTGAACTTCTTTGCAATTTCAGGAATGCTGTATCCATCCTCGTGCAGCCCAATAAAGGCTTCCATCATTTGTAAAGTACGCTCGTCTGGTTTTGCCAAGATTTTTCACCTCTTTTTAATTTAACTAGAGCGAGATTTGTTTTTTAATTATAGCACAGTTTAATGATTTTGTCAATGAAGAGTGGTTTTTCTAGGGGTTTATGATATAATTTTAGGGTGAAGATTTTGGGAATTGAAACAAGTTGTGACGAGACAGCGGCCGCAGTAGTGCGTGACGGAGTGGAAATTTTGTCAAATGTGGTAGTGAGCCAGATTGATATTTTTGCAGAGTATGGGGGGGTAATACCGGAGGTGGCAGCGAGAAGTCATTTAGAGGTGATTTTACCGGTGATCGATAAGGCACTTGCGGATGCAAAATGCTCTTGGGATGACATTGATGCGATTGCTGTAACACATGCACCGGGACTTCTGGGATCACTTCTAGTCGGAACATTAACGGCGAGGACGCTTGCGATTTTACATAATAAACCGCTATATGCGGTGCATCATTTGAAATCGCATGTGTATGCAAATTGGATTAGTGGAGCTGAAGCTAATTTTCCTCTGCTGGCGATGGTGGTTTCTGGTGGACATACACAGATTTTATACATGCGAGGGCATAATCAGTTTGAAATTATAGGGACGACGGTAGATGATGCGGTGGGAGAATGCTTTGATAAAGTGGCAAAAATACTCGGGCTACCATATCCGGGAGGACCGAATATTGCAAGGGTGGCTTTGTCTGGAAATGAAAACAAATATAGGTTACCACATCCGAAAGTGGAGGGGTTAAATTTTTCGTTTTCAGGGCTAAAAACGGCGGTGTTACGCGCAGTGCAAAAAGAAGTGGGAATGGAAATTTCATATCCATCACATCTTCTAAAGGATTTGTTGACGCCTGAGCAGGTAGCAGATTTTGCGGCGTCATTCCAAAAAACGGCGGTGGGGATTTTACAGGAAAAACTAAAATTGGCTTTAGAAAAATATCCAGATGCGCGGTCGGTAGTAGTTGCCGGGGGAGTATCGGCTAATGCTGCCCTAAGAAAGGCTCTACCTAAAGCATATTTCCCTACTCCTGCGTTGTCGGGAGACAATGGGGCAATGGTAGGAGCGGCAGCGTATTATGAGATTCAATCGGGAGTAGAGCCAGTCAACCCATATACTTTGAATATTTATCCGAGAATATCAATCGAAAACTAGGTCTAATGAGGTCTGCAATTATTATCTGATTAAGCATGAGTATCGGTGAGAATGCGATCAGAGAGGTGACGCATGAGGTTTTTCATGAGTTCAAAAATTGCGAGACCGACGGCAAGAACGGCGAACATCACGATGAGACCATTTTCGGTGAGAAAAGTAAATTCAAAGAAGTCGCGAATGAGGGGAATACCATAAACAACAGCCATGATGCCAATGATGGTAAAAATGAGAGTGGTGCGGAGTTTATTAAGTGGACGGGAGATCCAATAGATGAGGATGAGGTCGATTGTAAACGTAATAAAAACTGAGGCAGTAGTGAGCTCGGGGCGAGAGAAATTATTAATATGAGCAATAATGGAAAGGGTGGCCATACAAATAGAAACAGTGAGGCCGATAGGAAAAGAATATTCGAGAATGTTGCGAATAAAACGATTTTTGATGCGGTCGGTGTTGCGTTCGAGAGAGAGGATGAGGCCGGGAAAACCGATGCAGGCAAAATTTAAGAGTGTCATTTCGATGGGACTAAAGGGATAATTGACGGGGAGAAAAACAAAAGCAACAGCAAGAATAGAGGCATAGACGGTTTTTGCAAGAAAAAGAGCAGTGGAACGTTCTAAGTTGTTAATAGATTGACGGCCTTCGGCAATAATACTTGGTACGGCTTTAAAATCAGAGTCCAAGAGAACAAATTTGGCAGAGCGACGGGCAGCATCGGAACCTTCGCCAATAGCGAGAGAGCAGTCGGCTTCTTTCATGGCCAGGATATCATTGACGCCGTCACCGGTCATAGCGACGGTTTTGCCCTGTTTTTTGAGAGCAAGAATGAGAGATTTTTTTTGAGCAGGAGTGACGCGGGCAAAAATGGTGTTTTCTCTAACGAGTTTGGTGTAATTGGGATTTTTGATGGTCGAAAGATCAACACCAGAGAGATCTTTGACGCCGACGCGAGAAACGATAGAAGCGACAGCGGCAAGATCATCGCCAGAGATAATTTTGATGGCTATGTCATTGTCGTAGAAATAGTTGACAATGTCTTTGGCATCGGAGCGAATTTCGTCCTCGAGATGGATAAAACCAAGCAATTTATCGGTAAATTTTGCCGGTTTTTTTTCTTTTTCAGAATCGGCGCTCATCGATACAACACTACGTTTTATGACTGCAAGAGTACGATAGCCAGCGGAAGAAGATTTTACTTGTTTAATAATTTCCTTGTCGTCAGTGATAAATTCGACGGCACCAAGAAGATAGGCGGCAGTTTTGGTTTTCAGACCAGAATATTTACGGTCGGAAGAAAAATCAATGATTTCGGTAATACCTTCTATTTCTTGAATTTTGACTTTTTTTAGAAACTTTTGTTTTAAAGCGGTTACGGTAGCATTATCGGTAGCTTGATGGCTAAGAATCGATACTAAGGCCCTTTCAAAGGATTTTTCAATGGCAGTGTAATCGTGAACGGTCATTTTGCCGGTAGTGAGCGTGCCGGTTTTGTCGATAGCAACAGTGTCAACACGGGCGAGAGTTTCGATGGCGTAGAGGTCTTGAACGAGGACTTTTTTGCGACTAAGGCGAATAGTGGCAAGTGCGAGAACAGAGCTAGTTAAGAGGACAAGCCCTTCCGGAATCATGTTAATAAGTGCCGCGACAGTACTAGTGATAGCAATCTCGGCAGTAGTGCCGGCGACACGGAAGCGAGCCCAAAGAACAAGAGCACCAATAGGAATAAGGGCAAACGAAATATATTTAACAATATTGTTCATGAGAGTGAAAAGTTTGGAATCGGCGGTTTTGATGGTGCGGGCAGTAGCTTCAAGCTTGGTAACGAGGTTCTGGGAACCAACAGCGGTAACAATGGCTTTACAAGAGCCGGAAACGATAAAACTACCGGAAATAAGTTCGTTGCCGGGGAGTTTTTTAATGTTGTCTTGTTCGCCGGTGATAAAAGCCTCATTAACCTCAACAATTCCCTCTTCGATTTTACTATCAACGATGACTTGGTCGCCAAGAGAGAAAACAATGAGGTCGCCTTCGACGATTTGATTTTGGTCAATTTGAATTGGTTTGCCGTCCCGGATGACAGTGGGGCGCTGTTCGGAGACCAGGCGCATTTTGTCGACGGTTTTTTTGGCACGAATTTCGTTGACGACACTGATAAGGGTATTAGCAATGGCAATAAAGATAAAAAGCATGTTTTTGTAAGAGCCGACGGCGGCAACCATGATGGCAAGAATGAGGTTTACTAAATTAAAGATAGTAAGAGTATTTTTTGTGATAATTTTGGGGATAGAGTTAGATTTACCACGGGAGGTGTGGTTGATTTTACCCTGTTTGATTTTTTCGGCGACTTGTTCTTTAGTAAGACCAGTGGGGTTCATGGGATAATTGTAGCATAAAACTTGATGTGGGCTTAGAGTTGACTTAATGGTTTAGGCTGGTTAGATTTCGTTACGGGTTTCTTATTTAGAATGATGGAGAAGATGGCCGAAAAAACGAGTGTCTTGATAAAGCTTGTATTTAAGTGAGTTTATAATAATGTCGTAGGTGCCGACATAATGGACTTCATGGCCACCGAAGGATTTTTTGAACTTTGTGAAACCATACCAAGGATGATCCTCGGATGCCTCTTCAGGTGCAATGCCCCAAAAATCAAAAAACTCAATTCCCTGGTCCTTGGCATCAAAAATGGCGGTAGACAACAATGCTACAGTGGCGGGGAGCTTTTTATAACGATTGTCGGCGGCGGATTGCATATAATAACGGGTACCAGAATAATCGAAAAAGAGGCTAGCGGCGATAATTTGGCCGTCTTGAGGAAGAGTAATGTCTGGTTCGACATTTTCTGGTTTTTGATATTTGACAAGATAAAGGGTGGCAAAAGGCTGTTCTAACTCAGTCTTAAGGTAGTGTTCACTGAAAGAATTAAGATTTTTGGTTTTGTATAGACGTTTTTGTAGATCAACGAGATAGTGAATGGCAGAAGTATCGGTGGTTTTCTCAACAATAAGGCCTTTTTTGGCAAAAGTATTGTAGCGAGTACGAGTACCCTGAGAAAAATTGGTAAGAATGGTGGACTTATCTGGGGTTAAGTCAAGAACCCATGTATCTTTGGGATTGAGATCTTTGGATTTTTGAATGTTTTTAGGGAGATATTGTTTATAGTCGGGATTTTGGGGTTCAATACGAATGAAAATAGCGTTTTGTTGTTTGGCAAGATCATTGAGCGCCTTAAGAGAGTTTTTAAAGGCGGTAGGGGTTTTGGCGACGGGACCGTAGGGTAAATATAGATAATTCCCTATAGGGGTGTGTTTTTTAATGGCTAAAAAATGATAATCTGTGCCCTGTTCAAAAAAAGATTCCTCGCCGAGATCTTGTTGGAGTTTTTGCCAGATTCTATCTTGTGTAATTGGATGTTTCATGTTGTAATATGCCTTATTTCACATGCAAAAGCTTGACTGCTTATGGTTTTTATGGTTACATAAGCAATTTGGACGTTGTGATCGAACTTTTTCTCCCAACCAGCGACGTGGGGTTGCTAGGGGTTAATTTAATTTTAGCGCGAGCAGAATGGTTTGTCAAGTTGGGTTGCCAGCCATGGTGGTTGCTAGCATAACGGAGCGAAAGGGTGAATTTTGCTTATGGTTTCGGTGGAAAAGAATGGGGAATTGTTGTGAAAAAAATCGCCCTAGTGGTCCAGTAAAGATAAGCCTCTAAGGTGTGCTACAATTAAATTATGGCTTATATTAGACGATTTAAGACGACTTCAGGGGCAACGGGAGTGCAGGTGTGTTATAAGGAACAGGGGAAAGTAGTACAAACGATACATGTCGGAAGTGCGTCATCTGAGGTAGCGCTGACGCGATTAATACGTAAAGCACAGGGAATTATCGATAAAGAAAAAGGGAACCCGATGTTCAACTTGGATAAATTTAACAAAAAATTACCCCCGGCGTAATCGCCGGGGGTCAGATAGGGTGGGGCTAGCCGTTAGGCCGAGTGCCTAACGGCTAGCCATCTTGCAGTCAGAAAGGAGGGTGGGTTATGAACTGTGTCGCAGCAGAAAACGCTCGCCAATCCGGGCCCTCGAGCAAGCTTTGCGTAACTACGCCTATGTGGCTGATGTGGATTGACCTCGCAAAAGGAAGGGGATGTTGGGAGTTGGTTGACTTACCGCTTTGGTGATTTTTGTTTAGGAAACCCGTATCTATGATAGGGAAGGAGATGTTGTGTTGACGAACGCACAGGTTGTGAGGGAAAAATATCATCCCCTCCTTGTCTTGCGGTCGCGCGGTCGAAAAACCATCCCCCTTTCTGAGCAAAATTACATAGGTGATTTTCGGAATATCCGAACTCTCACCCTGTAAAACCAAGTTAATGTGCTGGGGCTAATGCGCTGATGTTTTCTAGGGTAAAACAAAAGAGCTTCACTGCCAATAATATTATTGTAGCATACTTGCGGAAAAAATGCAAGAGGATGCCAAAAATATTAAACTAACGCTTAATATTCTATGAGATTTTTGGATTTAGATGAGGTTGAGCTGAACTTTAAGACGAGAAATGAGTGCTTCTTTCTCCTTAATTTGATTTTGGGTTTCTTTAACGAGATGGGCAGGAGCCTTAGCGACGTAGCTTGGGTTTTGTATACGAAGATTTAGGTTGTCTAGTTCGCGCCCAACAGAGAGGATTCTTTCGGTAAGGGCATCTTTATATTCTTCTACGACTTTTTCGGGAACGTCAAGATAAAGCTCGTGGTTAACAAGAGCCACCCTCAAGCCCCGTGGAGCACCATTCAGAGCATTAATGCTCGGAACCTTGGTAAGAAACTTGATTAAGGTTTGGTTGGCTTCTATGAGACTATCATTATCGTACAGAAGGTCGTATTTTTGGTTATTATTGGTGCCTGGAAGGCTCTGTAAGGTGGTTCTGACTTCGGATACGATAGTTTTTATGTTTTCAAACTGTTCGGCCGAAATGGCATCATATTGAAGCTTAGCGGGCCATTTAGCGGTGGCAATGAAGCCTGTTGTCCAGGAGAGATTCTGCCAAATAGCTTCGGTAACAAATGGAGCAAAGGGGTGAAGGGCGATAAGAAGAGTATTGAGAGTTTGTTTTAGGAGATTGGTATTTTTGAAAATTTTTTGGGATTCAAGGAACCAGTCGGCATATTTGTCCCAGATGGTTTGGTAAAGAATCTCAACAGCCTCTGCAAAACGATAATTTTTCATGTCTATTTCGACCTGTTTTAGGCAATCGTTGAGCTCACGACAAATCCAATCTTCGCCCATATTGAGCGTTTGATAAGATTCAAGAACAAGTTCTCTCGTCGTCTCCTTACTCGAATCTTCCTCGTCTATTATGCTTTGGATGAGGCGAGAGATATTCCAGAGCTTATTGCAGAGATTGCGACCGGCAATGACGGAATTTTCACTAAAGGCTTGGTTCATTCCGGCAGAGCGACCACGAAGAATACCGAGGCGAAAAGCGTCGGAACCGTATTTGGTGACGAGGTCCATGGGATTTATCACATTGCCCTTGGACTTACTCATTTTTTTGCCGTGGGCATCAAGAACAAGGCCGTGAAGATAAACCTCTTTAAAGGGAACCTCGCCAGTAACATAGATACCCATCATAATCATGCGAGCAACCCAAGCAAAGAGGATGTCGGCGCCGGTTTCCATGACGTTTAATGGGTAATAGGGGTTATAATTATCCTCGGTCCAATTAGTGCAAACAATTGGCCAATGAGAGCTAGAAAACCAGGTATCAAAAGTGTCTTCGTCGCGGATATATTTAACACCGGCTTTTTCAATTTCTTTTAGATTAGTGCGGCGGTCAAAAATCCAGTCAGGTTCGTCGGTGGCGGTATCGTCAATTTTTCTAAACATAGGAATGGCGATGCCCCAAGGAATTTGGCGAGAAATATTCCAATCTTTGAGATTTTTGAGGTAATTAATGAGAACTTTTAGTTTATTTTCGGGATAAAATTTAATTTCGTTGTTTTTAAGATGACTAATTGCAGTACTAGCAAGTTTGGCGACATCCACAAACCATTGCTCTTTGAGCATCGGTTCAAGCACGGTGCCACATTTGTAACAGTGTGCAACGGAGTGAGTGATTTTGTGCTCGCCCTTAAGCAAGCCTTGCTCTTTTAGATCTTTTAAAACTTGTTTGCGGCACTGCTCAGTAGTAAGACCATAATATTTTTCGGGAACATTGATCATGGTACCCGATTCGGAAATGACCTGGATTTGTTCAAGGTTATGACGCTCACCAACTTCAAAATCGTCGAAATCGTGAGCGGGAGTGATTTTAACTGCACCGGTGCCATATTCAGGATCGGCGTGTTGGTCGGCAATGATAGGAATTAAACGGTCGGTTAGTGGTAGGTGGACGGTTTGGCCAATTTTGTTTTTGTATCTTTTGTCATCTGGGCTAACAGCAACAGCAGCATCGCCGAAAAGAGTTTCTGGTCTGGTGGTAGAAACTATAATGTCATCGTAAGCAATATCCCAGAGAGTACCGGGTTCGTCTTGATGCTCGACTTCAATGTCGGCGAAGGCGGTTTGGTGTTTGGGGCAATAGTTGACGAGTTTTTTACTGCGGTAAATCAAGCCGTCATTCCACATTTTTTCAAAGGTGGTGTAGACGCGATCAATGACGTTTTCGTCGAGAGTAAAAGTAAGGTCTTCCCAGGAGCATGAAGCGCCAAGGGCACGGAGTTGGAGTTCCATATTACCACGTTGCTCGGCGACAAAATTCCAAACACGAGAATAAAGTTCGTCACGAGAATATTCAAAGCGAGTGTGACCGGTTTTTTCAAGATTCTTTTCGTAAACAACCCAAGTTTCAAAACCGGCGTGATCGGCACCAGGGATATACCAAGAAGATTTATTTTTGAGCCTATAATAACGAATGAGGGAATCTTCAAGAGCAACAGTAAGACCGTGACCAATATGCAGATTACCATTGGCGTTGGGCGGAGGCATAACAATGCTATAGGTATTACGAGTCGGAAAGTGCTCAGCCTCTAGGCGATCGTCGACACCATTGTTGTCATCATCGACAGGTTTGGTGGTAATCTCGGGATTAAAAATACCACTGGCTTCCCAAGCGGCATAAATATCTGATTCATATTCCCCCGGCTCATAACTCGATGCAAATTTCATATCTTATATTATATCACAATGCGAGTTTGCTACGGATTTGTTCGAATTCTTCTGGAGTGAGTGAAATTTCGCGACCGTGATGCCAAGTTTCGTCATAAGGAATGAGGTGAACGTGGGCATGGGGAACATCAGTACCGATAACTTTAAGGAGAGTGCGAGTACCAAAAACTTTTTCCATATGGTGGCTAATTTTTTTTACGGTGGCCATAAGAGCCTGATAGTCTTCGTCTGGTAAATTGTAGATTTTATCGATTTCTACTTTGGGTATAACAAGAGTGTGCCCTCTGGTTTCGGGATGAATATCAAGGAAGGCGAGAGTTTTATCGTCTTCGTAAATTTTATAACAGGGTATTTCACCCCTGATGATTTGAGTAAAAACGCTGCTCATTTTTTGGCTTTCTTTCTTTTGATGATTTGATAGTAAATTTCAGAAAAGACAAAAGCAAAAGCGATGCCGCCGATGATGTCGACAGACCAGTGCATATTGGCGAGGACGCGGCCAATACAGGTAAGGGAAATGCAAACAAACATAAGGATTTCAAGAATAATGCGAGTGGTTTTAGATTTGACGTATTTATGAAGAATGAGGGTGGTGAGGAAAAAAATTGTCGCTACCACCATAACATGGGTAGAAGGGAAGGAAGCTTCGCCGGAACCATTGGGACGAGTGTTTAAAATAAGAAGTTTGTCAAAAACAAAATAAGTAACAGCCATAAGAAAAAGTGGTAAAAGCATCCAACGGAGTTCACGATCGACCTTTTCAATGGATTTGCGAGAAATCCATTGATATAAACCAAGAGTAGCAAAGGCAACCAACGTTAAAATTGATATAACAAGTATGACATTCGTAATTAATTCCCACTGCATAATACTTTTATTATACAACAAAAATGTTTTTTCAAAAAATAAGGTCTTTTAGACCTTAAAAGATGAAAACGAGAGTAAATTCTCGTTTTTTTGTTTTTTGGTATGCCCTCGTTAAAGAAGTCGCAACCATAATAAAAACAGATATGATGGAAAAATTATCCGTCTAATAAATCAAATCTTTCGTCGTCTATATTGGGTTCAATCATTCTCATAGCACGTAGTTCCGCATATTTAGCCGTCTGGCGCACCGCCTCTGCATGCCCAGCCAAAGCCGCATATGGCGCAAACTGTCCTGCTCTCATTTCGCGAGACATCCTTGGATGTTTTTTTGGCTCATAATGTGGATGATTAATTATTTCATCATATTTCATTTTCGGTGTCCTCCGATTTGTGCATTTCTTTCTCGTCCCGTGGCTCCTTCTTCAAAATTAACCCCTGTAAGAATTGCGTTTTTGCCGTAGCGTTTTTTAATCGCAAGTATCGCTTCATCAGTTCGTTTTTCTTTTGCGCCATCTTTAGTTCTATCAAATAACCCAAGCTGTCTTATCTCCTTAGCTGCATCCTTTTCAGTTTTTACATGATCAACGTCAATCGTCAGTCTCCGAATCAAGAGTTCAGGATCCACCAATCTTTCAAACAAGTCCTTTACTGCTACCCGAATTTCCCGTGATGAACAGCTATATTCACTTAAATTATGCGTACCGTGTGCGTGTTTTGGTACTGCCCGTCCATAAAAATCTGTTTTTACCTCACCGTCATATCCTTTTTTCACGTTTACCACATCGTATCCTACAGTTAATACTACCTGATTTGTAACTAACCCGTGTTTTAATAAATGCAAACCAACATCATCCGCCATTTCCATCGCCACCACTAAAGCCTTGTTATATGAATACGGTTCCTTCAAAACCTGCCCAGATGAAAAAGAGTTACTTTTTGGCCGATAGTTTCGAATATCTGCAATCTCACAGGGCTCCCAACCCCACGCGTGGTCTATCAGTAATTCTGCATTCACTCTAAACATTTTATACAAAAAATCCTCATCCCTCTCTGAACAAAGTGCTACATCGCCCATCGTATGAAGGCCGGCTGATTCTAATCGTTTCGCATAACCCCGTCCAATTTGCCAAAAATCCGTCAATGGTCGATGTGACCATAGCTCTTTCCGATAGCTCATTTCGTCTAGTTCTGCTATCCTCACGCCATCTTTATCTGGCTTCACGTGTTTAGCTACGATATCCATCGCAACCTTAGCAAGATACATATTTGGTCCAATTCCCGCAGTTGCTGTAATCCCTGTTTCTTTTAAAACTTCTCTGATAATCTCTATCGCTAATTCTCGTGTAGTAAATCCATAGTTTTTAAGATATGGCGTCGCATCAATAAAAACTTCATCAATTGAATAAACATGCATATCCTCTTCTGCGATATATTTTAGATAGATATTATAAATCCGCGTGCTATAGCTAATATAAAAAGCCATCCGTGGTACCGCTACGATATAATCAAGCGCTAGCGCTGGATTATTTTTAAGTTCTATAGCGTCGGTTGATTTACCTATTAATTTCTTACCGTATTTTCGCTCTCGTCCACGATTTATCTCTCGTACCTTCTGCACTACTTCATAAAGACGTGCTCTCCCCGAAATACCATAGGCCTTTAGAGCAGGTGATACTGCTAAACAAATCGTTTTATCCGTCCGTTCTAGATCCGCCACTACAAGGTTCGTAGTAAGTGGGTTTAAATCCCGTTCCACACATTCCACTGATGCATAAAAAGACTTTAAGTCAATCGCGATATAACTCCTCTGCATACCCCCATTATACATAAAACAAAAAACAAAATTAGAGCCGAATCCCTCAAAAGAGTACTGCAAAACTCTATTAAATTATAAAAGAAAAAATACATAGGGGCTGTTCCCATTATATTTTCGTTATTTTTGACAGGGATCAGACCCCCAAAATATGTATGGATGATACCCCTGCGATAGCTAGGGGTGTATGCGGGTGTAATCACCAAGAAAATTGATTTTTAAGGGCTAAAATGATATGATAGACAAACCTAGAAAATCTACACACCTTAAAGGGAAAGTTGGATAAGCACGCGAGAGCTAAAATTTTCGCTGGAAAGGGTTGGCGGCCCGGAAGCCTCATCTTTCCAGACTCTTGGCTTCGCTGTTTATAAAACCAGTGGCATCCTCCTACATTCCCTCGCACGCCTCGGTGACCACCAATAGGTTGGTTGCCGAGGCAACTTTTTTTCTGGTATCACTCTTTGATAAATTAGAACAAAAATATACATAATTGTCAAAGAAAAATCCCCGATATTGAAAAATACCGGGGAGTTGTTTAAGTGGTGGTTTTTAATGATTTCATTCGATGTTGTCAAGTATGGCGTCTGGATCTTCCTTTTAGCGAACCGGAGGACTAGTGGGATAAAGGGCACTTGCCCACCGTTCATTTTCGAGTTTTTCACTTGGATCTATACTCAAGATATCGAGGATTTCGAGTGCTAGCCTTTCGTTGTCTAGAGTTGGCGAAAAAACGTTTTCGTTCTCAAGATAATTGGTTATAGCTTCTGCATTAGTCATTTTCATTCCACCTTTTTAAAAATTAATGTGCGTCTGTTCCAGTTAAACAACAGCCTCTTTCTATATTAGCATATTTTTGTAAAAAAGTCAATACTGCTTACGCTGAAGATAAAGATTTGTCAAATTTACAGAGGTAATATCCTAACAAAGTTTTCGAAATAAAAAAGGGTCAACTCTAGAGTTAGTCTTTCTGGCGGTAATTAGATGTCAAGAAAAAATCCCCTGCGAACATCTCGCAAGGGACATTTCGGTGGTCAGTTATGAAATTTGAAATCTAGCTTCCGTTTTTATTTGATGCTATACGTACGCGGACTCTAGCTCTCCTTGGTCTTGGTCTTACGCACATATTCCTGCGTCGGTACTCTTCAAGCTCTTCTTCCATTTCTGCATCTATTCTCTCGAGTTCTTTATCTACTCTGTTTTCGAATATTCTGCAGAATATCATAGCGATAGCAAAGAGAAGTATCGACGGAAGTATAACGCCAAGCCAAAACATTGCAATAGCATTAGTAATCATTCTTTATTCACCTCACTTCCGTAAAAGACTTGATAAAAAATACTCGGGGTTAAAGCAAAAAAATAAATCGACTCGAACCGACTCTCAACAGATAAAAAATAGCCCTTCACAGGCTGATTTTTCATTATGGTATGCCCGACAGGATTTGAACCTACGACCTTTTGCTCCGCAAGCAAACGCTCTATCCAGCTGAGCTACGGGCACATATGTGGATGTTTTGAATAATCTCTACATCCACCTAGAAATTAAATGAGCATCATCACTAACGATGACGACATTATTATACCATATTTTTGAGATATGTTGAATTATTTTTGTTTTTTACGCTTAAAAGGGTTGGAGTGGGCACGAAAACCATAGCGATTAGTGATAGGATCACGAAAAATAGTGGCTTTAATTGGTTCTAGAGTGAGAGTCATGTAACAGCCAAAGAAAATAAACAGGCCGATGCAGGATAAATAAGTGAAGATATATGACATGGGGTCAAGAGTAATGATTGCATAAAAGGAAAGTTGGCTAAGAATAATTGCGACATAAAAGATGAGAATGTCTAGTGGAAGGATAGATTTTTTGCTGATTCTTTTATATGAATAAAAGACGGCAGGAATAAAAATAACTAAAGCTAGGAGGCTGATTAATTTGGCACAATAATAGTTGGGATTTGAACCGTAAAGATAACCATCGCAAAAACACCAAATAAAAGTGGGGGTGAGAGTAATTTTGATGTGTTCCCAGGTAGATTCATTAACGGCGGCAAAAAGGCCGATAATTTTGTTTTTGCCAGACCAATCATAGAAGAAATGAGCGAGAGTGCCAATGGCCGAAATGGTGACAATGCCAAGCCAAAGATAAAAAGCGTTGTCCATGCCAATATTATAGCATAGTTGTAATGGTTTATATCTGATGGTTTTATGCTATAATTGGTGACGGAAGCGTGGCCGAGTGGTTGAAGGCGCACGACTCGAAATCGTGTGGGCGCTTTAAGCGTCTCGGAGGTTCGAATCCTCTCGCTTCCGCCATGTTCCTTACGGAGCGCATCAAAATACGAGACTCGTACCTTCGGTGCGAATCCTCTCGCTTCCGCCATGTTTTGGTTTTTAGAGAGAATGGTGATATAATGAAAATATTATGGAGAAGAGGGTTAAAGAGAATCAGGCTAAAACTAAAAAAAGTGGGCTTAAATCAAAATCACAAAAGATTAAAGCACGAGTGCTAAAGTCTTATTATGGCAACCCGATGCGCGATATGAAGTTGATTGCGATTACGGGTACGACTGGCAAAACTACGGTGGCACATTTTGTGCATGAGATTTTACGAACGAGCGGTGAACAAGTAGCAGTATTAGCTTCCGACCAGCCCTTTAAAGTGGGAATGTTGCATAAATTTCTTTCTGACGCTTGGAAGGCGGGGGCAAATTATGTAGTTGTGACTGTTCCGGCGGAAGGACTACGCGATAATGTCTTTTACGGTTTACCTGTAACAGTGGCAGCGATGACAAATTTCGTAACAGCAAGCCTATCAGATATGGAGCCAAAAGAATATCTTGATAATGAGAAAACATTATTTGATATGAAGCCCGAAATAGTGGTTTTAAACCATGATGATTTAAATTATGATACCTTTAAAGAATTTAAGGGAAAAAATAAAACCATAACTTATGGTTTAACGAGTTCTGATGTGAAAATTTTGAACTCAAAACTTTACGCCAAGGGGACCGAAGCGACTTTGTCAATAAAATCCGAAATAATATCAGTAGCAACTTTTGTACCGGGCGAAACTGCGGTATCTTATATGGCGTGCGCAGCAGCAATCGCGCAATCACTTGATATTAATAATGATAAAATTATTGACGGTCTTGCTGAATACGAGCCAGAAGTTGTTTAGCAACTTTGAGGTCCTCAAAATCGTGGGGGCCGTCTGCCCTTAAAATGGTTTTTTCGTGACCTTTGCCGAGAATTAAGACGAGGTCACCTTTTTTTGCAAATTTAAAAGCAAGGGCAATGGCTTGTCTGCGATCCAACTCTTTAAAGAGATCTTTGCCGAGAATCTTTCCATGCTTTTTGGCACCTTCAATAAAACCAGCGGCAATTTTTTCGGGATCTTCATCGCGAGAATCATCTTCGGTAATAATAACAATATCGGAATTTTTGGCAAGAATTTCGCCACGAATGGGACGAGTGGAAGGATCGCGACGGCCGGCGCCGCCATGAACAGAGATAATTCTGCCTTGATGATTTTTGACGGAGGCAAAAACTTTTTCGAGAGCGTCTGGAGCATGGGCATAATCGACGATAACTGTGAAAGGTTGGCCTTCGTCGATAACGTTCATGCGGCCTTCGACGGAGTCGAGGGATTTAATGCCGGTTTCAATCTGTTCGTTTGTGAGTCCGAGTTTTTGGCCAACTAGAGCAGTAGCGAGAGAATTATAAACATTGAATTCACCAGGAATTTTGGTTTCGATATCTATATCATTAAATGAATATTTGACGCTAGAAACAGTGAGTTTAATGGATTTTGCACGATTTTCGCCATTTTTTATACCATATGTGATATATTTATGGGAAAGTTTTTTAAAATATCTTGTGGCAGGATCGTCAGCATTTAAAATATTAAACTTGGCTTTTTTGAAGAGTTTGCCTTTAGTGGCACGGTATTTGGCGATGGTTTTATGATAATCTAGATGTTCATGAGTGAGATTGGTAAAAACGGCGATTTCGACAGGAATACCGAGGGTCCGATATTCGGCAAGGGCATGAGAAGTAACTTCAAGAACAAGAAACTTGGCACCTTGTTTTTTGATTTCGGCAATGCGTTGATTAAGCGTAACGGCGTCAACGGTAGTCATATGACCAAGTTCTGGCGTCAAGACCTTGACGCCCCAAGCAACAGTAGTCATGAGACCAGTCTTGAAACCGGCACGATTTAACATGTTCCAAATCATGAAACAAGTAGTAGTTTTACCGTTAGTGCCAGTGACGCCAATAACGCGGAGCTTATGAGCAGGAAAATGATATTTTAAATTGGCAAAGACAGCCTGAAGAAAATGGTAGGGCAGGACCAAAGTGTTATAAAATGGTAGCTTTTCAAGATATTTTTTCATATCCTTATTATAACATTATCGATAATGTTTAAGTGAGTCGATAGGATTTTTGGAGGCAGCCTTAATGGCCGGATAAATACCGAAGATAATACCGATGGCGAGAGTAGTAAAGAAAGTAAGAAAGAGAATGTTCAGACTAATATAAGGTGCAAATGGAGTGATAATGGAGATAAAGAATGCAACAACATAACCTAAAACAAGTCCAAAAATACCACCAAGAACGGAAAGGATAAGAGCCTCAAAGAGAAATTGCATAAGGATATTGCGACCAGAAGCCCCAACAGCTTTTCTGATGCCAATTTCATGAGTGCGTTCGGCAACCGATACCAGCATAATATTCATAACGCCAATACCTCCAACTATTAGAGAAATCGCTGCGACTAGAGTCAGCATGCCCGATACAACCGTAAAAAGGGAGCTGGCAGGATGAGTGATTTGATCGCCGTAAGTAACACTAAAATTTTCATCTCCGAGTTTGTTGTCTTTAAGGGCTTTTTCGATATCGGCGGAAACCTGAGTAAGGCTATCGGTATTGCTAGCTTTGATATTAATTTGTTGAATTTGGGTAGAACCAGTGATGCGGTCTAGATCTTCAATATTCATAATGAGGGCATTATCAAAATCAACATTGTCAAAATTGATAGATTTTTCAACTTCGTCTAACACGCCGATAACCATGAATTTTTCACCCATAATGGTGACCATTTTGCCAACAGTGCTATTGACAGTATTAAAGAGAGCGAGGGAAAGAGTAGAACCAAGAACGACGGTTTTACTTTCGTCGTCATCTTTAAAGAATGAACCGAATTTAAGGGCAAAAGGCTCGATGATGATAAAGTCGTCGGTGGTGCCAAGAATGGGAACTGAGGGAAAAGTGTTTTTTTCAGAAGAAACCGTATTGGTAGAAATAGCAATAGGCGCAACGGCAGTGATATTTCCAACTTTTAAGATGGCATTAACGTCCGATGTGGTGAGATTGCTTTTTTGAAAGGAATTAGAAGAGGTAAGTTCTTCGACAATGCTAGTAATAGAACTCTTGGTAGAGCTAGGGCGTACAACAATTAGATCATTACCAATATTATTTACTTCGCTTTTAACAAGATTGGAAATACTGCCCATAAGAGAAAGAATAAGGACAATACTGGCAACGCCAATAGCAATACCAATACACGTAAGTAGGGAACGAGTGCGATTTTCTTTAATTGCAATTTTGGCAAGTTTAAAGTGAGTTTTAATTAGAGAAGCCATTATTTTTTCCTCCGGCGATTTTTGCGTTTTTTAGTTTTATTTGATCTTGACTTTTTGATAATAGCAACCGTCTCTGGTTTTTTCTTCATAATTTTGACACTGATGGGTTGAGGAAGATTGGCGTCGGCAACGGTCTTGATGTCAGTGTCGATTTGGCCATCGAGCATATTGATGACACGAGTAGCATAAACAGTGAGTGCGGGATTATGGGTAACCATAATAATAGTATTGCCTTCTTCATGGATGGCTTTTAGTTCTTCCATAACGATATGGGATGAGCGAGAATCGAGATTACCAGTAGGCTCGTCAGCAAGGATAATTTCGGGATTACTAACAATAGCACGAGCAATAGCAACACGTTGTTGTTGTCCACCAGAAAGCTGATAGGGAAAATAATATTCACGTTCTTGAAGATGAAAGCGTTTTAGGGCATTTGAAGCATTTTTGAGGCGGGCGGTTTTAGAATGACCAGTATACACTAAAGGGAGAGCAACATTTTCGAGGATGGGCAAATCTTCAATCAAATTAAAATTTTGGAAGATAAAGCCAATTTTTTTGGCGCGAAGCCTGGCTTGTCTTTTAGAGGAAATGCCAGCAATGTTTTCGCCATTTAAAACATATTCACCACTAGTGGCACGATCCAAAAGGCCGATAATATTTAAGAGAGTAGTTTTGCCGCAACCCGAAGGCCCCATAATCATAATAAATTCGCCACGTTTAATAGTGAGATCAAAATCTTTTAGTGCAAAAGATTCCGTATCACCATAACCGTAGCGTTTGGTTATTTTTTTTAATTCAATTACTGTATTTTCGCTCACCTTTTTCTCCATTTTCTGGCGGAAAGGACAAGATTCGAACTTGCGGAACCCTTTAAGAGTTCACACGCTTTCCAAGCGTGCGCCTTAAACCACTCGGCCACCTTTCCGTCTTGAAAGAAGTTTAGCATAAAACAACAAGGTTTTCAATGTGGGGAGTGCGAGGAAAAAAATTAAAAGTTTTAATTGTTGTAATTTTGTAATTGTTTAGTAGTAATTTAATATCACGAGCCTGAGTGGTGGGATTACAAGATAAATAAATGATAGTTCTTGGCTTAGCTTCATTTAACTTGTCAATTAATTTTTTATCACAGCCGGCACGAGGAGGGTCTAAAATAACAGTTTGACCAGGTTTTATATGATTTAATACATTTTCGGATTTGTCTAATATCGGCAAGACGCTGTTTGCTTTTTGGGATGCTTCCTTGTCTTGTCCTAAAAATACTTGTTTGCAATTTTTTTCAAGTTCAGCGAAGGCCGACTTGTCAACTTCGACGAGAATGAGGTGATGAGCGTAGGCAACTGAGAGGCCAATAGTGCCAACCCCAGCATAAAGATCGAGAACATGATCGGTGATGATGTGTTTTTTGATTTCATTTAAGGCGAATTCATAAACTGGAAGATTGATTTGGAAAAAACCATTGGGTGAATAAGAATAAGTTTGATTAAGGATGATATCGGTAAGATTTTTAAACTTGGGGTGTGGCTTTTTGTTCTCGTAAAGACCGCCGGAAATTTCGCCGTTTTGGTTGCAGCGTAAAAGCAAAGATTGGTATTTACGAGCATCTTCGTGGCGGGAATTTAAATCATCAATGATTTTTTGGGCGGCAGTAAGAATTTCGGGGCGTTCGATAGAGGAGTTGGCAATGGGGATTTTTTGATGAGAGCCGCGAGCGTGAAAAGCGAGAGAAATCTTGGCAGTTTCATGATTGTAATAGAGAGAATATTCCATTTTATTGCGATAAAAATAAGAGTTGTTGTCAGTAATAACTGGTGGCGGAGTAATATTAATTTGATGTTCACGAAAAATTTCGGTGACTAATTCTGACTTGAGCTGTTTTTCATAAGACCAGTCAATAATTTGCCAGGGAGAAGTGGAGAGAAAACAGGCATCTTTTGGTTCAACACGAAACCGAGAGGGTCGGCTGATTTTGGTGGCGATGGCTTCAATAAAATGCGATTTTTGTTTGGTGATTTCATACTGTTCGACAATTTCTCCAGGGAGAACGTTCCAGAAAAAAGCTTTTTTGCCATCATCTAAAGTAGCGAGACCTTGGCCACCAGGAATAATTTTCTCTATTTCCATTAAGGGTATTATAACATAGACTTCTCTTTCGGACACACTCGCTGGCTTGAAAGAGAAGGATATGTTATAATATATAGAATGAACGCAGGTCAGATTCTAAAGGCAAGCGAGGTTTCAGCTCTTCGAGGCGGGGAATTTTTGACGAATGTGACTGGAAGAAAAACTAAAATAAAAACTTCAAAAAAATGGGGTTCTTTCGGAGCGGCAGGATTCATCACGGTAATGATTATATTTTTCTTAGTAATTTTTGGATCTGGGAATATTATCCCGTCGGCACTTTCGGAACGTTTAATTGAAGAAACCGACGTCCAGTATGCTGATGCGGTTGAAAGTAAAAAAATCGTTTTTCAACAGGCCCTCAAAAACGGCAAAATTCCTGCTGATACTGCTAGAATTTTAAAAAATAACGGTATATTGGTAGGTTGCATTGATAATGATAGATTTATTGAAACAAATCAATGTAGTGGCGAATTAGTATTAAAAATAGATGATAAGATGATTGCTGCGGATGATTTTATCATTGAAATCAATAGCAACACTAAGCTATACGACGCATTTAATAAAGCAACTTATTCCCGAGCAGCATATTGGTATGATGATGCTGCAAAGTCAGTGATGCAAAAAATCGGTACAACGCGGAATAATTACAATACAAATTCTGATTTTGATGAAACAATGGAAAAAGTGATTGGTTCGGGGAGTAATATGAATGTGAATAATGTTGCTTTAGTGAAAAAAACTCGAATAAATGAGCAGACTGGTAAGGAAGAAATTTATTATGTTTATGAAGAGACTGGCGTTGCAGCGAGTTCTAAAACTAATGCTGACACGTTTATAGTGGAGGTTGGACAAAAAAATTTGGCAAATTCGGTAAATGGAGCAACCTTAAATTCGGCGGATGCTTTAAAAGTAGCCGATACCATGTCTAAAGAACAAAGGTCGAGTTTATTTTTCTTAGCCTTTATGGAAAATATTAGCAAGATGAAGGCGGGAGAAGGCAATGCTTCTAAAATTAATGAAGCGATGAACTATTTATACGAAAGTGCCGAAACGGAAATAGTAGATATTGAAACTGGTGAAATTATAAAAACTACAGGTACAGCATTAGAATCACCAAGTTTATATGCGATTTTGTCTGGTGAAAAAATTGATGTAACGAAAGTACGAAATTATTCTTCAGATAGAGTTTTAAAAACAGTAGAGAATCAATTAGGGGTTAGTGGGAGTGAAGTAATCAGTGGTACCGTAGCATCTTCTTCCAATAAAGTAAGAGGTGCGATTGGTAGATTTGTTAATAGTGGTACCGAATCTGCCTCACAGGAAATTTTAAGCTTAGTAAGACCAACTATTTCACAATCATTAATGGAAAATTCGTATAGTACTATAAAAGGTATAAATGCAGGTGAATTTATGGTGGAAGGAGCTATTAATGTGGGGAAGGAGCTCGCAAAAGCAAGCGGGGCAACAGCTGGAGATGCCGCAGCGGTAACAAGCTATGCTAGATTAAATAATGCCGTGTTAGCTATGGATGCAAAAGTAGACAGAATGAACCGAAGTCCATTTGATATAACTTCAAAAAATACCTTTCTTGGTTCGATTGTATATAGGATTGCCACTTTATCAGCGAGTAATTCTGGAGTGTGGTTTGCTGGTTTAAAAACTATTGGAGGGGTAATCTCGCAGTCATTAGTATTGCTACTACCAAGATCTTATGCGGATAATACAGAAGGATATCTCAGTAATTTTGGTGATTGTGAAACTTTTGCGACAGCTTATAATGCGGTGGGTTCAGCACAGTGCGCCGAAATTGCAGTGTTTGATACCTCTACTTTAAATAGTCCATTTAGTGATGAGGGATTTATTAATTTTGTGAACCAAAATACTACGTTAGGTAGTTCTGGATCTAGAACAATCAATCCAAATTCGGTTTTGGCAAACTTTATTTTATATAATACTGAAAAAACAACACCACTTGGGGTGATAGATGGCGGAATTTTGCAGTCTTTAAATAATGGTTCTTCAAGGGTAACATTTGTTTCGAATATCTTAGGAATGATTAAAACCTGGCTTTCGTCGTCAGAAAATAACAAAACAATCGCTTCGGGAGCAGCTTTTGTGAATTCTACTCAGAATACAGATTGGCAAACTTACAAATATGCCCAGAGGTATGTATCTTTAGCGCGGGCAACTGCAGTACTAAAACAATATACGACAGATTCGGTGGCTTATAATAATATAGAATTTTTTGAAGGTAACGAAAATCCAGTGATGGCATTTTTACAAGATTATTATGCTATGCGATAGCCTCTACACTGGTAATAATAACTTGGTGATCGTGAAAATTTTTAATGAGACATTTGCGACGAATAGGGTCTAGTTCAGAGAAAACATCGTCTAATAGGATGATTGGTTTTTTGTGTTGTTTTTCATAAATAAGGTTGGCTTCAATAAATTTAAGAGCAAGAATAATTGAGCGTGTTTCACCGCGCGAAGCAGAACCGTCGGCGATTTTATAATTAAAATTAAAAATATAATCATCTCGATGAACACCAAAGCTAGTGTGGCCCAGATAAAGATCTTTTTTGAAGTTCATTTCAAGATTTTGAAGATATTTAGTTTCTAATAAACCTTTGGCTTCAGTTCTATAATCAATATTTACTTCGTCGTCATTTTCAGCAATAGAGCGATAGGTTGTAGTTAGCTTAGAATTGATTTCTTGAATAAATTTTTGACGATCTTCACAAATTTTAGTACCATATTTCGCAAGCATGAGATTCCAGGAAAAAAGTGCTTCTGGTGCAAGATTGTCGTTTTTTAATAGTTCGTTACGTTGTTTGAGTGATTTTTCATATTTCAAAAGATTTTGATTGTAATTTTCATCAAACTCACTAAAAACTCGATTAAAATAATCACGGCGGCGGCCAGGAGAATGACTAATTAAATTAAGGTCCGAGGGAAGAAAAAGAACAACTGGATATTTATATTTTTTAGGAAGACGTTTATTCTTCTTATCTAGAGTTTGGAAATTTTTATTTTTACCATCATAGGTAATAAAAATTTTTTCACCATTATGATATTCGAGCTCAATACGATAAAATTCAGTACCGGTTTTGATAATTTCAGAGTCGGTAGCACGAAAACTTTTACCACGAGTGGAAATATAAATAGCTTCAAGAACCGAAGTTTTACCACTACCATTCTCACCCAAGATCAGAGAGGTATTATCGTCACATTCAAGATAATATTCGGTATGATTACGAAAATTAATGAGTTTGATAGATTTTATAATCATGAATTTAAAGGCATTATAATATGAGTATATTGATTACTCTTTTTATTGGTAAGGAGAATAGGTGCAATATGATCGGAAAAATTAAAGTTTATTTCTGATTCCTCGAGAGCATTAAGGGCATCCAGAAGAAAACGGGAATTAAGATTAATTTTGCCGGATTTTTCAACCTTTGTTTCAAGTCTAGAATCATTCTCACCAAATTCATTGGCGATAGATTTAACTGAAAAGATATTTGGAGTAGTAGTTTCACAAATAATTGAGCCACCAACCGATTTGGCAAAGAGGGCAGCTAATTTAGTAACACGAATCAACTCTTCACGATTTAATACGGCTTTAATGTTACTATCTTTTGGAATTAACCTTTGATAATCTGGAAAACTAGCATCAATAAGTTTGGAAATAATTTCAATTTCACCAAGACGAAAACGTACTAAATCATCATTAAAAGAAATTTCCACTTCCTCCATTTCATCATTAATAGAACGTAAAACTTCTTGAAGAGAATTAGATGGCACAATAGCGGAAACTTCACTTTCTACCTTATCTATAAGTTTCTTTTCAGCTAAACGATAGCCATCTGTGGCGGCTATAGCAAGAGTATGATTATTAGTGTTAAAATATACACCAGTAAGTGCGGGGCGGGTAAGATCGTTTGAACTAGCAATAGCAACTTGACCAATACTGGTTTTAAATTCATCGATACCGATTTTATAAACAATGGCGTTTTTTTCATTGATTTCTGGGAGTTCCGGAAAATCATCAGCTATAGCACCATTAATAGTTGATGAATATTTACCAGCTGAGATAGTTACTTTAGTGTCTTTAGAGGAAATTTCAATAGTTTCACCTTTAGGAAGATTAGAAACGAATTCGGCTAAAAGTTTAGCTGGGACCGTCACCACACCATCTTCTGAATTAGAAACCGGAAGAAAATCTATAATTGCCATATCAAGATTAGTGGTGATAAGAGAAACTTTTTTCTTATCTACTCTAATTAAGACATTATTAAGGATAGGTAGAGTAACTTTGCCAATAGCAATACGACTAATATTATTTAAAGCTTTACTTAATTTTTCTTGTGTAACTTTTATTTTCATTTTTTAGTCCTTTCTAATTATTAAATTATTAGTAATAGTTATAGTAGGGGTTGTGGAATAGTGGAAAAAATAGCTTGAGGTTAGAGGTAATAAATAGTGGAATTTATAGTGGAATGGGTGGGAAAAAATGGAGGATAAAATAGTTTTTTGCACATTGAATAAAATTTTTAATAATTTTACACAAAGATTTACAAAAGTTTTACACATAGTTTTACAAAAAGTTTTACACAAATTAACCATAGATTTTTTCCTTAATTTCTTCAATTTGATCACGGAGAATAAAATTTAATTTAAGATCATTCTCGATTTTCTTAATACCATGCATAACTGTAGTATGATCTTTAACGCCAACCTCGAGGGCGATTTTATTGGTACTTAGACTTAATTCTTTAGAAAGAATAAACATAGCGACCTGGCGGGCATTTTTAATATTGGAGACACGAGATTTACTGTGGAGATCTTTTAGAGTAAGATTGTAATATTTAGCGACTTTTTCAACAATTTGTTTTGAGGATAATGGACGGAGTTTAGAAGTATGATTAACGCTAACGGCACCATTATTAATAAGCTCTAGTGGTGTTAAACCACGCACTTCAGACATTAGGAGTATGGTGGAAAATTCGCCCTCAAGATCACGAATATTGGTATTTACATTTTCGGCGATATATTCGATGGCTTCAGGTTCGATTTCTACACCCATAAGTTCGGCTTTAGTACGAAGAATAGCACATTTGTCTTCAAATTTAGGAAGTTGGAGATCGAAAGCACCAGCCCAGGTAAGACGGGAAGCAAGGCGTTCGTCGACGGTTTTAATTTGAGAGGGGAGGCGGTCACTAGTGACTATAATTTGTTTATTTAATTGATATAGATCATTAAAAATATTAAAAAATTCTTCTTGAGATTTTTCTTTATTAACAATAAATTGAAAATCATCAATAATAAGACAGTCTAATTTCTGAAATTTACGATTAAATTCCTTACCTTTACCGCTCTTAATAGCATCAATAAAATCGGAATAAAAATGAGAAATAGGGGTATAAAAAATTTTATAATTAGGATTATTTTTTAAAAGTTCATTACCAATAGCTTGAACAAGATGAGTTTTGCCAAGACCGGGTCCACCATAAAGAAAAAATGGATTATAGCGAGTGCCGGGTGAATCAATGATGCTTTTGGCGGCAGCAACAGCGAGTTCGTTGTTGGAACCAACAACAAAATTATCGAGAGTATATTTATTATTAAGACCGTTTTTTAATTCTTCGAGAGTTTCTTTAGATGAAGTTTTAATAGTTTTAATATGTTCGCTTAGACTAGTAGTTGATCTAGTGATTTCGCGAGGGCGATTTTTGGTTTTAGTACTAGATTGAACCTCGAAGTCGATATTTACAATAGATATATTATTGTTACTAAGTGCTTTAGAAATTAGATCTAGATAGCGAGCACGAAGTTGTTTGACATAGAATGAATTTTTAACGCCAATTTTAATATCGCCATTTTCGGTGGAGAGAAGAGCAGTGTCTTGAAACCAGGTAGAAAAGTTAGCGGCGGAAATTTGTTGCTCGATTTCAGCTAATACGTTTTGCCAAACGTCGTACATTTAGTATCAACCTCCTTTTTTCAAGTATAGCATAAGAAAATGAAGTTTTCCACAGGTTTTAGTGATAAAAAAATATGGTCTAATATGGGATTTTAAAAACAGGGATTAGTTTTTCCACATATGGACAAGGTTATCTATATATAGTGTGGAAAACTTCTTGAAAATTGTGGAAAAATGAGTTATACTACATAAAGAATTTGAAATAAACTAAAATTTGAGGAATAATATGCCAAAGCGAACTTATCAGCCACATAAAAAACAACGTAAAGTTGAACATGGCTTTCGTAAGCGAAATGCGACTAAGAATGGTCGGAAAGTGTTGGCGCGTCGCCGTCTAAAAGGTCGCGCTCGTTTAACAGCTTAATACTATATAATATATAGTATGTTGAGTAAGAAATATAGATTCCATTCACGAGGGGGGGTGCGATATGTTTATCAGAAAGGAAAGACAATTCGTTCACCGAAAATGTCTTTGATTTTTGCGGAAAATACGAGAGGGTTCACAAGGGTGGCGGTGGTTGTTTCAAAAAAAGTAGAAAAATCAGCGGTAGGGAGGAATCGGATTCGGCGAAGAGTTTATGAAGCGATTAGGTTAAATTTAAAATATTTGCCAAAGGAAAGAGATTATATTTTTGTGGTTTTTTCAAACGATATATTAAAAATATCGTCTAAAGAACTAGAAGAGATTCTGGGAAAATTAGTAGAAGAAAGTAGGGTGTGTTATAATAAACAAAATGGATAGAAAGAGTGTGAAAAAATATATCTATGGGGGGCTCTTTGTAGCTTTTGTAATAGGCTCAATTTTAACTGGTGGACCATTTAACTTAATTGATGTAATATTGGTGCGACCAATTGTAAATATTTTATTTGTAATTTTCAATCTTGTACATGATTTCGGGTTGGCGATTATTATTTTTACGGTATTAGTAAAATTTTTGATGTGGCCACTTACGAAGCGACAGCTCAATCAGACTAAGTTGATGCGGAAATTACAGCCAGAATTGACGCAGATAAAGAAGAACTGTAAAGGAAATAAACAATTAGAGTCTTTACAAACAATGGATTTATATAAGCGGTACAATGTAAAACCCTTTGCGTCGATTTTGACACTTTTAATACAACTTCCAATTTTTGTAGCGATTTTTTCTTCTATTAGAGTAATTGCAACACCAATGCCACAAGATAATTTAATGAATAGGGCGTATGAAATTGTGGCTTATGAAGGTTCGGAAATCCGAAATTTGGAAGAGAAACAGGAAATATATCTTAAAGATTTAGTAAATCAAGAAATTCCGGCCGAAGAAAAAGTAGAATATGATTTTCATCCGAAGTTGTTTGGGGTGGTTAACTTAACTGTAAGAGCAAGTGATGTGATGACCGGTAAATTTAGTTTTAGTGCATTTTTTATACTGGTTTGCGCAATTTTAGCTTCAGTGGTGCAATATTTAGCAACAAAACAGCAAATGCCATCAGGTAAGTCAGAAAAGAGAAAGAAATTTCGTGAGCTGATAAGAGAAGCTAAAGATGGTAAAGAGATTGATGATTCAGATATTTCAGGTATGGCAACTGGACAGATGTCGGCAATGATGCCAATCATGATGTTTATCATTATCTTTAATTTAAATGGTGCATTGGCATTTTATTATTTCTTAAGTAATATTCTTACAATGGCAATTCAAAAAATTGTTTTAAAAAAGACGGCACGAGAAATTGATGATATGACAGATAAAGCCGTATTGAAAGAACTAAGAAATATTCAAGAGGCCGAAGTGGTCGAAAACAAAAAAACAGGAACAAAAATAACCCGTATCTCCGCAAAGGATATTAAAAAGAAAAGGAGATAATAAATGAATAAAGATGAATCAATTCGCTGTGCTGCGAGGTATTTAGAGGATTTGCTTAGTTTTTTCGGGATTAATGTTGCGGTGTCATCGACGATTGATGATGAAGTAATACAACTTTCGGTACCATCAACTTCGTTAAATTCGCTTCTGATTGGACGAAATGCGGATAATTTGAGAGCTTTGCAACATATAGTGTCGATGGCTCTAGCTTCAAAAGAAGCAGAAGTGACACGTGTAAATGTAGATGTAGCGAATTATAAAAAGCAACGAGCGGACAGAATTACAGAAAAAGCGGAGGGATGGATTCGGAAAGTGCGTGAGACAGGTGAGCCAATGGAAATTAACTTAAATGCAGCAGATAGAAGGGTGGTACATAAACTAGCAGGGGATTATTCAGATATTGAAACGCATTCTGAGGGTGAAGGCAGAGAGCGAAAGTTAATTATTAGTAAGATATAAGCTTTTATTTTTAGATTATATTGTTTCTGAAGTTTCAGTTTCTTCTTCTGGTTCTGGTTCCGGTTCTGGTTCAATATAATTAGTGATTTGTTCGGCAATATATTCTTGAATGCGACCATAGTTACCGACGCCAGCGGAGGGGAGAACATATGAAATACCATTAATGCTGCCGGTAGTCATAAAACGATATGGTTCAATAAGTGAAACTTGGCGCATATTTTCAAAATCAAAATCAGAAGTAAGATGGGCTAAGGTTTTCATTTCATCGATTGAAAAATCAGTGCGAAGATTATCGCCAAGCGTGGAGGCAAGACTGATAATTTCGGTAATAGAGAGACCTTTGGAAAGAAGTTTGTTTTTGATGCCAATGAGAATTTTTTGTTGACTGGCACCACGAGAAAAATCGCCGCCAGTGGTGCCGTGACGAGCACGAGCTAGGCCGAGGGCTTGTTCGCCGTTTAAAGTATATTCAATACCAGCTTGATAAACGGCGCCAGTCCAATAATGATCATTAATGTCTTCATCAAGGGTAATAGTAATGCCGCCTAGAACATTAACAATTTGAATTAGTGAGCCCCAGTTGAGATGAGCGTAATACTGAAAATCAATTCCCAAAATACTACCAACTTCAACCATGAGGGCTTCGGCGCCAGCTTGTTCGTTATCTCCTTTCATATTATGACACCAATAAACTTCGTTGATTTTGCCAGTGGCGGTACAAGTGGGGGAAGCTTTGAGGTCGCGTGGTAAAGAAAGCATGGCTATGTCACCAGTTTCTTGATTTAAACTAATCAGCATAATAGAATCGGTGAGTTGAGCGCCGGCGTGTTTACCGTTACCTTCGTCGCCATCCATATTATAACCACTAGTGCCAAAAGCAAGGATGTTAGTACGGCCGTTAGCATCAGTTTTTAATGGATTATAGGTTGGCTCAGTAAAAGTGATTAAATCGAAAACAGTACCGCGACCACCGGTGATTTTGGCAATAATATCGTTGCCCCAAAGAATAGCAGTAGTGGCGAGACCGACAAGAAGTAAGAAAATGATAAGTATAATAATAAGGATAATTTTGCGTTTTTTATGAGGTTTTTTTGTTTTTTTATCCATCTTCTGAATTGATTTAGTGATTGGTTTTTTGTTAGCTTTGAGTTCGCCAGTGGTTTCGTCAAAATCAAAGGCCTGAACGGGTTTTAGAAAGTCTGCAACAGGGTCGATCTCGGGAGATTTAATAGATTTTGGCGTAGGGGTTTTTTGATTGATGGATTTTTGTTTAGTGGGTTCGGTAATGGGGATTTTTTTAGATTTAGTTTTTTGAGAAGTTGTTTTAGAGGCGGCAACTTTTTTAGAACGCCGTGGAGCTAGCCCATCAATTGATTTATTTTTGTCCATATTTTATAATTATAGCATATGGGTTTAAAGTTAACAAAAAAACAATTAGCGGTTTTGAATTTCTTACAGGATTTTACTGAAGAAAATGGATATTCTCCCTCGTATCGAGAAATAATGGCAGGATTGGGACTTTCTTCAGTGTCGGCGGTAGCGGAACATATTGATAATTTGATTTCGAAGGGGGTTTTAAAGAAGGTGCCAGGGGCGGCGAGATCTTTGGAAGTTTTGAATTATAAACATGAGGAAACGGTAGAGTTATTTAAGACTCGAATGTTGTCAGCGACGGAAGAACAAAAAAAGATTTTGGAAAAAGCGGCGGAAATTTTAGATTTAGAACTCGGTAATTAAGTTGCAAAACTCTTAAAAATTGTTATGATTATATTAGGAGTATTATGCTATGGTGGCACGTAGAAGAAAACGCAGCAAAAAATGGGTTTCGTGGCTAATTATTTTGATTTTATTAATTGTGGCAGGGATGATGGTGTGGTTAGTTTGGGACAATTATTTTAATGATGATAAGAAGACCGATGATGGCGACGGGAATGAGTCGATTATAATTGATAAAGAAGAGAAAAAAGCGGATGATGGTGAGGAACAAGAGCAAAAAGTAGTAGAAAAAGAAGAGATCATGCAGTATGATGGGGAAAATCCAAATACGGCAAATGAGTTAACTGGTGTGGTGACTTACGCTGGGACGACGGGAGATAAATTAACGATAAGAGTAAATATAAACCAATATTTGTCGGATGGGAATTGTGTGTTGAAACTGTTGTTTGAAGATGGTGCGACGGCATATAACGATGAAGTGGGGATTATAGGTTCAGCGTCGACGTCGACTTGTGAAGGATTTGATGTGCCGATGGCAGGATTATCAAGTGGGGATTACAAGATTATCATAAATTTAAATGCAGATGATAAAACTGGTGTAATTAATGGTGGGGTGAAGCTATGAAAAGCATAAGACGGAGAGATCGACGAGGATGGTTTATATTACTTGGAATGTTTGTAATGGTGTTTTTGTTTACGTTTCTTGTTCGAAGTTTTGATCGGTTAAATGAAGAGGCGGAAGCAGCGAGTTTGGCGAATTTTGATCCGGGATATATCATTTCGGATTATGTAATGAGTAACTATAATGCTATGACCGAAGTTGAAATTCAGGCGTTTTTGAATGCAAAAGGAAATTGCCGAGACACAAGGACATATCTTGCAAGTTATTATCCTTCATATTCTTATCATATAAAGGACGGACATTTTGTGTGTCTTGCGGAAGAGACTTTTGGTGAAGGTACGGCTTATGGAGAGGCGGCACCTGGAGGTGAAACGGCGGCACATATTATATGGCAGGCGGCTCAGGATTATCGAATTAATCCACAGGTATTGATTGTGCTACTACAGAAGGAACAGGGTTTAATTACGGATTCGTGGCCGAATAACAGACAATTTAAAGTGGCGACAGGATACGGTTGTCCGGATACGGCACCGTGCAACGCAGAGTATTATGGATTTAAAAATCAAATACGAAAGGCGGCGGCATTATTCCGGACGGTCTTGGATGGCGGATGGACGAACTATCCGTTGGGCGAAAATTATGTGCAATATAATCCAGATGCTTCATGTGGTGGGTCGGTGGTAAATATTCGGTCGCTTGCGACTTCGGCGCTTTATCGTTACACGCCGTATCAACCAAATGCGGGTGCGTTGGCAGCTGGTTATGGAACGGCGACGTGTGGAGCGTATGGAAATAGGAATTTTTATTTGTATTTTGAAGATTGGTTTGGGGGGGTGACAGATAATTTTGATATTAATGTTTTAGAAAATGCAAGGATTCCCGAAGGGACATACTCTATTATGAATTTAGGTTCAGGAAAGATGATAGATGTAGAAGGTGGAATAAAAGTTGCTATAAATGGAACTAGTGTTCATGCGTGGAACAATAATAATACTGAAGCTCAACAATGGAAAATCAACAGTAATAATGATGGTACCTTTACAATTACTAATCCGACACTTGGGTTGGTGTTAGATGGTGATGGTAAATTGACTATTAAAGAAAATAAAAATCAGTGTTCACAGAGATGGAAAATATTAAAATATGACAATAATTATATTTTTGCAACGAGTTGCTTGAGTTCGGTTTTGCAAGGTAGTTTATCAAATGATGATAAAATTAGTTTTGGTAACGCCGTAAAGAACAATAGTATTAAATGGCAAATTATGCCAGTTGATGTAGGGATAGAAGAAAATGAATATATTATAAGATCAGCTTTGGATAATAATAAGGTTGTTAACGCTATAACAAATAATGAAATAAAAAAGAGTTCTAATATTGGTTTGTCTACGCTTTTTGAAGACAAGGAACAAATTTGGAAAATTATAAGAAATAGTGACGGCACGTATAGTTTTTATGGTTTGAATGATAATTTAGTTTTGGATGTTGATGGTGGAAGTACTAAAAAAGGTGCCAACGTAAGAGTGTGGTCCGATAATGGAACTTGCGCACAGAAATGGAAAATTGTTAAAAACGATGATTTATATGTATTTATTTCGGCATGTTCTGATTTAGTTTTGGATGTTGATGGTGGAGTGCCTAATGAAAATAACAATATTCATCTTTGGTGGTTTAATAATACACTTGCACAGAAATGGAAAATAGAAAAGACTGAAAAACAAGAGAAAATATTAGCTGATGGTAACTATATTATAAAATCTAGGATAGATACTGATAAGGTTGTAGATATTAATGGTGGGGCCGAAAGGGCTTCGGATGGTGAAAATATACAGTTGTGGAGAAAAAACGGTACGAATGCGCAAATTTGGAGTGTGTTGTATGATGAAAAGGACGGTACGTATTCTATTGTTAATGTGTATACCAAGAAAGCGATTGATGTAGATGGGGCTCGGACTACACGAGGGGCAAATGTACAACTTTGGAATAGTAATTATACATGTGCGCAAAAATGGCATCTTGTGAAAGAGGGAGAATATTTCGTAATGATATCTGCTTGTTCGGAATTAGTGCTTGATGTTAGTGGTGGTGAAGCAAATCTTGGTGCAAATATAAATTTGTGGACTGCAAATGGAACCGATGCACAAAAATGGTTTTTTGAGCCGGTTGCTAGATGAAAGCTCATAATTATAGTATAATGAGTGTATGAAAAAGAAACCTATAGATGAATTAGTAAAGAAAATTGATTCTCTCGGTGATGTCACTTTGATTGGTATTGGGCCAATGTCTAGTAATGTAATAGAGTCTTGTTTTGAACTAGCTAAGCTATATAGATTCCCATTAATGTTCATTGCTAGTCGAAATCAAATCGATAAAAAAGAATTGGGCGGCGGATATGTTAATGGATGGGACCAGTTTGATTTTGCTAATAGAATTAAAGAGGTTGCTGAAAATAATAATTTTTACGATTATTATATTTGTAGAGATCATGGTGGGCCGTGGCAGAGAGACGAAGAGAGAAATGCTCATTTTGAAGTTAATCATGCAATGGATATTGCAAAAAAATCTTTTGCTAGTGATATAGAGGCTGGTTTTGATTTAATTATGGTTGATCCGACAAAGGACCCCTTCACTATGGGGAAAGTTGTGGATTTAGATTTTGTGTTGGAAAAAACGATAGATTTGATTGAGTTTTGTGAACAAGAAAGAAAAAAACACAATATTGAAAGATTAGCCTATGAAGTTGGTACTGAGGAAACAAATGGCGGACTAACTCAAGTTGAAGTATATAATGTTTTTCTAGAAAAATTAAAAAAGGGATTAACAAAAAGAGGTTTGCCAATGCCGCTTTTTGTGGTTGGTCAAACCGGCACGTTGGTGAAGTCTACAAGACAGGCCGGAAGGTTTAATTATAAAAACACTAAGACGTTGACTGACATGGCAAAGAAACACGGTGTTTATTTGAAAGAGCACAACGCTGATTATCTTGATAATGCTTCATTAGTTTTACATATTCCTGCCAGAGTTACGGCGGCCAATGTTGCACCGCAATTTGGCTATGTCGAAACAAAAAGTTATTTATCCCTTTGTAAGGTCGAGGATAAGCTATTTGAAAATAATATAATATCTACAAAATCAAATTTGTACACTATTTTGCTAGAGAATGCAATAAAAACTAACCGTTGGAAAAAATGGGTTTCTGAAAAGGACGCATCAAAATCATATGACGAAATAATAAATAACAAAAAATTGGCTAGAGAAATATTAGAGATAGCTGGACACTACACTTTAGGTAAAGACGTTGTTGAAAATGAGGTTAAGAAGCTCTTTGCAAACTTAAGTTTGTGTAACATTGATGGTAAGAGGTTCGTGAAGGACCATATTAAGGCTTCAATTATGGAATATATTGATTGCTTTAATTTAAAAAATGTTTTAGACAGAATTTAAATTTGGTTTAATAAAATTTTTCGTATTAATGTTGATGACGTTGTTTTTGTGTATGGGAAAAACATAACTTTGCCGCCGTGAATTTTTTTGTATTCTATTAACTCACGCCATTCTGGCGAATCCTTATGGTCGTCGCCAGAAAAGACAGCGTCGGCTTTGAGCCTTATTTCCCAATCATCTGCTTTAGTGTCTTTCTGCTGACATTCAACTTTGATTACTTCATCTACGTATTTGATAGCTTCTAAAATTTCCTTACGTTCTTCATATGGAATGATTGGTAATTTGTTTTTACATCTCAGCATGGTTTCGTCGGAATTTAATCCAACTATTAAATAATCACAGTTTTCTTTAGCCTTCTTTATTATGTTTAAGTGGCCAACATGAAATAAATCAAAAGACCCTACTGTATAACCGATGATTTTTTTAGTATGATTTTCCATTTTTAACCTCGTAAATCTTCTTAGCGATTTTATATAATTTTCCATTGTTATAAATATTTAGTCGTGAAGTCAAATCATTAGTAATTTTTAATAACCTTTCCTCTTCTTGTTTTGCATTATTTAGTTCTTTCTTTAAGAGATCTTGTTTTGTTATTAAATAGTCATGTATTTTAATGTAATCAGTGTTGATATCATCATCCATATACTTTTTTAAAATTTTTACCCATTCTTTTGCTCCAGTGCTTTTATTTGGGAACAAAAGATCTGACTCTTCGTTTTGTTTTTTTATTACTTTGGTGGATAAAGCTTCTTGCAAGATTCTTAAGAGTTCTTTAGTGTTTATTTTATCAGAATATGGGATAATGCCGTCATCGGCTAATTTTTTTTGCAACGGAGAAATGCCAATAAAAGAATTATTTATATTATCGCATAAAATGCAAACAGGTTTTTTCACATAGAGAGCATCAAAAATAGCACCAGAATTATCCGATAGAACAATATCGGCTTCCTCAAAAAGCTCTTGTGTGCTCTTTGTGGGCTCATAATAATAATCGGCAATTTCTTTTAAGTCTATCTTACGGTTTATCTCATTTTTCAAATGGGCGGTTCCATGATGACTTTTGACTATGATTTCATAGTTGTTTTTTATGGTTGGTAAAATTTTTGTGACCGCTTCAATACTGCTTTCTTTACCATAAGTGGGAAGATATAGTAAACGTTTTTTGCCTGAGTGTTTTTTGGGTTGAATTTCGCGCAACGATAATCTAGGTACGACGTAGGTTTTTCCGTAAATAGACAAGATATCAGCATCGTAATTGCTATGTAATAAGAAGCCATGGAATTTTGACTTGAGTTCTGGACTAAAAGTAAATGGTTTGGAACATAGTGAACCGTAGTAGTAACCAATGAGATAAGTATACTTGATGCCTACCATGTCCTGGTATGGCGAAAGACAGACTTTGTATTTTTTATTTTTGTTTTTTTTATTGGCGATTGTAAAACCATCTTTTATGACAGTTTGTTTTAATTCCTCCATGATTTCGGAAAAACCGTTTTCTGTATCTTGTGGGTCGAAAATATAGAGATCAATTTTCCAATAATTTTTTTCTTGAACAAGTTTTAAAAAGGGGTACAACGAGTAATATTGAAGAATATTTTGAACGATGACAGCCATTTCCATACTCGTAATTATAATATAAAAACGTTGTTTTTTAAAGTTGCTCTTGGGGTTATATACGAAAGGAGTATTATTGTTTGACATAAAGATATTTATATTGGCGGGATGACTAATAAAAAATGGGGTAATTAGAAGAATAAGAGTAATTTAGAAATAGCTTTTGTTAATAATTTACGAAGAGCTTCTATGACAGCTGATAAACAAAATATGATTAAGACAGTAAGTGAGAAATAAAAAATAAAATGAATTGGACTATAATTAGAGGCTGTGGCTGTGTGAAGAATATCGTGTTCTCTCCAGAATAGATTAATAAAAACACCATTTGAATGAACAAGATATATGCCAAACACTAAGCCTGCTAGATAATTAATGAAGCGATTAACGAATTTTAAGCGAGAAAAGAGAATAACCAGAGGAATTGATGTCAGCATGCAGGGGAGAGACATAGTATCAATTAGAATGTTGTTGTTAATATTGGCATAACTAAGCCTTGTGGCTGCGAGATAAATAAGCAGAGAGGAAATAATAAAAATAGACACACCGCTTAAACTAATAAAAAGCAGTTTTATGTTTTGGAGTCGAATAAGTTTATTTTTGCAACGATGGATAACGTAGCCGACGATTGTATAAAAGATTGCAGAGGGTATCGCAAAGATAAAAGACGACATATCGGCGAGAGAATAAGATAATATATTTGGAATGATGAAGATTCCGGCAATAATTAGAATAAGTTTGAATAATTTTTTGTCGTCTAAGCTATCTAACCATATTTTTAGGTAGGGTAATAATAAATATAAAGAAATATAGGCACTAATAAACCAATAGGCATTTGTGGTGATTGGGAAAAGAAGATGCGCCGTTGTTTGGTTAAATGGTATTGAGAATTGGATGAGAGATGGACAGAAAATTAGTGCAAAGACTAAAAACGATAAAGAATAAAACCAAGTTGGTCGTGTAATTTTAAGAATACGTTTCCAGTTGTGTTTTTTTGAATTATATAAAAAATATCCTGTGATACTAAAAAAAATGGCTACTCCAACTTGTCCAAAACAGATAACAATATTCATAATGAATTGGTTGGTGGTTAATGGTTCACTTGAGGCTAGCCAGCTCCAATTACCACGTTGGGAAAGATGAGACGCGACGATCATAATCATCGCAATAATACGGAGGAGTTCGAGCCCGGATTGACGTTGAGATATTCTAGGAGAGAGGTTTTTAGAAATTTTAGTATTCATAAGAGTATTATAACAGATGGGAGGAGGTTGTATTACTTTAAATAAAAATAGTTTATATGACACAATAAGATTGATGGTATGATATAATAATTTGTATGAATGAAAGGGATGTGGCGGTTTTGGTACCGTGTTTTAATGAGGTAAAAACAATAGTTAAAGTTGTAAAAGATTTTCAAAAAGAATTGCCAAAAGCAAAGGTTTATGTTTTTGACAATAATTCTACTGATAAGAGTATCGATAAGGCACTAGACGCCGGCGCCATAGTTCGAAAGGTAAAATATCAGGGTAAGGGTAATGTTGTTAGAGAGATGTTCCGACAAGTGGAAGCGGATATATATGTTATGGTTGATGCTGATGACACTTATGATGCAAAAGATGTTAAAAAAATGATTAATGAGGTTGCAGACGGAAGTGATATGGTAATTGGCGATAGATTAAATTCGTCTTATTTTAAGGAAAATAAGCGGTTTGGGCATAATTTTGGGAATATTTTAGTTCGAAAATTAATTAACCTTTTCTTTAAATCTAATATTCAAGACGTGATGACTGGTTATAGGGCGTTTTCGAGAAGGTTTGTGAAAACTTGTCCGATTCTGTCAAATGGGTTTCAGGTTGAAACTGAAATGACAGTACATGCGTTAGATAAAAAGATGGTAGTTACGTCTTTACCAATTGGTTATAAGGATCGTCCGGCTGATAGCCCATCAAAATTGAATACTTATAAAGATGGTACAAAAGTGATGGTGATGATTTTTAATTTAGTGAAAGAGTATAGACCTTTGTTGTTTTTTATGTTTTTCGCTTTTCTGCTGTTTATAATTGCATTATGTTTAGGAATACCGGTGTTAATTGGTTTTTTCAATACGGGATTAGTTGAGAAATTCCCGAGTTTGATAGTGGCTGGGATGTTGGTAACATTGTCATTTTTATCTTTTGCTACTGGGCTTATTTTGGATATCATAAAGAAGAAGAGCCAGCAACAATTTGAAATAGATTTAAATTTGGTGTCAAAAAATGAAAAATAAGATGAAGAAGATTTTAAAAAAGAACAAATTAGCGGTTGAAATAGTGACAGCTTTTTTGTTGACTATTGGGGTAATCCATTTGATGGGGAAGACTTTAACACAGGAATATTTTTTGGCATTGATTGTTTTTATTGCAATGTTCACTGTAGTACGTTACGGTTTTAAAAATGCTAATAAAAGAAGGTTAAAATATTCATTATTTTTTGCTATTCCGTTTGGATTGGCTTTTTGGTTAGGCCAAAAAGTTGTGTATCAGAGCGTAGATATAAAACCAGTAGGTTTATTAGATTCACCGCTAATAATAGTTTTAATAATAATATTTGCTTTGATGGCTGTTTGTGTATTATCTTTTATTGATAAAAAGATGTTTGTACCGAGAGCCAATGTAAAACAAATTTTTAAAAATAAAAATTGGCTTTGGTACTCTTTAATAATATTGGTTTGTTGGACCCCTTTGTTTTTAGCATTTTTCCCGGGTATAGTTTCTGTTGATAGTGCAGTACAAATTAGACAGGCGATAGGGGAAAGGGCATGGTCAAATTGGCATCCGGTTTTGCACACATTATTTATTGCTGCACCGGTAAATATTGGTTTTTTGATAACTGGAGATTTGACTGCAGGTATTGCTTTGGCAACGATAGCACAAATGCTAATTTTATGTGTAATATTCGGATATGTTGTGGAATGGGTAATTATTAGAACTTCAAAAAAATGGATTGGAATATTATTTCTTCTCTTTTTTGCATTCTGCCCTACAGTAGCTTGTTATTCCATAACAATGTGGAAGGATGTACTATTCTCGGCATTTTTCATGCTGTTGGTTGTTAGAATTTATGAATTAATTAGACAATATAGTAGAGAGAAAGAAATTGGTTTTAGAGAGTTATTGCCGGTATTATTGTTGACTATATTAGTTGGTTTCTTGCGAAACGGTGGTATTTTAATAGTGCTAGCTTTGGCTGTGGCACTTTTTGTTTATTATAGAAGAGCGAGGAAAGTGGTTGCAATAAGTTTTGCTGCGATTATATTTGGAATGGTCTTAGTACAAAAGGTAGTGTATGGAGCCTTTAATATAGAAAGTAGTCCATTTATGGAGTCGATGAGCGTCCCAGCACAACAATTGGGCTATGTAGTTAGTATTAATGGTTTAGATGAAGATACGGATAAAGAATTATCAAAATATGCGGACATCAAGTGTTTAGAAGAAAACTATACGCCGATGAATGCAGATCCGGCTAAAAATTGTTTTAATTATGGGTTGATAAATGATAATAAGTTAGAGCTGATAAAGATTTGGTTTAGAGTTCTCCCGAGGCGGCTTATGGATTATATAAAGGCTTATGTGCTGCATACTTATTCATATTGGTATGTTCAGGGTAGTGTATGGGATTTGGATTTTGGACATACGCATGAAGAAAAATGGTTGAAAACTGAGTATACTGATTTGTCGTTATTAGGTGATAATGCGAGAAATATTATAAAAAATATAGAGTTGGGGTTAACAAGTACTCCTTGGTTGGGATGGACGAACAGCGTAGGTGTCCTTTTTTGGTCGATATATTTTGTGCTTATAATGTTTCTTTATAGAAAACATTATAAAATGTTGGTATTTTTGGTGTGCATATTTGTATATATGATTTCGTTGCTAATTGCGTCTCCGATTTCGTGGATATTTAGATATGTTTATTCATTAATGTTGATATTGCCAATTCTAGTTGTGATGTGCTTTATAAAAGAACGAAAGGAAAAATAAGATGAAGAAAATTTTATCTGTGTTTGGAACTAGACCAGAAGCTATAAAAATGGCACCAGTTGTAAAAGAATTGGAAATGAGAGATGGGATCAAATCCGTGGTTTGTGTTTCTGCACAACATCGTGGAATGTTAGACCAAGTATTGAAAGTTTTTAAGATTAAACCAGATTACGATTTAAATATTATGAAACCGGGTCAAACCTTAACTCATATTACAGCAGAGGTTTTAAAAGGTATTGAAGAAGTTATCATAAAGGAAAAACCCGATTTAGTTTTAGTGCATGGTGATACAACTACGGCTATGGCTGCTGCTATGGCGGCATTTTATCAGCAAGTTAAGGTTGGTCATGTTGAGGCTGGATTACGTACGTATGACAAATATTCTCCATTCCCCGAAGAAATGAATAGACAAATAATTGATTGCATTGCAGATTATTTGTTTGCTCCGACAGATTTAAGCAAGAGTAATTTAGAGAAAGTGCTAAACAAAAATCAAAAAATATTTGTGACTGGTAATACTGCGATTGATGCATTGAGAACTACGGTTTCTTCTAGCTATGAACATCCAGATTTAGAGTGGGCAAAAGGATTTAGATTGATTTTACTTACGGCGCATAGGCGAGAAAATCTTGGTGAACCAATGAGGCATATTTTTACAGCAATAAAGAAACTACTAAATGATTTTTCAGATGTAAGAGTAATTTATCCAGTTCATTTAAATCCAAAAGTTCAATCGGTAGCAAACGAGGTGTTGGGCGGCGATGATCGAGTAAAATTAATTAATCCGCTTGATGTTTTGGATTTTCATAATTTTATGGAGCGCTCGTATTTTATTATGTCTGATAGTGGTGGCGTACAAGAAGAGGCCCCGTCTTTGGGAAAGCCAGTATTAGTACTTCGCGATACGACTGAAAGGCCGGAAGGGATTAAGGCGGGGACATTAAAACTGGTGGGAACAGACGAAGCAAATATTTATAGAGAGGCGAGAGTGTTGTTGGAGGATAGAAGTGAATACAACAGAATGTCTAAAGCGAAAAACCCATATGGAGATGGTTTTGCAAGTAAATATATTGTTGATGCGATTATGGAGGAAGAATAATGCCTAGAAAAGAATACACAAAAAAGGAAATAAAGCAGCTTATTGATGAAAATAGGAGGCTTAGGACTGAAAATAGTTCAATGCAAAAAATATTGGATTCTAAACGATTTAAGTTCGCAGACAAAGTGGCGAATACTTATAATCTGTTGTTGCCTGAGGGGACTATTCGTAGAAAAACGATGACGTCTCTTGGTGTTCCAATTAAGTATTTGAAACAAAAAAAAGAATTAAAAAACGTCAAGAAGATTGAAAAAATGATTGGTAGGTATGACAAGATTGTGGTTATGCACAGTATCCCATGGAATACGCCGCTTAGGCAACGCCCACATCATTTAGCAAAATGTTTAGCAGATGTTGGTGTCATGGTAATCTATTTAGAACCGGACGAACCATTTAAGGTAATGCGAATAATAGACGAAGGTTTCGTAACAATAAATTCTTGGGATCTTTTGTTTAAAATCAAGTTAGAAAGAGATAAGCAGTATTATTTCTTTTTTAATAACGTTTCTAATATACCGTTTAATTTAATAAAAAAGATTAGTAACCGTGGTTATAAGATAGTATATGAATATATAGATGAATTTCATGAGGATATTTCTGGCTCTTTGGTAAATCAATTAGAAACTTGGAATAAATTAAAATTATTAAAACCGAGATTGGTTTTAGCGAGTGCAGATAAGTTATATGAGGATGCAAAGAAGCATTTTAGGGGTGTGAAGATTATTTTATCAAAAAATGCAGTTTTACTGGATGATTTTGACTACCATAATTATGAAAATGCTGAGGTTCCTGTTGATTTGGTCGGTGTAATAAAAAAACATAAACCGATAATTGGCTACTATGGGGCTATTGCTCCGTGGCTTGACTATAATTTAATTTCTGAAGTTGCCAATAATAATCCAAATTATAATTTTGTCTTTATTGGTGTTAATTATCAAAATGCGTTAAAAAAATTAGATAAAACTTTAAAAAATATTTATTATCTTGGTCCAAAAAATTATTCCGATCTTCCTAAATATTCATCAAAATTTGATTGTGCGATTATTCCTTTTGGGCTGGGAGAGATTGCTAAAGGAACTTCGCCGGTAAAACTTTTTGAATATATGGCAATGGGATTACCGACCGTAGTTACTAAAGATTTAAAAGAATGCTATGGTTATGAATACGTGTATCTAGCAAAAGATAAAAAAGATTTCAGCGATAAGATTAGGCTTGCCGTAAGTGAACGGAAAAAAAGAATAGTAAGAGAAAAACTATTAAGTCAAGCAGAAGAAAATACATGGATAAAACGTGCCGAAGACATAGTCTCTGAACTGTATTTTATTTAAAAAGTTTTTCGTATGATTCTGCAACCGGGTCGGGTTTTCCATCCATGAGGATTTTGCCGTTATTAATTAGTATGGAACGGGTGCAGAATTTTCTAATGTTTTCCATTGAGTGTGTTACCAGAATGACGGTTTGTTTTTTATCTTGGAGGGATTTGAAATAGTCGTTACATTTTTGTTGGAAAGCAGCGTCGCCAACAGCGAGAACTTCATCAAGTAAAAGGATGTCACCCTTGGCGCGAATGGCGATTGAAAAAGCGAGACGAACTTGCATACCAGAGCTATAATTTTTTAGTTTTTGATCTTGAAATTCTTTAAGCTCGGCGAATTCCCAAATATCATCATACATTTTATCCATTTCTTGATTACTAAATCCGAGGAGTGCACCGTTCATATAAACATTTTCTCGTCCGGTAAGTTCTGGATTAAAACCGACACCAAGTTCGATAAAAGGGATCAAGTTACCATTAATAATGAGTTCACCTTTTTGTGGATAATAAATACCAGCGAGAATTTTGAGAAGAGTAGATTTGCCAGAGCCGTTGCGACCGATGATGCCAATAAATTCGCCTTTTTTGATTTCAAAGTTAAGACCTTTTAGGACTTTTTGTTCTTTATAACCTTTAATACCGCGGAGACGATTAAATAGAGCTTGTTTTAGACCAAAGGCTTGTTCGGTTGGGAGATTAAAACTTTTGTATAAGTTTTTAACGCTAATAGCTATGTCATTGTTTGGATCGTTTATTTCCGTGCGAGAACCGATTGTGCGTTTCATTAAACCTCCTCTGCAAAGAATTTAGATTTTTTACGGAAGATAAGAGCGCCAATAATTAGAATGATTACAACTGCGATTATTGGTATGATATAGGTTGGGGTTTGAATAAAATTCCAAGTAGTGATTGTTTCGGCAGTAATAAGATTATAACGAATATCTTGAATGGCTTGAGCAATTGGATTAAGAAGAATAATTTTAGCCGCAAATGTACTGCTATTTGCAACCATTGATATGGGGTAGATAATTGGAACGGCATAAAAAAGAGCTTGGACAATGACGTCCCATATTGATGTAATATCGCGATATTTAACATTGATTGAACCAAGCAAAAATGCAATACCAAGTGATAATAGATAGAGCTCAAAGATTGCTGGGATAGCGAGAAACCAAGTTGGACTAAACTCTACGCCGTTAATTAAAGCAAATATTATGATCACAACAACATTAATGAGCATATTGATAACTGCGGTAAGGGTAGCTGATACGACGACTATATATTTTGGAAAACTAATTTTACGAAGAAGATCGCCACGGTTAACTATAGCTTGGATGCCTTGAGCGGTACATTCTGTAAAGAAACTCCACATAGTAGTACCACAAAGTAAATAGACTGGATAATGTGGGATATCACTGCCAAAACGAAGAAGTTTAGCAAAAACTATGTATAGAATTGCAAACATCATAAGCGGACGAAGAAGAGCCCACAGGTAACCAAGAACGGAGCCTTGGTATCTTAGCTTAAAATCAGTTTTAGTGAGTTCTTTTAATAAAATTCGATTTTTTTTATTAAGAACGCGAGGAATCTTCATATTTTATTATTTTACCATAATTTTTACTTTTTCACAGTTTTGGCGCGTTTTTTGGCGCGGTAATGAGAGATGTGCCAACGGAGATAGACGAGGTGGAGCCAGAACTTTTCTTTAGGTGTGGGATTTTTCCCGAGCCATTTTTTGAGGTTTTTATATTGAATTTGCCAGTTACTCCAATCGATGGCGGCGGAACGGACAGAGCTGGTTTCAGTGCCATAATTGTAGATATATAATGGTTCAAGAACGAATTGGATTTTTGCAGATTTGGCATATTTTAGATAATCGAGGACAAATTTGGTATCTTCGGCAAAATTTAAAGATTCGTCGAATTTGAGTTTTTTGGCGATATTAGCTCGATAAAGTTTGTTAACGGACGAATACAGGCGACCGTCGATGGCAAGTAAATATAGTATGTAAGCCTTTTGAGATTCTTTGAAACGAATAGGACGAATAGGGCAAGTATAGACATCTTCGGCTGAGTGTTGGTTTAAGCGTTTATAGTGAATGCCACAAACGGAAAGACAGACAGTAGGATCATTGAAAAAGGATTTCAAAAGAGAGTCGATAAAATTCGGTTTAATTTGGTCGTCAGAATCAATAAAACTAATATATTTGCCAGTGGCGATTTTTAATCCATGGTTTCTGGCGGCGGATGGACCGGAATTTTTTTGATGAATGATTTTAATGCGAGGATCTTTTTTGGCATATTTATTGGCTACGGTACTGGAATTATCGGTGGAGCCATCGTCGACTAAAATTATTTCAAGATTTTGATAGGTTTGATTTGTGATAGAATCGAGACATTTAGGAAGATATTTTGCGGTATTATAAATTGGTACAATAATTGAAATTTTGGGGTTCATAAGGAAATTATAACATTATTTACAGAAGGTAACGTTTTTGTCATAGATTAGTTCGGGAGAACCCCAATCAACGAGAAAGTTGGCTTGAGATAAATCGATGAAGTGTAGACGGGTTGGAGTAGTGCGTGACTTTTCAATACAGAGTGATGGTTCGGTTGAATTTTTAATTTCGGTGAGCAGGTTGGCAACTTGTGCGCGATATTTGACAAGAAGAAAGGTATGAATAAATAAAATAAGAACTGTGAAAATGACAATGGTGGTGCCGATAAACTTAGAGCTGATAGCGGAAGCGAAAAACCTGAAAGTAATGATGATGCCAGCGAGGTAAGCTGGAATGAGAAGACGAAAAGGAGCTTTAATGAGTGAAGCGCCGAGAAGATGGATGACAATAAAGATTACAAACACGAGAATAAGGTTTTTATTTTCAATATTAAGTTTTTGAAACTTAATGTTATGTTTTTTAAAGATAAGACAAACAATAAAAAGACCAAGAAGCGGTAAGAAAACAATGCCGAAATTATAAATTATATGCCAAAGTATTTTTGGAATTGCTGTGAATGGATCAGAAAATAAATTGGAGAGAGAAACGTAGTCAAAAGTAGTGGCCTGAGAAGAGGTGTAATGATCTATTCCGGAGCCGACTAACCAACAAATGAGAAAGCCCGTGACAACGCCAATAAGACCGGTAAAAAACCAGAGTGGTGGACGAGTGAGGTTTTTGCGATTAATTAGACAATAAATGGCGATAGTGACAATAAAGGCTAAAGGCGTAACGGTGGCGGCCATACCAAAATAAAGACCAAGTAGAGGCATAGTAATGTTTAAAAGTTTTTGATGTTTTAGGGGATTGTTGGTGAGAAGTTTAAGATAGGGAATAGAAAAAATTAGTGTGATAAGTGCCAGAGGGACGTAGTTGTGAATCATGGAAAATTCGAGATAAATAACTCGTCCGAACGGTGTGATGATGAAGGCTAAAAAAGTAGCGCAAAAAATCAAAGAATCCTTGATGAGCAATTTTGGTTTGCGATCTAGAATGATGTAGGTTGCAAAATAAAAAATTGCAGAAGATAAAATAACGTCAATTAAACGAAAAATAAGGTCTGGTCCAAAAATAAATTGGTAATCGAAAAAGTCAATTACACTCCAAGCATACATGTCAGTGATACGACTATTATAATTAAAGGCATTGATGGCATCACTAATAGGATTTAAGGTAATGTTAGTGCGAAAATTATTAGCGCCTTGAAAAATATCTTCACCTGAAGCGGTAATCAAAAAATATGAAACAGTAAAAAATATAATTGGAAGTAAATAAAAAAGAATGGCAAAAAATTTATTTTTATTTTTCATTTTGTTTCTCTTGTCTAGATTCACCAAAAACGAGTTTATCGTAAAAAAGAAAATTTAAAACCATAGTAACGGCGGTGGTAAAACAAAAAATACCGGTGCTTTCAACAAAATTATAGTCGAAAGGAATGTGCAAAACGGTAAAGGTTTGATGGGCAAATTCATAAATTGGCGTAATAAAACCAAAGAGCCAAGTAAAGAACGGGCTGATAGCGATAGCGGTTAGACCATTCCAGACAAAAAACATTAATTTGCCATGTTGGGTAACAGGGCGTTCTTTCCAGGTAATTTTAGAATGAAGGACATAAGCCAGAATGGTGGCAAGAGCATAAGAAATAATGCTATCAACCCAAAGTAGCTCATTACTATTAAAAACAATACGGGCAAGAAAAGTGTAAATTAAAAAGTTAAAAAGTGCGAGAATAGTGCCGATAATAATAAATTTACCGGTGCGTTTTACCTTATCTTTAGTCATAATAGTATTATACACCTAGTGTGTTATAATATAAATATGATGAGGAGTTTGGTGACAATCGTGGTGCCGGTTTTTAATGAAGAAGGAGGAATCCGGCGTTTTTTAGACGAACAGCTATTTCCAGTTTTACTGAAATTACCTTGCAGAACGGAAATAGTGGTGGTAGATGATGGCTCGAATGATAAGACGATTGAAAAAATAAAAAATTGCAAGATAACGAAAGAGATGAATTTGCGGATACTTGCATTTTCGCGGAATTTTGGAAAAGAGATTGCACTTACAGCAGGAATTCGGGAAGCGGGTGGCGATGCCGTGATTATGATTGATGCAGACGGTCAGCATCCAGTAGAAATAATTCCTGAAATGATTTTGCGGTGGCAAGAGGGTGCAAAAATTGTGACGGCGATAAGAGGGCGAAATACAACTAAACATAAAATTGCCTCAAAAATGTATTATGGAATGATGCGGATGACGGGTAATAAAAATATAGTGCCAGGAGAGTTGGATTTTCGGTTAATTGATCGGGTAGTAGCGGAAGAATTTAATAAACTTACGGAAAGAAATCGTTTGACTAGAGGGTTAATTGATTGGCTTGGGTTTAAACAAGAGTTTATAAAAGTTAAAACTAAAGGACGAATTGATGGTAGGCCAACTTATAGTTTTAAAAGATTATTGGCGTTGGCGGGTGATAGTATGGCTTCAGCTTCAAGGACGCCTTTAGTAATTTTTGGATATATTGGTGTTTTTATTACGATAGTGTCGCTTTTTTTGGGTTTGTTTATTCTGATACAACAGTATATTATGGGTGATCCTTTACATTTGGATTGGAGTGGAGCAGTGGCAATGAGCGTATTTATATCTTTTTTGGTGGGATTGGTGTTGATATCGCAAGCAATTACGGCACTTTATATTTCGCAGATTCATGTAGAATCAAAAGGTCGACCGCTCTATGTGATTGATCGAAAAAAATCATTTAAGGTATCTAAATGAGCGGACTAGTATTACTTAGTTTTGATGTAGAAGAGTTCGATTTGCCGCGAGAACTGGGAGAGAAGATTCCCCTAGAAGAGGGAATTAAGGTCTCGGCTGAAGGGTTGGAACGAATTTTAAAGTTGTTAAAAAAGACAGGGGTAAAGGCGACGTTTTTTTGTACGGGGAATTTTGCAAAGGCAAGGGCGGAGATATTAAAACGAATGTTGATTGATGGGCATGAAGTGGCGTGTCATGGAGTAGATCATTTTGAGCCTAATCAAACTGATATTTGTAAGTCAAAAGAAATTATAGAAAAAGTGATTGGGCATAAAGTGGTAGGATATCGACAACCACGGATGCAAAAAATTGACTATAAGGAACTAAAACGATGTGGGTATAAATATGATTCCAGTGTGAATCCGGTGTTGATCCCAGGGAGATATAATAATCTAAAAATACCAAGGAAGCCGTTCGAAAAAGATAAGATTTTGGAAATTCCGACATCGGTGGCAACGGTTTTTAGAATACCGCTTTTTTGGTTGGCGTTACATCTTTTTCCAGTTTCATTATATATTTGGTTAGCAAGGATGTCTTTAAAAAAAACTGGATATTTTGCTACTTATTTTCATCCGTGGGAATTTGTGGATTTAAATAGATATAAAATAGTGCCCAAGTATATTAAACGTAATAGTGGTATTAAATTAGAAAGAAGATTAGAAAAAGTTGTAAGAAATTTAAAAAAGAATTATTCTTTTGTGACTTATACTGAGTATGTTGGCGCTCTGGACAAAAGTTGATTTTTGGTGTATAATATACGCGTTTATTTAAGCGAAGGTAGGAATTTTATGAGCGCGGAAGATAATATACAGGAACAAAAGGGGGAGATTTTTGGTGGTGACAATGTAATACGAGTGAGGGGGGCGCGGCAAAATAATTTGCGAGATTTGGATGTAGATATTCCGCGAGATAAGTTAGTGATTATTACTGGTCTTTCTGGGTCAGGAAAGTCGTCGCTTGCGTTTGATACAATTTATGCGGAAGGTCAGAGACGATATGTAGAATCACTATCTTCTTATGCTCGGATGTTTTTGGGAGTCATGGATAAGCCAGATGTGGATTCAATTACTGGATTATCGCCGGCAATATCTATTGATCAAAAATCAACTTCAAGAAATCCGCGTTCGACGGTGGCGACGGTGACAGAAGTTTATGATTATTTACGTTTACTATTTGCGAGAGTAGGAGTGCCACATTGTCCGATTTGTAAAAAGCAGGTTTCAAGACGATCGGTAGACGATATTGTAAATGAAGTAATGAAGTTGCCGCTTGGTTCAAAATTGATGTTGCTTGCACCGATTGTAACGAGCAAAAAAGGTGAATTTTTGCATATTTCTGAACAATATTTGGCAAAAGGATTTTCAAGGGTAAGAGTGGATGGGATTATTTATGCTTTGGATGAATTTCCGGAATTAAATAAAAATGAAAGGCATAATATTGAAATTGTGGTGGATAGATTTGTACTGTCGCCGGAACTGCGCACTAGAATTAGTGGCTCGATTGAACAGGCGCTTGAAATGGGGCAAGGGATTATTCAACTCCTTAAGATTAAAGATACTTCAACAGCGGTGGGAGAAGCGCGAATTGCGGCGGAGAGTATTGAAATTTTAACTTATTCACAGAGATATGCGTGTCCAGACCATCCAGATGAACTAATCCCAGAGTTAACACCCAGACTGTTTTCATTTAATGCGCCGGAGGGGGCTTGCCCGGTGTGTACAGGATTGGGATCACGGATGGAAATTGACCCAGGATTAGTTTTTAACGATAATTTGACGATTGCAGAAGGGGGAATTCGTCCATTTAACCGGGTAGGACAAGATTCGTGGTGGCTAAAGAGATTAATGCAAGTGGGATTAAAACACGGGTTTAACGTGCAGACGCCGATTGGGCAATTAAGTGAAGAAGTGCGACATTTAATTTTGTATGGTACGGGTGACGAAAAATATGAAATGAAAATCAGCGGTTCGGGGCGATTTGCAGACGGAACGGTTTATCAAACGACTTATGAGGGGGTGATTCCGACTTTGGAAAGACGTTATAATGATCCGAAAATTTCAGAATTTATGAAGCATGATATTGAGCGCTTTATGCGGGTACGAGAATGTCAAGAGTGTCATGGAGCGAGATTAAAATCGGCGGTGTTGGCGGTGACAGTACATGATCTTAATATTGTAGATATGTGTAATTTAGATGTAGATGCCATGCTTGAAGTGCTAGACCAGGACTTAGGTTTTAGTGAATCGGAAGAGTTAATTGCGAAACCGATTTTGAAAGAAATTCGCGAACGAGTGAAATTTATGCAAGACGTGGGATTGGGGTATTTGGAACTTGGACGAGCGGCGAATACGCTTTCTGGTGGTGAAGCGCAGAGGATACGGCTTGCGACGCAAATTGGCTCGGGTTTACAAGGGGTTTTGTATGTACTGGATGAGCCGTCGATTGGTTTGCATCAAAGGGATAACGACAAATTAATTGCGACGTTGAAACATTTGCGGGATTTGAAAAATACAGTTTTGGTGGTGGAGCATGATGAAGATACGATGCGGGCGAGCGATTATATCATTGATATTGGGCCGGGGGCAGGGCTTTCGGGTGGGCGATTGGTGGCGGCGGGGACACCAGAGGAAATTGCGGCAAATCCTGATTCGATTACGGGACAGTATTTGTCGGGAGCGATGAAAATCCCGGTGCCGAAAAAACGGCGCAAAGCTAAACGTGGACAAGAGTTGGTGGTAGTGGGCGCACGTGAAAATAATTTAAAAAATATCGATGTGCATTTTCCATTAGGAGTGATGACGGTGGTATCGGGAGTGTCGGGCTCAGGAAAATCTACTCTTGTGAATGCAATTTTGGCAAATGAGTTGTTGGCGAGACTCCATCGGGCGCAGACGGTAGCGGGTACACATGAAAGAATTGATGGAATTTCTAACCTCAATAAAGTAATTGTGATTGACCAATCGCCGATTGGGCGGACGCCGCGATCAAATGTGGCAACTTATACTGGAGTGTTTACGGCGATTCGGGAATTATTTGCATCTCAGCCAGAGGCAGAGGTGCGGGGATATAAGGCAGGGAGATTTTCGTTTAACGTGAAAGGTGGTCGGTGCGAGCATTGTCAGGGCGACGGAGTAAATAAAATCGAGATGCATTTTCTCCCGGATGTGTATGTGACGTGTCCGAAATGTCATGGGAAACGATACAACGCGGAAGCTTTAGAAATTAAATATAAGGGTAAAGATATTTCGCAGGTACTCGATATGACGATTGATGAAGCAGTGGAGTTTTTTGCAAATATTCCGTCGGTTGTAGGGAAACTTAGAACAATTCAAGAGGTTGGTTTGGGTTATATTCGGTTAGGACAACCGGCAACGACGTTTAGTGGTGGTGAGGCGCAGAGGATTAAGCTTGCAACAGAATTAGCACGACGTTCGACCGGGAAGACTTTATATATTTTAGATGAACCAACAACTGGGCTTCATACGGATGATGTAAAAAGACTATTGAGTATTTTGGGGAGACTAGTGGATGGGGGAAATTCGATGATTGTGATTGAACATAATTTGCATGTAATTAAGTCGGCAGATTGGGTAATTGAGATGGGGCCAGAAGGGGGATTGAAAGGTGGTATGGTTTGCGATGAGGGCACACCGGAAGATTTGGCGAAACGAGGAAAGACGCCGACAGGGGAATATTTGAAGAAATACTTGACTTTTTGAGCATTGTGTGGTATAATGGTGGTATATATCGAATCCGAGTACGTTAAAAAGTAAAGTCTAACTTTGGATTTGGCGTCATTCGGAATTCATTTATCTAATAATTCTATAATAAAGGGGGTAAAATGTAGTGAAAAAGGTATTCATGATGATTTTGGTGGGAATTTTAATATTCTCGCTGACGGGATGCGCCGAAACGGCGAAGGATGATGAACCGGTGAGTGATCCGGTGTTTGAAATGCCGGAGTTGATTGAGGAGGAAGATGATCCGATCGAATTGAGTATTGAACCGATTGAAACCCCGGAAATTACGGCAGAGCCAGAACCGACGAAAGAAATAAAGATTGATTTCCAAGAGCAATCGTACACATTCAAAGACGAAGAAGGATATGAATTTGAAATAACGGTGAAAGTTGGCCCCTGGATTCTCCAGTCTAATTCTGAGCTGATTAATGCAGCATGGGATGAGGTTGGACAAGGTAAGGAGTTGCCGACAATTAGTAGCCTGGGAATTTCGGATTCACACATAGACAGTTCACGGTGTGAAAGAAGATTCAGTGACTACATCTGTTTTTCTTGCAAGAAATCTAATTTTGATATGTACTATGCGGTTGGGACTATAGAAATACGAAACATTACGTCTGGATTCAGCCTTTCGGAAAACAACACTCGGGATGTTTCGTTGTATTTCGATTCAGATTCTTTCTATGATCCAAAAGATTATACTCTTCCAGCAATGTGCAGAACCTATTTTTCAACACCAACAGACAGTGCATCACAGGTCAGTTGGCGTTATATCAAAGCTGGAACCGCTTTAGTGAATAGTGACCGGTGGGGGCCAGCAGCATTTGTGTTGATGCACGGAGAAAGCTATTCGCCAAACAATCCAGAAGGGGTTTATAGAGAAAGTTTAGAGTCTCCTTTAAGATTTTCTCATTGGCAGTTACAGCACGATGTTATTAGCGGGAAGGAAATTATTAAGGTTCCGGAGGAATATGTTTTGACGTTTCCGATGACTGTGCTGGAAGAAAGTACGTCGGAAGAAAGTTAGGTTTTTATAAAATGCGCCGAAGAATTTTGGCGCATTTTTATTGAAAATAAAAAGTTTATGGTAAAATGAAGAGTAGATATGGTCACAGGCGTAAGTGCAAGCAATGGTGCTGTAGCGGGTGGTAGCCCGGTGGATTTTGATGCTTCAGGGAGGGATATGGTATTAATGGCTACGCCAGAGAAAAAGTCGAAAAAGTGGGCGATAGCATTGAGTGTTTTAGTTTTGCTGGTGGCTTGTGTGATTTTATTATTAGTATTTTGGTTGTTGTCCAATCGAAATAATGTTGATGAAATTGCCAAGTGGGAAAATTATTATAATTTATTGATGTATGGGGCAATAGATAACGAATCGTTTGAATTTGAGGAAGTAAACGAAGAAACTTGGTACCCTGCGAAAGTCGATTTGTATGATGCTGAAGAGTATTATTTGAGTTTGGCAAGAACTTTTGAGGAATTTCAGAGGACTGCCGATTCGGAGCAATATTCAGATTATTTTGAAAGAGTGAGGGCTTTTTTGATTTATCATCTTTTGGATTATTATGATGAAATTATATTAGATATCTTTTTGAAGAATAATGATGAACAACAGGTAATAAATTATATTGATGAACTTACTAATAAAGAAAAATTAGAACAGAGCATGAGCTATTATTTGAAAAGATATTTTTTGAATAGTTTTCGGCTGATGAGACTATATAAAACCTATGGCTGTTATGATGATGCGAATGATTATGTTTCTTGTATCATTGCTATTAATGACGATAATAAAAGTTCGTATTTGAGTTCGGAAAGTAATGCTTTTGACCAACTGGAAAATTATTATGAAGTTGTTTTTGAGCCTACGTTTTTTAGTGAAACTGTTTATATAGATAGTTCTATGGGGGCAGCATGAAGATACAAAGTGGATGGATAAAAATGATACTAGTATCCAGTATCGGTTTACTGGGCGCATTTGGAACAATGAAGCAGGTATATGCAGTGATAGATACAGAGGAAATTACAAAAAAGACTTTGATACAGAGCTTGCTGACTTGTTATAATAATACCTATACGAAACGAGAGATTGATGCGAGATATAAAGACGTGGAGCTAGAAGATATTTTTGAAAAAGAAGGAACTAAAGATGGAACGATTAAAGTGGCTGGTTATGAAACAGGAGAAAATAATTGGAAGGGCCTAGGAAACACATTAAAAGACGGTGATATTTCGTGTAAACAAGTTTTTGTTGGCTATTCTTCTAAGTCTAGAGGGAAGATTGACGGTCTTTATAAGTCGTTTTTGGGATTAAACGAAGAAGCAAAGGATAATGTTAATCCTGAGACATTGGGCTATAAAGGGACCGAAGATTCGGAGATAGGTAAAACTAGTCAGAGGTGTTTAAGTGTGTCTTATAAATATCCAGGCAATGGGAGTGCATTGTCTGGACAATCGAATAAAGCTTGTTTTGCGGTAAAAAATGACGGAGTTTTGCTGTATGGTTCTGATGATATGGAGGGATGGATTCAAACAACATCGTCTTACGTGGTAAGTTACGATGATAGTGAAACTAGTTCTGAGGATGTGACTGCGACGATTAGCTTTCGGCCTGGTGATTACGGTGACTCTTTAAATTTTGATGTTTATTTTAATGACAAAAGAATTAATAGTAACGCTACGGTGTCGGTGAATTGTAGAGTGGAGGATGTGTCAAACGTACAATTTGATGACATATATGACTGCCTTAACAGTAAGATGCCGAAAGAAAATGTGTTGACGTCGCTGCAGCCCGGGATACTTACTGAGGTAAGCGATATTGAGTTAACTACAAGCTCTGGTGTTGATGCTACGAGTTCTGGAAAAAAATGGATAAAAGGAGGGATTCACCATCTTCCCCCTGGTCAATATGGTCTGACTGATAATGAATTTGCGGCGGCTCAGGATGCTATGCGCTATTTCACCGGCAATAATAATAAATTTGACAGTTATTTCTTTACTGAGCAGGATAGATTTGATATTTTGAATTTTTATGTGGCAAGAGCTATTGAAAGTAATAATAATTTAGTTTTAGATTTGGACTCTTGTTATTCTACTGTAGATGATTTGGGAGATGACTATGGTGTCGTAAATTCTGGGCAATGGTGTAGAATTGTCGGGTATAATATGGTTGCTGGGAAATATAATGTAGTCAATAAAGGTAGTGGAAATAGTGAGACAGGGTACCGTGGTTTTGAAACAGTAGGATTTGAAACCGTGCTTAAACAACTAAAAGAAATTGATGTTCCAGAACTTAGTACGATAGATAGTGGTATAAGTATAACTGGAGATGAACCTGTAGACGACGACCAGGATTTATGTTATGGAGGTTCGGGGAGTTTGGGGTGGATTATTTGTCCAATTATTACGGCGGCAGATGGAGTAGGGAGACATATGTGGGAACAGATTGAAAATTATCATCTAAAGATCCCGGCGTCGGAAATATTTAAATCTGGAGGTGGGGTGGAGACAGGATGGGGAGTAGTTCGTAATATCGCAAATACTTTGTTTATTGTTTTGTTTTTAGTAGTGATTTTTTCGCAATTGACTGGGTGGGGTATTGATAATTATGGGATTAAGAAGATTTTACCGAGATTGATTGTGATTGCAATTTTAATGAATCTCTCATATTTGATTTGCCAGATTGCGGTAGATTTAAGTAATATTTTTGGAATGGGACTTAATAGTATGTTTTCGGACTGGGCTGGCAATATAGAATCTGCGGCTAGTGGTGCATCTGGTGGGGCACAAGCAGGAGCGTGGATTCTCAGTGGAATTTTGGGGGGCGGTGGAATTGTGCTTTTTAGTGCTTTGCGATTCGGTTCGTTTGCTGGTGGACTTGCTGGAATTGGCATAGCTGTACTTGGGATCTTAATTGTGATTGTTGTGGCGATGTTGACTTTGTATTTGATTTTAATTGCTCGAGAAGCGGGGATTGTACTTTGTATTATCGTCGCGCCGGTGGCGATTGTGTGCTATGCTTTACCAAATACAGAAAAATTGGCGAAGAAATGGTTCGACTTGTTTAAAGCTTTGCTGGTGGTATATCCGATTTGTGGAGCGATGGTAGGTGGTGGGCAGTTGGCTGGATCGATTTTGGCATCGATTCCCGATAATCCAGGCATGAAAGTTGCCGCGATGATAATACAGGTGTTGCCTTTCTTCTTGGTGCCGACGTTGCTTAGAAGTTCGTTGTCGCTGATGGGGAATGTAGGGACGAGATTATCTACACTTGGACGAAGTCTTGGAAGGAGGGGTTCGGCTGGTGCGCGTGGAGCAATCAGAAATTCGGAGAGGTTTAAAGATTTTTCACAATACCGGAAGGACAATGCACAGGAGAGGAGAGCAAGAAGAACTAGGGAAGGGGTAAATGTTTTTGGTAGAAGAATTGGGGGGTTGGCGAATAGAGCAACACATACGTTAACAGATAGACAAAGGGATAGATTAAGTAAAGCGAATGAGATAATAAAGGCAGCAGAGAATCGTAGACAACAAGCGAGTATTAATGCACAGAACGATGTTTTTATGGCGGATTTAGCAAGTCAGAGATTTCAAAATGAAGAAAGTGGGGCGGACAGATTGATGCGTGGGGATGCAGACTATATTGCTGGAAAGAGTCAGGCTAATCGGCTTCAACGAGAAGACGATATGGGAAAAACTCTTCTTTATACTAATGCAGATTATGTTGCTGGAAAGAGTCAGGCTAATCGGCTTCAAATAGAAGATGATTTGAATAATACAGATTTATATAATAGTGCAGACTATGTAAGAGGAAGACAGGCACAAAGTAGGTTAAGACAAGAAAATGAACGTGAGGGTACGGTGCTGTACACGCGACCAGGATTTGAAGAATCAAGAAGGAAGCAATATGAAGCACAGAGACGAAGTGAGATTAAAAAGATGTATGGTGATCGATATGCTAATTTAGATAAGAAGGAAAAACAGAGAGCTTTAATAATGGCGCTTAGTGGCAATGGAATAGACGCAGAGGAACAAGTTGATGCAGCGGTTGATGCGTTGTTGTCTACTGGGGATGTGTCCGAATTATTAGATGCGCTTCATGGTGTAGATTTCAGTACTATGAATGCCGGTGTGCGAGATAAAATGGTAGCGAAAGCAGCAGTATCGGGGAATCAGTTGCTCAAGGGATGGTCGAAGACTGGTGGTACTGTTAATTTGCAAAATTATATTAATGATACGACGAATGGATTAAAAAACTATATTGCTACACAAGCTGGTGAGCATGCTTTCGATACTGCGGATAAGGACACTTTGGACTTTTTGGCAAACCACGGTGGGGCAAATGCAATGTCGGATGCAATGATTGGAAATATCTTAACATCATCAGCAAATGCTAATCAAACTGCTATGCATGCAGCGATTCGATTGCTTGCCGGTAGAGAAGTTAATGTTGGAGCGACGATTAATGCGGAAGGATTAACAAGAATATCTGAGGATGTGGCAAGTGCGTTGGGTGCAGCTAATCTTAGAGGAGCGATTGATGAAGTAAATAAGCCTGGAAATGAAACGATTAAAGCAAGAGTTTCTAGTTCGGTCAAAGGAAAACTTGGAATTACATAGTGATATGGTTTCATTCCCATGGCGAGGGCTAGCGACGGATTCATATAAAACACTAGCTCTCACCAGGGGAATGAAATGTGGTATAATGATGGGAAAAGGAGTTTTTATGACAAACATAACAAAGATTTTTTTAGTGCTTAATTCAGGTTCGTCGAGTGAGAAATTTTCACTATATGAAGGGGAAGATGAAGTTTGTTCGCTATATTTTGAAGGGATAGAAGAAAATGGAGCAAAGAAATTTATCTGCACAATCACGCGAGCAGATGGAAGCGAAGAATTGGTAGATAAAAAGTGGGATACTTTAGACGTAGCATTTAAAGAAGCTAAGGCGATTTTTGAAAAGGAAGGGTTTATCAACGAAGCGCATCCGCTAGATGGTATTTTGGTGCGCGTAGTGGCAGCAGGAAAGTATTTTTCGGCTAATCATATCGTAGATGATGAGACGATGAAGGAGCTTACAAAAGTACAAGTAACAAATCCTTTGCATGTGCCAGGTACAGAGCGCGGGATTAAAAATGCGAGAGAAACCTTTGAAGGTGTACCAGTGCTTATTATGAGTGATTCGGAAGCTTTGACGCGAGATTCACGTAAAGATACTGAATATGCTTTGCCAAAAGAAGTGATTGACGAATTTGATTTGGGGCGTTGGGGAGCACATGGAGCGTCGTATGGTTATATGATGGGACGGATTCCTGAACTTGGCTTACTAGAAAAGAGGATGGTAGTTTGTCATTTGGGCTCGGGCTGTTCGGTGACGGCACTAATGGATGGAAAACCAGCTTACACTTCGATGGGAGAGACACCACTTGAGGGTTTGATGTCTTCGACAAGAACTGGTTCGATTGATCCAACGATCGGGGCTTTATTGGGGGAGAAATTGGGTGCAGCTGAGGCGATTAAACTAATGAATAAAGAGTCGGGTTTGCAAGCAATGGCTGGTTCTAATGATATGCGTGAGATTATTGCAGGGGCTGAAGAAGGCAATGACGGCGCAGTGAGAGCATTTAATTTGTTTATTGATGGTGTAGCTGGTAAAATTGGTGAGTTCGCAGCGAAAATGGGTGGACTTGATGCAATTGTATTTACAGCGACGATTGGCGAGCGTTCTATTCCAGTGCGTGGAGCAATTATTTCGAAGTTGGAATTTATGGGCTTCAAAATTAAAAATGATGTGGCATTGGATAAATCGAAAGGTTATGCGAATGCAGCCGAGGATGGATCAAAACCGATTTATATTATTCCGACTAATGAGGCGGCATACATGATTAAAAAGGCAGGAGAACTGCTGGATGCCATGGAAAAATGATCAAGTTTCGGAATTTGAAACAAGTAAAATTTTAGAACTTGCGAAAGACTGTCTTAAAATCGATGGCGACTATGTGGAATTAGGGTGTTATAGGGGTGACACTTCACTCCTGCTTGCAGATATGGTAAAAAGTTCGGGTAAGCGTTTGTGGATTTACGATTCGTTTGAAGGTTTGCCCGAAAAGACTTTAGAAGATGATTCGGTGCTAGGGCGAGATTTTCAAAAAGGGGTGCTCAATGTAACCAAACGAGAGGTAAAAGAAAGATTTTTGAGGGCAGGATTACCAGTACCAATAATCAAAAAAGCGTGGTTTGCGGAATTGAAGGAAGTAGATTTACCAGAAAAAATTGCCTTGGCGTTTTTGGATGGGGATTTATATGAATCAATAAGAGATAGTTTAAAATTAGTTGAAAATAAAATGGTGCCGGGTGGGGTGATTATGGTGCATGATTATAACAACTCGGCTTTACCAGGAGTGGCTAGAGCGGTAAATGAGTGGTTGAAGGGGAAAAATCCGATGATTCAAAGGTGCCAAAGCATGATAACGATTATGCTATAATTTGGGGATGGTGAGGCGATTAATTACAGATAAGAGATTGGCTGACAAACGTTTTAGAAGGACTGAAGAAGCAATTCTTCAGGCCTTTTTTGCATTGAGGGGAGACGTCGGAATGATAAGGATTGCAAAAAATGCTGGCGTGGCACGGTCGACAGTTTATATCCATCACCGAGCGACGAGAGAAATTATTCCAGATTATGAGAAATATATCTTGAAAAAATATCAAAAGGTAGTACAGAGAATGTTGACGGCGAAAAATAGTAGATTTGAAGCGATTTTAATGCGAACACTGATTTTTATGGTGATAAACAAGCAAATCTTTAGGATAGTATTAAGGGGTAGAAGTAATGCAATTGGGAAAATGATAGATAAATTGGAAATAAAAACAGTAAATGTTATGGGAGTATCAAAAAATCAGAGGCATATTTTTAAGATATATCGAAGTGAAGTGATAGTGCTAATAGAAGAGTGGTGCGAACGGGGGTTTAACGGTGACGAGATGAATAAATTGGTGGAAAATATTGTTTATTTAACAAAAACAGCAAAGATGAGATTAGGGGTGTTGAAATAGTTAGCACTCGGGGGTTTACAGTGCTAATTTTTGTGCTATAATCAGGGTAGAAAAGGAGTGATTATATGGCACTAAAACCGTTAAATGATAGGGTGGTGGCGAAGGTAGAAAAGCCGCTTGAAAAAACTAAATCAGGAATACTTTTGGGTGAGGCGAAGGAAAAGCCAGCTTATGCGGTGGTGGAATCAGTTGGACCAGAGGTAAAGGCGGTAAAAAAAGGAGACAAGATTGTATATAAAGAGTATTCGACGACCGAAATAAAGATTGATGAGACAGATTATATTATCTTGAAGGAAGAAGATATATTGGCGACAATGTAGGAATTGTTAGGTTGTGGAAAAGTTGTGGAAAACTTTGAATTAAACAGGGGTGGGTTCTAGAAAATAATGAGATGAAAATAAGGAGTAAAAAATGGCAAAGAAAATTTATTATGAAGCAGAAGCGCGAGAGAAGGTGTTATCTGGCGCAAAACAACTTTATGATGCAGTAAAGGTAACTTTTGGGCCAAAAGGTAAAAATGTAATTATTGAGAAAGAATATGGGGCACCGGTAATTACGCACGATGGTGTGACGGTAGCGGAAGCGGTTGAGTTATCAAATAAGGATGAATCGCTGGGTGAGGCAGTAGGAGCAAAATTAATTAAAACTGCAGCGCAAAAATTAAATAAAGTGGCGGGTGATGGTACTACTACGGTAACAGTACTGACTTATAATATTTTGAATGAAGCAAATAAATTGATTGCGGCAGGGGTAAATCCAATGGAACTTCGGCGTGGTATTGAAAAGGCTGGTGCTGAGATTGTGGCAGGTATTGATAAGGTAGCCGAAAAGATCGAGGGTGATTCTAGTAAAGTGGCGGAAGTCGCAACGATTTCGGCTGGTGATGCAGAGATTGGTAAATTAATTGCAGAAGTGATTTCGAAAATCGGAAAAGATGGGGTAGTGACAGTAGAGGCTGGACAAGGTTTGACAATGGAGCAAGAGATTGTGGAAGGTTTTTCGTATGACAAGGGCTATTCGTCACCGTTTTTTGTGACTGATGTAAATCGACAAGAGGCAGTGTTTGATAAACCATTGGTGCTTGTAACAGATAAAAAGATTTCAGCGGCGAGTGATATCTTACCTTTACTTGAAAAATGTGCACAGGCTGGAAAAAAGGATTTAGTAATAATTGCAGAAGAAGTAGAGGGTGAAGCACTGTCGTTACTGGTTTTGAATAAATTGAAGGGGGTATTTAACTCTTTGGTCTTGAAAGCACCGGCATTTGGCGAGAGGCGAAAAGAAGTAATGGAAGATATTGCGATTCTTACGGATGCAACGGTAGTGTCGGCAGACAAAGGGTTGAAATTAGAAGAAGTTGGTCTTGAAGTTTTAGGTTCGGCAACAAAAGTAATTGCAGCTAAAGATGAGACAACAATTATTAAAGGTGCAGGTGATGCAAAGGCAGTAAAAGCACGAATTGAGTTAATTCATGCCCAAGCAGAGATGGCAAAATCTGATTATGAGCGTGAAGAGCTTGAAAAACGAGCGGCGGCGTTATCTGGGAAAGTGGCTGTGATAAAAGTGGGTGGTGCCACGGAAACTGAGATTGATGAGAAAAAATTCCGCGTAGATGATGCTGTGGCGGCGACTAAGGCGGCGTTGGCTGAAGGGATTGTGGCAGGTGGTGGAGTGACATTAGTGAATTTGGCGGCTGGGTTGAGTGAGTCTGATGCAGGCACAAAGATTGTAAAGAATGCCTTGAAGGCACCATTTGTGCATATTGTGGAAAATGCAGGACTTAATGCACAAGCATTGTTAGCTGAGGTTGAGGCGGGTAAAACTGGATTTGGCGTGAACGTGATGATGCCGGAAAAAGGTTTAATTGATATGAAAAAAGCTGGGGTGATTGATCCAGCGAAGGTAACAAAAGAAGCGATAAAGAACGCGGTATCGATTGCGGCAACAGCGATTACGATGGGGGCATTAATTTGCGAAATTCCAGAAGAGAAGCCGGCAATGGGCGGCGGAGATATGAGCGGGATGTATTAATAAAAATAGCCCCTTAGGGGGCTATTTTTAGTTGTTATATTTTTATATTTTGTCGATAGATTCGACGAGATAAAGAAGGGCTTCGGCGCGTTTGTTTTCGTCGGGGATTTCTTTGGCGGCGTTGTAGGCTGGTTCTAGGACGGTATAATCTTTGAGATTTTCGAAGATGTCACGATAGAGATTAAACTTTTGAGTTGGGTCTAAGCTGAGATGGTTCAAGAGCGGAATAAGATCGCGGAGAGCGGCTTCCTTAATTTGATGCATGTTGAGATTTTGAGTGGTGTTTGGAGTTTCGAATGTGGTGGGGCTAGTTGGAACTACTGGTGTTGGAGCAGGAGCAAGCTCAGGTATATTTAAATCAGGCATATTTGTGGGTTCAAGAGGTGCGATTGGTGTGGGATCTGGTGCGATGGTTGGAGCTTGAGGTTCAGGAAATGGTCCGACTGGTTCGTCAAGTTCTCCGGTGTCGTTTTCTGGCACTGAAGAAGGAGCTGCGACCGGGTCAGAAAAAACTGGGTCAACGCTCGTTGTGTTGGTAATATCATCGATTGCTTTTTGTAGATCGTTGTCTACGGTTTGATTTTGGTCCATTTTACCCACCTTATATTATGCTTAAGTTAATGATAACACAGATTTTTTAAATACGCAAGAAACTTACAATTTTGTCGAGAAAATCGAGTTTGACTTCTTCCATAGGGAGACGATTGCCTAAATTATCCACAATGGCCTCACCGCTACCTTCGGGAAAATAGACTTTAATGCTGGGACTGAAGCGTTTTTTAGGGATGAGAACGGCAGAAAAATGAGAGCCCTCTTTTAGGATACCGAAGGCCTTGAAATTTTCGTATTTATGAAGAGTAGCGCCTTCGATGAGGCCATCTTTGGTGAGAGAATATTTGATTTTGCGAGGTGGACGAAAAGTGGAGATAAGAATAGTGATGACGCTTAAGATAACGAGAATAAGAAAAGTCCACCAATTTAAAAAAATAGCGAGTACAGAAAGGGCGGCGCCAACTGCGAAAAGGCCAATATACCACCAAGCGTTGTGATCTCTTACGATGTATTCTTCTGCTTGCCAAGAAATGTCACTTTGTTTTGCCATGAGTTAATTATAGCACATCGTTTTTTTCTGTAAAATGTGGTAAAATAGGTCGTAATGGAGGGTTACCCAAGTGGCTGAAGGGGACGGTTTGCTAAATCGTTAGTCTGGAGCGATCTGGAGCGGGAGTTCGAATCTCCCACCCTCCGCCAAATCCTGACGGATTTGTACAAAAAGCGAGATTCGTTCTTCGAATCGAATCTCCCACCCTCCGCCATGTGGACATTTTGAAAATGGAGTGGTATAATTGTGGGTATGAGAAACGTTTTGAAAGTGATTTTATCAGTAATAATGGTGGGAGCGATTAGTTTGACAGGACTTGCGTCGGTGTCGGCATTGACTTTACAAGAAGGTGCAGAGGCGGCAAAGTGTGATGGTTGTCCAGAAAATTTGTTTGGTGATGCGGGGATATTCAAGCAAGTGACAAATACGATTCTTTATATCGTAGGAATTATTGCAGTAGTGATGTTGATAATTGGTGGAATTAAGTACGTAGTGTCGGGAGGGGATTCAAAGAAAGTGACAGATGCGAAAAATACGGTGCTTTATGCAATCATTGGACTAGTGATTGCCTTTTTGGCGTTTGCAATTGTGAATTTTGTCATATCGGCTTTGCCGAGCTCTGAGACTTCTGAACAAGCTAGTTTAATTGTCCAGTCGGCTAACTGCTAAAATACCGACAATGATTTGAGAAACTCCAGCCGCTGAGAGTTTTTTGATGGCGGAAGTCATACTGGCACCAGTAGTCCAAACGTCGTCAATAAGAAGATAGGTAGCAGTGGGACTGATTTTGATTTTGGGATTAATTTTGTAGGCGTTGGCGGCTTGGATTTGACGTTTGCTTTTGGAAGAACCAACTTGAACAGTATTATTAACGCGGAGGAGGAGTTTTTGGGTTCGCCAGTTTGAGTGAAGCTTAGCAAGATGCTTGGCGATGAGTGTAGTATGATCAAAACCACGTTCGCGCAGATGGTGGCTGATGGTAGGAAGAGGTACGACGGTAACTGGCCGGTTGATAGTTGGGAAACAACTATTTAAAATTTCAGCTAGAGGTTTGGCGAGAGAACGATTAGATGAGTACTTGTAATTATGAATGAGATTATCAATTAGGCCGGTGCGTTCGGTAGCGACAAAAATTGGTGGTAAATTTTTGCATTGAGAGCAAAAACCAGTGGGATTTTGGTTTTTGCAATTTGGGCAGAAATTTTGATGCAGATTGATGATGTAATTTTTACAACAATCACAAAGTGGGCTCCCAATGCGTCCACAACCTCTACAAGAGTGGGGTGCGAGAAGGTCTAGAAGGTTGGGGAATGTTGTATTTTTCACAATTAAAGGCATGATTCTCTTGATTTTACTATGCGAATGGTTTATAATAAAGCATAACAATATAAGTGGAGGAAATATGGCTCGTACAAACAGTGACGATTTGCTGATGGAAGATGACCTTGCTGCTGCGTTCCTTGGCGGAGATGACGAATTAGTCGCTCCGGTTACGGCTGAGGAAGTGGCGGAAGCTCCTGAAGAAGTCAGCGAACCGGTCGAAGATGAGTGGGAAAATACCGACGACTTTCCTGGACAACTCGCCGTAGATGTCTATGAAACCGCCGATAAGTTGGTTGTAAAAGCTCGCACCGCTGGCATCTCGAAATCTGATCTCGATGTCAGTATTTCCGACAATATTCTGACGATTTCTGGAGTATTGTCTGGTGGCGAAGACGAACAAACAACAAGATGGCACATCCAGGAATGTTACTGGGGTGAATTTTCACGGACGATTGCTTTGCCGGTGCAAGTGAAGGAAGATGAGAATAGCGTAAAAGCTGAGCTAAAGGATGGCGTATTGACGATTACTTTTGAAAAAGAAAAGACTGAAGCACCGAAGAAGATTGCGATTCAGTAAAAGATTAATTTAAAAAAACGCCCGTGAGGGCGTTTTTTTAAAGACTATTATTGTATTACGTTTCTAATAATGAAGTTAACAATGGCAAAGGCAAGAATACAGATGATGAGACCGATGATGCCGTAAAGAATAGTATCTTTAGCTTTCTTGACCTTGCCGGCATCACCAGAAGAGGTCATGTATTGGACACCACCTATAATAACAATAACTACGGCGGCAAGACCAAGAACGCCAATAACGCCATTGATAATGTTGATAATGTTGTTTTCTAGGGTGTCAGCGCCGCCAGCAACTGGTTTTACTCCACTAGGGGCTGTGTCTGTGCCAGGCTTGATGATTTCGTCAGCAAATTTAATGAGTAAGTCTTTCATTTTGTTCCTTTATAATTAACTTTACTTATATTGTACAATTGTTTTTTTAGAAATGCAAGATTTTTTGGTTGATTAGATGGGGTAAGAAACTTTTTACCGGTCGTTAATTATTAACCAATAATGTTATAAATGACAAAGTTAACAATGGCAAAAGCAAGGACGCAGACGATGAGGCCGATGACTGCATAGAGAATAGTATCTTTAGCTCTTTTGGTTTTGCTGGCATCACCAGTAGAAGTCATGTATTGGACGCCACCGACGATAATAAAGACGACGGCGACGAGACCAGAAACACCAATGATGGCATTTAAAATATTGACGATGACGGTGGGTAGGTTATCTTCTTGCGCGGTATTTCCGCAGCCGGCGGCATCCTTAACGGATTGCGTAACATTGCAATCTGAGTTACAGACATTGCTGCAGTCGGCAAAAGCGGGTGTAGTTGCAATAATACTGAAACCAAATATACTGATAAGTATTAAGGTTGCGAGTTTAATTAATTTTAATTTCATGAACCTCCTTTGAAATGTAGTTATCATTTAACACACTGGTTTGATTGGCGTTCTTAATCGTATTAGAAACGAAGGCGGTAATGATGGAGGCGAGAGCGACGATAGCAAGGCCGATAAGGGAATAAAGAATCATGTCTTTAGCTTTTTTGGTTTTGCCGGGGTCACCAGTAGAGGTCATGTAGGTAATACCGCCGTAAACAAGAAAGATAGCGGAGACGAGGCCGGCGACTCCAGTGAACCAACCAATGAGATTTTCGACGAGAACGCCTGGATCGGCACAACCAGTGCCGGTGACTGGGTCGCAATTAGCTAAGTTGCCATTAACGAGAACGATGCGAATAGTGCCCATGATGAGATTAGCAAGCATGACAATGGCGAGACCGACGAAAGCTTGAACGAGGGTCTTTTTGCCGGTGGCAACTTTGCCAGCATCGCCGCCAGAAAAAGCATATTGATAGCCGCCATAAATAACGTAGCCGAGAACAAGATAGGCGGCAATAACAGAAATGTCAGTGGCGATATTGGCGACGATGGTCCAAATACCAGATTTTAGAGTTTCTTCATCTGAAATATTGACACCGCAATCCCAGGAGGTGAGACCGAGATAATTAGGACAGGCGTCACCGCTTCGGAAGGGACCATCGGCAAAAGTGTTTTGAGGTAAGATTAGAGTGGAAGTTAGTGAGATTGTGCAAATTATAAATAGAGGGGTGAAGATTTTTTTGAGTAAGTTTTTCATGCTAAATCCGTTTATTTATTATTATAGTAGCATAAAAGATGAAAAAGACAATAAGTTGTTTGGTTAAGCATAAGCTTGACTGCAACAAAAAATAGAGTATTTTGTATTGACAAAAACGCTTATGTGTGCTATAATACAGTCACGCCTTAAAAGGGAGGCGATTTTCGTTATGATGATAAAAAAAATGCTAAAAATTAAACTGGTGAAGTTTGTTTTTGGTATTTTTTTGATGATGATAGGGATGTTTGGGGGGATGATTGGGACAACGATTAATAGTGAGCCAGTGTTTGCGGAGCCGGTGGAACAGACTGAAGTGATAACGGATGACGCAGCTCAGCCGACGGTTGTGCAAGAAGTTGTACAGGGAGAGACTGAGGCGATTCAAAAAGTTAGCGTTGGGGATAGCTGTAAGAGCAGTTTAGGTGCGATTGGTTGGTTGGTCTGTCCAACAACGGGTAAAATTGCGGAGGCAGTGGATTGGTTATATGAGAAGATTGAAAATATTTTGGTGATTAATCCAGTACCAGCAGAAAATGGCTCGCCGATTTATGAAATTTGGAAGTATTGTCGGGGATTGACGAATATTGTCTTCATTATTTTTTTGCTGGTAGTGATTTATTCACAGTTGACTGGATTAGGGATATCGAATTATGGGGTTAAAAAGGCTTTGCCGAAGTTGATTGTAGCAGCGATTATGGTTAATTTGTCATTTCTTATTTGTTCGCTTGCTGTGGATTTATCAAACGTAATTGGAAATGGCCTGAGGGGAGTGTTTACTTCAATTGCAGAATCTGCGATGGTGGGTGGAACGTCGGGGTTAACGGCAAGCGGAGATTTGACTAGAGAAATGAAAATGTCGTATGCGGGCATGTATAGTTCGCTTGCGGGTGGTACGGCGCTTGCGGTAGGGGCGGGAACAATTGCATTTGAGATGGGGGCGATCTGGATGTTGATACCGACGGTGCTGGGAGCGATTGTGGCAGTGGCGACTGGTTTGATTACGATTGCTTTGCGTCAAGCAGTGGTGGCGCTTCTCATTATGGTTTCGCCGCTTGCGATGGTAGCGAATATTTTACCAAATACCGAGCAATGGTTTAAGAAGTGGAAAGATCTACTTTATAAGATGCTGATATTTTATCCAATGTTTTCACTACTGTTTGGAGCGTCACAGCTAGCTGGATTTGCAATTATTGCGAGTGCTAAGGATGGATTTGGCTTGATGTTAGGGATGGCGGTACAGATTTTCCCGTTGTTCTTCTCGTGGAAGTTGATGCAGATGTCGGGAACGTTCCTAGGAAACATCAATGCGAAGATTCGTGGATTCGCGGCGGCGCCGGTGGCGTCGAGCAGAGCGTGGGCGGAATCGCGAAGACAATTGTCTAAGCAGAAGCACTTGGCATCAGGAAATGCGTATTCGCCGTCTTTGCGCTTGATGCAATTTATGAGCAATCGGAGAATTGCGAAAGAAGCAGAACTTAGTGAGTATAGTGCAGAGATTAAAGAACGAGGACTTGCTTATCGTGCGAAGAGAAATTATGTTGGTGGTAATGTTGATGATATGCTTTCGAAGAAGGGAAGAAATGCCTATGCTTCGCAAGCGAGGGTAATGGAGTATCGGAGAATTTCCTTGAGAGATAAGAATAATTTCAATAAAGGCTTTGGTTATCGCGCAAAGGAAGGCACTGTAATACGAAGACAATTGGATACGCTTGATAATATGAACGTCGTTGCTTCTGATATGTTAAAAGTTGAGCAAGCACGAGGAGAAAAAATCGAATATGACAATGCGGTTAGTTACCATGAGAGAATGGAGGCTGCAATGAATGTGCATATGGACGAGATAAATGGGTTTGAATTTAAAAAGAAGGAAGGTAAATTTGTCTTGGATGAGAATGGTAATAAAATCTTGGTACAGAAGGCGAAATATAAATTTCATTTTGATCCAAATAATCTCGCCAAAACTGCAGAGATGGCACGCTATAATGCTATGAGTCAAATTATGGAGGGGAACGAAGTTGATGTTCAGTTTGCAGCAGCATCGGCGGCACAAGCTTATGATACACAGAAGAAGATTATAGAAACGAAAATGCAGAAATATTTTGAATTAGCGCCTCCGACTCAAGATGTGGTATATAGATTGGCAGAATTAACGAAGAACGCTGAGGCCATTAAAAATATTGATTCAATTATACCGGGTCTGAGAATTTTGAATCAGCGTGGTGATACGGATTTGCTCAGACAGCAAATGACAAATGTTTTGAATCAAGGTCTTGATCTTGGCACTCATGCATCACAGGCGTTGGCTAGTTTCTTGATGTTTGAGGTAAAAGATAACGATCCGTGGTTAAGGAGATTTGGAAAATACATAAACCTTGAGACTGCGAATGTATTTAATGAAAATAAGCGTCAAGAAATGAAGGTTACTTATGACGAATATATTAAGGGTTATCATAAAGAGCCGGATGGTAAATTGATGTATGCAAAAAAGCCGATGGCAGTATTAATGGAAGGTACATCGCTTGATGGGATTGAACGGACTGCACTTGCCAATTTTGATGATAGTTTGATCGAAGCATATACTTATATAGGGGATGATGGTGGGAAGCATTTAAAGGTGGCTGAGTATTTAAAGAAACGTGAAGAAATACAGAAGTCGATAGGGCCGCAATTTATTTCGGCTAGCTTAAAATACTTGTCTGGTAGCGAGCAATTGAAGAATGCTGTGAGCTTTTTGACAGGGTATTCTTATTCTCAAGTAAAAAATGAAGATGGTAGTACGATGTTGGATGAAAATGACGAAGTAGTATATGAATGGAAAGCACGTTGGGGTAAGGGCGGTGATCTTTCAGTAGATAATCCAAAGTTGGTACAAAAGTATTTCCGAGAGAAAGCACTAAAATATTTTGAAGATCAAACTCCTGCTCAGATTTTAGGTCTTCGTTCGGACTATAGAGATCCATTGATGGAACATTTGTCGGAAGCTTATTTAGAGAAGCACTCAGAAGAAAAATCAAAATATCAGGCGAAGGTTGATGAAATTGAAAAGAAATATAGTAAGGATTATTCGGATGCAAAAACAAATGAAGAAAGAAAAATGGCTAAAAAAGAACGTAAGCGGGGTTTGGAAAAACTTAAGATGAATATGGCTGGTAAACAAGTACGAAAGATTCTTGGTGAGAGTGGTAAGCTTGAGCAAATTTATCGTACGCGGCGTTCTGGTGCGGCGAACAATGCAAAAGACTGGTTGCGTGAATGGCTTAATCTCGATAACGAAGAGGCTTTATTCCGAGAAGTTAAGTACTATCAAAGAGAAAAAAATGAGCAGCAAAGAAGAGAGGAAAAGACTGAGGTTGGCGATAGCGGATTGGACGATTCAACCAGGATTTATAATAGTGCAAAAAGAAAAGAGTTTAGGGATAGCTTAGAGAGGCTTTGGGAAGATAGCGAAGATGGCATTGGAGCAGACGAATTTTATAATGAAGCCATTAGGGCTCTTAAGGTTTGGTTTGGCGAAAGCACTGAGACGTTGATTGAAAAAGAGTTTAAGAAAGGTTATGAGCGTAGGCTTAGAGAAGGGCACCCTGAAGCTTATGATTTAAAGAAAGACTTGGAAGATTTATTGATGGATCCCGACAATTATCCGGATGCATAAATATAAATAGGCTCGAAAAAATTGAATGAAAGTTCTGTAATATCAACCTCACCTCTTTTGGGGTGGGGTTTAGTGTTGGTTATGTTTTAAGATTTTTGAGGTTGGATCGTGCTATAATATATAATATGGCGCAATATAAAGTGCCTCAAGATGTTGAGGCGGAAGATAAACTACTCGGGCCGTTTAGTTTTCGGCAGTTTGTTTATCTTTTGATTGCGGCGGGTCTGATTGCAGTGGCAGTAGGGTTATTCCAGCTGTTCCCGCTTTTAGCGATTATACCACTACTACCAGTTTTACTTTTTTTGGCGTTAGCACTGCCGATTAAAAAAGACCAACCAATGGAGACATATCTGGCGGCATTGGTTTCATATTATTTGAAGCCACGGAAGAGAATTTGGATGCCCGGACAGAGAGAATCCACTATCACAATTACGGCACCGAAGATTGTAGAAGAGAATCGGACTAGAAATATTACCGGTGAAGAAGCTACACATAGGTTATCTTTTTTGGCAGACATTGTTGATACTGAGGGATATGCCATAAAAGGTGCGGCGTCAAACCCGATGCGAGAAGATTTAATTGCGGAAGCAAATGCAACTACTGACATATTTGAAACGGGGTATTTTAATAATCTAGAAAACACTATAGCTCGTGATGAAAATGAGCGACATAAGGAAGTATTGAAGCAAATGCGGGAAGCGATTGAAAAGAGTGAAAATATTGGGTTTATGCAATCGACTTTACAACCAAAAACGCAGATGACCGTTCCAGAAATAAAGCGGCCGGAAGCAGTGTCGCCAGCAGTAGTAATGCCAAACTCATCAATAGTGGAAAAAACGGTGGAAAAGTCGGAAGAAGTTGAGCCTGTTACAACAAAACATAGTATAATGGAATTAGCGAACAATACTGATTTTTCGGTTGCGACGATTGCAAAGGAAGCTAATCGTATAAAAGAAAGGGACGAGGGCGAGGTTTTTATCTCGTTACATTAATTAGATGAATCCACAACAAAATAACCAGCCACAAATGATTTTACCGAACCAGCCGGCTCAACAGCCTGCGGTTCAGCCTGTAATGCAACAGATGCCACAGCAACAAACTATAACACAACAACCAATGACGATGCAGCAAGGTGCGAATGTGGCGGGATTGGGTTCGGTGGCAATGGCGGCGAATCAAGCTACTCCGGTATCACCTAACCAAGAATCACCGCTTTCGACACAATCAACGCTTCTTATATCAGAGCTCCGAGATAATGTGGTTATTATGAAAGACGGATCGTTTAGGGCAGTGATAGCTTGTAAATCAATTAATTTTGATCTTATGAGCGACGTGGAGCGTGAGGGTGTAGAGTATTCGTATCAGAACTTTTTGAATTCATTAAAATTTACAACGCAGATTTTGGTACGAAGCCAGCGAGTAGATATCGGACCATATATTGAAAGATTGAGTGAGATTCGTCGAAATAACGACAATATGTTGCTTGGGGTTTTGATGGATGACTACATTAATTTTATTGATATTTTGTCACAAGAGGCGAATATTATGGATAAATCTTTCTTTATCATAATTCCATATTATAGTTCGGCAGATGCGGAAAAAGTGATTCAACAGACTAAAAATTTCTTTAAATCATTTTCGAAGGCTAAGGCACCGGAAGTAACGCGAATAGATCGGGCGACTTATGAAAAAGCCTTATCGGAATTAACTAATCGTGTAGACGCAGTAATGTCGGGTTTATTTCAGATTGGAGTACATTCGGTGAGATTGAACACGAAAGAATTAGCACAACTTTATTATAACTTTAATAATCCGGATACAGCAGTGAGAGAACCGTTGGTGGATTTTTCGAAACTTGCGACAATGTATGTGAAAAAAGGTGAACAAAAGGAGGGAGCTTAGAATGGCCAAGAAGAGACAATTGACTGCAGCAGAAATCGCGGCACAAGCTGAGGCAATGGAAGCGGCAGAAATTCAGAGAGCATTTGAGCAGGGTACGAACACCTTAAGAGATTTGATTTCGCCATCAGCAATTGAAATTCATTCGGATTATTTTAGATTGGGGAATAAATATGGGCGAACATTGTACATATACGGTTATCCAAGAACACTTTATACGGGATGGTTGTCGCCGATTATCAATATTGATGAGGTGATCGATATATCAATGTATGTTTATCCGGTGGAGTCGGCCGTTGTGATGAAGAATTTGCGAACCAAGGTGACTCAGCTTGAAGCCTCAATGAATTTGAATGCTGAAAAAGGTCGCGTGCGCGATCCGGAGCTTGAGGCGGCTATTACGGATGCGGAGGAGTTGCGAGATCAGTTGCAGGTAGGTGCGGAAAAGTTTTTCCGATTTGGGTTGTATGTAACAATTTGGGCGGACTCACTCGATGAAATGAAATTTGTGCAACAAAAAATAGAGACGATTTTTGGACAGCAAATGGTGTTTTCAAAAGTGGCGAATTCACAACAAGAGCAAGGGATGAACTCGGTTATGCCACAGTGCACAGATCAGTTGCAAATTCGACGCAATATGAATACGGGTGCGATTTCGACATCTTTTCCATTTACTTCGGCAGATTTGACGCAGGACAAAGGAATTTTATATGGCATCAATATGCATAATAATGGGTTGGTGATTTTTGATCGATTTAGTCTTGAAAATGCCAACATGGTGGTATTTGCGAAGTCTGGTGCAGGTAAGTCTTTTGCGGTGAAGTTAGAGGCGCTTCGTTCAATGATGGTGGGGTCGGAAATTTTGATTATTGATCCAGAAAACGAGTATCAAAAATTGTGTGATGCAGTAGGCGGATCGTATATTCGGTTGTCGCTAAATTCGGATGTGAGAATTAATCCATTTGATTTACCGAAGGTGGTAGATGCAGAAGACGCAGGCGATGCTCTCCGGGCGAACTTAGTGACTTTACACGGGTTGTTTAGATTAATGTTGGGCGGGAATCAGATAGCAGCGAATGGTCAAGTGCTGCCAGCTTTAACAGCCAATGAAGAGGCAGATTTAGATCAAGCTTTGATTGATACGTATGCGAGGGCAGGAATTACTTCGGATCCTCTAACACATCAATCAACGCCGCCAACAATTGCAAATTTGTATGATACGTTGCTACATATGGAAGGAACGGGACCACAGTTAGCGCAAAGATTGCGAAAGTATACGACTGGTACGTTTGCGGGAATTTTTTCGCAGCAATCGAATGTAGATATAAATAACCAGATGGTGGTATTTAATATTCGGGATCTTGAGGATGAACTTCGCCCAGTGGCGATGTATATTGTATTGTCGCATATTTGGAATATTGTGCGAGCAGAACAAAAGAAACGCTTGTTGATTGTGGATGAGGCGTGGCAATTAATGAAATATGAAGATTCGGCAAATTTCTTGTTTTCACTTGCAAAGCGGGCGCGTAAGTATTATTTAGGGCTTACGACGATTACGCAGGACGTAGAAGACTTTATGAGTTCTAAAATGGGTCGGGCGATTGTGGCAAACTCATCGATGCAGCTATTATTGAAACAATCGGCCTCGGCAGTAGATGTCTTGTCGGATGTATTTAAGCTAACTGAAGAGGAAAAACGCAGGCTCGCGAATTTCCCGGTAGGGCAAGGTTTGTTTTTCGCTGGTTCAAATCATGTACATATACAAGTGATTGCTTCAGAAACAGAAGAAAGCTTAATCACAACAAATCCAAGTGCAAAGTAAATATGCTCGTATAGTTGAGCTATGTTATAATTAAGTTATGTTAAGAAAGAAATTTTTCTGGAGGTCTTTTGGTGCGTCTTTGGTGGCTTTGATAATGTTGGTTTTACCGGTATTTACTTCGTTTTCGGCGTTAGCGTTGACGCCGGCACAGATGGAAATGTTTTCGCAGAATAATATCTTGTTTTATGACCCAAGTGGTACAAGTTGCTATTCTGGTAATTTGAGTGGTAATACGATAATGGCTAAAGTTGTAGATTATTTAAAGGGAAATAATCCAACTGGTTTTGTGCTGTCGAATAACGGGATCGCGGGAGTTTTAGCTAATTTTCAGGGCGAGTCTGGTTTCAATCCATTTCGTTTTGAAGGTGACGGAATTGGTGGTCCAGGATACGGAATAGCACAGTTTACTCCAATGTCAAATATTACAGACATATTGATGTCTGATTCGCGAACCTCGAACTATTTTAATCAATATTTTGATTTGAAATATACTTACTATGATTCTGAAACAGGTTTGCCAAAAGAACCCGTGCCGATGACGGTTGTTGATGCATGGTTGTCTGTGCAGATGGATTTTTTCTTTGGAGCGAGTAGCGAGTTTGAAAATACAAAGGTGGGTGATTACCGTAATGCGGGGGGTATTATGGGGCTTGATTACATCAATAGTGGTATGACTGTACACGAAGCTTTAAATGCTGCGCAATCTCCTGAAGATGCAACGAGAATTTTTGTGTGGATTATGGAGCGTCCAGGTGATAAGGAGGGTGCATCTAACTTGCGTAGTCGGAATGCACAAGAATGGTATGAATATTCGTTGGCAATTTCTGCGGTCGGTGGGACGGAAGTCGACGGCAATGTTTCAAACGGTAGTGACGTTACGATTATCGGTGATTCTATAACCGTAGGTAGCGAAGATGAAATTAGGGGGTTACTACCGCAGGTTGATATTTATGCACAAACTAGTAAACAATTTTATAATGGTGTGTCTGATAATCCTGGCGGTTTTGAGATTTTGCAAAGTCTAGTAGAGAATAATTCATTACGTAACGTTTTGGTGTATGCACTTGGTACGAATAGTAGTGGTGTTACGGAGGCGCAAGTAAAAGAGGTGGTTGCGCTAGCAGGAAGTTCAAGAAGAATAATTTTTGTAACAAATTACACTACTGCTGATAGTTATATTGGAAATAATAATAACTACATGAAAGCAAAGAATGATAATTCGAATGTCTTGGTGGCGGGTTGGAAAGCAGCAGTGGAATCACAACCAGAACAATATCTAGCGGATGATGGAATTCACCCTAACGTTACTGGAAGGAAACTATTTGCGAATATTATCTTTAATACAATTAATGAAACAAAAAATACAAATTCTATTTGCTTTGCTGGTTCGGTAAATGGAGGATTATCTAATGAGCAAGCACAAAGATTGGCGGACTATTATAATGGGTCGGAAGTTGATGCTGATAGTTGGGGATTACCTTTTGGCAAAATGAATTGTGTATCGTTTTCTAAGTTTTTTGTCGAAAGATTTACTGACTTACCACATGGTGGATGGCCAAATGGTAAAGATGTTGCACATACGCTGGCTAGTAGGGCAGGTTTATCAGAAGGGATTGATGCAAGACCGTTTGCAGTGTTTTCAGTCACTAAGGGGAGTACAGTGTGTAATGACGGCCATTTATGTGGGCATACTGGTATAGTAGTAGCGGTGAACGGTGATGATTTGACAACAATTGAAGCTGCTTATCAAGCCCATGACGCAAGAGTAATACATAGAAACATTAGTTACTTTAAAAATAGTAAATATGGTAATACATTTACATATATTGATTCAGTATTGAATTATGACGAATTAGCACAAATCGTTGGAAATTAAAGGAGGTTTAATGCAGCCACAGAATAGTTCAAAAAAGATTGAAATTAATCCATTTATAGTAGGAGGGGTTTTGTTTGCGATTTTGGTGGTTGTTTTTTTGATTATTACGTTGGTGAGAATTTTTAGAGTTAATCCTTACGGTAATGAGACAAGAATTGATAATTTATCGAAATATTATAATGATTTGCCGCAAGAAAAAACAGATCAGATTTTTTATCAGCTTTATAATATGTTAAGCAATAACTTGCCCGAGGGGATCGTAGTGCCAGAAAAGGGTGCGATGGTGCGAGATGATACATCAGAATATAACTATAGCGAGTTGGAAAAGATTTATTATGGGAAATTTATAGTGGATATAGCTGAAGTTCAGCAATCATATCAGGTGCAATTTGAGTGGTCGCCGGTAGCCAATAATCAGAATTTGGGTGGGTATCCAGTTCTTATTACGTGTTTACCGGAAAATTTGCAAATTTATCCTAGTGATTATTGTAGTAATATATTAGAAGTAGACGTGAGTTGGGAAAATGCTTTTCAATTAGATTATACTTTGGGGACAGAGGCGTCTTATAATGTGCGAAAAAAGATTGGGGAGTATTTGCTATCGGTTGTAAATGATTATAGTTATGTAGTTAGAATCGATGAGACGACATTAAAGATGTCAAAGGGGGTGGACGGAATGACTTTGAGGTTTAGAGTAGTGCTAAATCAGAACCAAGTTTTTGATGTGATAGTGAAGACGGATTTGTTTTATAAAAATGAACAGGTGGAAATACAGAAAGCGAATTAGCACTCTTGTATTTTGAGTGCTAGTGATTTATAATAGGGGCTATGGCAAAACGTGATTATTATGAAGTTTTAGGCGTTTCTAAGAATGCGTCTGATGATGAAATTAAGAAGGCTTATCGGAAGTTGGCGATTAAATATCATCCAGATAAGAATCCTGGCGATAAAGAAGCAGAGGCGAAATTTAAGGAGATTAATGAAGCGCATGATGTTTTGAGTGATAAACAGAAGCGTGCGCGATATGACCAGTTTGGGCATGCGGGCGTAGGCGGTGCTTCGGGAAATCCGTTTGGTGGTGGTAATCCATTTGGGGGAGGGTTTAATTATAATGGACAGACGTTTAACTTTGATTTCGGCGGTGGATTAGATGATATTTTAGGGAATATTTTTGGTTTTGGTGGAGGGGCGAGGAGACCACGGAGGGGCGCAGATTATCAAACATCGGTGACGCTAACTTTTGAAGAGGCGATTTTTGGGACTACGAAGGAAGTTTCGGCAAATGATGAAAATATTAAAGTGAAGATTCCGGCGGGAATTGATGATGGAATGTCGATTAGGCTACGTGGTAAGGGTGGCGAAGCGCCTGAGGGGGGTACAGAACGAGGCGATTTGTATGTGCGAATAAGAGTAAAACCACATAAATCGTTGACACGAGAAGGTGCGATTATTTTGTCGGAAGAAAAGATTGATATGGTGGATGCGGCACTTGGCTGTGAGATTGAAGTTGAGACGGTGGATGGACCAATTGTGATGAAAGTGCCAGCAGGGACGCAGTCGGGGACGCCATTTAAGTTATCTGGGCACGGCGTGCCATTTAGAGCAGATGGGGATAGGGGGCCACATATTGTAACTGTGGTCGTGGAGACACCAAAAAATCTGTCACGAAAGCAGAGAGAACTGTTGGAAGAATTTAAAAAGAATAAAAAACGTGGATTTTGGGGCTAGGCGGCCATACGCATTTCTACTAAGCCGGTACTGACGTTTCTGACAACAAGATCAACGCCGTTCGAGGCGCGTTCGATGCGGTGAGTGACCCAGCCGGACGAGTTCCTGATTACTAATGAATTTGAAAGCAAACTGCCTTCTATATATGAAGTGCCATTTGAGGAACGACTGATTAGGCCGTTTCTTAGAAGCATTTCTTCCACATACGCCATATTACCTCCTTAATTTTAAACAAGTGTAACGTTTTAAAAATGAAATTGCAAGCATGGGCGGTATTTTGTGCTATAATAGAGTTGGAAATTTATTAATTTGATTTTATTTGTTAAATCGTTGGTATCAGGAAAATACTGACAAAACAATTAGAAAGGGCGATATGGAAATAGTGATTCCAGTTGTTGCCGCCGTAGTGGGTTTAGCTGCTGGGGCTGGCGGAGTTTTTGCATATAATAAGAGAAATGAGAATGGCGGTAAAAATAAGGCTGAAGATTTAGTGCGGAAAGCTAAACACGAAGCAAGTGAAATTGTTTTGAATGCTAAAAAAGAAGCTGCAGAATTGACCGAAAAGAATCAGACTGAGGAAAATGAGCGGCGCAAAGAGTGGAAAAAAACAGAAAATCGTTTAGCAGAAAGAGAGACGGCTTTAGATACTAAATTGGATCAGTTGGAGAAGAAGTCGGAGAAACTAAACCGAGAAGAAAAAGAAATTGAAGAGCTCAAGAATGAAATTAGAGATATTCGGGTAAAACAGCATGAAAAATTGGAAAAGATTGCTGGGTTGTCTAAAACCGATGCGCGAGAAAAGCTGATGAAGATGACAGAGAATGATATCAAGCAAGACCTGGTTGGCCTAATTGTAAAAGAACAAAAAGAGCTAAAGCATGATATTGATGAGACGGCGCAAGCGATGCTTTTAACTGCAATGGAAAGAATGTCGTCAGAGGTGACGGCAGACCGGACGATTACGGCGTTGAAACTACCAGATGATGATATGAAAGGACGGATTATTGGTAAAGAAGGGCGGAATATTCAGGCTTTACAACGAGCGACTGGTGTAGATATTATGGTAGATGATACGCCAGGAATGGTAGTGCTGTCATCGTTTGACCCGATTAGGAGGCAAGTGGCGAGGTATGCTTTGGAACGTTTAATGAAAGATGGGAGAATTAACCCTTCGTCGATTGAAGAGGCTGTGGCCAAAGCGGAAAAAGAAATTGAAAAGGAAGTAGTACGAGCTGGTGAAGATGCAGCGCGTGAAGTGGGGGTAGTAGGGATTCCGCGAGAGATTTTGCATTTGCTTGGCGAATTGAAATTTAGGACTTCATATGGGCAGAATGTGCTTTTGCATTCAATTGAAATGGCGCATGTGGCCGGAATGATCGCGGAAGAGATTGGTGCGGATAAAAGAATTGCGAAGACGGCAGCTTTGCTTCATGATATGGGCAAGGCAGTGACACATAAAATTGAGGGGAAACATGCGGATATTGGTGCAGAACTGGCAAAGAAGTATGGCATGAGTGAACCAATCGTGCACGCAATTGCGGCGCATCATGATGATATTGAACCAACAACACCGGAGGCGATTATTGTAAAAATTTGCGATGCGATGTCGGCTGCACGTCCGGGTGCACGAAATATTTCGGCAGAGAACTTTGCAGAAAGAATGCGTGATCTTGAGAACATTGCGACATCGTTCCCAGGGATTGACAAAGCTTATGCAATTGCGGCAGGACGTGAAATTCGGGTGATTGTAGAACCAAAACAGATTGATGATTTGTCGGCTTTGAAGCTAGCGCGCGATATTGCAAATAAGATCGAAGCGACGATGTCGTATCCAGGAGTTATCAAGGTGAATGTGATCCGGGAGACGCGTGCGGTGGAGTATGCGAAGTAGGTTGGTCAAATAAATTGGTTAAACAAGTTGTGAAATAGATTAAAAATAAACAAGAGTTGATAAAATTATAAGCCCCGGTTGGGGCTTATCGAGTAAGTTGCGAGAGGTTTGATGGACTAATTGCGTGGCATGTTGTTCCACGATGCGATAGCGAGCTCTTTGAGCTTTTGGTCAGATTCGCCATTTTTTGGCCTGAAAGTTGGCGTTTTGAAATTGCATGTTTGGCACTGGATTAGTGCAAAGTGGGGTTCTTTAGTATGTTTTTTGGGGGGATTGATTTTGCGTTTCCAGTGGTGGGGGCTCCATCTTAACTTGCCTTTGCCGCTACACTTTGGGCAAGGCTCAAGCAAAATTGCCACATAATCACCTCTTTAAATGTACTGTCTTGCTATTATAGCATAGTTTATCATGAATGTCAATAGCAGGATATTCACAAAAGAGGAATTTGTGATATAATAGGAGAAGTGAGCGGGCCGGTAGCTCAGCTGGTTAGAGCACGAGCCTCTTAAGCTTGGTGTCGTGGGTTCAAGTCCCACCCGGCTCACCAACAGGGGAACCTGTGGAAAACTCAGGTTCGAAGATGAAATTAAATGGTGATTTATATCTGTAAA
>JAEEHN010000007.1 GCA_016280905.1 Candidatus Saccharimonadota bacterium
GAAAGGGTTTCAAAAGCTCGCAATTTCTGCTACACTAGGAGTAGTATAGCTGAAATTATAACTTATTTAGGTGCGGTGTGGCACGTTTTTTCGTGCCAACTTTCTTAATTATATCACAGGAGAAAAAATATGTCAACACTTTTTTCACACTTTTTTGCAAAAATCAACCAAATTACACCCCTAGAGCACGATTTTACAGAGGTGTTAGACTCTATTGTGCTTAAGCCTAAAACATTGTATTTTTATGGTAAAATACCAGAAAATATTGTAAAAAATGGAAAACAGAGGCGACCAAAAACCGTTGCCATTGTTGGCTCACGCCACAATACTAAGTATGGCGAAGAGATTGCTTATCAATTGGCTTATGAGTTAGCGAAACACGGGGTGATTATTGTCTCTGGCTTAGCTTATGGCATAGATTCCATCGCCCACGGTGGTTGTCTAGATGCTGGCGGTGTCACGGTTGCCGTGCTTGGTACGGCAATAAATTATATCTATCCTAAAAATCATCTGAGGCTTGCCGAACAGATAGTTAAACAAAATGGAACCATCATATCCGAATATGCCCCTGGCACAAAAACAGATACAAGATATAGCTTTCTTGAGCGTAATCGCCTTATTTCCGGTCTTTCTGATGTGGTAGTGGTAGTGGAGGCGGCTGAGAAATCTGGTTCATTAAACACTGCCACGCACGCGATTAACCAGGGCAAAGAGGTGTTTGCCGTGCCGGGCAACATCACCAACCCCTATTCTCAAGGCTGCAACAAGCTCATCAAACAGGGTGCAATTCCCTATACTGAACCAAAAGATATTTTAGAATTACTTTTCCCAGAGGAATTTACTCAAAAACACCGCAAGCTTAAAGCTAAAAACCTTATCGGTGATACCGACATTGAAACCCTGATCCTGCAAGCCCTTGCGAGCGGTGCTCGTTCTGGTGAAGAAATCATGGTAAAAACTCATCTTCCTCCAGAGGTTTTTAGTCAAATCATTACTCTCCTTGAAATCAAATCTCGTGTTCACTCCCTTGGCATGAACAACTGGGCACTTATTTGATAAAATTATTGATTTTTTCTGTCACCATAGAAAGTATCTCTGGCAACTTAGCTTTTTCTTCCGGCGTAAATTTAGAAAGCACAAAATCCACGTCCCCCATCTTTTGTCGTAATTCATCATTTCCTGTGCCAATTCGGATTCTCGCGTAGTCAGAGGTTCTCAGGGCTGCATCAATTGATTTTAGACCATTGTTTCCCCCAGACACACCAGAAGACCGAGAGCGTACCTTTCCAAATTCAAGATCAAAATTATCACAAATCACCAAAATATCTGAGGCGGCTATCTTGTAATACCTCATATATTCACGTACTACTGAGCCAGTCTCGTTATAAAATTCTTGTGGTTTAATAAATAAAACATCGTCTATTTGTCCAAAAATAGCCCCTAGGCGTGGTTTATCCTTCCAACTTGCCTTAGATACTTTAAAATAAAAATCCAGCGCCAAAAACCCCGAATTATGCCTTGTAAAATTATATCTTCCTCCTGGATTTCCAAGCCCAACAATTAACTTCATAAGGGTATTATAGCATAAAATTACCCCGCTAAAAAAGCGGGGTAAAAATAAAACAAACCACCAACTAAACGTTGTGGCCCACCCAATTGCAGATAGTATCAGTATAGCATGTTATTTATCGTTTCGGAAAGAAAATTTAATTGGCGTACCAATGAAAGAGTATCTTTCACGAATTTTGCGCTCTAAAAAGCGTTTCCATGACCAGTGCAAAAGTTCCAAATCGTGTCCATGCACCACAAACCAAGGCGGGCAGGTATCTGTTTGCACGATATATTTAGGTTTTGGCTTGGCGTTTTTCAGTCCCGCCGGAGTATGTGACGCTACTGCTTCGTTTAAAATTTTATTTAAATCTGAGGTCTTTACTTCGGTGTGACGAGCTATGTCGATTTGTAAAGCTAGTTCAAACAATTGGGTGACATTTTCACCCGTCTCTGATGATGTTATCACTACTGGAGCATAAGGTAAAAAGTCAAAATCATGTTCCAGTGCATCAATCAAAAAGTCAGCTGTTGTGCGATTTTTAATATTTTCTTCACCAAAGAAATTAGTTGGTTTAGCCTCGCTCATTAAGTCTGACTTTGTTATGGCGATAATAATGCCCTTTCCAGCTTTAATAATCTGTCCAGCTAGCGCCTGGTCTAGTTTTGAATGTGGTTCTGTCGAGTCGACCAGTAAACAGCAAACATCAGCCTCTTCAATCGCCGTTAAAGTTCGAATGGCTGAAAATTTTTCAATCCCAACTTCACGTTTGCCTGGCTTACGCAATCCTGCCGTATCCAAAATTTCTAAATCTCGCCCTTTGTAGCGTATTTGCACCCGATTAATATCGCGCGTGGTTCCCTGTTTTGAGCTTACGATTGCCTGTTGTTTCTTGCCTAGCGCATTGAACAAACTACTTTTTCCCACGTTCGGTCGACCGATTAGGGCAACCTTCAAAATATTAGCCTGAGAAGCCACTTTAATCTCAGTATTAACATCGCCAGGCTTAGAAAAATCTTCCTTCGATAATATTTTAGAGATTGCCGTATCAAGTTCGCGCATGCCCCGTCCGGTTGTTGCCGAAATATAAAGGGTATTCTCAGGTGCAACACCTAAGGCACGAAATTCTTCAATCGGTAAGGACTCTTTAAGGTCGCATTTATTCAATACTAAGAGCACTGGTTTATTGGATCGGAGAGCGTCTTTTGTGATTTTTTTGTCACGATGATCAAAATATTTTGTAGAATCTAGAGTTACTAGAATCACATCGGCGGAATCGATTGCGTCATTAATTTGCTCTTGGATCGAAACCTCAAAATCGTCTGTCGGATCTTTTAAACCAGCAGTATCAACCAGAACAAACTTATTATCAATTGTGGTTAGCACATTATCGCGCGTTGTTCCCTCTTCGCGAGCTACAATCGCAATATTTTTATGTGCCATTCGGTTCAAAATACTAGACTTTCCAGCGTTAGTTTGGCCAATTAATGCAACAATCGGTAATTTTTTCATACTTAAATTATAACATAAAAAAAAGAGGCTTTACATCAGCCAATACTTTGATTATATCACACCTTATTAAAAAAGTCAAGCTTTGGTGACCTCGGCGGGAGTTGAACCCGCGATTTTCTGGATGAGAACCAGACGTCCTAACCACTAGACGACGAGGCCACTAGAAAATATTCTAGCATATTTTGCATCAATATTCAACACCGCCATAGCTCGGCACCGCCGAAACAAAAGTCTGACCTGGAGCAAGTTTTATCTCTTTTCCATTATCGTCAAAAAACTTGATTTGATCGCTTCTCGAAGCTTTGTTCCAAGTACCTTTGATAGCTACGCCATTTTGAAAAATATAAGCCGTGCCCGAACCAACTGCCGTAATATCTTCGTGATAATTATCTGCCGCTTTTTTCTCCGAAACTACTATCGCCACCACCACTTTTGGTCCCATTTGTGTTAATGTACAGACATCTTCGGGGTTTTTTTCACCTAAATTTTCAGCCGGGCAAGCATAAATTTCGTGTGCCTTACCATTGCCGTAGCTCCTTTTATATGTGTTAGTTGTAAAATCGTAAGCGTAACTTACGTTATAAGCCGGTACATTACCAAAGTACAAATTGATCGTTGCGACTTGGGGTGTTAATTCTGAAGTATTTGTCGTAGTTGGCTTAGTAATCACAAGCTTTTCTTTTATTAAACTATCTATACGATTTTGCGAGGATTCTTCGGGTGTCATTCTACTAAAACCGCTCACGCTAGATGTATTGTAACCCTTGTCAGTACTAAATTGTCTTAAGTACGTCGCCGTAGTGAATAGGTTGTTCCATAATCGTCCTCGGTAAGTTCCACGATACATATAGGTATAGTTCTCGGTTAAATCTTTATAGCCACCAGCTCGTACAGCTGCTAAAGCATCGTCGGCTCCCCCAGCATGTACGATTGTGCAATCAAAAGGAGTATCCCATTCAAGGTAATAAAGCCGGAGCGACCGAATTGGCCCTATTACAGCGGATTGAGGATTTTGATAAATAGCAGCGAAACGTGTAATTCCAGCTTCAGCAATCGCCTCGAAAACCACCCCAGCTTCATTTAGGCCTGCCTGAGGCCTGGCTCCATCAGTGCCGTTGGGCGTCTGGATACAATAAGTTGGTGCATTGAGTTGATCTGGATCAGTTAAAACTTCGCCAGTTAAGGCACTGTAGGTCTGTTTAATGGTGTTTTTTGAAGGAATAACTGGAAAAATTAAAGTAGGTAATTCTTCGTGTGGCATCAGTATGCCACCTAATATAAGGCCCGAACCGCCCACTATGCTAACTATTCCAATAATCAAAAACACTAACCATGTTTTGCTGTTTTTCGAACTTTCTGTCTTTAGGCCCTCTGTAATATCATCGCTTAGGTTCAATGTAATTTTTTCATCCACTTTTTACCATCCTTTCAAAAATTATTATAGTTTTCACCATAACTTTTACTAAATTTTATCATAAAATTAAAACGGTTGTGCTATAATATAGATTATGGAAAACAAAAAGGTCATACATAAAGTTTTCTGTGTCGTTATTTTGTTGACTATCTTTATTTTTGTATCACCAGCAAAAGTCTCAGCAGACGAAAATACATCATTTAATGTTAATGTTCAAGAATCATTATCGGTATCTATTACTACTCCAACTACCTGGGCTAGCGGCAACATTAATACATTTCTAAGGAATAAAGTTAGTATTAGCGTCAGCTCCAACAACTCAGCTGGATTTACGGCATCCATGACCGCTAAAACCATGGACACATCGCTTACTAATACATCAAGGAGCTCATATTCAATACCAACTTTAGATTCATCTAGCGTCACGAGGATATCATTCCCGGCCAACTATTGGGGGTATTCATTGGATGATGATGACAGTAATAATGGTAGTGGCAGTAGCTTTAGTACCTACCGAGCTATGGTAGGATCAACTTCTACACCAATTACTATCCTTTCTAGTAACGTTGCCGCTACTAGTAGCAAAGATTTTTATTTTGGCGCTAAAGCCGACGTTTCACAAGCTTCAGGCACATATGTGGGTACGGTAGTAATTAGTGTAGTTTCTGGAGTGACTAATAATAATTCCAACCCAATTACGCCAGTCGATCCGGTTACGCCTGGCGAAGATCAGGTCGCAATTTACGATAGTAGCGCCAACAGAACTTATTATACTTATTCAACTACCAGTTCTGGCACCTCTACGACTACCACCCAAATTAGTTCTGGTGACAATCGTAGTGCCTATGTGAGCTATACTCCACCGCAAGGTGCCACGCATAATAAACTGGATACAAATGCAACGCTTGTCACTGGTCTTGGTATTGCTACGGCCGTTGCCGCTACTTCCGGATTCTTCTTCCTTGCTGCCGTCCGCCGAGAAGAAGAATAATAATTACAGATTGTGATATAATATACTGTATGGAAGTAGTTACTAGATTTGCGCCTAGCCCAACCGGCTATATTCATATTGGCAATGTTCGATCCGCCATTTATCCATATCTTTTGGCACGTCAAACCAAAGGTACGATGATTCTTCGAATCGAAGATACCGACCGTGAACGTTTTGTTGAGGGGGCTACGGAACTGATTGAAGATACTTTAAAATGGATTAATCTGGATTGGGACGAAGGTCCAATCGTCGGTGGTCCCCATGCTCCCTATTTTCAAAGTGAAAGAAAAGAAATCTATCATGCATGGGCGCGTAAGCTCATCGCTGCTGGTCGAGCTTATGCCGACCCCACTCCACCAGAAATAATCGATAGTTACCGTAAAGAATGTAATGAGAAAAAGGTTCCGTTTCTTTATCGTAATTTTCGTCCTGAAAATCCGCCAGAATGGGAACCTGGTCTTCCCTTACGATTTAAGGCTGAGCCAAAAAGCTATGACTGGGTTGATGAAGTAATGGGCGAAATGCACACAGGTCCAGAAGTTCTTGACGACATTATTCTTATTAAGAAAGACGGCTTCCCTACTTATAATTTTGCCCACATCGTGGACGATGCTGAAATGGGTGTTACCCACGTCATGCGTGGAGTCGAATACCTTTCTAGCACTCCGAATTATCTTGCTATTTACGAAGCTCTAAAAATTTCTCGTCCCAAATTAATCTCTTTGCCACACATCCTTGCTCCTAGTGGTAACAAAAAACTGGGTAAACGCGATGGCGCCAAGTCCGTAACCGAATATCGCGCTGACGGCATCCTACCAGAAACTATGCTTAATTATTTAGCTTGTCTTGGTTGGAACGATGGCACCGAACAAGAAATTTACACCAAAGAAGAGTTAATTGAAAATTTTTCTTTAGACCGTATTCAGAACTCCGGTGCTCGTTACGACGAAACTAAACTGCTCTGGCTCAATGGTCAGTGGATTCGTAAAATTTTTATTGAGCAGGGGGCTAAGGCGCTTTATGATCGTACATTAGAGTTTTGGCCAGAATCAGCCAAAAATCATTCAGAAGATTACAGGGTATCAGTTTTATCTATTATTTACGATCGTTTGAAGACGCTCTCCGATCTTAAAATTATTACTAATTATTTCTTTGAAGATCCCACTATTGATCTCGATATGCTGATTAACAATAAGTTTCTCAAGAAATTTTCCGAATCCGAGCTAGAAAGTCTTCTCAAAATCACTATCTCTAAGCTGTCCAATCTCAAAAATTGGAACGCAGAATCATTGCAAAACTGTCTCAATAATTTGCTTGATGAGACCAACAAAAAACCCGCGGAGCTTTTCAGCCTTATTCGTATATCACTAAGTTTTGCACCATTTAGCCCCGCTCTTAATTTAACCTTAGATGTGCTTGGTAGGGAAATCTCTCTAGCCAGGCTCAATTCCGTAGCTAGATCAATTTAATCTTACAAAGAAACTGCAATCGATTTAATCTGTTTCTTTGTTAAGTTCCCGGAAGTAGTCTTTATAGTATATAACACACCACCATTCACCCAAACTGCGTCACTGTCATCGATATATATAGTAAGACCTTGTTCCTTAATAACGGAATAATTTTCACCATAGGTATCTTTCACATGATTATTTAGTAATGCGTTTGAGTCCCAAGCTGATTTTTCTTCGCTGATTAAAAAGCTGGCTTCGGCGCCTTGATTGTAAAAATTCAGTACCACTTTTCCTTCCTCCGAGGTAATACTAGATAAAGTGTAGTCCCTTGGTACATAACCTGGATACGAAGCATCAAAACCAGTTTGCATTGCTGCTACCCTCAGTGAAATATCTGGCATGTTCAAATTAACAAAATAAACTATCGCAAAAACTGCTGCCGCCGCACAAGAAAGAGCCAAAGCGATGCGCGGAAAACCAAAATGAAGTCTAGGATGTTTAACTTTTTCATCCGACTTCGGTGCTTGATTTGCATCCAACAGTGCCTTTTGTATTGCGCGATCTTTTAATTCCTTAGCTGAGAGTTTCTGCGCAACTTGAGGCTTCGCCTGTTCTTTTCTTAACTGCATTTTAGTATTTACCACACTTTGTAATGGGTGTATAGAAACATCGCTTGCTAATCGGCTACCTTTTACCATCTTTACCTTATTTACAACTTGTTGCGAATTAAAATGCCTAACTTTTGGGCTTTTTTTGATAGGAACTACCGCTTCGGTACTTAACTTTGCTGGTTTTTTAACATATTTTCGATTCAACGTAGTAGAAGCCTTCACCCTTCGATGTGCGTTAGTAATTGCCTGATTACTGTGCGATATTTGCATTTTTCACCTCGCTTATCCTTAAGTCCATGATACTACTTATGCAATCAAAACGCAAGAGCTAAATATATTTTTTTATGATATAATATCTTTAACTATGGATTTAGAAAGAACCAAGCGGCGTCAAAGTCTTAAGGTTATTATATCTGAAGCTATTATGGTAATTGCGGTCATCTTGATGGTTACCGTGCTGGCCTTTATCGTCTCCGGTTATTGGGTTGGTTCGGATTTTAAAATCGAGCGTCAAGGTCTATTGCAAATCTCTTCCGTGCCAACTGGCGCTGACGTAAAAATTGATGGCGCATCATCTTGGCTCCAAAAAACTAACACTTCTAAAGTCCTGTCTGCCGGCGAGCACAAGATCATTTTGACCAAGGACGGCTATGATTCTTGGGAAAAAACTATCAATGTTAATGAGGGGTTGCTTTATCGTCTTAATTATCCTCGCCTTTTTCTGAAAAATCGTCAGTCTGAAAAAGTTCTCAAAACTGTTGGGGTTACTACGGTTTCGGTGTCACAAAATCGCGAAACCATGATTCTTATTAATGGCACTACCGAGTGGACATTAGTTAGTCTAAATAACGACACGGTTGAATATAAAAAACTTGATATTTCAAAAGCTTTTTCCACAGTTAGTTTAGCCAACAACGCTACTATCGGGTTATTTACGGGTAACATTCTTAGCATAAATTGGGATAGGGACAACACGCATGCCCTGTTTAAAGTTGATTCTGGTACAAATATCGAGTGGGTATTAATTGATATCAAAAACGTTTCAAACAGTATCAATCTTACGAAAAGTTTTGGCTACGATTTTACTGTGGTTAAAATCATCAACAACTCATCAAGCACTCTTCTCGCTACCCAAAATGGCAATCTTCACAAAATTGACATCGCTGGTAAATCGCTGTCATCTGTCTTAGTTGAAAATGTTATTGACTTTAGCCAATATGATAACGATGTTGTTTTCTCTGCCCTTAGGACAGACGTCGATACTAGCACCGAGCCTTATTATATCGGCTTACTAAACTTAAATAATAATCAATCTATAAAACTTACTACATCTCTTACCCCAACTAAAGTAGTACTCAGCAGATTTTATGATAACAAATATATTACTATTCTCTCAGACAACACGGCCACGCTTTACGAAAAAGATAATTTTTCAAAAGTCGCATCATTTGAACTAAGTTTTACTCCAGAAGATATTAAAATTGGTCACAGTGGAGAATACATCGTTTTTTCTCTGGGAAACAAGCTTGCCACTCTCGATATGGAATCCACCAAACTGTTAGAATGGCAAGTCGAGGGCGACAATCACTTTGGCTGGCTTGATGGCTACATGATTTATACGGTAGCAGAGGGAAAACTAATAGTGTATGACTACGATGGCCTAAATCGTAAGATGCTTTCAAGCAACGTTTCTGCTAGGTTCCCAGTCGCTATTACAAATAATAAATGGCTTTATTATTTTAGTGATGACACACTCACGAGAGAATGGTTAATTCCCCGTTAGAAAATTCCAGATTCTTTCGAAGAACGATGGCTCGTTAGCTGGTAAGTCAATCTCCTCATTGCGATCGATTGTTGGCAAATCCTCCGACTCTGATGCGCTTTCATAATTTGGCGAGATTTGTTCTGCAGTTACTAATAACCTATATCTTGAAGTCCCTAGTGGTGTACAGGTAACTAAAGTTAAAAGAGGTTTGTCGGTGTCAACTACTAGTGCTGCTACATTTGAAGGCGCTACTACTTCTTTTCTAATGACGCGATAAGTATATCTTACGGAGTTGTAATTTATATAAATCAAGTCTCCATCGTCTAATCTTTCCAATCCTGAAAAAATGTATTTGTATGGATTTGAGCTGTAAACGTCGCCGGCTGAGTGACCAGTAATTACTAGATTCCCAATTTCGCCCGGATAAGCACTGGCTCCAGCAATACGATAATGTGCTACCCCACTATTCATTGCCGACATCACTTCAGAAAGCGAGATTCCAAAATGAATTGGTACATCAACATTTAACTTCGGGATAATCAATCTTGGCTCTGGTGAAACCACTTGTGTAATGGTTGGATCGATTGCCTCAATTTCTGAAGCCGGAGCATTTCCGGGCGAGACATAAGCCATAATCGGGGCAAAAATTAACCTATTGTATTGTAAGAACAATATTATAAGTACTACGCTGATTCCCGCCAAAATTGGAATCAAATGTCTTTTACGACGAGATTTTTTTGCATTTTCGGTAGCTTTTTTGCGAATCTTTCGCCTCAAATTATCACGAATTCCACCGTCATTTTCGGAATAATCGTACGCGCTCTTTTGGGTATCTGTCTCTGTTCCAAGCGACAGGCCAGTTTTTTTATCAACCTTAGAACTTGACTTTGTCAGCGAGCTTAAAATCTCCTCTTCTTCTGCCTTTTCACGGGCATCTTTCAAGCGCTCTTTTTCGATATAAGTGCGAGCTGCTTTTGAATAATATTCGCTATAATATTTTTGATAATAATCTTGCCAAGCTGAATGGTATTTGCGCCAAGACTCGGAATTAATTTTCTGAGCAACCGGTTCATCTTTGAGCCTAGAGCTATTTTCATTTGTGGTCTTGGCATTTTTTTTGGCCGACTCAGCATAAGCCGCTAAGACCTTTTTTCTGGCCAATGCCGCTGCCGCCTGCCTCTGTAAGTCGCTTGAAGACTGCCCACCGTTTTCTGGATTCATGGATAAATTATAACATGTTTTCACAGTTCTGTGGTATAATGGCTATAATATGGGCGAGTGGCGGAACTGGTAGACGCGCTAGACTCAAAATCTGGTGATCGTAAGATCATAAGGGTTCGATTCCCTTCCCGCCCACCAGATGCGACCTATTGAGGTCGTTTTTATTTTGCCCTTGATATATAATATATATATATTACAATAAAACCATAAATACTATTAATATAATAAAGAAAGGCATTAATAGGTAAATAAATATGGAAAGTATACAACAGCAATCTACTGATGGTATACAAGATACTGATAGTAAAGGATTAAAGATTACTACGATAGTAATGTCCATCATTGCTCTTTGTGGTATAGGTTTTGGCATCTATGGCATGATACAAAAGAATAGCTCAATAGCAGATCTTAAAGTGCAAATCAAGAATGAAGATGGTACTACCACTACTATAGAAACTCCTAAAATTGAGACTACTACTGTAAATGGTGATACTACCGTCACTATCACAGACAGCAATGTCACAACTGAAAACCCAGAAGATTATATTTATGTTGGTGAATGGGGATTGAAAATTAAAATTCCTGAAGGATTGGATAAGGTTGGCTATTCTTTACAGCAAGCGCTAATCGGTATTGGACAGACGGCGATGACTAGTCTTTCTGTTACTGGGGTAAAAGGCTTTGATGGTCGTCTTCCGGGCTTTGTCTCCGAGAATTTTAGGTTAGGCGTAGTTACCAGGGTCTTAAAAGGCAGTTTCGATGATATTGGAACTAATGGTGGTGCGTCTGAACCAAACGAAAATGAGAAAGCATGTGGTACCGGTATTGGGTATTTAGTTTACTCTGACGGGACATATAACTATTGTTATCATCATCCACAAGGTCTTTATTCTACTGGCGATGAGTTGCAGGGATTAGAGATTGAAAGCGCTAACTTAGTCCAAGATATGTTAAGGAACTCAAATAACTACTCCAAAATTTAATTATCAAAAAAGGCCCCATAGGGCCTTTTTTGATGCTAGCTATTTATCTATCCCAGTCAAATCCTTCACCATAGTGTCCATAACGAGCGGTGGCTTCATAAATCGGGCGTTTCAAATCTAGAAATTTGATTATCCCATTCGGTGTCAAATCATATCCCTCAATTTCTTCTGGTTTTCCATCAATAATTACGGTTTTTTCCAATGGTTCGGCATAGCCGATTGCGTAAGCTAGGCGTACTAAAACTTCATGAGCATGACGTTTTCGTAAATAATCTACTGCAATTTTTCTCGCCATATAGGCAGCGGAACGGTCTACTTTTGAAGGGTCTTTGCCAGAATAACATCCGCCACCAATCGCTACTCGTGGGCCGTAATTATCCACGATTAGCTTGCGTCCAGTAAGGCCTGTGTCGGCATCGAAACCACCTTGATTCCAGTCTCCGGCCGGGTTAATATGGAGCTCCAATTTTCCGGTAAGGTTATTTTTTTTAATAAATTCTCGTACGAGTTTTTCAAGTTCATCATGTGAAACATTTTGAAAACTTGCCACAATGGAATCAATTGAACCATTAGGTGCAATCGTGACTTGAGTTTTACCGTCGTAAGGATATTTATCAAAAATAAATTGATTTAACCTTCGTGATAAAACCACCTCACGCGGCAACATTTCTGGTGTTTCATCGCAGGCATAACCAATCATAATTCCCTGATCTCCCGCACCACCGGTATCTACTCCGGCCGCAATTTCTGGTGATTGTTTCACAATTTTGGTGTGTATCTCAACATTATCACCGGCAATGCGTTTGACTATTGCTGGGATATCCGCTTCCGCCGTCGAGGTGATTTCGCCAGTTACAAAAACTACATCGTGGCCACCACAAGTTTCTGCTGCGACTCTTGCGTTCGGGTCAGCTGTTAAATATGCATCCAGAATCGCGTCCGAAATCTGGTCACATAGTTTGTCTGGATGTTTTGGAGAAACGCTCTCCGCTGTTTTATAGAACATATCTTTCCTTTCTTGGTCGGATTTACCACCTTGGTCTTTTGCTAGGTTGGCAGGAGGTCGACAGGCCGCTCCCTCGCTCCTTCTTGATATTTGTGCTATGATTATAGCATGAAAATTGCGTTCTTTTCCGATTGTTATTTAGATTTGAATGGTGGCATCGTAAGTTCTATTAATGCTCAAAAAACCGCTCTTGAAAATCTCGGCCACGAAGTTTACATCTTTAGTACTGGCTATCCAAAATCTAGAACAGATCTACAGTTGCTCGCAGAGCAAAATATTTTTCAAGTTCCTAGCTGTAAATTATTTTTTTATAAACTTACCCCTATTTCCCGTCGCCCAAAAATCATTGAAAGGTGGCTTTTAAGAAAACATCCTGAAATTAAAAATTTTGATATTTTTTACGTTCATTATGAGTCCGGGTGTTCCATTGCTGGACTACGCCTCGGCAAAAAACTTAAAATCCCTACTGTTCAAGTCATGCACGGGCGTGAAGATATGGGTGAGTCAAATCTTATTCCGTTTAGCCTTCGTACGGTTGTGGCTACAGCCCTTAATTGGTTTCATTCTTGGTATATTCCACACAAAACCAAAGTTCTTCGTGACAATTATTTAGCCGACACCATTGCCAAAGCCAAAATGTGGACGCTTATGGTGAACCATGCTAATTTTGCCGACCTTGTTCTTACCCCATCCAATCATTTTTGTGAAAAACTTGTTCATTATGGTGTTAAAACTAAAATTCAAGTCTTCCCCAACGGTTTTCCTGATAACAGGTTTCCTCAAAATCCGCCAGTAAAGGAATTAAAATCAAATGAGACGCTTAAAATTATTTGGCACTCTCGCGTTTCTGCAGAAAAACGCATGATGCCATTTCTTCAAGCGCTTACCGAGGTTAATGGGAAATATCGTCTTGATGTCTATGGTGGCGGTGGCGACTTCTTTCGTGCCAAACGTTTTGCAAGAAGACATAATTTGAATGTGATTTTCCACGGCAATATTAAATTTAATGACCTTGTTCGCGCCATTGCTAAGTCGCATCTAGACGTTTTAGTTTCCTATAATTTTGACACTTTCGGTATGACTTTAATTGAAGCTGAAGCCTACGGCGTGCCAGTCTTTTTTTGCGATCCCGATATGCAAGAAGTCGTACCAAAAGGGAGCTTTATCATGAGCGCTGATGCTTCCTCGGAAAAAATGGCTGAAGCTCTCAATAATCTTCTCGCTTATCCCGAACAAGTTAAACAAATGTCTGAGATTATGCTAGAACATCGTAAAGAAGTTCTAATTAGCCATCGTATTAAAACTTTGATACAATATTTTCATGAGGTACTTAGCTGATATTCTAACGTCATCAAGATTAATTTTAGCTACCGTGCTACTTTTTATGGCTATTTTCGGCGGTTCGCCAGAAGCCGCTTTTATTATTTTTATTGTGGCCGAACTCACGGATGTTTTTGATGGTACTTGTGCTCGCAAATGGCCCTTTCCCAAAAATAAAACCCCAAAATATCGTAAATACGCCGCAAAGTTTGATATGTCTTCTGACGTTTTGCTGACCGCTGCTCAAGTTCTCTTTCTTACTATTCAAGTCAATTTCGTCATCGGCCTGATTATAATTGTTTACTATCTTATCTCGTCTATTGGTGGAGATTTGATTGTTTATGGCAAAATTCTTGGTCACCCCGACGATTGTAACAAAAAGTCACTAATGTGTAAAAATTTCCCGCTTGCTAAAAAAATTGTCCTCACTCGTCGATATCTTTATACTATTTGTCTTGGCATTATTAATGCCCTAATTCTCTTTGCTACAAATTGGCCTACCTCGGCTAAATACGGTCTATTCGCCTTTGGTTGTGCGATTTTTATCTTCGTTTGGTTTTTTCTTCGTCAACGCCGTCACAATATTTCTCGCGATGCCGTAGAGATCGAAAAAAAATTAGCTAAAAAATCCCAAAACAACATCAGTTGACAAGCTTACCAGCCTCCGCCACCCCCACCTCCGCCACCCCCACCGGAGAATCCTCCCCCGCCCCCGCCAGACGAAAAGCTACTGCCTCCTCCACCAGAATCCCAACTGCCAGGTTCGCTATAGTTAGTAGATAAGCGTACTATATTGCTTACATCACGAAGCATATTCGAGGTGATTACTCCGTTTAATACCTCTGTGCTTAAGCCTTCTGGCGCATCGCTAACTTGATAATATTTGCCGAGCTCTTTTAGCCAACTTTCTTCTACTCCAAACAAACTTGCCCAAGGCAATAGCTTTTCGTACAGTTTAACAATTCCTGCGCTTGAAGTGTCTGCCCCCTTCACTGATTGCAAAAACGCCAGCCGGTCTTTCTCTGCCATTTTGATGTATAGTTCTAGTCCTTCTAAGTATCTCACTAACCGAATTCCTTCGTTGGTATATTTTGCATATTTTTTAATTCGTGCAGTTATAATCGCACCAACGACAATAGCCATGATTAAAATACCCATTATTACGATTGGTAAAAACTTTACACCCACTACCGTTACGGCCTCATCGAACGCTATTTCTTCGATTAGATCACGAAACGTCGACATTCCGAAAAAAGCAATCACTGTAAGAATAATTATTTTTATAGTGACCGTCGATATCATCCCGTCTCCCGTCTTAGAAATTTTTTCTTTAATTAAATATCCCTCACGACTTAATACATTTTCTGCATCCGACTTATAACTTTTTGCATATCCAGCCAAAGTTTTTGTTGCTACCTGTCGCTTAATTATTATTTCGCTACCTTTTTCGATATTTTTACCAGCTAAAATTTTCAACATCGCAATTTGTGCCAAGCTAAGTTCTTTTGCCGGCTCCACATTAACAGAGATTGCCCAGTTAGATTTCTTCGACTGTTTTTCATCTTGTGTTTTTGTAATAGTGACTGCTTTTTGTACTACTAGCTCCAACAAAGTCGCTACGTAAGATGGCCTTGTCTTTTTCAAATAAACTTGTTCACCCTCAGCTACATGGATAGATTTATTTTCTGGCACTTGGTATTGTGGCGTCACAAATAAAGAATGATATAGATTTCTTTGCTCTCTAGCTTCCCTTTTCCACTTAAGGGATTTTTTAATTAACACAAAACCAACTAATATAACTTCTATAATCAGTGACCAAACCAAAATATAGCTTTTTTTGATTATCACTGCAAAAGTATCCGGTCGAAAAGTTACGGCGTAGGTTAAATTTTCTCGCTTATCTAAATTTTCAGTCGTGAAAGTAAAGCCATCAGCAGCCCGTTCTATTTCGCACCTATCCTCGCCCTTTTCACCATAACTTCCCACATAACACCAAACATCTGTGTCTACATTTTTCAGAATCGCTTCTGGCATATGCAATCTTGCAGTAACTTTACCAAAACTTTGCCTCCAGCCAGTACCATTTGTGTCCCAATATAATTCCTGAAACGCCTTAACTATATTTTCTTGCCCACTTACATTATTGCCGTAGTTATCAAATTCTGTAATCACGTCCGTAAAATCATATTCCAATGTGTAAACCTGCTCCCCATGCACATAGGTATTGGCGCTACCGATATAGATATTATAATAGTCTCCTTCATCTTCAATTTTATTAATTTTTTCTGGTTCACCATTTCTGAGTATAGTCAAATTTAGGGCACTTTTATTTTCTATTGTGCGATTTTTCTTACCTTGGTTATAAATCGGAATCTCACGATTAATGCCGTGGTTTTGATCGATTTCCGGGAAGATTGCGGTTAGCACTTCTTTGACATGTAATCGGCTCGTCCCATCTTCGGCCTTGGTTAAATAGTAATCAGCTGTGAAATCCTTAAAATAAAAATCTTGCGTCGACGCTACTACGTTTTTCAATGGTGTTGCCACAAAACTTAGTATCAATGCTAAAATCAAAGCCAAAAATCTTCTTTTCATAAGTTCATTATATCACTGGCGCTCTTAAGCTTTATGAAAAAATGCTGTTGTTGTTGCAGTAACAAAATTGTCCGGATTATACAGATTTATTGCCAAAATTTTTGCAGCCAACTCACCTTGCCAAAACAAAATCGGCGCATAACCAGATTTTTCAAGCGGGACAGCTTTTATTAAACCATTTTTTGCCACCAAGATTTGGTTATTGTGGAGCGTGATTATGGCTACCGGATAACTCAAGGTGAATTTATGTAGTACCTCACTTACTTGCATTAGAGATTGCGATAGTAATAACATTTTAGGGTAATAAACCGCCCGAAACAGCTTTTGCAGTTGCGCCATCGATGCCAAGAAAGATATATTTTGGTTCATGAGTAATCTTTCTGGGTTCTCTCCAGCTATTAAATCCACAGCATCTCGGGTGATTAACAGGGGTTTTTCGGAAAAAGTACAGGCGCTGGCTACAGCCTGTGCAGTAATCGCATTTTTGGAAAAATCACCCAAAATTAAATTATAATCGGCTGCATTGAAGCTATTTTTCAATTCATTTTCATCAGCAAATGAACCAGACTCAGTTGCACCAAGAAATACAAAATTTGGCAACGACGGTAATTTTGGTTTTAGTGTTTCTGGCAATACGATATTTAAAGTTTGAATAGGATACTTTTCCGCTAAAAATTCCGAGATTTTTATTTCAGTTCGAAATGACTGGCTATTCCCACCGACTATATTTACTATTCCTTGTTTCTGCTCCGGAATATTCCAGCTTAAATCTTCGCTTGGTCTATTTTCAATCTTCTCAAAATAATCCATTAAAACTCCAGTTCGATTGAGATCGGGCAATGATCTGAACCGAGATATTTTTCGTGAATCTCCGCTGATTTTAGATTTTTTTGTAAAGCTTTTGATACAAAGAAATAGTCAATCCGCCACCCTACGTTATTGGCACGAGCTTGTCCCCAATGACTCCACCAAGTATAACGCACTGCATTTGGGTGTAAGACCCGAAAAGTATCCACTAGCCCAGCCTCGATATAATTAGTGATTCCCTGCCTTTCTTCATTAGTAAAGCCCGCCGAATGATGATTGGCTTTAGGCCTTGCAATATCAATTTCTTCATGCGCCGCATTAAAATCTCCACACACTACTATGGGCTTAATTTTCTCAAGCTCTTTGAGATATTTTAGAAATTCCGGATCCCATAATTTTTCGCGAAGCGACAATCTTTCGAGCGCGTTTTTGGAATTTGGCGTGTAAACATTCACCAAATAAAATTTTTCAAATTCTGCCGTCAAGACTCGGCCTTCCGTCAAAGGATCGCCAAATTGGTCGGTAATTTTTTTATTGGTCGGCAGATTATTGCACACCGACAAAGGTTTGATTTTTGTAAAAATTGCCGTGCCAGAGTATCCTGGTCGTTCCGCTGAGTTCCAAAGCTCTTCGTATTCAGAAAAATCCACTTCTGCCTGACCTTGTTTTGCCTTGGTTTCTTGCAGACATAAGATATCGGGTTTTTGCTCGGTAATTAGTTTTTGCAAGGCATCTTTATTTAATATAGCTCTTAATCCGTTAACGTTCCACGAAAAGATTTTAAGCATATCTGCCTCTTTCAATATCGCGTTTTTTAATAGTTTCACGTTTATCGTATTTTTTCTTGCCTTTACCTACAGCAATCACTAATTTAATGTGTCGCACGCCACCGAGCAGTTTGACTGGTACAATGGTCGAACCAGCTATTTTTTCGCGCATTAATGCTGCAATTTGTTTACGGGTAGCTAAAAGCTTAATATTTTGTGCAGTATCTGCACCCAAAGTTAAATTATTTAGCCATAATTCTGAGCCACGAATCGTCACGAAAGCACCTTTAAGTTGTACATGATGATCGCGAATTAGTCGTACTTCCGGACCCGATAAAACCATTCCTACAGTTAATTCGTCCCCCAAAATATAATCGTATCTTGCCCTACGATTTACTGTGACCGAATCTGACACCCGTTGTTTTTTCATATCTAAATTATATCATATAAGATATGTCAAATTATCGAAGCAGTAAGGCTATTTGATTTTTACCTTTTCTTTCCCCATTAATTCTTGTAATTTTGCAAGTAATTCGTCGCAGATTTCTACTCTAAATGGCATTTTTAAAGGTCGTTTAGCTTCACCGTCTTTTAAGACTAGCACCACTTCTTGTGCGCCGATATAAATATCCGCCAATCTTCGGATCGCCGTTAAAGTTTCGGTGTCATCTGCATTTTCTACCAAAATATACAACCTCTCTTTACGGTGGTCTTTTGGGGGCTCTTTTAAAACTCTCGGCGCTTCTTCTATCGGAATATCACTAGGCGCTCTCTTTGTACCACCACCCCTGTTATAGACTTTTTCAGCTGAAACTCTATTTCTTCGTCCTCGTCCATTGTCGGGCGCTGTTACCGGTGTCGCCAGTTTGGTGCCAGTCGGCTTATAATTATTTAGTAAATCGTCTGATACTATTTCAATACTTTCCGCCAAAAGCTTGACATCCGACGTTTCGTTGCCGTCTTTGTCGCGCGCATTTATTCTTCCCTTTACTCGTACTACATTATCTACAACCAATTTTGCGCCATATTCTGCAAATGTCGATGGAAATACCAAAAACTCCACTTCATCAGTCTTATTTTCAATTTTCACGAAAGCCATTTTCTCGCCTTTTTTAGTCAAAATAGTTCGAACCGCAGTAATAATCCCGCCAATCGTTGCTATTTTATTATCGTTTTCGGCTGATACCACTGACATTGGGTGGGTTTGCTCTTCAAAATAAGTATCGTATTTATCCAAAGGGTGCGCCGATAAATATAAACCCATTAAATCTCGTTCCCACAAGAGCTGTTCTTTTTCCGGATATTGTACCGGAGCTGGCTTAATTTCAACTTCCGGTACTGCCCCTGCCTCGCCCATCATACCAAATAAATCTGTTTGCCCAGCACCGACGTCTTTTTGTATTTTTGCTCCATACGCTTGTACTGCCTCAAGGTTGAATAATAAATCCGATCGCGAGAATCCAAATCGGTCAAATGCCCCAGTTTTAATGGCGGCTTCCCAAGATTTTTTATTAAACTTGGTCGAATCTACCCTTTTTGCAAAATCACAAACCGATTTAAATGGACCATTGGCATCACGTTCTGGGATCACAATATCCTCAACTAGCGATCGCCCCATGTTTTTAATTCCAGATAATCCAAAGCGAATCGTTTTTTCGCCACCTACAATACCAAAATCACCATACGATTGGTTAATGTCGGGACCGAGCACTTTTAGTCCCATTTTTTTGCATTCTGAAATTTCAATTGCTAATCGGTCAGTCCAACGCATATCAGCCGTCATAAGAGCTGCCATAAACGCATCTGGATAATGTGCCTTTAAATATGCCGTCCAATATGCAATTAAAGCATAACACGCGGCATGAGATTTATTAAAACAATAATTCGCAAATTCTAATAATTGGTTCCAGAAGGTTTCGGCAATTTCTTCAGTTGCACCACCAATCTTTACCGCTCCCTCAATAAACTCTGGTTTTACCTTCTCCATCAGGTCAATTTTTTTCTTGCCCACCGCTTTGCGTAAAGTGTCCGCTTGACCACCGGTAAAACCACACCATTCCTTGGAAATCTGCATGAACTGCTCTTGATAAATCAAAATCCCGTAAGTATTTTTAAGCGAATTTTCCAATCCTGGATGAAGATATGTGATTGATTCTTCGCCATGTTTGCGACGAATAAATGAATCGATAAATTGCATTGGGCCAGGGCGATATAAGGCCACCATAGCAATAATATCTTCAAAGGTTGAAGCTTTTAGATCGCGTAAATATCTTTTCATACCGGCCGATTCTAACTGAAATACGCCCGTAGTTTCAGCGCGTTGCAAAAGTGCATAAGTTTCTGGATCGTCTAGTGGTAAGCCCGATAAATCAATATCGTCGTGATACACTTTCCTAATCATTCGGAGGGCATTATTGATGACTGATAAGTTTGAAAGTCCGAGAAAGTCCATTTTAAGAAGCCCCAATTCTTCGACTTGCCCCATTGGAAACTGTGCTGCAATTGGGCCCTTCGCTGAAACTTCAAGCGGCAAGAATTTCACTAAATCATCCGGCGCAATGATCACGCCACAGGCGTGCACGCCATGATTTCGGATTGTTCCTTCTAGCCTAGACGCAAAATCTATTACTTCTTTTGAAGTCGGGTTAGTTTCGTATTCTTGTTTGAGATCCGGGACTTCTTTTATTGCATTAGCTAATTTGACGTGGTGCCCTTGTACCGGGTCAGGGACCATTTTAGCCAATCTATCTGCCTCTGCATAAGGCACTTCAAGTACTCGTGCTACGTCGCGTACTGCGTTTTTTGCCATCATTTTACCAAAAGTTGCAATATTCGAAACTCGTTCAAAACCATATTTGTTCGAACAATACTGAATTACCTCGTCGCGCCGCGTGTCCTGAATATCCGTATCGATATCCGGCATACTAATTCGATCTGGGTTTAAAAATCTCTCAAACAGCAAGTCGTATTTTAATGGGTCCAACTCGGTAATTCGTAGAGCATATGCCAAAATCGATCCGGCCGCCGATCCGCGTCCTGGTCCATAAACAATTCGCTGTGATTTTCCCCAGTTGATGAAATCTTGTACAATTAAAAAGTAACCATTATACCCCATTTTATTTACTACCGACAGCTCATAATCAATTCGTGGCAAAATCTTATGTGTCTCTTCGCGTTTTTCATCTACTTTCTCTAAAATTTTACGGCAATCTTTGATATTAAGCTCATTAACTTCTTCTAATTTTTTACCACCATATCTATAAACTAGACCTTGAAATACTAACTTATCAAGATAAGATTTTTCATCTTCGCCATCTGGCACTGGAAATTTCGGAATCAAAATTCGTCCAAGTTGTAAATCTACATTGCATCGATCGGCAATTTTTTTGGTATTGAGTACCGCTTCTGGGCAAGTGTCTTCCCAGTGCGAAATAATTTCTTTTGATGATACCACGTGAAGGTCAAAATCCTTCAAGGTCATCCGATTGGTATCAGACAAATTTGACGCTGTACCAATACAAAGTAATACCTCATGTGCATCTTGGTCTTCGTGATCTAGATAGTGCGCATCACAAGTTACGACTAGCGGTAATCCTAATTCTTTAGCATGGGCCATGTGCCAGTCGTTTACTTTCTTTTGTTCTTCAGAATGAGTTGAAGATTTTGGATGTCCATGATCCTGCATCTCCAAATAGAACCTATCTTTAAATACATTACGGTACCAATCGATCAGTTCCAAGGCTCTTTTGTCGTCACCTGCTCGAATCGCTTCGGAAATTTCCGAGCCCATACAGCCAGAAAGACAAATAATCCCTTCATTGTATTTTTCTAGCTCTTCATGATCGGTTCGAGGCTTATAATATTTACCGTGTTCTTCTGCCCGACTCATTATTCGGCAGAGGTTTTCAAAACCCTTATTATTCATAGCGAGCAATGTAATATGGAAACGTTGTTTGTCATGAGCTGGATCTTTATCGGTCATCTTACGCGCCGCTACATAAGATTCTAATCCCAAAATTGGTTTAATCCCCGCGGCATTACATTCCTTATAAAGTTCAACTAATCCCGACATCGTACCGTGGTCGGTTACTGCCACCGCTTCCATCCCATCCTTTTTGACAAAATCTACCAACTCTGGAACTTTTGTTAACCCATCAAGAAGCGAGTAATGAGTATGATTATGTAGATGGACAAAATCACTAGAGTTTAATTTCATTACTTTTTAGCTGTCTTTTGAGTTGGCTTCTTTGCAGTTGTTTTTTCTGCGACTTGCTCTTCTTTCTCTTGACAACGCTCACACTTCCCACACGTGCACCCATCTTCGCAATCACAGCTTCCGTTGCACTCGCATTCATCTGAATTTTCGTCGGCTTTAGCTGTGAGAAATCTTCCTGCAATTGCGCCTGCAAGACCACCAAGGATTGCGCCTAAGAAAAACTTACCTGCTCCACCTTTTTTCGAATCATCCGACATCTTATTTCTCCTTCGCTTTATTCTCTTTAATTTTTTCCTTTAATTTTGGATTAATATATTTGTCTACAAACATCTCTACCGTACCACCAATCGAAGTCATGCCCTTAACGTTATTAACAATCCCATTTGCATTGTCGGCGATATCTTGACCTTTCTCTACTACTTTTTGAGCCTCCTTGGTGAGCCCAATTAGTTTCACAATTAAGACAATACCCACAATCAAAAACACCAAAAGCGTGATGCTTAAAATCGCTACCAATATCCATTCCGCTACATTCATTTTTCCTCCTTTTTATCATTATAACATATTAATGTTCGGCAACAAATTTACGCACATCATCGGCGTAATCAGTTTCTGAAAGCACATACTCAAGATGTGCCATAAAATAATTTTTTGGGTCGCCCGTGGTAATCCACTTACCTTCACTTTTTGCCACAATCACATCACCACACTCAGCCAATTTAGTAATCGCATCGACCGTCCAGAGTTCGCCATCTAAGCCGGTATTCTGCGGCACTAAATATTCAAAAACTTCCGTTGTCAACAGATATCGTCCATAACTAGTTAGGTTGCTTGGTGACAAATCCGGTGTTTTGGGTTTTTCAACAATATGAGAGAGGGTGCCGTTATCTTTTAAGGCAATCATCCCGTATTTATTCCAAACCTCGCGAGGCATTTCTTGAGCCGCAATCACCGCTTTAGCTTCCGGATGCTTTTCGTACTCCTTAATCAAGGTATTGACGTCGCCTTGACCTAAAATTAAGTCATCGCTATAAAGCACGACAAAAGCTTCCTCGTCTTTTACGTAATCTTTTGCCGAAACTATCGGTGAGCCATTGCCATAAGGCAAAGCCGTATTTTGCTCAATTACTGTAATTTTTGGAAAATTTAAAATTTCTTCCACTGGCTTAAATCGGTCTAGTTTACCTTGTTTTTCTAGCAAAGCGTGCACATTCTCAGCTTTGTTATGAAAATAGTCTTCGTAAATTTCTTTTGACTTTGAATTTGGTGTCGCCACGATGATGATTTCTTCAATTCCAGCTTCCACACATTCCTCCACACAGAGCTGCATTACTGGCTTACTTCCAATCGGGATCATCGCTTTTGGAATTGTTTTAGTAATCGGTAAATATCGGCTGGCAAAGCCAGCATCAGTGATAATTGCTTTTTTGACTGATGACATAAAAAGTTCTCCTTGAGACTCTATTATATCATTAAACTATTCAAAATGCACCTATTTGCGCTTTTTAGAAGTAGACTTTTTACCAGTACCTTTGCGAGACTCTTTTCTAGCGACCTTATCCTCTATCTCTTGATTGCGGTTATGTGCGCCGTAAATCAAACTCGTAACACCCACTATCAGCATATAAGCCCCGAAAAAGCGAATGAAAGTCATGATTTCAAAACTTCCCGCATTTAAAATTACTGCGCCCATCACACAACCACAAATGCCTGCCAGTACTCGAATAAAACGATCAGTTGGATCTACGGTTGACAAAAATCCGTGGAAAATATCAATCAACCCAGAAACAATGGTGTAGATTGAAATCATCACTAAACTAAATACCAAATCGCCTCTAGTAAAGAAGAGCAAAGTTATGGCAGCTAGCACATCTATCACCGCGTCAATAATCGAGTTGACCCAGCCTCGTTTTTTGGTTGAATTATAAAGTGCGCTTACTGCATCTATAATCCCCATAAGCAACAAGAACACACTGATAACCGCAATCATTAAGTCGATATTAATCATTCCACCAAACAATAAGAAAAAGCCAAATATCCCAGCAAGGAGTCCCCTCACTACAAAAACAGCCCAATGTTTATCTATGTATTTTCGATTGATGTGCGCCATAAACTTCCTTTATTACTTATGCTTATTTTAGCACCCATTGACAAAAAATGCAAAGTGTGCTATAATGAAAATATAACCAGTCTCGCCAAACCTAAACGTGGCGTATTTTTTTTCTTAATTTTTCAACCAATAAAGTTTTTTGATAGGCTAGAGGCTTCAAAATCAAATCATGTGCCGGTGTGTACTTTAATTCTTCACATCCAAACGACCGCTTAAATTCTGAAACTCCATAAAAACGATGTTGTTTTTCGTCCGGTTCTACGATTCCCCATAGATTATATCGGATGCACTCGCGCCTTCTTGCCTCTTGCATTGCTTCCATATGGAGCAGGGGAGCCGCCGAATACTTAGTTCCCAACTCTGACGATACACCGTAATGATAGCTTGCTTCTGGCCCATAGAAAATCATAAAATTCATCGCCAGAATTTCTCCATCTTTTTTTGCAGTATAAATTATCACCTCATTATTTTCCCGAAAAGCTTCAAACTGTTTGGTGAGAAAATTAGTCGAAAAGGCTACGTACTTTTGTCTTTCGGCGTGTTTTTTCTCTAATGTGCAGAAGTCAGCAATTGCCGCATTGCTAGTTTCTGCCGTCACTTTAATTCCAGCTTTTTCGGCTTTACGAAGTTTGCGTCGGAATCCTTGTGATGCGCTAGCCAAAATCTCTTCTTCGGTTTTTTCAAGGTTTAAAATTCCGGCATATTCCACCGACAGGTACATTGGCGCCTTCTTTAGTCCCATTTTCTGCATCAGCTGTAAAGACTTTTCAGAAAGCTCAAGCTGCGGCCTTACTCTTACAAAAACACAATCTAATTCTTCACCGGTTTTTTTAATGTCGTCGAAAATTTCTCGTACGATTTTAATATTCTTCCAATCTAGAATTGGACCACCAGCAATCGCTAAATATTTGCCACGCTTCGCCGTCTCCACGACGCCAGCATAAACCGCTACAATTTGTTCATCATCATCAACCAGAGCTCTTCGTGTAATTTTGTTCCCACGGTTTTTATGAAATTCATAAAAATCCCACGATTGCAAAAAGTTAGCTTCCTCGTGACTGGTCACAAATTTATCCCATTTCTCTCGCTCTTCAATTGTGATTATTTTCATAAACGCCTCTTCTTTTTTCGCATGGTTTCAACCACTAAATTTTTTAAGTATTTAACCTTATTTATGATTAAGTCGTGTGCTGGTACATATTCAACAATTTCTCCACCAAAGCCAGTTTTAAACGTTGTCACTCCAGCATAACGATGATTTGGCTGCCCAGCTGGTGCAATTCCCCAAAGGTTAAATCTTTTATATCCCTCGGCTTTCAAATCTAAAATAGCCTGCCAAAGTAAAGCATATGCGCCAGGTAATTTATAGTTAAGTGGCGTTGATGCTGCCTCGTAATAATCTCCCTCCAAGCCATCTTTGATAATTAACCCGTAAGCGACTGGCTTATTGTCTTCAGTTTCAGCAATATAAATCTCAGCATTATCAGAAAATGCTTCTTTTTCGGCTAGTAAAGTTTTAAGATCTGGCGGGATAAAATTCTGTCTCTGCGCGGTTTCCGCCTGAACTTTATGGAATCTTTTAAAGACTTCATCGGAGTTAGCTTTCGTTACTTTAATCCCCAGCTTGGCCGCTCGTCGCACATCATAGCGAGTTTGCCTTCGCATATTAGAAAGAAGTTCCTCTTCCGACTTAGTTAAATCTATCATCACGGTATGTTCAGCCGCAAGATGCATTGGTGATTTTTTAAGACCATATTTTTCTAACATTCCAACGTTTTGTTTGCTAGCCAAAAGTTGTGGCCGCATTCTTACAAACACACACTTCTCTGCTGTGGCTACTTGTCGGATTTTGCCCAAAACTTCATCTACTAAACGTTTATTTTGCCAATCAATCAATGGCCCACACGGTATTTCTAGGTATCGCCCCCGTTTAGCGTCTTTGACAATCATGAGTGCATAACCTTCTTCCCCGTCTTTTCCGTAGTTTTCAATAATCACCTTATTGCCAATTAGTTCATGCATCTTTCCGTAGTTTGGCGATTGCAAAAAATTTGCTTCTGGAAATTTTTCTAACACTTCTTCCCAATTCATGCCTTCTCCTCCAAAAATTCCTCCACGATTTTTTGAGCCGGTTCAAGTTCTTTTTTGCTGTAATAATTTGGAAAATTGATAATCTTTTGACTTACTGCTACGGCTACCGGACAAGATTTCTCTGGAAAATGCACTTTTTTATAATATCTTTCTGGTGATACCGGCTTTTCATACCAAAAACCATCAAAGAAATATCCAGCTTTTTTCAGTTTTTTTAGCACCAAGTCCCGATTTTTAACAAAAGAAAATTCCCTAATTGGTTTTTGGCCAAGTTTTTGTTTGTTTTTTAATTGTTCTAAAGCGAATTTGGCTTGAAAGCCACTTAAGGTTTTATTAATGTAATCTACATCAGCATCGGCCGCCTTTACCACCCAACCTATCTTAAGCATTAAACGCATAAAAATACTATTTAATTTTATATACGACAAAGTTCGATAAATTGCTCCAATAGTAGGATAAATTCTTGCTCGAAATTCTTCCCGATTGGATTCCGAATTTTGTGGCAAAGACACAGGCGGAAAATTTTTATCTCTAAAAACCACCGCACCGCCATTACCTACATCGATCGACTTTTCTTTGCCAAAAGAAAATACCGTTATCTTCCCTACTTTGCCAGCTTCTCGTCCGTCTGGATATATTCTACCAACACAATGTGCTAAGTCTTCAATCAATATCAGGCCATGTTCTTTACAAAATTTCTCTATTTTTTTGATATCCACCATATTACCAAGTGTATTCTGAACAATAACTGCTCGAGTTTTTGGAGTTAAAACCTTCGTCAGAGTATCTATGTTGAAATTCAAAGATTTTTCGTCTATGTCAGCGAAAATTGGTATAAAACCAGCCGCTTTTACTCCTTGCACCACAGCAAAACAAGTAAAACCATTAATAATGATTTCACCATCTCTTACACCGAGATAATCCTGTAAATAATATTTTAGCCCTGCTGCAATCGCTGAACGTCCATTAATAGTTACAACTACCTGTTTTCCATTATATTCACTTTGTAAAAAATCATATAAATTTGTTAAATCTTGTCGCCCACCACAGCCTTTACGCATCCGTTTTCGTTCTTTTTTGTTGAACCTCGCCGCTGTACCTAAAAAGTAATGTTTTTTCATTCTTTTATCCTTCTTGTCAGATTGATTAAGGCTTTGGCTAGTTCTTCGGGATTAGAAATATAGGGAGCATGAGTCCAATTTGCATAAAATTTTAGCTCGGCGCTAGGCAATCTTTCGTAAATCGCCGTGGCTTGGCGAGGCGGAGTGATGGTATCTTTCTTGCCCCACAAAAGAAAAGTTCTGGTTTTTATCTGACTAAAATTAAGAGTTTTATCAGACTCAAGCATATTAGCTAAAGTTTTTTTCATATTCTCTGGTGCACGAGAGTAATCTGTTGAGCCAGTGAGCCTATGAAATATTTTGTCAACCGAAGGAATTTTTTTGAGTGGTTTGCCGATTTTTGCTATTCTTTCGACTATTTTCTTTCTCCGAGATGGTTCATACCATCCAGCTGAATCAAGCAAAATCAAATATTTTAACTTTTCTGGTTTTTTAGCACAAAGGTTAAGTAAAATCCTCCCACCATTCGAATGACCTAGGGCAATTGCTCCATCAGGGATATTTTGATCAGCCCATTTTACGTAATCTTCAATCGTAAAAACTTTTTTTGATTCTTCTGTAAGCCCAGGCACGCGGAGTATCTTCACTTTTAAGCCACTCTCCTTCAAAATTTCTAAAGTTTTTTTCCATGGCTCTATTGTGTAAGTCCAACCATGTACAATATATAAATCCATCATCATCCCCTCCTTTTTCTATATTTTAGCATAAGAATCATGAATCAAGCCCCCAACTTTTACGACGATTCACGGCGGCTTTCTCACGGCGGCATAATTTTTTAGCGTCAGCCGGGTTAGCTAGTAGCTTTTCAATAATCCATTCAAGATACTGGCTACCCTTAAAAAACAAAGTTTCTTTACCGGTAATGTGTTTTTCGATATATTCTAAAGCCTTTTTTGGATCAAGCGTGGCCACCGCAGACACACCTAGCCTTTTTAGCTCAGGCGCAGTGTATTTTTTGGTTCTTTTGCCAACCAAAATGACTTTTTCTGGTTTTGCTTCCGCAATTAATTTTGCTAGTTTAGTATGTTCTTCCTCTTCTAAGGAACCTTGATCTACGATATCGCCAATCACCAACCATTTTTTTTCGGCATGCATGCGTTTTGCCATATCAAGTACCGACACCATTGAAATCATATGAGCGTTATAACTACTATCTACGATATCAATACCCTTAACGCCTTTAAAATACGAACTCCTGCCCGGCGCTACTTTGATATCCGAAAAATCTGAATTAAACTTCAGTTTTAGATAGCCCATCAAATCACGAATTACAAACAGGTTAAAAGCAATGTCTCGTGGCTCTGGGTGGTTAAAGTGAAAAGTTGTGTCACCATAGGTAAAATCAGTTGAATCCGGGTAAACCACGTATTTCTTCAGCTCGCTCTTTCTAATCGGGATGACCTTTGCCTTGATACCCTCTGTCGCTTCTACCATTAATTTTGAATCAGCATCAATATATACCCTCTTTGAAGTATTGAGAGGTAAATTTGCAAATTCTGCCGTAATTGCCTCTTTCAGATTTTTAAAATTACCATTTTCTACTTCTTTTTCAAATTGGACAGCATGGGACAAACCAATCGATACCCAAATTGTCACTTCAGGTTTTAAAAAATCTGCCAAAAACTCTGCTTCGTGTGGTCTTTCCCCATCGATTTCCACTACATAAAAGGGCTCTTTCCTTCTCTTAAATATCGATTTAAAAGGAGCTGCTAGAATTAGCCAAATCCATCGCAGTTTCGACCCTCGTATGCCTTTTAATCCTAAAATATCAAACGGCACTCCAAAAGCTGAATTGGCATCATGAGAATAGTGAGCCTTTTTGCCAATTTCATGCTCCAACATTGTCATCATGGTAGTTTTGCCGGCCGAACCAGTCACTGCAATTATTCGCGGTTGCCACCTTTTTAGTACACGCATGGCAAAATACCGAAAATAATTCGCCACGATAAAATAAAAACGCTTCTTAAATCTAGCGACACTCATATAACAATTGTATCACATAGATATTTTTTATTGTCAGAGATTGTTACATTTTGATTTCTGCATCTACGCCAGCCGGGAGCGAGAGATTTTGCAGGCTTTCAATCGTTTTTGGTGTGGCATTAGAAATATCAATCAAGCGCTTGTGTACTTTCATTTCAAAAGCTTCCCCACCAGTTTTATAAACGTGTGGTGATTTGACGACAGTAAAGGTTGAACGTTTAGTTGGTAGAGGAATTGGGCCTGATACGCTTGCTCCAGTACGAATTGCAGTGTCTACAATTTGTCTTGCACTTTGATCAATTACGCGGTGATCGTAGGCCTTAAGACGAATTCGGATTTTGAGCCCCTCTTCTTTTTTGACTTCTGCCATTTTCTATCCTTCCTTATCCGATAACCTCTAAGACATGAGTTTTTCGGATTTGATAATTAATGTTACTATAATCTCATTATAGCACAAAAATCTCCTCCTGTAAAGGAGGAGATTTTTTAGATTGGTATCGATTATTTGATAACCTTAGTAATTACACCGGAACCAACGGTTTTACCACCTTCACGGATAGCGAAACGATCCTGGTCGTTCATAGCTACTGGAGCGAGCAATTTTACCTTAAAGGTAACTTGGTCACCAGGCATGACGATCTCCTTGTCAGCAGGAAGCTCAACCTCACCAGTCACATCAGTAGTACGGAAGTAGAACTGTGGTTTGTAACCCTTAGAAAATGGAGTATGACGTCCGCCTTCCTCTTTCTTGAGGATGTAAACCTGTGCCTCAAATTCGGTATGCGGAGTGATAGAGCCTGGTTTAGCAATTACCTGACCACGTTCAATCTGATCACGTTCAATACCACGAAGAAGAAGCCCTGCATTATCACCAGCTTGACCTTGGTCGAGAGTCTTATGGAAGGCTTCAATACCAGTCACCACTGACTTTTGAGTGTCACGAAGACCAACAATCTCAACTTCGTCGTTTAATTTGACCACACCTTGCTCAATACGACCGGTAGCAACTGTACCACGACCTTTAATTGAGAAGACGTCTTCAATTGGCATAAGGAATGGTTTGTCGAGATCATGCTCTGGAATATCAAAGTATTCATCCATCGCAGTGACGAGCTCCATGATTGCATCCTCAGCTTCTTTATCACCTTCGAGAGCCTTAGTGGCAGATCCTTTGATGATTGGAGCGTTATCTCCATCAAAGCCATATTTATTGAGAAGATCACGAACATCCATTTCAACGAGCTCAACGAGTTCTGGATCAGCTAGATCCATCTTGTTCAAAAACACGATGATTTTTGGTACGTTTACCTGATGAGCAAGCAATACATGCTCACGAGTCTGCGGCAAAGGTCCATCGTTTGCAGCAACTACAAGGATGGCACCATCTACTTGTGCAGCACCAGTAATCATGTTTTTAATGTAATCAGCGTGACCAGGCATATCAACGTGTGCATAGTGACGCTTTTCTGATTCATATTCCTGATGGGAAGTCGCGATAGTAATACCGCGAGCCTTTTCCTCAGGGGCGTTATCGATTTGATCATAAGCAACTGCTTTATTGACGTCCGAAGGAAGTCTCTTCGCAAGTACGTTAGTAATTGCGGCAGTTAAAGTGGTTTTACCATGGTCAACGTGACCCATGGTGCCGACGTTAATGTGCGGCTTGGAACGGTCAAAATTTGCCATTCATTCTCCTTTTATATTATTAATGTTTGGAGCGCTAATAAAAACCAGCTCCAAAACTCTACCCTACTATTTTAGACTATTTTTGGCAAATTGTAAAGAGGTTTCATAAAAGCATTGACATTTTAGCTAATCTGTGCTATAATTAAAAGAATGGTTTTTTGCGTGACCATTAATAATATTGGGAGGGTAAGATAATGAACGCAAGGCTCTTTTCCGCGATAAGACAGAAACAGCAATTCCGGTCTGCCGACCAAACGACGATGGCGGAGCTTCTCCGTAATCATCCCGATTTCACGACCGTACTTGGTGGTGAAGGGTGGCTGATTACCCGTGGTGATATTTCTCACTTCGGTAATCGCCCTCGCATGGGCAAAATCGATCTGTCAATCCCCGGCCAATTGCTTGAAAAAGTAATTGATCAGTCAGGTTGTCCGATTATGCCCTATGGCGAATGGTTTACCACTAAAATCATTCGCCAAATCTTCCGGAGAGATTGGCTCCGGCACTCATATTGCATTATCCCAGGAGAATACTGGTTCGAGGAATACAGCGAATTACGCTTCTCAGGGTTATTGCATCCCGGTACTCATAACGCCAGCAGTCTCCTGGTCGTCGCAGACAGCCCGATGGTATGGTATGGAGGGGCTTACGGTCTCACCACCATGAATCTCGATTACGATCTTTTTGGCCTGGTAATGCCGCTAAGCTTTACCATTGACGAAAAGATTTTCGTCGGACAGTCCATTACTGAAATTTATGAAGTAATGGAATATGGCTTGGCTTCCTATTTGGCTGCTTTGTCCAAACAATCTGTCTGAAGCAAAATCCCCCGAGCAATCGGGGGATTTCTATTTGAGCTATTTTGAATTACGTTTTTCGATGATTTCCATTGCTACATTCGGCGGTACTTCCTCGTAGGAGAAGAGTTCCATTGATGATGCTGCACGCCCCTGAGTCATACCACGAAGATCGCCGGTGTATCCGAATAGATTTGCTAAAGGACAAAACGCCTTGATTAACTTGGCGCCACCATTTAAATCTTCCATTTCGTCGATCCGGCCTCGTCTAGAGTTAATATCACCAATCACATCACCCATAAACTCTTCTGGGGTGGTGATTTCAAGCTTCATCACTGGCTCAAGAAGTACTGGATTTGCCTTTTTGATCCCTTCGCGGGTTGCGAGCGCACCTGCAAGAGTAAAGGCGAGCTCAGATGAGTCTACGTCGTGATAAGAACCATCATATAAAGTAGCTTTCACATCTACTACAGGGTAACCAGCAATGACGCCCCCAGCGAGAGTATCTTCGATACCTTTTTGGACTGGTTTACGGTATTCTTGAGGAACCACACCACCTTTAATTTGGTCAATAAACTCAAAGCCTTTCCCTGCTTCGTTTGGCTCAAACTTAATCCAAACATCACCATATTGGCCACGACCACCAGATTGCTTGATGTGTTTACCTTGGGCTTCGGCAACGCCACGAATTGTTTCACGATACGCGACTTGCGGTGCACCAGTGTTAGCTTCAACACCATGTTCACGTTTCAAACGGTCAATGATAATCTCAAGATGAAGTTCGCCCATACCAGAGATAATGGTTTGGCCAGTCTCTTCATCGGTATGTACGCGAAAAGTTGGATCCTCCTCAGCTAACTTAGATAAACCAATGCCCATTTTTTCTTGGTCGGCTTTGGTTTTTGGCTCCACCGCAATTGATACTGGTGGATCCGGAAAATCAATCGACTCAAGTAAAATTGGGTGTGCCGGCGAACAAATGGTAGTACCGGTTGTGCAATTTTTCAATCCAACCACTGCTGCAATGTCACCAGCTTTAATCTCGGAAATTTCATTACGATCATTTGCAAACATTCGCACCAAACGTCCGATGCGTTCTTTGTCACCGGTCGAAGCGTTTAGTACTGTATCACCAGACTTCAGGGTACCAGCATATACGCGAATAAAGATTAGCTTGCCCACAAATGGGTCAGTCGCGATTTTAAATGCCAATGCGGTAAGAGGCTCCGAATTTTCGGCTTTGCGGATAATTTGATCGCCGGTTTTTGGATCAGTCCCCACAGTTTGTCCCTGGTCACGATCAAGCGGAGATGGAAGGTAATCGGTCATCAAGTCCAAGACCTTTTCCACAATCACGCCACGACCATCGCCACCGGTTACTAAGAAGAAGTCGCCATCTAATACGCGTTTACGTAAAGCGGCTTTTAATTCTATTTCAGTGATTGCATCTTCACCCTGAGAGAAGTATTTATCCATCAAGGCTTCGTCGGCCTGTACGGCTTCTTCGACCAGCATCGAACGAGCATTTTTGGCTTTCTCAAGCATATCGGCTGGAATTTCGCCTACAGTAAGTTCATGATCGGTATAATCTTTATAGGTATAGGCTTTCATGTCAATCAAGTCAACCACGCCGCAAATATCTTTTTCAAAACCGATCGGCAAATGAATAGCTACTGCATTTTTGGACAAACGTTTATGGATTGAATCAAGAGATTTATAAAAATCACCACCGATTTGGTTGATTTTGTTTACAAAACAAATACGTGGAATACCATATTTGGTAGCTTGACGCCACACTGTTTCAGACTGCGCTTCAACGCCCATTTTGCCGTCAAACACCACTACTGCACCATCAAGCACGCGTAACGAACGTTCCACTTCGGCAGTAAAGTCGATATGACCTGGAGTGTCAATAATATTAATCTGGTGGTTCTTCCAGTAAACAGTCACCGCGGCGGAAGTAATTGTAATGCCACGCTCCTTTTCTTGTTCCATCCAGTCGGTTTCAGCTCCTCCCGTGCCACCCTTTACTAGATCGATTTTATGCTTGAGACCAGTACGATAAAGAATCGCTTCTGAGGTTGTCGTTTTGCCAGCATCAATATGGGCAATAATCCCGATATTTCTGAGCTTAGTTAAATCCTTGATTTCAGTAGCCATATGCTCCTTTGTAATTATTATTTATTTCTGCTCTCTCAAGTTCCACACTCAAAAAACAAGACAGAATTTCCATCATTATACCACATTTCTTGCCTTTTTATTAAAAATATTAGATTTATCGCTTTTTAAAAAACTTTTGCGCTGTGGTATAATGATGTGGCAAGGTAAGAAATGACTTTGCCATTTTATGTTAGGGAGGCTGTACCTTATGAAGACGACGGTAGAAAAAGTATATGTCGAAGTTGTCGACGACGACAAGGTTAAGCGAAAAGCTTATCCAATTCGAACGTCAGAAGGCAAGCTGATGACGCAACGATTGAGGCGTCTAATCAGCAATGAAATTCAGCAAGTTTTTACTCAACACGAGGTCACCTGTATGGGCATGGTTTGGAAACGACCTTGCCGGCTGTTAGAAGAAATTATTGAAGATCGTTTTAGGCTCCAACATGAATTATTCATGCTTGAGGGCATCAGCGATTTGACCGAGGCTCGGAAAAACCTTGTCTCATTAGAGGCGGCTGAAGATTTTGAAATTTCGCTAGCAATCTGGTACGAGCTAGATCTTCGTAAAAGTATCAAACAACGGATTCGTGAACTTGATTTTATCGTAGCAACATGCAACGCTGAACCAAAAATACCCGTACCATATTCCTGGTAATTATCGTCCAAACCCCCTCAAAAGAGGGGGTTTAATTCATTTATTTCAATTTTTCTCGTAGAATTTGTTGTACTGCGGACGGATTAGCTTTGCCGTGAGACTCTTTCATTACTTGTCCAACCAGGAATCCAATTACTTTTTCTTCTCCAGCACGGAAATCTGCTTGCGCCTTAGCTGTTTCCGGTTTAGCTAGTACCGCATCGACGATTGTCTCCAAAGCGCCTAAATCATTTTCCTGGATTAATCCGAGCTCTTTTGCGATTTGTTTAGAGCCTCGTCCTTTCATCTGTGGATCAAATAATCTTAAAAATACTTCTTTGGTTGCCGTGGAGGATAATTCTTTTTTAGTATTCATTTCGGCTAAATCTGTCAAATCCTTTACCGATGGTAAATCATTTAAGTATTCTGTCGATTTTTCTTCTGCTAGCAATACCGACGCAAACAAATTGGAGATATTTTTGGCGTATTTTTCATTAATTTCGCCAAGTTTTAACATCAGTTCTGGATAATCCAACAAGACTTCCAAAGTATCATTGGCAATCACGTTATCAAATTTTTTTCGATAATCAACGGGCATTAATGGCAATCTCATCGCTTCCTCATCTACAAATTCAGTCGTCAAATGGATTGGCGGGATGTCTGGTTCTGGCATATAACGATAATCTTTTGCTTCCTCTTTAGACCTCTGTTCCGTAGTTTTACCAGTCGCATCGTTCCAGCCGCGGGTTTCCTGGATTACTTTTTCGCCCGCCTCTAAAATCTTTGTTTGCCGGACAATCTCATATTCTACTGCTCGCTCTACTGAGCGGAACGAATTCAGATTTTTTATTTCCGCTCGCACCCCAAGCTTATCGGAATCTTTCGGTGCTAGTGAAATATTCACATCAAAACGCATATTGCCGTTGTATAAATCACCATAAGTTACATTGGCAAATCGCATCAGCCGCCAAAGTTCCTTACAATAATCATGAGCGTCCTTCGCCGAATGAATATCTGGCTGCGACACGATTTCAATCAAAGGAGTGTCTACACGGTTTAAATCTACCAATGAGTAATTATCAAAATGTGTTAACTTCCCTGCGTCGCCCTCAAGGTGAGCATGTTCAATCCGAATCCGAGTGCCAGAAGGCAACTCTACATATCCTGCTCCAATAATAGGTCGATAAAATTGGGTAATCTGATAACCTTTCGGTGAATCCGGGTAAAAATAATGTTTACGATCAAATCTTGATTCCAAATTAATTTCGCAATTCATTGCCTTTCCCGCCCTAATCGCAAACCTAATTGCTTCACCATTCAACCGTGGCAACATCCCCGGCAAAGCATAGTCCACTGGCGAAACACAAGAATTTGGTTCTTTGTTACGAGCATCATTATCTACTTCAGAAAATAACTTAGTTTTAGTAGATAGTTGAACATGGCATTCAATACCGATAGTTGGAAGGTACTTCATTAGATCGCTCCTAAATCTTTTAAGGCTTGTTTATAAATCGCTAACGCATTAGAAGCCTGTTTGTAACTTACTTCAATATCTGATTCATGCGCAATCGCGTTACGTAGTTTATGTGCTCGCCAAACGCTGTTTAAATTTGAAAATCTTCCCCCGATTTTTTTAAGACGATCGCCCATAGTTTTACCGGCAACGCCCATTTCTACCATGGCTTTATCCAGTAACTTATCTGCCTCAATAATTGTAGCTATAAAAGTAGCTGGGTTGTCTTGTCTTAATTTATTTTCAATCTCTAAGAATTTAGCTTGATAAACCGTAACATTAAAATGATAACCGCGTTTACCAGTTAATAGTATTGATACAAATACTAAAATTGCTACGACTAAGATTGCCAAAACAAAAGTTACTACACCGCCGTCCATTAGCAATCCCTCTTGACTTTTTTGTTAATCTGTGATATAATTATAAGATTAGTCATTTTCTTCTAATTCCTTGCTAAATTGAATCAAATTTTTATCGCTTCGTCTTGGCCCGACTAATTGTAAACCGATTGGTAGACCAGTCTTATTTTTTCCTGCCGGAATGGCTAGTCCTGGCACTCCAGCGAGGTTCAAAGATACGCTCATCATATCTTCAAGGTACATCGCAATCGGATCATTTACTTTCTCGCCCAGTTTAAAGGCTGGATTTGGTGAAACAGGAGTCAAAATAAAATCTACTTTTGAAAATGCTTTCTCATATTCTCCAATGATCAAAGTCCTCGCTTTCGCTGCTTTCAAGAAATACGCATCATAAAAGCCCGACGAAAGCACGAAATTGCCAATCATAATTCGGCGCTTGTTCTCTGACATAAAGCCTTCACTACGCGTATTATCATATAGCTCATTCAAAGTAGTAGATTCTTTCGAACGAAAACCGTATCTCACACCATCATAGCGCGACAAATTTGAAGCTACTTCTGCTGGCACAATGATATAGTATGCCGCTAGCGCATATTTTAGACTTGGCATCGAGAGATCTACGATTTCGTGCCCACGTGACCTTAATAATTCCACTTTTTGCGCTAATGCTTTTTGAATTTCTGGGTCCACCGATTCATTATCAAAATCTTTAATAATACCGATCCGGCGTTTATTCGTACTCTCAGGCTCAGCGGAGCCATAATAATCTGGCAATGTTGTCATATCCTTTGAATCTTGTCCTGAAGCAATTGACATTAACACATCCATATCATCAGGAGTTTGAGCGAAAAAGCCAACGCAATCGGTTGATGAGGCCATTGCTACCACCCCATAGCGTGAAATGCAACCATAGGTTGGTTTTAGTCCATAAACACCGTTAAACGATGCGGGCTGCCTAATAGAGCCACCTGTATCCGTACCAGTTGCAAATTCTACGATATCCAGAGCTACGGCCACCGCAGATCCACCAGATGATCCACCAGCCACTCGGTCAAAATCAAAGGCGTTATGCGTGGGTCCAAAATATGAGTTTTCCGTAGAAGATCCGTGTGCAAATGCGTCTAAATTGGTTCGCCCAATCATAATCGCACCCTCATCTTCTAATTTCTTTACTGCTGTTGCCGTGACTGGTGAGACAAATCCCTCCAAAATATGTGCCGATGCCGTAGTTTCACCTTCTGGGCTTAAGAAATTATCCTTCAAGGCATATGGCACTCCTGCTAATCGACCAACTTTTTCGCCGGCAGCAATCTTACGATCAATCTCGCGGGCTTTTTTGATTGCGTTTTCTTCGTTCAAGAATGTAAAAATATGATAATCAGAAAAGTGCTTAGCCTTTTCTAAAGCGTCCCTTACTAGCCTCTCTGCCGTGACGGTTTTATTCGCTATTTTCATCTATAACACCTTTGGAACTTTAATTTGATAATCTTTTTCGTCTTTTGTTAATTTGAGTAATTGCTCCCGATTGGCTTCTTGTTCTTTTATTTCATCATCGCGCCAGACATTTTTCATTTCGAACACTTGATAAGTCGGCGAGATATCGTCGGTATTTAACTGGTCGAGCTGCGAAATGTAATTAATAATACCCCTTAAATCCCCACCTAGAAATGTAATTTCGGCCTCCGACAACGAAAAATCAGACAGTTCAGCCAAGTGAATGATATCCTCGCGTTTTATATCCATAGAAAGATTATAACACTATTTGACATTTCTAAACAAGATTTTCTTAATATATCCTAAAATCGGTTTGGCTTCTTTTAAATCTAAAAAATAACTCGCTATTAAATATGCTGCTACCGAAATCGTTGCAATCAGCAAGAATTTTGGTATCGTAATGACGAGCGACGTGTCAGTGGCCATTAAGGGTACGAATTTCGTCATCGAAAACGCTACACAGCCAGTAATAATTGTTGCGAAGAGCATTCTTAAAAATGCTTTCAAAAATGCCCGGTCAAGTAGCTCACTCTTAGATCGTCTCTGTAAAAGGAACAACAGGATTACAATTTCAATCATTGCGCCGATTGATTGCGCTGCACCAAGCCCATCTACTCCCCAACCTAGTAAATAAAACCAGACCGATAGTGCAATTGTGAGCCCGATCGCCACGATCGATACAATAAAAGGAGTTTTGGTGTCCTGAAAAGCATAGAACCCTCTCGACGCGATATGAAAAACAGATCTCGCAAAAATTGCAATCACTAGAGTCCCCAAAATCGAAGCAATTGTCCAGTTGCTATCATTGTTGCCGATATTAGAAATAAAGCTCACTACGTAACCTCTAGTAAAGAACGTAATTATTGATATCGGTAGAGCAATCCAAATAATTGTTCTTAACGCCTGCCTGAAAGTATCATAAAATTCTTTCTTGTCACCACCACCAAGCTGTTCTGTTAATTTTGGGAAAAAGGCCGTGGATATTGCTACTCCAATTAAATTAACTGGCATCTGATGTAGTGACGTGGCTTGATTGAACGACCTCACCGCACCAGCCCCCATTCGTGAAGACAAGTTGGTGTTAACAATGCCATTAACGTAATCAATACCTTGGTCCAACGAACGCGCTGGTAAAAGCTTCAAGATCGAACGAAAACCTTGATTACGCCAATAAATTTTAAATTCATAATCCATACCCAATCCAAACAGACCAATTAAAGCTACGATTAATTGCATTATTGCACCGAGAATTACGCCTAGTGCTACTCCCATAATTCCCCCTTCAAAAATTTGCAAACCAAATAAATTGATTCCACCCGTAAACCAAGTAATCCCAATAATAATCCCTATATTATATATAGCTGGCGCAAATGCATAGAAAACAAAACGCCCCACTGCTTGTTGTACCGAGGTTAAAACCGTAGCAATTGAGAACAAAAATGGATTTATCGCAATCACTCGAGTCATATTTATAGCTAGAACCATACCAGATTCATCGAGACCGGGGCTTACAATATAGCGAATTAATGGATCAGCAAAAATCATAATTAAAATACTGGTAACCAGTGTTAAAATCGCAAAAAGATTTAACAGACTAGACGAAAGTTCCCAGGCAGATTTTTTATTACCGGTCGCCAGTCTTTGGTTAAAGACTGGTATGAACGAAACCGCCAATGCTCCAGACGTAAGAATAAAAAACATAAAATCAGGGATGGTGAAAGCCGCCGTATAGGCGTCAATCCCAGTAGGATAGGTTCCAAGATAATACGAATTTAAAAGTCGATCACGAAAAAGCCCCAAAAGTGCCGAAATCAAAGTTGATGAAGCTAATACTACCGCTGCCGACCTAATGGACAACTTCATATTAGCCAGCTGCACCACTGATCTGAACTTAAAACGCCGCATATAGTTATTGTAGCACACTATCGCATCCCACTCCTGTTGTATTTTTTACAACAGCTCTCCACTTTATACCACTGCTATATCGACTTCTGGTCTTATTAATATAGATGTGACAAGTCAAGGTATTGGTGCCAACGTAGGAATAGATAATTTAACGATCGAATCTACCCGTCCATTAGGTTACACTTTAGCAATTAGTGGCCCCAGTCAAACACTTGTTAACACTAATGGTATCGATCCAAAACTTCTTGAAAATGCCATCATAGAAAATAATGAACAAGTTATTTATCTCTATGCGGTTTGGGTTAAGCCAGCAAGCGGTGCGACTTTGCAAAATTGGACCGGCTGCTCCAACATGTCTATTAACAATGTAATTGCATTAACGGATTTACGTGACAATAATGTTTATACTGTAGCCAAACTTGCTGATGGTCAATGTTGGATGATTGAAAATTTACGCACCAGCGATAATGCTGAGCTTACGCTGTCTAATACTAATAGCCCGAATCTTTCGCTAATCAATAGTTATAGCGGTAGTAATCCCATCACTTCAAATTATCTCTCCGCCTCAACCGATCCAATGGCTACACCTTGGTGCACCGCGACTTCTAATCAGTGTATTAATCAGACTATGCTCAATAATGACAATACTAATATCACGGTCACCAATATGACGTCCACCAATAGTAATGTTTATAGTTATGGTAATTATTATAACTGGTATTCCGCCACTGCTGGCGCAGGAAAATATCAGACTACTTCCGGTATTGCCTCTGGTGATATTTGTCCAACTGGTTGGTATTTACCAGACGACAGTGATGGTTATAGCGCCTTTCAGGCTTTACGTTATGAAATAAATAATCATTATATTTTATTTGACGATGTTGCTAGTAAAAACTTTAGGACTTATCCAAATAATTTTATTTATTCTGGGTCTATTTCTGGCTCGTCCATAACTCGTGGCGATCAGGCGATGTATTGGTCATCCAACACTGGACAAGATCGAACTTCCATAACGTTATTTCTTGATGACAATAATGCAATGATTGATTTTGAATCTCAGAGATACATCGGTGTAACCGTCCGTTGCATGACACCTGATTGAATATTGGCATTTCCATTTCTAAAACATAAATGCTATAATAGTTCACATGAAGAAGAAAAAATCCGAAGTGATTTTGCCATCCGAAAAGAAAACTGCAAAATCCTCGAAGAAAACTGCGAAAAAAAATATGAAGCTCTATTCTAGTTTAGCTTATAAACATCGAGCCAAAAAAGAGACTAACGCTCGTCGGCGCGCCGAAGAACTGGCTAAATTACCCAAAGAGCCTGTCAAACGTTTCTTTGCGCGATTACATCCAAAGCGAGTTTTTAAGTGGTGGTTTTCTTGGCGTGGTCAAAAAGCTATCCTCAAATTTTTTGCTGCCTGTATTTTGATTTTAATCATCTTTATTGGCGGTCTCTTTCTCTATTATAAAAAAGATCTTGATCAAATTCGTCTTGACGAAATGTCTATTTCTGAAACAGTCAATACTTATTTAGATCGTAACGGTGTGGTGCTATGGCGTGATACTGGCACCGAAGATTATCGTCTAGTCGTAAACAAAGACGACATTTCTCCATATATGTACAAAGCTACGGTTGCCATCGAGGATAAAAATTTCTACAATCATATTGGCGTCGACTTTGCTGCCCTAATTCGTGCTACTCTTTCTACGGTTACTGGTCACGGCGTCCAGGGCGGCTCTACTTTAACTCAGCAACTTATTAAACAAGTTTATTTTTCCGATGAAGCACAAAGCGAAAATCGTGGTGGCCTTTCTCGTAAAATTAAAGAGTTGATTCTTTCGATTGAGCTAGAACGCATGTATTCCAAAGAGCAAATCATTACTATGTATCTCAATCAATCTCCTTACGGCGGTCGTCGTAATGGCGTTGAATCTGCCGCTAAAACTTATTTTGGCAAATCTGCCAAAGATTTGACTCTGGCCGAATCAGCACTTCTTGCTGCCATTCCAAATAATCCAGGCGTATTAAACCCGTACAATGTTTATGGTAACGAAATGTTGATTGCTCGCCAACATAAAGTTTTGGATGACATGGTTTCTATGGGTTATATCTCCGAAGAAGATTCCGCTGCTGCCAAAGAGGTCGCTATTTTAGACACCATCCAACCAGAAGCCAGCCAATATGCTGGTATCTTGGCGCCACACTTTGTCTTGGAAGTTAAAGCTCAACTAGAAGACAAGTATGGTATTCAAACCATGCGTACTGGTGGTTGGACTATCACTACAACTCTAGACTATCGAGCCCAGCAAATCGCTGAAGCCGCCGTTGCAGCAGGGGCCAGTATTTTCTATGATAACAATTCAGACAATATTGCACTGGCTTCGTTGGATGTAGAAACCTCTCAAGTTATTGCTATGGTCGGCTCAGTAGATTTTAATAATGTCGAATATGGTTATTATAATGCCGCTAATTCCCTGCTCGAACCAGGCTCTACTATTAAACCAATTCTCGATTATGCTCCACTCTTTGCTCAGCGTGAAGGTATCAATTATGGTCCAGGCACAGTACTAAAAGACGAAAATATTGATAGTATATATTGTTCTGGCAATACCAGCGGCTGTAGTCTTAGAAATTATACGAGACGTTTCTATGGTAATATCACCATTCGGCAAGCTCTTTCCAACTCTCTTAATATTCCGGCCGTTAAAGCACTATATATTAATGGTATCGATAATTCACTTGAAGTTGCTCACGCTCTTGGTGAAAAATCATATTGTGAAAACCGTGATAATTATGGTCTTTCTATCGCTATCGGCTCGGGCTGTAATATTCGTCTAACTGAACATGCCAATGCTTACGCCTCAATTGCTCGTGGCGGTACATACAAAGACATTACTTATATATTGGAAATCAAAAATAGTTCTGGGGAAGTGATTGAAAAATGGACCGACAGCGCTGGAAAACGCGCCGTAGATAGCCAAGTTGCATATATGATTTGGGACATTCTGCATGATGCTGCGGCTAGAGCTTCGCTTGTCTTTGGTTCTCAGTCTTATGCTTTTGGTTTTAAGGTTCCAGGCGTCGAGACTGCTTCAAAGACCGGTACTACCACTACTTCCAATGCTAGTGTTACTAAAGACTCATTAATGATCAGTTTCTCTTCGGCTATTTCAACTGTGGTTTGGAATGGCAATCACGATGGTTCTGGACTAAAAAACTCAAACAACACCATTGTCCGTCGAGTCGTTAATAATTATATGGAAGGCGTGCACAAAGATGTTTATGCTGCAGATGGCAAGTGGCAAAGTGGCGACACGCCAATTAGACCAGACGGCATTAAAACTCTTACAGTTAATGGCAGGACTGATATCTGGCCAAGTTGGTACAATGAATCCAAAAACTCTGGCGTTGCCAAGGAAACTCTTACCTTTAATCGTTACAATCATTTGTTAGCCTCTAATTGCACCCCAGAAGAGTATAAAATTGAAATTGAAATTTCCAAAGTGACCGACCCGATGACCGGCAACGAAGTTTATAATGTTCCAGAACCTTATAATCGTGATACTAGTGACCCCTGTACTTATATACCGCCAAGTGTATCTATTGCGATAGTAGGGGATCAAATTGTTGCCACTATTTATAAAGGTAGTTACGACATTGCTGGGCATACACTCTATATTAACGGAATTGAAAAAAGCGGTACATCGCTCGGCGCCGGTGGGGGTACGATTAACGGATATAATCTTGACGGTACCGAATCGTCGGTCAAACTAGTTATTTCTGATACTGCTGGCTACATAGCATCAGACGAAAAATCTCTCACCCCCAACACAAATTCTAACAGTGATTAATTATTACTTACTAATTTTTGCAAAAATTATTTTACCAGCAGAAGTTTCGTGAAATCTCGCAAACTTCACGACTAACTCTTTGTTAATTTTATTGGCGGCGCCATCTACCACAACCATTGTTCCATCCGGCAGATGACCGATTCCTTGTCCACGGTTTGCGCCTTTTTCGGTAATTTTTAATTTAATTTTTTTATCAGGTAAAAATTCAGCTCTTGTCGCCAAAGCCAAATCATTAATATTAAGAGTGCCAATTTTTTCAGCCTCTGCCACTTTGATTAGATTATAATCAAGCGTCAATATCAAACCTTTATTTGTTTTTGCAAATTTCAAAAGCTCATCATCGACTTTTTGCTTACCTTCCCCATCATCGACAATATCAGTGTTAACATTAACAACGCGTTCAAGTTCTGAAACAGTTTCAAGCCCGAACCTAGCGCGAGAGCGTTTTTCCGAGTCTTTACCATCGGCCAAAAGTTGAAGTTCCTTTAATACGCTTTTTAAGATAATTAAATCTCCATCAATGAATCCGGTCCTTGCTATATTCAAAATTCTGCCATCAATTAATGCTGAAGTATCGACATAAATCTTGCGACGACCGCCATTCAATGGATGATATTTTTTAAGAGTCAAAAACGTCGTCTCACCAAAAATCATTAAACAAATTATCAGAATTAAATATTCCATTCGTCAACTATTCTACCAAATCTTTGCCAAATTGAACAGCGTGAAGATGATTTTGCTCTAGAATAGCTTGGTATTTTGATACCAAATCTTCTCTCTTTTCCACCTTGGCGATATCTATCGCAAGGTCATATCTTGATGCCATGTTGCGTCTTAGCATTTCGAACGGTGTTGTAGTGGAGCCTTCTTCATTAAAACCATGTACACGTAGTCTTCGTCTCTCAGTGTAATTCTCTAAGATGTTTTCAAAAGTTTCGGGATAACCATGAAAATTTGCCAAAATTGGCCTGTCATTGGTAAATAACTCTGCAAATTTTTCTTTTGATAATTTATTTTTAGTCGTACCAATAGCTCGATACGACAAAGCATTAACACCTATAAAACGTAAACGAATTTTTGGCAAATCTTCTTTTAGAATTTTAATTGCTTCAAGCGTTTCATGTGTCACTATATCTCCCGCAGCCACAAAAACATAGTCTGGGTCATCGTCAGAAATAAACTGGAAAATTGAAGCACCGCCATTGTCAAATTGGAATCTCGCGTGGTGTGAATCAATATACCTCGGACGTGGATTCTTATCGAACGTTGCAAGGTTCACGACATCTTTTGAATGTAACATAAAATTAAAAGTTTCTTCGGCTGCAACATCGTCAACTGGGAAGAGGCAATTTGCCAAATTGGAAGGAATTGATAGTAGTATCGAAATCAAAGCCGGCGACTGGTGCGTAAATCCGTTATGATCTTGTCGCCAACAGGTAGAAGTAGACAGCAAATTTATTGCCGGTAAAGCTTTACGCCAAGGTACAGACTTAGATTGTTTTATAAATTTAATTTGTTGCAGAAGTTGCGACGTAATAATTGGGTAGAATGATTCATAGCTTCCAAACATGGCTTTTTCGTCATTCATCAAATGTCCAGTCATTAGACTGAATAAAACATTTTCCGAAAGCATTTCAACGATTCGGCCATTTTCATTTTCCGGTAAATCCCAAGACTCTTGTGGCAACCCCCAAGCTCGTTTTTCTACTTCAAAAACCGCATCGAATTTATTTGAAGTTGTTTCGTCTGGTGAAAAAAAATAAAAATGAGCATCATTTTTTAATTGTTTAGCTAAAAGTTCACCAATTTTTTGTGCCGGTGAATAAAATTCAGATCCGGGATTTTTTACTTGTTCAATCACGGCCAAACCCTCTTTCTTCATCAAACAATTCTTGAAAATTGTAAGATTTTAACCATTCTTCCAGCGTTTTTAATTCCGTTTCATCAGTTTTTGGTTTTTTTAAAGGAATTTGGTGTGAATGGTGATATTGATTAGGTCCACCGTAACCTTTTTGATTTTTGTAAATATAAAACGGTGAATCGATTTCTTTTTCTAAGGCTTTTTGAAATTCTTCTGGATCTTCATTATTAATCCAAATCGGTGCGAAGCCAAACCCGCGCAACATTTCGTTTAGTTCGCGCTCAGATTTTCTTGCATAAATTGACGGAGCCGAAATTTTATAGCCATTCAGATGCAAAATTGGTAATACTTTTCCATTTTTGGAACCAGACAATAAATTTTGTAAGTTTAAAGAACCAATTGCCGTAGCGGTTTCAAGCTCACCGTCACCAATCAAAACTGCTATAGTTTTTTCTGAATGTCCTAAACAAAGTCCGTAGGCATTTGCTAATGCATATCCCAATTCTCCACCTTCCGTAATTACACCCGGTGTCGAAGGACTAGCGTGACTTGGAAAACCATCCGGCCAAGAAAAGTTTTTGCAAATATATTCTAGCCCACCTTTGTCGCGCGTGGCTCTTGGATTAATTTTTTCCAAATCCCCATCAATAAATAAATTTGCCTGCAATGCTGGAAATCCATGTCCAGGACCCAAAATAAAACTAAAATTTGGGTCATCTTGAAAAAAAGTTTTCAGGTTTGCGTAAACTACATTAATCCCATGGCAAGTTCCCCAGTGTCCGAGTAATCGCGGTTTAATGTCGTCAAACCGAAGTGGCCTTTTTAATAAAAAATTATTTTGCAAAAAAAGTTGTGCCACCACCAAATAGTCGCAAACACGTATGCGTTTTTTGATGTTTTCTATTTCCGTGATTCCCACCGCAACCATAAGTTAATTATAGCATAAACTCTTTGATTCTCTCAATCTCATCACGAAGTTCAGCTGCGCGTTCAAATTCCAAATTCGCTGCGGCCAACTGCATCTCGGAGGATAAAGCTTTTATTAATGTGGGTAGCTCATCTTTTGGAATTCGTTTAATATCTAATCTATTTTTCTTTTCTTTTTCAGGGATAATTGCACGTAGTCCTACCGAGATTTCTTTTTGTACTGAGCGTGGCGTAACCCCGTGTTTGGCATTATATTCTTTCTGGATTTCGCGACGGCGATTGGTTTCCGAAATTGCTTTTTCTATACTTTCCGTAATAAAACTTGCATACATGATTACTTTTCCTTCTTCATGTCGTGCCGCCCGACCAATCGTTTGAATCAAAGCTGAGGCAGATCTCAAAAAGCCTTCTTTATCCGCGTCCAAAATTGCCACCAATGAAACTTCTGGTAAGTCTAAACCTTCACGCAACAAATTAATTCCCACTAAAACATCGTAGACTCCCGCTCGCAAGTCTCGTAAAATATCGCCACGCTCCAAAGTATCAATGTCGGAATGTATATAGGCGGTCTTTACGCCGCGTTCTTTCAGGTGATCGGTTAAATCTTCTGCCATGCGTTTAGTAAGAGTTGTGATAAGGGTTCTTTGTCCTTTGGCAATTCGACGGTCAATTTCTTCCATCAAATCGTCGATTTGACCATCTGGATCGCGTACTTCGATTTCTGGATCAAGCAGCCCCGTCGGGCGAATTACTTGTTCGGCCGGCTTAGGCGAAACCTCTAATTCATATTCGCCGGGTGTCGCTGATACATAAATTGCTTGATTAATGCGTTTTTGAAACTCGCCATAAGTTAATGGGCGATTGTCCAGTGCGCTCGGTAAGCGAAAGCCATATTCCACTAAAGTTTCTTTTCTAGCGTGGTCACCATTATACATTCCGCGAACTTGTGGCAAGGTCATATGTGATTCATCTACAATTAAAAGAAAATCTTTCGGGAAAAAATCCAATAAAGTCGCTGGCGGCTCACCTGGATTTCGCCCATCTAAATGTCTGGAATAATTTTCAATTCCCTTCACAAAGCCAGTTTCTTTTAACATTTCAAGATCATACTTGGTGCGTTGTGACAATCTCTGTGCTTCTAGATATTTTTGACGTTTTTCAAAATATCTCAATCGATCTTCGTATTCGGCTCGGATTGTCACTAAAGCCTTTTCGAGCTGATCCATTGGAGTTGCATAATGCGTATTTGGGAAAATATGCACTCGTTCTGGTTTTTCTCTTACTTCAAATGTTAACGGATCAACAATCTTTACTTCTTCCAATGTATCGAATCCAAACCCAAAGCGATAAGCAAACTCTCCGTTTGCTGGATAGAGATCAATCGTATCTCCCATTACTCGGAAATTTCCTCTTTCAAACGCTAAATCGTTGCGATGGTATTGAATAGAAACTAATTTGCGAATAAAATCTAATTGCGAAATGCTATCATTTTGCGAAATCTCGAACGACATTTCAAGATAATGTTCTGGCGAACCAATGCCGTAAATGCAGGATACTGATGCAACAACAATCACATCACGTCTAGTCAATAATGCTTCGGTCGTGGCGTGCCGAAGCCGATCAATTTCGTCATTGATTGCTGAATCTTTTTCGATATAAGTGTCAGTTGAAGCAATATATGCCTCTGGTTGATAATAATCAAAATATGATACAAAATAGTGTACTTCGTTTTCTGGAAAAAACTCACGAAATTCGGAATAAAGTTGTGCAGCTAAAGTTTTATTATGTGCTAGTATCAGGGTTGGTTTTTGTGTGTTTTGAATGACATTTGCCATCGTAAAGGTCTTGCCTGATCCGGTTACGCCGAGCAAAGTTTGTTCGTGCACACCAGAAAATACCCCATCCGTGAGTTGTTTGATGGCAGAGGGCTGATCGCCAGTCGGTTGGTATTTCGATATTAATTTGAATTTTGTCACACCTAAAATTATATCATATATCAAAGGCCAAACCCTCTTAATAAGATTATGAAAACCTCACTAAAACCTTTTTAAATTTACTCATGATATAATAAAAATATGGCAAAATTTTCAGTTGCTGTTAAACCCGGTTCCAGCCAAGAAAAAATTATTGAAACAGCTCCAGGAAAACTCGTAATTTATCTTCGTGCTAAACCTCACGATGGTGAAGCAAACGACTCCTTAATCAAGATATTATCAAAATATTTCAATGTTTCTAAAACGAGCATCAAAATAACCCACGGTCAGAAATCCCGCACTAAAACTATCGAGTTTTAGCTCAAGCGTTTCATTGTTGGAAACGGTACTGCTTCTCTGCCTGGCACACCTTCAAGTAGCCAAAAATTCCGTTCTGAATTTCCCCATCCACAGGCCGGCGGCATACCGTACTCTAACATTTCCACGAAATCCATATCTAACATTTGCGCTTCCGCATCGCCAGCGTCACGAGCCGCCTGCTGTTCTTTGAAGCGAGCTAATTGGTCAAGCGGATCATTTAACTCCGAAAAACCATTTCCCATTTCAGTTCCGGCAATTACTGGATGAAACCTTTCCGTCACTAGAGGATTAGCTACGGATTTTTTTGCTAGTGGCGACAGTGATAACGGCTCTTCGATTACCCAATACGGCCCAGCCGAAGTCTTACGAATTAGTTTCCAGACATGGTCTATAAGATGCGGTGTCGTCATATCGAAGTTTGATTCTACTCCATTTTCTTTCAAAATTCGAATCAATTGTTCGCGATCTGGATTAAAGACATCTACGTCAAATTTTTCGCGGAGTAAATCTGCGTATTTATAACGTGGCCACTCACAATCCAAATCAATTTCAAATCCACTCACGTTAAATTTTAAAGTTCCCCAGGTTTCCATTGCTACGTATTTCATCATTTCTTCGTAAAACTTCATTCCGTCTTCATAATTTTCGTAGGCCGCGTATGCTTCAAATGCAATATGCTCTGGCAAATGCTCGTCATCTACGCCTTCATTTCTAAATCTTGGTCCGATGTCATAAACTTTTTCAAACCCACCACCGATCAGCCGTTTCAAAGGCAACTCGTGCGAAATACGCAAATAAAAATCTTCGTCTAGCGCATCCATATGTGTCACAAATGGCTGCGCATCTGCTCCACCGGTGGTATGCTCTAATACTGGAATATTTATTTCGATAAAGCCATGTTTGTTCATAAAATCCCGGGTTGCTTGCCAAAACTTAGATCGCCTTACTAGCCTCTCGCGTACTTCCGGGTTTACATTCATATCTACATAACGTCGGCGGTATCGCTCTTCTTTATTGCTAAATTTTTCTGGCAACGGTCGCAAAGATTTAGTTAACAGTTTTACAGAATTTGCAAACACCGAGATTTCACCAGTTTGTGTTTTGCCCACTCTGCCGGTTGCTTCAATAAAATCTCCAATATCGAGTAGCTTAATTTCTTTTACACCAAACAAGCCTTCCGGAGTGTCTCCCTCAGCCTTCATAAAAATCTGTACTTCGCCAGAATAATCACGCAATTTAATAAAGACCAGTTTTCCAAATGAACGTATTGCTGCGATCCGACCTGCAATCGTCACACTTTGTCCTTGTTTTTCATCAAAGTAATTGATGATGTCAGAAATTTTAGTGTTGCGATGAGATTTCGCCGGATAAGGGTCAATTCCTCTCTCGCGAATCTCCTCAAGTTTGCGCAACCTTTCGTTGCGATAATCTTCAAGTAACATAATTTATATTATATCATGTTACCTGATTTCGACAATCTTAACCTTTTTCCCGTTAAACTCAAATTCTTCGCCAGGTTTTCGTCCAAGCAGAGCTTTACCAATTGGCGATTCGTTCGAAATTTTCCCCTCTAACGGGTTGGCTTCGGTCGGCCCCACCAAAGCATACGAAACTTTGCGTCCTTCCATGTCTAAATCCACATAGACACCAAGATCAACTTTGTTCTTTTTCCCACTACGGATAACTTTAGCATTTTTCAAAATTTCTTGAATCTCCAAAATTCGTCCTTCAGCTATTTTCTGCTCATTGCGTGCCGAAGAATATTCTTCATTTTCCGATAAATCACCAAAAGCCCGCGCCGTCGCAATCTTATCAGCAATCGCTGGGCGCCCTTTTATTAAAGCATCTAATTCTTGTTCTAATTCTTTTTTACCTTCAATGGTCAAATTTATACTCTTTTTAATCATAAAGACTCCTACTTTTTAGTAGTTCTTAAAAGAGTTTACTTTAAAACCCTTCGCTCGTCAACCCTTTTTTCAGTCTAAAGCTCTGTTAATTTTATTAACCTTGTTTCGCCAGTTTGGCGATTAGTTAATTCCGCTGCATCCTCAGTTAAAGTCTTATCAGAAATTACAATGCGGTAAGGTAACCCCATTAGTTCAGAATCGGCAAATTTTTCACCTGGCCTTAAATTACGATCGTCAAAAAATATCTCTGTTTCTCGTCCGGTATAAAATTCTTCCGCTGTGCGTATGCCATTCTCGCCAATCCCCACTAAATAATATTTAAACGGAGCCACTGTTTCTGGCCAGACTAAACCTTTTTCATCGGCAAATTTTTCAGCAATCACACCCATTAGACGCGATACACCAATTCCATAGCAACCCATATAAACCGTTTTTTGAGCATTTTCCTCGTCAATATAATTTAATCCCAAAGGTTCTGAATATTTGAACTTTAATTTAAAGATATTACCAACCTCTGCTGCGGTTGTTTCTTGTAAATCTTCGCGTTTTACTCCCAGATCTGCCATCACTTCTTCGTCTAGCACTTCCTTATTTAGAACCACCGATTTATCAGCATTATAGTAAACTGTATCTTCTCCTACCGGCAAAAAAGTCTGAAATTCGTGCGAATATTTAGCAAAAATTCCACCCGATGCAAAAGTCTCAAAAGTGCAGTCACCAATTCCGAGTCTTTCAAAGATTCGTTCGTAGGCCTTTTCAACCTCCGCATAAAAACGATCTAAATCTTCTTCTGAAGTATGTAGACTGTATAAATCTTTCATCAAAAACTCTCGTCCGCGCAAAATTCCCGACTTTGCCCGGAGCTCATTCCTGAATTTAGTTTGAAATTGATAAACATATAATGGCAAATCTCGGTAGCTCGAGACATAAGATTTCAAAAGTTCCGTAATTGGTTCTTCATGGGTTGGTGCCAAACCCAAGACTCCGCCAGATGCTAATTCGGTTTTAAACCAAATATCTACTTCTTGATCGGAAAACCGACCAGTCTTTTCCCACGGCTCGGGGTTCTGTAAAGACGACATCAAAATTTCCTCACAACCGAGTTTATTTAACTCCTCACGGATGATAGTCTTGATATTTTCGATTACCTTTAATCCTAACGGCAAAAAATCATATACTCCTGCCATTTCTTTATGGATATATCCAGCCCTCGTGAGTAAAGCTCCGTTTTTAGCGGTTTCGTCTTTTGGTGCCTCCCTTAAAGTTTTAACAAAAGTTTTTGAAAATCTCATAACTACTATTATACTACATTCCTAAAACGTAGAGTAGATAGAAAGCTACTCCATTCTTTAGCATATGTAGTAATATCCCAGAGTAAATTGTCCCAGTTATTTCTCGTAGTCCACATAACACTATCGACATCGCGAAGACATTCACACCTACATTCCATTGTAAATGTATGATACCAAACGATAGAGAAACTAAGAAAATCGAAAATATCATCGAAGTTTTATCGGAAACTTTTTTTGATAAAATTTCACGCATTTTGCCGTACAACCATCCTCGGAAAATTATTTCCTCTGCGATCGGAGCAATCACAACCAGTGTAATAAAAGCCACAATTCTATCAACTCCCATCACATAAACGCTAAAACCAAGCTCTTGGATTTCGCTAGCATTAAACCACGGCAATAGATTAAAAATCGCCGTGATGCCAGCCGCTAAAAGTAGATATGCCACAAATCCCACGGGTGCCAAACCAATATCGGTCCAGGTTGGAGAACCCTTTAGCCCTAGCTCAGTTCGACTGGTTTTTATCTTTATCTTCACCGGTACCAAGATTATTAAGGCCATTGCCACAATATAAGAAAGTGCCGAATAAATGGCCGTCCAAACTGGCTGAGCGAATTTTTCGACTCCGAGGATAAAAGCCATCAAATACCCAATAGCGAGTTGTGACACTATAACCGATGCTGCTACCCAAATCAACATGGCAAACACACTAAAACAAGTGTTTTTCCGATTCTTTTTCGGGATAGTCTTAGGCGCCCCCTTCATTACTGCGTTATCCTTATAATGTCAAGGATCGTCACAATAAAAATCAAAGCCAGGAGCACCATAAAAGCTCGTGACACAATTTTTTCCTCAACTGCTTTGGTGAGCTTTTTTTTACGTATTTTATAAATTGCAATAAGAAGCCAGCGTCCACCATCGAGTGCCGGGATTGGCAGTACATTCATGCAGGCCAGCGAGACTGAAATTAAGGCCGCCAAAAACGCTAAATTCGTCGGACCGGCCGCAGTAAAAGCCGGGAACAAAACCCCAATAATCCCCACAGGACCAGAGACCGAATCACCCACCGCCGAAATTGCCTCCTGTCCGCTTTCGCGCACCCCAGCATCAAAACTAAATTGTGATCCAATGCCAGAAATTAAATTCCATAGCATTATTCCAACTCCCTTAAAAGTTTCACCAGTTAGTTGGACGGTTAGTCCTGCTCCAACAATTGGCGCCGACCAGGTTGAATATGATAAAGATTGAGCAGTCGCCATTGAAACACCAAGTAGGTATTCGGCGCCCGTTTCATTTAATGTCACTGTAAAATCTTCGTTTTTGTCACAATTGCATCCATCCTCGCCACGTCGATAAATTTTATAAACGACTTCTTCTCCGGCATGTTCTTCATTGTAATCTATAATCTCGCTAGCATGCAGGAATTCATTCCCATCTACGGAAACGATATAATCTCCACTTTTTATTCCTGCTCGTTCGGCTGGTGAGCCTTCGGCCACCAATACCACTTCAACTGGCGTTGAATCAGTCCGGGTATCAACTGGTAGTTTAAATTGTTCGTCCAAAAACTCTGGCATTCCCGTCCAGGCAAGAATTGTGAAAATTACAAAAGCTACCAACCAGTTCATTAATACCCCAGCAAACAAAATTTTGGTCTTGTTCCAAAAGTTTGTTTTGCCAAAAGTTCCATTACGTATATCTTCGGCTGATTCGCCGTCCATTTGACAAAAACCACCAATTGGCAACCAATTCAAACTAAAAATCATTCCTTTTTGGGCAAAACTCTTATCTTCCTCATCTGAATAAACGACTTTTGCAAGCTTTTCCTTTTTCCATTCGCTTTTAGGCAAACGTCGCCATTTACCAGTCTTTGTGTCTTTTACCCAAGCAATTGCTCGTGGCGGGAATCCAATTCCAAATTCCAATACGTTTACATGGTTTCTTCTAGCTGCTAAAAAATGCCCGAATTCATGCAAAATTACCAATGCCATCAACACCAACAAACCAACAATCACCCCAACAAATATATCCATAAACAAATTATACCACTATTTCCCAAACCGGCGGTTACGTTTTTCGTATTCTTTTAAAATTTTCTTGATATCTTCTCCGGTCATTTCCGGGAAGTATTTTTTTATGAACATAAATTCTGCATAAGCTGCTCGCCAGAGCATAAAACCAGAAATCCGTTGCTCGCCCGAGGTTCTCACCACCATATCAACATCTGGCACTTCAGGTTTGTATAGATGTTTGCGGATGGTTTGTGGCGTAATTTGTTCGCCTGCCTCCAGAACTTTATTGGCCGCATCGGCAATTTCCTGCTCGCCGCCGTAATTAAAACAAAAGCACACCGTTGTTCCAGTACAGTCAGCGGTTATTTTTTGCGCCTTTTCACCAAGCGAAATTAAGGCTGGACCAACCTTATTTTTAGAGCCTAAAACCAAAAGCCGTATATTGTTTGCGGCCATTTTTTTAGCCATTTTTAAAATCATAGTTTCAGCCAACTTCATAATGTGTGAAACTTCCGCTTCTGCTCGTCCCCAGTTTTCGGTTGAAAACACATAAAAAGTTATATATGGTATATTCATTTTTGCCGCTGCTTCCACTAGTTGTTCAATTACCTTTAACCCATGGGTATGCCCTTCAATCTTCGGGAGTCCCTGTTCTACCGCCCAACGACGGTTCCCGTCCGCAATAATTCCTAAATGTGTTAGACTCATATTTTCATTATCTCATCAGATTTAGTTTTAAATTCGGCATCAATTTTGTCATTAAATTCCTTTGTGAGATCGTCAATTTCCTTTTCAGCTCGTTTTTTTACATCCTCACTCATTTCGGCAGCAATTTTCACGGCTTTTCTTGCATCTTCACGGACATTGCGGATTGCTACTTTGGCCTCCTCGACTTTAGCAGAGGCAGTTTTAACGATTTCTTTTCTCCTTTCCTCAGTCAAAGCTGGGATTGGTACTCGAATTACTCGCCCGTCATCGGCTGGATTTAGCCCCAAAGCTTGATCAGCTCGAATCGCAGTTGTAATTGCCTGAATAGTTGAAGGATCGAACGGAGTAATTACCAGAAGCGTTGCGTCTGCTGCTGTTACATTTGCCACCTGATTGAGCGGCATAAATTGTCCATAAGCCTCAACTTTAATCCCCGAGAGCATATCCGGATGCGCTCGTCCAGTGCGTGCTTTTTTCATCTCGTCTTTAAATCGTTCAATCACGCTCTCCATTTTCTTACGGTCTTCTTTAGTGTCAAACATAGAACTCCTTGTTTATATAATCATTATATCAAAAATAGCCCCCTAGGGCTATTTTTATTCTATTACACCAAGCTCAATTCGCTTAAATTGTCGTACGGTAATATTTTCACCGGTCTTTGCAATTGCTTCTTTAATAAACTGCTCTACGGTTTTCGTATCGTCTAAAATGTAAGGTTGATTCATTAAAACCTTATCAGCAAAAGCTTTCTTCATTTGGCCTTCAAGAATCTTCTCTTTCATATTTTCTGGACCTTTAAAGTTAGCTTCTAGCTCTTTAATTTTAGCGACACGCGCATCTTCGGGAATGTCATCCTCAGAAACATAAAGCGGCGCCATCGAAGCGATTTGCATCGCGATTTGATGCACCAGAGTCTTAAACTCATCAGTTTTGGCCACAAAAGAAGTTTCGCAGTTCACTTCTACGATTGCGCCAAGACGTCCGTCGTGAATATAGGCGTCCACCAAGCCCTCGCGAGTTTCGCGGTCACCCCTCTTTTCGGCTTTAGTTAAACCTTTTTTACGCATCGCTTCCAAAGCCTTATCAAAATCACCTTCGGCCTCAACCAAAGCTTGTTTCGCATCGGTCAACCCTGCGCCCGAAAGCTCTTTTAGCTTTTTAATTTGTTCAATTGAAATTTCAGCCATAATTTTTGCCTCCTTAAATTTAATTTACGCAAATTATTTTTTACCTTCTTTGATCGCTTCTACAAAATAGCCAAGGATTAATTTAGTAGCCTTAATTGAATCATCGTTTGCCGGGATTACATAATCGATATTAGTCGGATCGACATTAGTATCAGTAATCGCAAAAACTGGTATATTAAGCACATTGGCTTCCTTAATGGCGTTTTTGTCTTCATTGGCGTCTATTATGACGATGGCTGCTGGCTGCTCGGCCATTTCTTTGATTCCACCATAGCGTTCATTCAAAAGATCGATTTCTTCTTGAAATCTCTGGACTTCAAGCTTGGAATAACGGTTTTCAAGTTCGCCCGAAGCCATCCGGCGTTCCAAATCTTTTAATTTTTTAATCTGACGATTTACTGTTTCAACATTGGTAAGAGTGCCACCAACCCAACGCACTGTTACATATGGCATTGCCACGGCTTCGGCAGCTTCCTTAACAGTATCTTTCATTTGTTTTTTGGTACCTACGAAAAGTATTTTTTTACCATTTTTGGTGATTTCGGTAATTTTCGGTAGGGCCTTCTCTAGTCCCTCAACCGTTTTTTCAAGATTAATAATGTGCGCATCCTGTCTTTTGGAGTGGATGTAGGGCGCCATTTTTGGGTGCCACCGGCTAGTCTTGTGACCAAAATGAGCACCACTTTCTAGCATTGTTTTCATATCGACATTTACTGCCATCTATGATTTCCTTTCTCTTCGCCCCAGGGTTATTCGTAAGGAAACCTCCCTAGAGCTGTTTCGTTAAAATTGACGTATAACCCCATTATACCACATCTTTACATTTTTGTAAACATCTGATATAATAAACCCTAATTATGAGTAAAAAAGAATTACATCCTAAAGATTATCGCTTTGTTGTCTTTTCTGACGAATCGGCCGGATTTTCGTTTTTGACCAAATCCACCGCTAAAAGCGAAGAAACCATCAAATGGGAAGATGGAAACGAATATCCCCTAGTTAAAATTCAAATTTCTTCAAAGAGCCACCCTTTCTTTACTGGCGAAGAGAAGATTATCGACACCGAGGGTCGCGTTGATCGCTTTAAAGCCCGTGCCGAGAAAGCCAAAAAATTAAAAGATGCCCTCGAAAACAAGGCAAAAAAGGCTGCTAAAGAAGCCAAGAAAAAAGCCGAGGCTCAAGAAAAATAAAATTAACCCCTGCAAGGGGTTAATTTTATAATAGTAGAGTATTTTTAACGACGTTTTTTTACATTCTTGCCAGATCTTGTTACGAGATAAATTCCGCAAATCCCCACCACGAAGAAGATTATCAAACCGGTTATTAGATAATCTTCTTTCGAAATATTTAAACCCTGAAAGAATGTACCCGTATCTGGTACCGGTATTATTTCGTACTCAATCTCACCAATCTTAATCGGTTTATATAATAGTTCGCCATTTTTATTATAGGCTGTAGCTGTTACCGTATAGATGCCAGAAGCCATTCCATATCCATCTAAATTAAAGTTGACGGTTTTGACCGGTGCGAGTACTTCAATCGGAGACGGTCCTACTGGGTCACCATTCTGGTCTAAAATATTTATAAGCACGCGCGATACTTCGCCGGTGTCTCCTCCCGTTCCATCATCCGCATCATATTCCAAACTCACGGCGTAATCACCCGTATCCTCGTTTTCAGACACCTCTCCATCTACTGGGTAATAGTAGAATTTTACTAAATCCTCATCATATACCCCGTACCCAGTACCACCAGCCTTTACTACATATTCACCATAGCCATAGTTAGATGCTAAGATATCAACATCTTTTGCCCAGGCTCCAACCGTTGGCAGTAAAGTTGCTATCATTATTAATATTAGAGCAGATATTTTAGTGATTTTTGCTTTTAATATTGTCATAGCGTCCGCCTTTCACTACTTTATAAATGTATATTATATTCTTCTGTGCCTGGTATATAATTTGGTGTCAATTCGTCCAACGTATACGTTGCTATATTACCATCCACATCTTTATGTTCCAAAATTACTGCTAAGGTTTCTACATTCTCATAATTCACTATAAATGATTGCCTCGGCACCGTAATAATTTCATCATTAGATATTCCCAAAATACTTACATTTGGTACCGAACCTATTACTCTTACCGTAATGGTATCCGTTACGGTCGTCGTTGCGGTTGCTTCCGGCACTGGTAAGGTTGCCGCAAAAACCGTAGTCGCAACAACCAACAACAAGCCAAAGAACCCAAACGCCTTTTTTATGTGTCTTTTCATACTCTACGCTCTCTTTTTATGTTTTATTTTTGTTTTGGTTTTGTAAAGACTCCTTACTCGCAGTAAGAGCCATCTAGACAGCCAATCTAGAACGGCGTTCTTTACGCTTCCTAGAACTGATTATAATCCAAATAACGATAATTGTCAAGAAGATTATGGTTATAATAATTGCTACCGGAGAGATCAAGAAAATAACTTTTTCAATTGTTTCGACAGAATCCCCAACTGTTACCGTCCAGGTGACTTTATAAAAACCAAATCCTGGAGTATCTGTCCATTCATCCGACAAAATCAATTCGGTTTCCGGTATTACCGATAACCTACCGGCATTTGCAGGCGTTTCGTAACTACCGCCACCAATAATTGGATCCACTTTTAAAACGGCCTTAGCACTAAAATCTACATTTCCTGTATTTTTGATTTTAGCTGAGGCATAAAAATTATTTCTAGTCGTTCCATTTTCTGTGACGTTCTGTCTAATTTCAAGATCGGAAATCTGTGCGGAAACGATCGATTCGCCCTCAGTTGAACGTCCATAAATGACCATTCCAGGGCTAGCTTCGGTACGAATACCACTTGAAGAAGTGGCGTTAGACAAGGTATGCGCAAATATCACAGCATACTGACCACCGCTTGGAATATTATTGGGAGTAGAAATCCGGTAATCAATTTTGAGTGAATTTTGTGGCTCAATCGTAAAAACGGTGTTTTTGACATAATCACCCTTTGTATCTAAAAAAGTAATCCAACGTGATATTTGGGTGTAATTGTTTTCGTTACTAAAGCCAAGTTTATATAAATCTTCTTCTTCTGAATAGACATAAGAATAAGGTGTTGCATAAACCTCTATTCTTATTGTCGAGTCTCCACCGTTTGTCACTGTAAAACTATCACTATAGACCGAATTGGAAGCGATCTGAAGAATTTTGCTGACCGGCGTTAAGCTAATGCTGGTTCCAGAACTTGTCGTTGTGCTTTCTTCTTCATCCGCATAAGAATCGACCGGATAAAACAACCCAAGACTAGTTATCATCACTACGCCAAACAACAAAATCCCTGAAAATATTTTTTTCATTCACCTCCTTTTTAACCGCGCATATTGTATGTGGTGCACCTGACTGGATTTGAACCAGCACAGCCGTAAATATGGCCACTACCACCTCAAGGTAGCGTGTCTACCAATTCCACCACAGGTGCATGCAATAATTATAACATATAATGTAAGTTACGGGGTTTTATTTTTCGTGGCTTTGGTGACGGCCCACTCTGTAATATCTGAAAAACGATCAAGTGCTGTCACTAATCTAACATCATTGCTAAAAGTCCGCGCGTTTTTATTGTAAAAATAAGTTAAATTCGGCTGATAAAGTGCAATTGCTGGTACGCCAGTTACCCAATATTCCAAAAAAGTCTCATACTTTTTGATTCGTGAAGCTTCGTTAGTGGTGTCGCGCGCACTAAGCAACAAATCGTCAACCAAAGCGTTGCGATAGTTTGATAAGTTCAAACCATTCGCCGAAGCCTGAGAAGAATGATAATACGGTAAAAGATCTGGATCGGCACCTAACTCCACTTCATACACCAAAATGTCATAGCTTCTTCTAGCAATCACATTAGTAATAAACTCTTGGTTTTCTTCATAGACTGTCACATTGGCATGAATGCCAAGCGCTTCTAAAGATTCAGCTACCGCATTCGTAACTCCAGGTAAATATCCTGAGTTTACGGTTGCAATTTCTACTTGGATTTCGTTTTCTCCAGACATTGTAGCAATTTTAGTCTTAGCTTCATCGAAATTATGTTCGGGAATTGCCGGATAGTTCGTCAATTGAATTTGCGAACTTGTCAATGGATAATTAAGTACCGTGGTACCAGGGGCTGCAGCTCGAATTTTCTCCAAATCTATCCCTCGGCGAATTTCCGCCCTTAAAGACGCATCTTTTACTGAAGCACTGGTAGCATTAAAGAAAATAAATGCTCCTGAGTTTAGCTTTGAATCTTTTTGATAAAATTGTCCAGAAATAATTTTATGAGCATCCGCCCCAGACAGTTCTGCTGTTGCTGTTACCGCTCCCGCATTTACGGCATTAATCACAGAATTTTTGTCAACGTACGTGTGCACCGCGAAACTATTCAAAAGCGGTTTCCCTTTATAATAATAAGGATTAGCTGACAAATAAATCACCTGCTCACCCGAAGCATCGGCTCTTTGCAACGCATTAAAAGAAAATGCTCCAGAGGTCACCGGCGAATTCGAAAAACTATTCTCTATCAAAGTTCGCGGGTCAGTATCACTTAAGACGTGTTTCGGTAAAACTGGTATATTTAATGCGGCGATAAAATCAGCATAAGCTGTCGGTAGGGTAAAAATAATTTCTCCATTTTCGTTCTCCGAAACCCTCACATTAGACAAGTTAGAGCTATAAATCGAGTTTACTGCGGGATTTTTTATTAACTCTGTAGTAAAAATCACATCATCGTTAGTAATTGGTTCTCCGTCCGACCATTTTAAGTCATCACGTAATTTTACTGTCCAAATTTTCCCATTCTCACTGGGCACAATGACATTGGCCAACCCAATTCCAGGACGACCGGAGTAATCAATTGTCGCAATCGTTGCAAACATTAAGCGACTCAAAATTTTTTCGCTATCCGTAGTGGCAAATAACGGATTCATCGAATTAACTTCCCCTACAGTCGCTTCAATATAAGTACCACCAGAAGTGTAGACATTTTCCGCATAAGAATCACCAAACCAAAATGCTTGCGCCACCGCAAGCATTATTAAAGCAAACACCAAAAGCCCCCATTCAAGAATTAATAATTTTATGTTTTCTATGTGTGACAAGCGCCTAATCAGATTTTCGCGGATATGCTCTTTGCTTTCTTCGCTAGCCCTAAGAGAAGCTCTCGAGAACTTTCTTAAAAACTTTTGCCCACGCTTTTTGATAGAATTAACCATATTATGCCGGAATTAATAAAAGTCCTAAAATTGATCCCACAAAAACAACTGCGGAAATAATAGTTGTTACAAAAAGTGATTTTTCAAGTCCACGTCTGGTAGTATAAAGCTCGCCCGAGCTACCAGACCCCGCTCCAAGAGATGCGCCTCTTTGCTGTAAAAGAATCAAAAGTACTGTCAAAACTGCAGAAATAAAGATGACTGTTTCTAAAAAACTTCCTATTTGCATAAAATAACTCCTGCCCCTACTTTAGCATATTTTTTCTTTTGAGTAAAGAATGGTAAGTAATTGCAAAACGATGCGATTCTTCGTCAACTCTAGCAATCAGTCGTGCGACATGGGAGTTATCGGGTAATTCTAAATAATTTGGAATTGCTAGTTGCACCTTCGTTGACTTAGAATGATTGCCAGATTTATTACGTCCAATCACTGGGATATCAAAGGGTCTCACTAACGGCAAAATGGCATTAACCTGATTTGCCCCTCCGTCCAAAATAATTAAATCCGGGAATTTCCATTCTTTATGTTTTAGCCTTCTTGTAATTACCTCTTGCATGCTTTTAAGATCGTCATTAGTAGAGGTACGGATTTTAAATTTCCGATATTCGCTTCTTGCTGCCGTTCCGTTGATAAATACCACCATACTCCCTACAGTGTCAGAACCCGATTGATGTGAAATGTCATATCCTTCTATTCTCCGAGGCGGTTTGTCTAGCTCCAACAAGTCTTGCAATTGTTTTAAGGCTTTATCCGACGAAATATCCAGAAATTCCCTGTCTGAAAACACAATTTTTTTCTTTAATTCTTTCAACCCGAACAATTGATTGCGCGCCTCTGCCGCTAGCTCATAATTTCCTCGTTCCGCTTCATTCTTCATCGTTTTTTCAAGTTCTTTGATTAGTTTTTCCCGATCGCCTTCAAGGTACCGTATTAGTTTTCGCAAATTTCTTTTGTAGTCTTTCGGTGTGGTTTTACCAATTTCAATACCGGGCGTCAATCCTAAATCTGTATTCAAAGTCTTTTTACCGCTATACGGTTTATCGTAATATGGGAACACTCGTCGAAGAATTCTTAAAGCCTTTTCTACGGAAGTCTTACCATAGAATGGTCCAATGTAAGTAGCTTTGTCGTCCATTGGCGTACGCGTAAAAGATACATCAGGCACTTCTATATTCATTGGAATCCGGACGTACGAAACTGTCTTATTGTCACGAAGTAGGATATTCCATTTTGGCATATACCTCTTTATCATCTCGGATTCAAGGAAAAGTGCATCCATTTCGGTGTCTACTACGATCCAATCTGTATCATAAATCTCTCGTACCAAGGCCGCAGTTTTTACATCCTTATGTGATTTTTGAAAATATTGTCGTACTCGGTTTTTTAATACCGCCGCCTTTCCTACATAAATAATCTCACCCGCCTCATTTTTATGAAAATAAACCCCCGGTTCCACCGGGAGCTTATCCAGTTTTTGTTTTAAAACCTCATTCATATCTCGATTATAGCACACTTTGTCGAAAAAGTCAAGGCCTAATGCTACTCTATGGTAAAACCATAAACGTCTTCGCCATAGAGCGTTTTCAAAATCTCAGATAAAGCCTCGTCTATATCAATATAATTTTCGGGATCTTGTACCATAATACTCGTCGGATAAAATAATGAAAGATCTGCAGTAATAGTGGAGTTGGTATCTTCTTCAATATCAGAAAAATCAAAATACACTCGCGTAAAATCATTGTTTTCGTCAATCTCTACGTACATTTCTGGCAAAATCGTTGTAATTCGAGATAAATCGTTCGCCGTTACTTCCTGATTCATTGCTAGATTATCTGTGCAAGCTAGCATTTCATTCAAAAAGTCAAAATTATTCATTGAGTTAATGAATCCCGCCAACTTCTCATCATCAAAACCAATTCGATACAACGGATCTTTCTTCTGGCTGACCGTTAAATTCTCAGTCGAATAAATAATAAATGGATTATTGTTATATATTTCTGCAAAATTATTATTGTATTTGCTTAAATTCCCAGCTACGTCAATCAAACACGGAACCGTTTTGTCAACCGGAACAACATCTGTCAAATTGCTAAACTCACTACTCGGTATTCTAATCCATTCATCGTCAATTATTTCAAATACATTAGAAAAATCTAGATTCACTAGGGCTGTTTGTTCTAGACATTCTTCATCTTCTTTGTTGGTGCACTCAACATTGTCAACCACGGAAGAGCCAAGACCATCCAGCGCGTCTACTATGCCGGATAACTTTAAATACAAATCGCCACCAGAAGTTTTAATCTCACTGGCATCAAACGAAGATTTAGTTTTGTTCGGCAGGATCGCGGCAACTGTAGCGTTGGCAAAGTTTTCGTTGGTCTTACCATTAATCCCGGCATTAAATTTAATTGCAAGAGACGAGTATGGGAGAGTATCGTCTGTAGAGGTTAAATTAATGTCCCCTTCTATTGCTATTAATTTCGGCACTTCGCCCCCCATTAATTTATTCATGGCCGCTAGTACTCGGTCGGCATTTTGGGCATTTAAAGTCAAAAGCATTGCAGCGACTCCGCATCCCACTGTCACCAACAAACAAATTAGAATTCCGACGACGAGGCCAGTCTTTTTCTTTTTTGGCTTATTGGTTGGTTCTGGTGCTTTTTCCATTGGTCGGGCCATTGGATCTATCGGCGCAGTTTCTTCAATTACTACGTCGGTTTTCTCAACTATTTCTTGTACGGGCTGTGGGTTTATCATTCCATCGACAGACCGACCGCTATTATTTGGGGCGACTAGCTCTGATGAATTCGCATCTAGCGGTTTCAGATTGGTTGTCGGTTCTGGATTAATTGTCGGTTCTGAGTTTAATGTACTTAATCTAAGGTTCGGATTGAGGGGGTTTGGCGTTCCTTCAAACTCTTTACTCATAAAAAAACTCCTCCAAAAACATTAGTTCTTATGTTTATTTTAGCATAAAGTTTTTAAATTAGTATATAATAAACTCATGGATGATAATTTCGTAATTTCGAATATTAAAGCTAGAGAGGTTCTAGATTCTCGTGGCAACCCTACTGTTGAGGCTGAAGTCTATCTTGAAAACGGTGGTTTTGGTCGTGCCATTGTTCCTTCCGGTGCTTCTACTGGTTCGGGCGAAGCTTTAGAGCTTCGCGATGGTGATGACGCACGTTATCATGGCAAAGGAGTTCTAAAAGCAGTTTGGAATGTTAATTCAAAAATCCATGACGTGTTAGTTGGCAATACTTCTGATCAAAAAATCGTCGATCAAATCATGCTCGATCTCGATGGCACCGATAATAAATCCGCTCTTGGTGCCAACGCCATACTTGCGGTTTCGCTCGCCAACGCTAAGGCCAACGCTAAAGCCGCGAAGCAGCCTTTTTATCAATATATTGCTGCGCTTGCTGGTACTACTGACGAAATGTCTATTCCTATGCCAATGATGAATGTTATGAATGGCGGAGAGCATGCCGACTGGGCTACCGATTTTCAAGAATATATGATTGTACCTAAAAGTGCCGGCAATATCGCTGAAGCCATTAGGATGGGTGCCGAGGTTTTTCACTCACTTAAAAAAGTTTTAGCTGAGCGAAACTATCCTACTACCGTAGGTGACGAAGGTGGTTATGCGCCTAAGGTGCGCGAAGGCAATAATGAACCGCTAGATTGTATTAAACAAGCCGTAGAGTGTTCTGGTTATCGTTTTGGTAAGGATATCGCTATCGCCATGGATATCGCCGCCAGCGAATTCTACGATCAAGATCATTATGTCTTAAAAACTAACGGTGATTGGAAATCTGCCGACGATCTCATCAATTGGTACACCTGGATTATCGATAACTACCCGGTTGTTTCTATAGAAGACGGTCTTGCTGAAAACGATTGGGTCAATTGGAAAATTATGACCGAACGGTTAGGCAGTCGCGTTCAGTTGGTGGGTGACGACTTATTTGTTACTAACACCGAATTACTCGCAAAAGGCATTGAACAACACGTCGCTAATGCTATTCTTATTAAACCCAATCAAATCGGTACTCTATCCGAAACTATCAACACGGTATTAATGGCAAAAAATGCCGGCTATCACACTGTGATGTCGCATCGCTCTGGCGAGACCGAGGATGTGTCCATTGCACATCTCGCCGTAGGTCTCGGTGTCGGTCAAATTAAAACCGGTTCCCTTTCACGTTCCGAACGTATTGCTAAATACAACGAACTTATTCGGATAGCCGAATCGAATTCTAGGCTTGGTCTAGCGCACTAGCTTCGCGAAAACCATCGTAAAAATTCTCTGAAATCTTCGGATGCCCTATTTTGTTTGCCGCTTTTACAACTTCTCGTATATCGTCGGTGATTTTAAAAATTTTAGTATCTTCTAAATTAATTAATTTCATCTCTAGCATTTTTTTGATAATTCGATCAAAATTTCGCCAATAAGTTTTTCCAATCAAAAAGACCGGCATTTTTGGCATCTTAGCTTCTTGCATCAAGCACAATATTTCTGAGACCTCATCCATCGTACCAAACCCACCCGGAAAAAAGACGAATACTTTTGCTGCCATTGCCAACGACACTTTACGTGCGAAAAAATACTCAAAAGTCAAACAGTCTGTTAGATAAGGGTTTGGGTGTTGTTCGTGTTTCAAAGTAATATTTAGGCCGATCGTTCGCCCACCAATCTCATAAGCTCCATGCGAAGCCGCTTCCATAATGCCAGGACCACCGCCCGTAATCACCGCGTGACCATTTTCCGCCAACAGATGTCCGAGTTCAAAGGCCATTTTGCAATATTTGTCATCTTGTGGTAATCTTGCCGAGCCAAAAACCGTCACTCCCTGCGGAAATGACCGTACAATCTGAAGCCCTCTTACTAAATCTTTGGCATAAGCGTTTGCTCGCTCCAAATCCGCGATTGATAATTTCTTTAATAATTCTTCTTCTGCTTTTAGCATAAAACTCCTTTATAATTTTTGTATTGGCATAGGATGCAAATGTTCTGTTCCGGTTAGAATTCCTTTGCTTGCACCTATTTTTGAAACCACCGCCGTAGAATTGGCCGAGGCAAATATTAAAGAATCCTTAAAAGTGTGGCCCGCAGATAAATGCGCCAAAAACCCAGAGCCAAATGCATCGCCTGCCCCGGTTGAATCTTTTACTTTAGTATCTTCATAAATGCCGAAACGATAAACTTCTTTACCGTTTCCGGCAATTCCGCCCATTGCGCCGTCCGTGATCAACACGCTTTTTGTATAACCACTTAATCTATAAAACAGTTCGGTTAATATCGTCCCAGGCACTAGCATCGCTGCCTCAAGTTTGTTTACATTCAAAACATCAACGTACTTTAATAACCTTAATAGTTCCTTTGGTTGCTCAAGTTCCTTTATGCCAGGGTTAAACATAATTTTTGTACCTATTGACCTAGCTTTCTTAAAAAACCTAATCAATGTGTCTAAATCACCACGTAGAGTCGTGACATACAACCAATCTGGTTGTATTAAATCTAAATCTTTTTCTGAAATATTACCGAATTGTTCGGAAGCCCCCCGATAAGTCAAGATTGTGCGTTCTCCAGTTTTTGAGTCCAACAAAATCACCGAGACACCAGTAGCCTTTCGTTCCAAAAAACTCACATAACTATTATCTACACCTTCATGGTCTAGGGTTTTAATAACTAGTGAACCTGCCGGATCGCGAGCGATATTGCCGAGGAAGATCGCCTCGTGTCCATGCCTTGCAAAAGCAATTACCGAATTGATTCCTCCTCCACCGACGCTGTAACGAATTTTGTCAATATCGATCTTAGACCCCACAATAACCTTGCCAAAAACTGCAGTTTCACCCATTGTTGTTGGTGCCAAATCATCGTGATCAATAAGATAAAGGTCCTGCAGAGCTGCTCCAAGCGAAACTATTCTTGCCATCAGATTACCACTCCATTTTTATCAATTTCTGCTACCATTTGCTGAAATACTGCGGCTGGATTTTCGGCTTTAGCGATTGCTGACCCCACGTTAATCACATCAAGATCGGCGTGTGCTAAGGCTCGCACGTTCGCCATATTTACTCCACCATCCCAACCGATCTCTGCTTCTGGCTTCATATTGCGAATTAAAGGAATCTTTTCCATTTGCATCATGTCAGCAGGAGCCCCCTGTTTGCCAAGCTGTCCAGCAAAAATTAAAACATGATCCACTGCATCAATATAATGTTTTACTGCGCCTGGGAAAGTTGAAGGTAGCAACGCCAAGCCAGTTTTAATACCGGCATCTTTTAGCGCAACAAAAATTGGTGTTAAATCCTCTTCGACTTCAGCGTGCAAAATACAGAGCGATGGCGATAATTTTAAAATCGTGTCTAGATATCCAGATGGTCGTGCTGTCATTAAGTGCAGGTCTGCATCCCAGTTTTTTGGCCACCAAATGTTTGTAACGTCCAAGGTTGTTGCAGGCGCAAAAATTCCGTCTGTCACATCAATTTGTACTCGACGCGTAAAAACATTAATACGCTCGACCTGTGTACGATAATCTATTTTATTATTAGTCAAAATCGTTGGCACAATTGAAACTGTTCTAAGCATAATCCTCCCTTTCGTCTAAACGATTAATTCGTCGAATTCGACGTTCTAAAGATTCAAAACTTGTTTTCAGAAATATATCTACGATATCTTGCATTTTTTGATCATCCAAAAAATGAGCTGACAAACATAATACATTAGCATCATCATGCTCTCGTGCTAACTTGGCCGATTCGTCACTATCACAATGTGCAGCTCGTATCCCCTTAAAACGATTTGCCTGCATCGTTACTCCGTGTGCGGAGTCACAAATCAAAATTCCTTTTGAACCCGGTTCCTCTCGCACCACCTTTGCCACTTCAATGGCTGCATCATTAAAATCGTCCCCCTCAACATACTTGTAGGCACCCACATCAACGGCTTCAAAACCATTTCTATTCAAATATTCAAGCAGGATCTTCTTTTTTTCGAAACCGCGATAGTCTGATCCAATATATACTTTCATTAATTTTCTTTCCCAAAATCAACTGTCAATTCAACCAAGCGGTTTGAATACCCCCATTCATTATCATACCAAGCCACTATTTTGATCATGTCCCCCCCAACTACGTCTATCAGCGGTAAGTCTACAATGCACGAATGCGGGTCACCGATAAAATCAGACGATACTAGTTCATCTTCGGCAACGCCAATAATTCCTTCATAGTAAGGCTCTTTGACTATTTTTTTAAATAGGTTTATTAATTCTTCTTTAGTGGTATCGCGTTTTAGAACGGCCGTAATATCTGATAAAGACACCACGGGGGTTGGTACCCTCACCGAAAGGCCGTTAAACTTTCCAAATAAACTCGGGATGGTAAGTGCCGCGGCCTTAGAAGCACCAGTCGTCGTTGGCACAATATTCTCCGCTGCTGAACGAGCTTCACGGAGATCTTTAGCTGGAGCGTCCAAAATTCTTTGTGAACCAGTGTATGAATGCACAGTTGTCATCATGGCTTTTTCAATCCCGAATTCATCTTCCAGTATTTTCATAATTGGAGCAATGCAATTTGTGGTACAGGAAGCATTGGAAATAATCTTATCGTTAGATCCTATCGCATCTTCATTTACACCAAGCACTACAGTTTTAGCACCTTCGCCTTTGGCTGGTGCAGAAATTACTACTTTTTTGGCTCCAGCCTTAAGGTGCGACTTGGCATCTTCGGGTTTTGTGAAAAAGCCCGTTGATTCAATTACTACGTCTACGTCTAATTTTTTCCAAGGCAATTTTGCTGGATCTTTTTCGGCAAGAACCGGTATTTCCCGAGTGTTCACAATGATGGATCTATCAGTGTAACCAACCCTTTTATCGTAAGTCCCATAAGACGAATCGTATTTTAGAAGGTGCGCTAGAGTTTTGGCGTCAGTGATATCATTAATCGCTACCACTTGCACGTCATGGCGCTCCAATAAAATTTTGAGGGCGTTTCGACCGATTCTACCAAAACCGTTAATCGCCACCTTTACCATTTTTACCTCCTAATTCTGCTTATGCTCATTATAGCATAAAATCGTAAAAAATGGCACTTTTTGTTGTTATCTTGCAAAATGTGCAAATGCCCGGTTTGCTTCTGCCATACGATGGGTATCTTCTTTCTTCTTGAAAGCAGCGCCGGTTTCATTGTAGGCATCAATAATCTCAGCCTCTAGACGTTTGGCATAAGGCATACCACTACGTGCTCGGGCTGATTGTACTAACCACGAAAAAGCAAAATGCATTTGTCGGTGACCAGCAATTGGGAACGGAATTTGATAATTGGCTCCACCTACGCGACGAGATTTTACTTCAAAATCTGGCGAGATGTTGGCGATGGCTTTTTCTAGTACTTCTACCGGATTCTCAGACTTGAGTTTTTTAGCGGCGCCTTCAATTGCTGAATAGACTGCACGTTCGGCGACCTGTTTTTTGCCATCAAGCATTGACTTATTAATTAGCCTCTGCACCATAATCGACTGATATCTGCGATCTGGATTTACTTTACGGATAAGTGATTTAGTAGTTTTACGTGGCATAATTAGTTCCCCTCTTTCTTAGCACCGTATTTGGAACGGCCTTGTTTACGTCCTTGCACGCCTTGAAGATCAAGCGTCCCGCGGACTACGTGATAACGTACACCTGGAAGATCTGGTACACGACCACCGCGTACTAAGACTACAGCATGTTCCTGTAAGTTGTGTCCTTCGCCACCAATATAGGCCCAAACTTCTTGGCCATTAGTAAGACGTACGCGTGCAACTTTGCGCATAGCAGAGTTTGGTTTTTTTGGTGTTTTAGTAGTTACTTTAATACATACACCACGTTTTAATGGTGCAGCAGTTTCGTATCGCTTAGTCTTAAGGGTGTTCACAATCGAACCCAAGGCTGGCGATTTCGACTTTTTGATAGCCTTTTTGCGAGGCTTCCTAATCAACTGATTAATAGTTGGCATCTAAATGCTCTCCTTAGTTTTATATATAATATATAGCGACGACGCCACACTACATCTAGTGTTTTAAAACGACGAAAACGCCCGCAAAACACCATATCTAGTGGTTGTCACTTTACCGATTTGCGTGCAGCAATTACAAACCAGCTGAAACTCTTCCTTTCATTATAGCACACTTTACCTAAAAAGTCCAGAAGTCATTACGTTTAACTATTGGCTTTTACTAAGAAATCTAAAGTTTTTTCAATAATCATCCGATTTTTTATATCCATTTTAACGTTTGGATCTTTTAGGCTCTTTAAAGCCTCTGGTGATTTTTTATACACGTCTTTTAATTCAGCAATCTTCGCCGCCACCAAATCGTCCGATACGGTAATTTTTTGTTCTAGTGCCAAATTCTGCAAAGCTAGAGATGCCTTTACTCGCTCCTCGGCGATTTTGCGGGCTTCTTCTTCCCAAATTTTAATTGTTTCGCCATTTTGTTTTAAATAATCTTCAAAACTAATTCCCTGAGCTGCGGCATTTCTATTCATATCTTCACGAATCATTCGCATCTGGTCGTCAATCAAAATTTCTGGTGCTGGAACTTTAGATTTTTTGACTAAAGCCTTGATCAAATCATCTTTAAATTTTTCCTCAGCACGATGGGAACTCTGTGCTTCAAGATTTTTTCTAATATCGGTTTTCAGTTCGTCCAAAGTTTTGAACGGTCCACATTTTTTGGCCAATTCGTCATCAACCTTGGCTTTTGTTACCTCACTAACTTGCTTTAGAAGTACCTCAAATACGGTTTTCGCACCTGCTAAATCCTTAACTCCGTAATCTTTTGGAAAAGTTAATTTAAGGTCAAATTTATCCCCTGGCTCGTGTCCAACAATTCCGTCCTCAAAACCCGGGATAAAGGTTTTCGAGCCTAGTACCAGTTTATAATCTTTAGCCGAACCACCCTTAAAAGCCTCACCATCTTTTTTGCCCACAAAATCGATAATTACCTCATCAGTTAGCTTTGCAGCGCGCTTAGTTACTTTTTTCTCAGCGAAAGAACCTGCAAGATTATTTAAAACTTCATCTACATCTTTGGCTAAAATTTTAGTTTTTGGTCGTTCTACGCCCAAGTTTTTAAAATCACCCAACTTAACCTCTGGTACAATGTCTGCCGTTGCAGTATACTCAGCCATTTCTTCAGGCACATATTTGGTTACATTTACAGACGGTATTACGAGCGGTGACTTTTCGGCTTTCTTGAAAGCCTCAATTACCGTTGCGCGTACAGCAATGTCGATTGCTTCGGCGTTTAAATCGTTTTCTGGGACAAATTTTGCTGCTACGTTGGTTGGCACTTTGCCTTTACGAAATCCTTCAACATGGATTTCTTTAGCCAACTTTTCGAGTGCCTTCTCACGTGCCGGTTTTAAATCTGTGCTATCAAGCGTCACGGTAATTTCAATACGCGAATCAGAAAGCTTCTTTGATCTTATTTTCATAATAACTCCTGTATATTATGTATATTATATCATAATCTTTGGACGATTCGTATCCCGAAAATGCGTTAAGGTAAACTTCGAACTTGCCCCCAACTTAATGTCTGGATTTAAAATACCATTTTTATCAAAAAGTTGCTTTATCTCGTTGTATATTTTTTCCTCAGCACCAGATATTTCTGTATTCGTTACGACGGCTTTTAAGCGACCTTCGGGCGTACCACCAGCCAATTCTCCACCTTGGCGGTCGATAATATATGCTCCAGCCTTGAGAAAAGTTGTCGCCTTCCGATTAAAATCTTTATCTTCCAAATTAAATTTTGGTCGAAGGCTATAAATTGAATTGCTAAACGATCCGAATAATGCTAAATCTAAACCTAGCTTTTCTTCTAAAATTGCTAAATCTTTCAAAAAATTCTCAATATTATAAGCTGGCAAATAAAAATCAGTCAATATTGGTACTCGCTCGCCACCCTTGACGTAACCAAGATAATTAGTTAATGAGTTTTCAAATTCATTTAAAATTGTTTGGTTCTCGGGTGTTTCAAAGAGAATTTTTACATTACGAGGTAGTTTTTCTTTAATTCCTAGGATTTTTTTCATATAACCATTTCGTTTATCGTCAAAGCTAGCGAACACCACATAACCATCTTCAAGTTTCTTAATCACGCCATCCAAATTTTTGCCGCTCTCGCGGGCCTCCATGATGATTTTCAGATCATAAAGATTAAGTTTTCTAGGTGATAGCTTCGCAATCATTTCAAGATAATTGATGGCGCTATTTATCTCTCTAAAAGTCGCTACGACGCGACTCGACTTAATTTTTAATGGGATGGCTCTCAAAATTACTTCCGAAATAACACCAAGCGTGCCCTGTGCTCCAAAAAATAACGGCATCAAATCAAGGGTTTCTCGTCGCGGTACTTGCAAAATAGTAGGATAACCAACCAGGCTTGCAGTATGTTTACTAATTTCGGTGAGTGGATTATTGTTTTCTCTTAAAATCTTAGAGATTTTGCGGTAAATTTCACCTTCTAAAGTTTTTTCTACGGCTTTTTTTGCCACGGCATATTTCTTTAAACGTTCGGTTTGTAAACAGTCGCCGTTGGCCAATATTACTTCAATACGCTCAACATATTTTATGATGCCACCATATTTTCCAGCGGCCTCGTCTTTAGAAAAGTTTGAAATCAGTCCACCAATTGTTTCGCCATCTTTACCGTCAATTGGTATTGTGAGGCCAGATACAGACAATGCGGTGTTTAGCTCTTTTAATGTAATGCCAGACTGTACTCGTACCAATCTTTCTCGCGGGTCGATTTCAAGCAATTTATTGATTTTTTCGGTTGAAATTACAATGCCATTAGTAAGGTCTGCTCCACCTTCATCCAAGCCAGATCCTCTTACTGCTACGGCTACTTTTATATCTTTTGTGGCCAACTGATTAAAAAATCTTAGAAGTTTTTGAATGTCAGCCGTTGATTCCGGAAAAGCTACAAATTTTGGCTTGATTTTGAGCGCCGAATGGTCTGTAGAGTAATTTTCTAAAATTTCTGGATTATCAAAAACATTACCCACCGTAAGCTGATTCAAGTACTTCGCAACTTTGCTCATACCGTTTACGATTATAACACAAAAATCTCTATTAATGGTTTTGAAATTTTGTGCCCAAACTCAAAGATCCAATTTTTAAATTTTTATGAGTTCATATTTGGTTTTACCAAGGCCTAAGGATTCCGCATAGGGCAAAATCTCTCTTCCAAGTCGCGAGTCTATTCTTTCTTTTAGCTTTTCTGCTCCCGGGTCTTTCGAACTCCATATCATATCAATAAAAGCTTGATCGTTTGCTACTGGATCTAATGATGCCACAATACCAAGGTCTTCCATCACTGGATCATCTTGGCTTGCATCACAATCACACGAAGTTGACAAGGCATTCATTACAGTAATATATATAATAGACTTATTTTGCGCCTTTAAATAATCCGCTATCGCAGTTGCCGCCTCCGCCATGCTTTCAATAAAATCGATTTGCGCGTATTTGACTTGCCAACATTTATCTGAATCTTCAGTTTGCCCGCATGAATGAATATATGCCTTACCATTTCGCGAAGCAAATCCGATTGATTGATTTTTTAAATTTGCACCAAAACCGCCCATGATGTGTCCTTTACCATGTGCCAAATTTACAAATGCATCATAATTATCAAAATGTGAACCGATTAAATCGTATTTTAGATGCTTGCCATTGTGCACCGGAATTTTGATTTCGCCATCCGCATCCATAATATCTACATCCGCAAAGCTCGTAAAACCATGTTTTTCTGCTACCTTTAGATGGTCTTTGGTCGTGTTTCGGGCACCATAATAGGCAGTGTTGCACTCCACGATTGTTCCATTTAAAGATTTTACAAACGGGCCAATAAGGTTTGCTTTTAAATATCCTTTTGCGCCCTGTTCACCCGTGGAAACCTTTACACCGATTTTACCTTTCAACTCAACACCTAAAGTCTCATAGATTTTTTGTAGACTTTCCGGCGTAATGTCTTTTGTAAAATAAACTTTAGTCATTCTCCTCCTTTAATTTTATTCAAAAACAATGAAGAAAAACCTTCATTATGTAGCGTGGTTCTTACTCTCGGTTTTTTGCAATTCAAATCGATAACGTTGTTTTGTATTTGGATATTTTTTGCGATCTACTTCACCCATAAACATTGCAAATGGTCTTGCATATAGCTTACCTTCTCCATACAAAGCCCGATATAAAACCAATTTTTCACCAGTTTCCGAATGCTCGCACACATCTTCAACCAAATATAAATCACCTTTAAAATGTCGGTACACCCCGTGAATTACTAGCTCTCTTTTCATGTTTTTACTATAACATTAATTATGGCAAAATAAAACAACAAGATAACAGTACTATAAGAGGTGTTTATGTTAATGCTATTCTCGTAGGCGGAGGTTATTATTTAACGTATCACGAACAATTAAAAAGCAATAATCAACTTACGTTTGTTGATTCTTTGTCAAATGAAAATGATTCCCATATTCGCATTTATATACCGACAACCCAGTAATTTTATGATCGTATTCCGCTATGCGTGCCGCCATTTCCGCTTCCTCGCGTGTTGAGTAACAGATTTTTCGTTCGTCTCCTACCCAACATTTTTCTGGTTCATACGTACCGAGATTGAAACTTTTCCTCCGCATTTATTTTTCCTTGTCACCACGCAATTTTTCGGTATATTTATATAAATCTTGGATATGGTTTTCTAAAAAATAATAATGTCTTATGTAGAAGACCGTTAATATTGCCAGAATTAAAGTCGCAAAATATAGTGGCAAAAGCTCTATCAATAGCCCAAATTGCACCAAAGTCCACATTGTAATTAATATAAATTCGATTGCAAAAAAGGCGAAGAATAAAGTTACTATTAGATGAATCAATCTTTCATGCTGAAAATTTGCAACCACTTCACGGTGCAAATCCGCCAGCCGCAAGCGTTCTGCTTCGGTCATCTTATTATTAACTGCACTGGCAATCAATTTTTCGTATTCGCGAATTTTTTTCTCCATAACCTAATTTTAGCACAGAATTGTTTATTTATATTCTAAGCCTAGTGATCGGTAGAAATCCATTGCAGTTGGTAGATTCAAATTTTTGAGCGTTAAATTAGTTAGCTCATCTAACATGATAATTGCAAATAGCGTAATTGCTAACGTTAAAAACGCCTTTTTTGACATTTTTTGTGCAAGATGTATGCAAAATGGCAATATCACGTACATTAATAGTAGTGACATTACTGCAAATACAGATACGCTAAGTAAACATACAAACCCACCAATATTGCCGAAGTTCCAAGGTTGGTTATTGTAGTCCCAATAACGAGTCCCGTTGCCGATCGTATACACTAACCATCCCCCGGCTAGTTCTACTAAACCTGTCGTAAGAAATGCAATCAAAAATACCGCCCAGGGATATCGACGAAATTTATAGGTTAACGGTACTACTGCAAGTGCCCCAAAAGCGTAAATGTTCATCCATGGTAAAAAATTTCCTCCCTGCATATACCACTTTGTCGCGCCTTCATTCAGAAATGTAAAGATAAATTCATAAACCCACCCTATAAATCCTGCAATTACCACAATCAAAAAAGCAATGCCGACTTTTTGATAGGTTTTTAGCTTGATTCCCCCATTTAGATAATTTTGAAAGGTTTTTCGATAAGTTTGTTTTTTAACCATAACTTCATTATAACAAAAAAGCCCCACGGGGCGCAAATTTTATTGGTGCCCGAGACTGGACTTGAACCAGCACGCCATAAGGCATATGCTCCTAAGGCATACGTGTATACCAATTTCACCACTCGGGCATGTACCGATTATATCATAAACTCACAAAAAAGCGAGGCTAAAACCTTGCCTCGCTTTCTTATATTTGTAAAAGAGTTAAGCTTCTCTTTTAGCTAACACCGCCGAAGAGAGACATGCCGTTAAGGCACCTAGCATCAAGGCTACTGGCAAGATATCTTCTGGTCCAGTACTTGGGAGATCGGAACCAGTTATTATGGCTGGGGCATCCGTACTTGCACTAGTGTTAGCACTGGAAGCGGTTTCGGTAGTTAAATCACCGATGCCATTTTGAGATTTATTATCTTTTTCTTCAGATTTTTCGCTTTCTTTGGCACTGTTATTATTTTCAGACTCCGAAATTTCAAAAGCTGAATTTTGTGTATTGTTAATATTCGTCTTAGTTGATTTTTTGGTTGCCACCACAATGATTGCTGCAATCAAAATCAAAATGAGGGCTACAGCCACCGTCGCCACGACGATGATTTTGCGGCGTTCTTTTTTCTCTGCTTCTCCCTGATAATACATAATAAAAGCTCCTTATACTTCCATTATATCACACTTTTGCTAAAAATGCAAGATTATTTTACATAAACGGAAATGTGTGCAGCGGCATAACTTTTTGTTTTAAGAAGTTTTAAACTTTCTATTTTTGGAGCATCGCCTGGATGTGACAAAATTAGTGTTCCTCCCCTTTTTAATAATTCAACCAATTTTAGAATTGGTTCGATTTTAAAATTATCATACGGAGGATCCGCTAAAATCACATCAAAACCTTGCTCATCTGTAAAATTTGCCACATCGCTAGATGCGACTCGGGCTCTCAAGTTTAATTTAGCCAAGTTTTCTCGAATAATCTGAGCGGCACGAGGGTTTTTTTCAACAAAAATCACTTCTTTGGCCCCTCGCGAAATTGCTTCTATTCCTAGTGCTCCCGATCCAGCAAAAGCATCTAAAACTCTTGCATTAATTATCTCCAGTGAAACCATGTTAAATAGAGCCAATTTTTCGCGTGAACCCATTGGGTGCGTCAAGTCTGAATCTGGTGTCTCAATATCCCTTCCTCGCAAATTTCCAGATGTAATTTTTACAGTTGTCATTTTAATTTAAGGTCGTTATTTGTTGATATTTGGTGATGCCCTGCATCAGTTCACTATATTCTAACATGTTTTCTGGTTTTTGCAAAAAATTCATTACATCCACCTGTGCCCAATGAATCAATTTGGTGTCAGATAAAGAAGCAATCCTGAGATCTAGCGCTCCGTGTTGCAAGGAGCCATAAATTTCACCCGGACCACGTAATTTTAAATCGACCTCTGCCAGATAAAATCCATCATTGGATTTTTCAAGCTCTAATAAGCGTCGTGACGGTCGTAACTCTCCCGAAGTCACAAGATAACAAAATGCCGCCGACATTCCTCGTCCTACTCGTCCTCTCAATTGGTGCAACTGCGCCAAACCGTATGATTCGGCGTTTTCTATCACCATTAAAGTTGCATTCGGTACATCTAACCCTACTTCTACTACTGTAGTAGAAACCAAAATATCAATTTCGCCATCCGAAAATTGTGCCATTATTGCATCTTTTTCGGAGGGTTTCATCTTGCCATGCAAAAATTCCACTCTATATTTTGGGAAAAGTTCCTGCAATTTTTTGGCTCGAGTTTTAACTGATGTCGCCTCTGAAACCCCACTCTCTTCGATTGCTTTACAAATCCAATAGATTTGCTGCCCGTGCGCCCTATCCCCATGCTTTTTAGCATCTGGAGCAAGGGTTAAAATTTCTCGCATCTTGGGGTATAATTCTCTCTTTATCTCCACTTCGGATAAAATTTTCGTCACCACCGGTTGTCGTCCTTGAGGCATTTCGTTTAATATCGAAACATCCAAATCGCCAAATAGTGTTAATTGTAAAGAGCGCGGAATTGGTGTAGCTGTCATTGCGAGTAAATGCGGTGCCAATTCGGGTGGAGATTTCAGCATTAATTTTTGTCTTTGTTCTACCCCAAAACGGTGTTGTTCGTCAATTATTACCAATCCAAGGTTTGAAAATTCTGTGTCATCAGTCAGTAAGGCGTGTGTACCGATTACCAGATCAATTTGCCCATTTTTGATATTCGTTTTTAGATTTTTTTTGTCTTTGGTTGCACCCGTCAGTAGTGCCACGGTAATCTTAAACGGTTCTAAGAGTTTTTTAAACACCTCGTAATGTTGAGTTGCAAGAATCGCCGTAGGTGCAAGAAACGCCACTTGAGCACCATTCGAGATTGCTTCGTATGCTGCCATTGCTGCCACCATCGTTTTTCCAGATCCCACATCTCCCTGCAGAAGTCGGTTCATCGGTGTATTTTTCTCCATGTCTTGGAAAATTTCCCAACTCGCGAGTCTCTGAGCGTTTGTTAATTTGAACGGCAAACTCGCTACAAAAGTTCTTACTTTATTTGCGTCAAACGCTAGTGGCATGGCTTTTAATTTGTCATTCTCTTGTCGATTCAATTTCGCCGCCAAAATTAGTTCAAATAATTCTTCGTAAGCCAGATAATTACGTGCTTTCTCAGCTGATTTTAAGGAATTTGGAAAATGTGCAAAAAATAAGGCGTCTTTACGTACTCCCGACCGTACAGTTGGCAATAAATCTGGGATTTCCGCAAATTTTGCTCGGGAATTATTGATTAATCTTTTGAAGTCGGACGATTTTAATTTACCGTGTGCCACATAGACCGGGCTAATGCCAGACATTGGATCAAGGTCGGACGCTAAAACCGCCGATGGCGAAGTTAGGCTATATTTTCCATTTCTAAACTCGTAATTGCCGGTAAAAAAATATTCTTTTTCCGGTTCAAATTGTCTTAACCGGTAGCCTTGATTAAACCAAACCACCTTAATCGCACCAGAATTATCACGGATTATACCTTCCGTAATCGACAGATTACGTTTCCTTGCTCGTCGCGTCGAAAGTGAATCAATTTTGCCCTTTATTACTACTTTGCCCGGGCGGATTTCGGAAATCGAAGTTGGTTTTTCGTAATTTTCGTAATCGCGTGGTAGATTATAAAAAAAATCCCGTATCGTCCGAATACCATATTTTTTTAAAACCTCTGCTGTTTTTGGCCCAATTCCCTTAAGATTCTCAACCGAATCAAAAAGACCTATATTTTTCCTGAATGCTCTTTCCGCCACTTTGCAATCTCTCCATGATTACCAGACAACAGTACTTCCGGTACCTTCATCCCACGAAACTTTTCTGGCCGTGTGTATTGTGGATATTCCAGATTATCGCCATCCGAAAACGATTCAATTTCGGCCGATTTCTCACCGCCCAAAACCCCCGGGATTAATCGTACTATGGAATCAATTATGATTAAAGCTGGCAATTCTCCGCCGGTTAATACATATTTACCCAACGAAACTTTATAGTCTACGAGCGACAAAATTCTCTCGTCATAACCTTCGTAGTGTGGGCACAAAATGATAAAGTGTTTAGAATTTTCTGTCCCCCCATCTGCAAACTTTCTGGCTATTTTTTGGTTCCAAATTTCACCCACTGGGGTCGGCAGAATCACTTTGGCGTTCGGTGCTTTAGTCTTAACGGATTCTATTGCTGCAAATATCGGTTCGCATCGCAGCAACATCCCGTCTCCGCCGCCATACGGCGTGTCATCTACAGACCTATGTGGTCCCAGTCCAAAATCACGTAGATTTACAAAATCAAACTCTGCTAGTCCTTTATCGGCCGCTTTCCACATCATCGAGGCCTTTAAATACGGTTCAATCGCCTCTCGAAATAGAGTAATAATTGTGAATTTAATCATAATAATATTATATCATCATCTCGCCAGACTGACAAATTGATCATAATATTTTACTAACTTTTGCGGATCGGTTTTTAAGGTGTTGCCACCAAAAATATAATCACAAAATTCTTCTTTTCCTCGGCAAAGCTCCGTTAGTCTTCCGGGGTATTGCAAATTATTTTCAATCGTTAATTCAAAAAGTTCAATTGCTCGTTCGGCTGCATTTATCATTCGTCCTTCGTCACCCCGTTTTTTTGAATTTACCGCCCTTGAGATTTCGCTGCCAATATTTCCCATTTGCAAAGCAAAAGGCAACTCATTCCATCTCCCCGAAGCTAAATCTTGATGAATAAAATGAAGACCATCTTTATTCATTAATCCACTGCCTTACAATTTCAAGGATTTTTTCACGAGTTTTTTCGTCTTCCACAAAACGACTCCGATTGTTTTGGATTGGACGGATGTTTATCATTGAATCGAATTCTACCAAATCTCCATCAAGATATAAATTGATGCCCCAAAGATCTAATTGTTTTGAACCATTTTCCAGTAAAAATTTTTCAATATCAGCATGTAAATCAGCATCAATAGCTAAGAGTTCCCGCTTGATATCGACAACCCCCTTCACCATCTCGCCGCCCATTAGAAAATCGCATTTTTTAAGCTCGCTACGTTTGATTTTATGGTCCAATATTTTCATGATCACATTATAACATGAAAAAACGACCTTTCGGTCGCTTTCCCGCTGTTACGCGCCCACCCTTGGGGCACATTTTTTGTTTTAATCCGCTATTTGTTTTTAATGTAAGTCTCCACACTCCACTAATTTCAGTGGAACCCCTGTGAAGCGTACCAGCTTATGTCTATCATAAAGCATAAGCATCAAAAAGTCAAGCACTTTTGTGATATTAAAAATATGTTATAATATTCTCATGTTTGTTGACACCGCAAAAGTTAGTTTGAAAGCCGGAAAAGGTGGCGATGGCGCCGTTTCTTTTCGTCGCGAAATTTACATTCCGAAAGGCGGGCCTGATGGTGGTGATGGCGGAAAAGGTGGCGATATTATTTTTCGTGCCGACAAAGACACCAATACATTAATAGATTTTCGTTTTACTCCAATTCTAACCGCCGAAGATGGTAAAAACGGCTCCGGCCAACGTTCTGCTGGCCGCTCCGGTAAAGATCTTATCGTTGAAGTTCCTATCGGCACTGTAGTATATAAAATAAACAGCACGCCGACGGGTTCCGCTGAGCGTTCTCTTATTGCTGATTTAAACAAAGACGGTGTCGAAGCGGTCATCGCAAGGGGCGGTGACGGGGGCTTTGGCAATGCACATTTCAAAAGCTCCACTCGCCAAGCTCCTATCATTGCTGAAGTCGGCGAGCCCGGTGAAGAGTTTGAAGCCGAGCTAGAACTTAAAACCGTTGCCGATGTTGGTTTAGTTGGTCTCCCTAATGCTGGTAAATCCACCTTTCTTTCAGTCGTTAGTAACGCTAAGCCAGAAATCGCCGACTATCCTTTTACTACTATTACTCCGAATCTCGGTGTCGCCACTATTGATGACCGCGATATTTTAATTGCTGATATCCCCGGTCTCATTGAAGGGGCTTCGGAGGGCAAAGGCCTTGGCCATGATTTTCTTCGTCATGTTGACCGTACTGCAGTATTGTTACACCTAATTGATGTTTATAATAATGATGCCGGTGAAGCCTACCAAACTATCCGAAAAGAGCTCGAAAAATATCATGACCTTGCTTCCCGTCCCGAAATCGTCGCTTTAACCAAATGTGAAGGTGTCGATGAAGATATTATTAAAATGCAAACGGCATCTATTCTTGCCAAAAATCCTAACGCAAAAATTTATTCAATTTCCGCTCGCGCCCACCAAGGGCTAGAAGACCTGTTGCGGGAATTGAAACAGGTTTGTTTTTTGAATATTGAACAAACCAGAGTAATCAATGAGCAATCTACCGAGAAAATCACCAGACAACACTACGCACGACTCCAATCAGATTCTGGGGAGATTGCTTTGCGCGAAGCAAAGTATGAAAAAAATAAACCTGTTTCAATTCCAACTATCAGCCTATCTCCAAACACTCTCAAAGACACTTGGCAGGTCGAAAAACTCGACGACGACCATTATAGAGTCACTGGTGAGAAGATCGAAAAATTTGCTCGTCGCACCGATCTTAATAATTACGCCAGCGTCAATCGCCTCCGCGATATTATGAAGAAACTCGGTATTCGTGCTGAGCTTACTACTCAGGGTGCCAAACCAGATTCTATAATCAGTATTGCAGGCAAAGAGTTCACTTTAGTAGAAGACTACTAAAGACCTATTCTTCCGTTATAGCACAAAAATTATAAAAAGTCAAGACGAACCCCTGTAACAGTCTAGAAATTAATAGATGTAATTAAAATTTCCAGTGTAAGTTGCCGGGATTGTGGCTTCAGTCACTACATATCTACCGGCGTAGTTCATTTCACGAACTACTATCGAGCCATCATCATTAATCCCCACTACAACACCTACGTGTCCATAACCACCACCGCCATAAGGGCTTTGGAAGACCGCGCCTACTTGCGGGGTTCTACCTACGCCACGATAAGCGTAGTTGTATTGCCAAGTATTGGCATTACGTCCCTCGTGACCTAATACGCCCAAAGATAATGGGCTAGTTGCACGCCACCACCAAGCATACCAGGTGCACCAACCCGGCGCACCTGGATTGGGGTTTGGATAAGGATAATTGGCGTCATAAAAACCAGTCGCAATCACCTGGACGTTTTGTCGAGTTGAAGAATCGCCAAGATAAGTATACGTGTAAACAGTCCTAACTGGCGGTACATACTCTGGGCGTTCCTTCACCGGTAGAGAACCATTTTTCACAAAAATTCTGCTACCCTCAGCCAGCCCAACCACATCAAGATCATTAAAAATTGTAATCTCTGCAATATTTGCGCTCAATTTTTCGGCGATTGATTCTACGGTATCACCACTTTTAACTGTATAAATAATTCCTGATTCTTTTGGCACATAAAGCATCATGCCTGCCGAAATGTCGGTATTTTTAAGACCGTTAGACCAACGGATTTGATCGGTGGAAACACCGTATTTATTAGCAATACTGTCCATTGTCTCCCCCTCACCAACGGTATAAGTAATTATCCATTCACGGCCCTCTACATCTGTTAGGTTTGGTTTTTCAAGCCTACCTGAACCGGTCTGACCTGCATCGTATAGAGTTTGGGTAACGACGTAATTTGAAGCTACTTCTGGTGCGCTAGCAAGACTCATAGCATCCGACAGATCTGCCACCACATATAGCTCCGACAGCTGATCGACTGAGATTTTATAATGACTTGCAACAAAGGCATCAAGACTGAGATTCATCTCGGGATTGTTTTTATCCATTGAGCCCACAAAAACTAATATTAAAGTCACAAACCCAGTGATAAAATACGGCAATACCCCCTTGAACCGCCTAAAATCAAATTTCCTTTTTTTTCTTGTCATAATGATATGTTACAGAGAACTTGGCAATAACGACGTATATTCTGGATGTGCTCTGCCTCTGTATAACTATAATACATCAAACCATCATCTCCTGTCAAGAAATAAAGATAAGCCGTATCGCGTGGCTCGGCCACCGCAAGAAGTGCTGAAAGCCCCGGGTTCGAAATGGGTCCACAGGGCAAACCGCCATGCAATCTAGTATTATAGCAAGAATCTACTTTTAAAGCTGATTGATTATCTGTGTAGATTTCCCGGTTGGGATCCAATATGTTTAACGCATAAGTCACCGTTACGTCGCTTCCTAGAGGTATGCCATAATTTAATCTGGCTAAGAACACTTGTGCCACAGTAGGCTGTTCTGGTGACGGAGCTTCTTTTTGTACGATAGAAGCCAACGTAATTCCCTCGAACAAAGATAAACCTCTCTTTGCGTATCTGTTAACTAAATCGTTTTCATCAATGATCCGCCCCATTTCTTTCAAAAACACTTTCAGAATCTCTTGTACTGTCGAATCTTTATAGAATTCGTGTGTTTCACCATATAAGTATCCCTCTAAGCTCGCTTCAGCTGGCCGATTTTTTAGGAACTCAAAATCATACTCTGAGTTAAACCCAGCTTCAATTTCTTCTGGGGTATAACCAATTTCCGCTAACTTTTTCTTAATATCGAAAATTGTCTCACCTGGCAAAATTGTAAAATTAAACACTTCAGCTTTATCATTTGCTTCCATCTCAGCAAACTGTTCAGCATATTTTTTATAGCGCTCATTTCTGATCCAAAGCGCTCCACCTGTTGCGAGCAATCCTAGAATCACTACTATAGCCACCGCTGCAATAACTCTTAAAAAAGTTTTAGGTTTTTTTTTGCCATGTTTTTCCTGTATTTTGGTCGAAGAAATACTATTCCAATTCATATTTCCATCCAAAAAATCTTGCAAAATGATTGTAGCAGCTTCGGCATCAACTTCACCTTTTCCGTAGCGTTTTTTACGTGATTTCAAGCGTTCTTCCGCTATCACGGAAGTTAAACTTTCGTCTTGGAAATAGATTCTGGCCCCTGGTATTTTCTTGGTTAAAATTTTAGCGAAATTACGTACGTATATGGTCTGTTTAGTTTCGTTTCCATTATTGCTGCGGGGTAATCCCAATACGAAAAGATTAGTACTATTTAAGCGTGCTAAACGAGCAATTTCCTGCCATTCTGAACCATCCACGACGAGAAACCCGACCGGTATCGCAATCCGTGTGCTTGAGTCCGCCTTAGCTACGCCGATGCGTTTTTCGCCTACATCCAGGCTAAGTACTTTCATTCTTATTCCTTAATTTCAAGGATTACGGTTATTTTGTTAGAATCACTTGGTATAGAAGTTACCCAAGGGAAGGATGGATCAATCGTTACTGATACCACGCCGTTGATATCTCTCAAATCATGCTGCGCTTGCCCAAAACCTTTACCCTTTACTATCTCTACTACATCGTTTTCAGTCACTTTCGGACCAGTCGCATAAGAAGTTTTTAGTTTTCCAGCAAAACCGCTATCAGTCTTAGCGAAATTTTCAATGAACGGATCACGAATCTCGTAGATTTTCTGATTCTCGCCGAGTTTTGCCTTTTCGGTGATAAATTCTTCCACTTTGGTTTTATCAATAGCATAAATCATAGCAGTAGTTTTCGCGGTTAAGGTAGGCTTTACTCCAGATTCCACCTTTTCACCTACGGCCGGAGTCGAGATTGCGTCCTCGGTCACTTGGCTAAAACTTGCTTCAATCACCATTAAATTGTCACTAATTTCTTTAAGTAAATTTTCTTTATTTTCGGTCTGGTCGGAGCTGGCTAATTCGTTTTTAGCCTTTTCGACATCTTCTTTTGAAACCACCGTTATTATTTCGTCGGTACCACCGCTCATCGCACCATCAGAATATACAGCTACTGGAGCGTCGGTATTCCATCCAGAATTAGAGGCGGCCACATTGAATTTTTCTCCTGGCTCTACAGCGGTGACTTTTATCCGTCCAGAAATCAAACAGCCAGAGGTAAAGGCCGAAGCTTGACCATTATTTTCACAACTGCTCGGTGTTTTTCCATCCCAGGATAAAACTGCATCTTCATTAGAAGTGAAAGCTAAGCCATTTAAGGTGAATCTTGCGCCGGCCTTTATAGAAACCGAACCACCACCACCTTTAAAGTAAGTATAAACCACCACATCGCCAGTGGCCTTCTCGCCAACATTTTTTTGTCCAGTCGCTTCAAATTCGACCTTTTTTACTGTTTCAATCTTCTTTTCTTCCAGGTAAAATTTACCTTCATCGGCATTCTCTTCGTCAAATTTAGTCGTAAAACCTACGGCCTCAGAAAAATTGTTTAAATTAGTTTTAATTCCGACCATGAGTGTGGCGGCTGGCGCAATTGCCAACGCCCAAATTAATATTACAATTAGAATCAATACACCTACACCACTGATGGTGGCCAATTTTCGGTGTTCGTTAAACCATCGGATGAATTTGTTGTTAGATTTTTCGTTGCCCAGTTTCTTATCTTTCTTCTTAGCAGTTTCGCTCATTTTTTCTGTCTTTTCGGTTTTTTCATCATCACTAGAGTCTTCTTCGCTTGATTTTTCCTCTTTTTTTTCTGACGCAATGTCTTCTTCATCGGCCTGGACTTCTGTGTTCTCAGAGGATTCTCGCAGTTCCTCTTTGATAACTTCTTCGGCTTCTTCCTCTAATTTTGGAACACTAGGAGCCGACTGGAGACTTTTAGCTACTGGAATCCGGATAGCTGCGGCTAGTTTCATAATCGGCGGATCAGTTGTCACAAGCACGACGGTTTTTTCTGCTGCAAGAGCAGCTTTTGCGATTAATTTTATATTCACTACACTCCTAAATACTCCAGCCTTCTTAGGAGGCACCAATGCAACAATTTTTGATTTTGAGTTTTCAATCTTGGTTATGATATCAGTAATATCATCCTCTGGTTCAATATAAATGACGTCTTTATTCATATTAAAATCATAGCACATTTTATCAAGCTTGTGTTAAAATAAAAGTAAATGAAACTTTTTCGACGCAAAAATTCCAATATTGCTAGCCCCGGCGACGTGCCCAATCAGTCCGCACTGGCTGAGATGGCGCTTTGGGTTATTCACGACGGCGTTATCATTACCGATAAAGCTGGCATTATCAAATTTATTAATCCTGCCGCTGTTACCATGACTGGTTGTGGTTCACCAAACAATGCTACTGGTCTAGACTACGGATTGGTCATTAAACTTGAATCAAAAGAAGGTCGTGAGCTTTCTGCAGCCGAAAATCCTCTCATTCAAGCTATACAAAACAACCAACCACTTGATTCTTTCCAGTGTTGTTTAATTGTCGGTAATTCAGACAAACGTATCCCGATTGCCGTCTCGGTATTACCATCCGAAAATAACCAACAAGACCGCATCATTACGTTTCGTAACATTACTAAGGAACTCGAAAAAGAAGGCGAACAAACCGAATTTATTTCTACTGCTTCTCACGAGATGCGTACACCTGTTGCTACAATTGATGGTTATTTGTCACTCGCACTTAATCCTCAAACTGCCACTATTGACGAGCGTGCTCGCGGTTATCTTGCGGCTGCTCAGGCCGCTTCTCAGCATCTCGGCAAACTTTTCCGTGATTTACTTGATGTTACCAAGCTCGACGATAGACGCATTAAACCTTATTTAGAACCAGTCGAAATGGTTGGTTTTGTCAAACAAATATCAGACGACCACCTCAATCGTGCGCGTGCCGCTAAAATTAATTTCACTTTTGGCTCCAGTGAGCCAGCCGCTTTTGATAGCAGTCATCGTATGGAGCAAGTGGTTTATGGTTTTGTTGATGTTAATTTTATGCGCGAAATTTTAGATAATATTATCGACAATGCTCTCAAATATACTCCCGAGGGTGGTTCTATTTATATTAATGTACGTGGTGATGGCGACCGCATTCTCATCAACGTAACAGACACTGGTATTGGCATTTCTTCTAATGATATCGGGCATATTTTTCAGAAATTTTACCGTGCCGATAATTCTGAAACACGCACTATCGGTGGTACTGGCCTTGGTCTCTATCTGGTTAAACAACGTGTCGAAGCTATGGGTGGTCGTGTTTGGGCTGAATCAGCCTTTGGTGAAGGATCAACCTTTTATATTTCTTTGCCACGTCTTACTAATGAAGAATATGAAAAACGCATGATTGCGGTTCGCAATCACGAAATGCAAGAACAATTGGCACGCTCTAATCAGGTTCCGCAATCAGCTTCAGTAGCTCCACAACCAGCTTCACAACCGATCCCTCAGCCGACTTTACAGCCTATTTCTCAATCAATCTCCCAATCAACCCCGCCAACATCAATTATTGCAAATCAAGTTAATGTTAACCAAAATGGAGGAATAAAATGAGTAAAATAATGGTAGTCGAAGACGACGCGTCTTTACGCGAAATTTATAGTATTCGCATTACTGCCGAAGGCTATAATGTCGTCTCGGCCGGCGACGGCGAGGAAGCTTTAGCAGTTGCCGTACGCGAGAAGCCAGATTTAATATTGTCTGATGTGATGATGCCTAAAATTTCTGGCTTTGATATGCTAGATATTTTACGCGCTACTCCTGAGACCGCCAATATCAAAGTCATTATGATGACAGCTCTTTCTTCAGACGATCAGCGTGAGCGTGGCGAACGTCTAGGTGCCGACCGCTATTTAGTTAAGTCTCAAGTTGGTATTGAGGATGTTGTTAATACTATTCACGAAGTTCTAGGCGATCGCGCTGCGACTCCTGCGCCAACCACTGCATCGACTCCGGCATTGACCACCATGCCGGCTCCCGCACCACAACCAAATTCGCAGGTAAACCATGAACAACCAACTCAACCAACCCAAATTAATTAGACTTAATAAATTTCTCGCCGAACGTCTTGGTATCTCTCGTCGGGAAGCTGATGACCTAATTGCTTCTGGTAAGATTTTGGTCAATCAAAAAACCGCTACATTAGGTATAAAAATTGACAAAAATGATAAAGTGTGCTATAATAAAAAAATAATACCATTTACAACAAAATTTTTGTATCTTACTTTTCATAAACCCGTTGGTTATGTTTGCTCGCGTCATGCTCAAGGCGACACCCCCACAATTTATAAATTATTACCTCAAAAATATCATACTCTAAAGACCGTTGGTCGTCTCGACAAGGATTCATCTGGTTTAATCTTGCTTACTAATGATGGTGATTTTGCTTTTCAAATGACTCATCCGAAATTTCGCAAAAATAAAGTCTATGAAGTCGAACTCGATCACTCTCTCGCCCCTCTTCATCAACAAATGATTTCTGACTATGGCATTATGCTCGATGATGGCCCCAGTAAATTCAAAGTGATTTCGGGCAATTCTAAAAACCATTACATCGCGGTGTTATCAGAAGGTCGTAATCGTCAAATCCGCCGCACTTTCGCTGCTCTAGGTTATAAAGTCATTAAACTTCATCGCACCGAATTTGGTAAATATGAGCTCGGCAATCTAAAATTAGGTAGTTATGCTATAATAGAACCATGAGCACTATCTTGGGTCTCGATATTGGCACCGAATTTGTCAAGGCAATTTTAGCTAAAACCGATAAAAAAGGTAATCTTGAAATTTTGGGTGTCGGTAAAGCTAAACAAGACGACGGTAATATGCATGCTGGCGCCGTAGCGGATATTCCTGCCGTGGTTAGCGTTTGTGAAGATGCTTTAGTTCAGGCTGAAGAGCAGGCTGGCGAACACGCTAGCCTCACCGTAGTTGGTATTGCTGGTGAGCTTATCAAAGGCAATACTACTTCCGTCAATTACAGTCGCAAGAATCCCAACAAGCCCATTACTGATTCCGAAATGAGTGAAATTATCAAAAAAGTTCAACAAAAATCCGGCGAAGTCGCCAGAAAAGCTGTTGCCATCGAAACCGGCAACGATAATGTTGAAATTCGTCTCATCAATTCCGCGATTGTTTCACTCACTATCGATGGATACAGGATTAGTAATCCTATCGGTTTTAAGGGTTCTGAAGTTGTCATTCAGTTTTACACGGCTTTTGCTCCGATGATTCATGTTGCTGCAATCGAAAAAGTCTGTGCCGAACTCAATCTTGACTTACTTACGGTCGCCGTGGAGCCTTTTGCAGTTTGTCGAGCTTGTCTAGGTGATGACCTTGAATCAAATTTCTCCGGCATCGTGATGGATATTGGCGGTGGTACTACTGATATTGCCGTGGTCGAAGATGGTGGGGTTGAAGGCACTAAAATGTTCTCTATTGGCGGCCGTAGCTTTACGCATCAAATTGCCGAATCTCTTGGTGTAGATTTTGATACTGCCGAAAACTACAAGCTCGATTACGACTCTGGCAAGCTAGATGATCGTATCAAATCCAAAATCGAAACCGCTCTTTCACGGAATATTTCGGTTTGGCTGACCGGTGTCGAAGTGACTTTAGAAGAATTTGAAAATGCCGGCGGTTTACCACGCAATATTTTACTCTGTGGCGGTGGGGCTAGTCTCTCTCTGCTTCAAGAAACTCTAGCCATTTCTGATTGGTACCAAAATTTACCATTTTCTCGCCGACCGATTATTCATTTAATCAATATCGACGAATTACCGAATCTTATCACCGAAAATCTTAATGCCGAAGCTCTTGGCGACCTCGATCATTCTTTTGCTACCGCTCTAGGCCTACTTCGAGTCGGCGTTGACACTCTCGCTGGCGCCCCCAAAGAAAATAAACTTAAAGCCAAGCTCGATAAACTTCTCCAAAATTAGCTATCGTCCCCACAAGACGATCCTTTTTCGAGCTTTTTTATTCTAGAACCGCTTTAATTCTACGTATTCCAGCCGAAGACGATTCTTCTTTTTTGATTTTAAAATGTCCAATTATGCCAGTATGCTCCACGTGTGGCCCACCACAAACTTCACGCGATACTGGATTATCAAAATCACCAATTGTATAGACTTTTAGCTTTTCTGGGTATTTATCCCAAAATTCGCCATGAGCTTTCAAAGTATTTCGTGCATAGTCTTTATCATATTCATCAAATGCTACTGGCAAATCTGCCTCAATCCAGTCATTTACTTGAGCCTCAACCTTTGTAATTTCTTCTGTCGTCATTTTGTGATCTAAATTAAAATCAAACCGTACTCGTTCGGCTGTAATATTCGAACCTTTTTGGCAGATATTTGAGTCAATTAGCTTTTGTAAAGCTGCAAGCAATAAATGCGTCGCAGTATGATATTTAACAGTTTTTTCGCCATGATCTTCTAGGCCACCCTTAAACATTCCTCTCGACGCCGTCTGCGATCTTTCACGTTGTTCTTTCAATGCTGTCTCAAACTCCTCTCGGTAATTCTCAGATAACTTAATCCCCTGTCGGTAACACTCTTCTACCGATAATTCAAACGGAAATCCGTACGTATCTTGGAGTTTAAATAGATCTTTTCCGGAAATAGAATTATTTCGCGTAATCCTATGCAATTCTTTTAATCCTCTATTTAACGTCTTTCTAAACGCATTTTCTTCATGCAGCATTGTTTCAAGTGCCATTTCGCGGTGTGTTAAAATTGAATCTGGCAGTTCAGCATAATTTGATGCTACGATTGGTGCAATTTCCGACAAGAAATTTGCCGAAATTCCCAAATCAAGAGCCCTCAAAATTGCTCTGCGGAGTAATCTTCTTAAAGCATAACCTTGGGCTTTATTCGCTGGTATTAAACCTTGCGCCGAGAGCAAATATGCTCCCCGAATGTGATCGGCAATTACGCGCATTTCGTCGGTATTGTTATTATAAGATTTACCCGAAATCTCCTCAAGTTTATCAATAATTGGTTTCATCAGAGAACCTTTAAAAACATCAAATGATCCAATCGCCGCCGCTGAAATTCTTTCGAGCCCACCGCCGAAATCGACATTTTTCTTTTCTAGTTCTTCAAACGATCCGTCCGGCAACCTGCGATATTGCATAAAAACCTGATTGCCAATTTCCAGAAATCTTGCCCCATCTGAAGCTGGATGTGCTAAACCATATCTTTCGACATCTTGTTTGTCTTCACCAAAGTCATAAAATACTTCCGAATCTGGTCCACAAGGATCGCCGATTGGCGTATCTTCACAGCCACCACCACGGCTCCACCAGTTTTCATGATCGTCGTAGAAGAAAATCCTCTCCCCAGGTTTAATTCCGCGCTTATCGCCATCTTTGGCTGAACCAATTTCGACAATTTTTGCTTCAATTCCAGCTTCTTTGAATACTTTTTGCCAAATTTCTGCCGCCTCTGTGTCTTTCGGAATACCATATTTCTCGTTTCCAATGAAACACGACACATAAATCTTGGACGGATCTAGTCCAACTTCCTTAGTTAAAAATTCAAAGAAATTGTTAATTTGTTCCTCTTTAAAATAATCTCCCAACGACCAGTTTCCTAGCATTTCAAATACGGTCGTATGTCTAGGGTCACCGACCTCCTCAATATCCTGTAGCCTTACACACGGCTGTGAGTCGGTTAGCCTTGTGCCATCTGGGTGTTGTTTACCTAACAAATACGGCAATAATGGCTGCATTCCCGAGCCGGTAAAAAGCGTAGTCGGATCATTCTCGAGCACCAATGGTGCTGGCTCAATAATCTTGTGCCCCTTTTTAACCTGGAAATCTAAGAATTTTTTTCTAATAGTGTTCGCGTCCATAGAGGTAATTATACATCAATTAACTATTCTGCACAAATAATCATTAGTAATAAAAAAACGCTCATAGCTGAGCGATTATCGTTATTGTAATATCATGACACGAGAAAAACCCTATTCACAATTGCCGCCTCTACAAAATCACGAGAATTTAAACAGTACTACCAGATGCCATTTGTTTTGTTTTTAAGCCTTAGCTTCAGTGTTTATTCGTTGCACCTACGCTCATTGTGTCATGTTAAAAATAAAAAGCAACTGCCCAAGGCTTGATTTTTGAGAAAGATTGTGCTAAATTAAGAATAAGCATTATTTTAATATTAAAAGGAATTTAAAATGGCACAAGCAAAAAAGAAAACTGCGACTCAAACCAAAAAGGCTGCCGCGAGTAAGCAACCTCAAAAAAGAGCCGCTACCAGAACCGCCAATTGCAAAGTAAATACTCAAGAAAAAATGCATATTTACATCGTTACGGCTATGAGCTTGATTGCCGGTATTTTACTCTGCGCAAATGCCGCTATGATGATTTCTTAAGTTTATTGTGAACATCAAACTAAACGAGAGCTATTTTCAGCTCTCGTTTTTTATGTTATAATATGTTTTATGATATATTTAGATCATGCGGCAGCTACGCCTGTCAATCCTAAAGTCCTGAAAGCGATGGAGCCGTACTTTTCGCATGATTTTTTTAATCCTTCAGCGGCGTATTTACCAGCCAAAAAAGTGGCTTCCGATTACGAAGCAGCCAAAGCTACAATTGCTCATGCTATTGGCGCCAAGGCTTCTGACCTTATTATTACTGCTGGTGCAACCGAAGCAAATAATCTTGCACTGACCAACATGGCTAACGTTTTATATCTAGAAACTGAGCATGATTCGGTGCGTAATGTTGCAACACGATATGGTGGCGAACCAATCGAAGTCCTAAAAAATGGCGTTATTGATTTGAGGGATTTGAAATCAAAAATTACCGACAATATTGAATTGGTTTCAGTTTCTCTAGTCAACAACGAACTTGGCACCATCCAGCCGCTTACTGAAATTTCTGAACTAATTCGTGAAATTAAACTAGATCGCTTAAGGCGCGGTATCAAACAAAAATTATTGCTTCACTCTGATGCCTCGCAAGCACTAAATTTACTCGATATCAATGTGGCTCGACTCGGAGTGGATTTGCTAACTTTAAATGCGGCCAAAATCTATGGCCCAAAGGGTGTTGGTGCGCTTTATGTTTCGCACGATGTTAAACTATTACCTCTTACTTACGGTGGTGGTCAAGAAAAAGGCTTACGTTCTGGTACCGAAAATGTCCCTGGCGTTATAGGTTTTGCTAAGGCTGTGGAGCTCGCCAAGGAACATTTGAACGGCAACCGTAAAAAATATGCCACTTGGCGTAAACACTTATTGTCCGAATTGCAGGGGTATGAACTCGTCAACAAAAAGCATAGTCTTGACAATTTTATAGTTTTATGCTATAATGGTATAGATGCGGAACGTTTAGTGTTCCTTCTTGAAGAAAAACAAATTTATGTTTCCACTGGTGCTGCTTGTGCGGCCTCTAAAGGCCAAAAATCTCATGTCCTTTCGGCAATTGGTCTTACCGACGAACAAATTGCTGGCTCACTTCGTCTTACCTTCGGCGAAACCAACGACGAAAATCAAATTCACGAAGCTGCTAAAATTATCAATGCAGTCGTAGCGTCAGAAAAAGAAAGGTTAAAAGATGTCTAAAGTCTTCGTTGGCATGAGTGGCGGGGTGGACTCGTCTGTTTCGGCCGCTCTTCTAGTCGAACAAGGTTACGACGTAACTGGTGTTTACATGAAAAACTGGTCACGCGATCTTCCTGGCATGAAATGTCCATGGGCAGAAGATTTAGCTGATGCCAAACGCGTAGCAGTCAAGTTGGGTATTCCGTTTGAAGTATGGGATTTTGAGGATGCTTATCGCGAAAAGGTCGTGGAATATATGCTTTCTGAATTTAAAAAAGGCAACACCCCTAATCCTGACATTATATGTAATCAAGAAATCAAATTTAAGCTTTTCTACGAAAAAGCAATGGAACGCGGAGCGGATTTCATTGCTACTGGCCACTATGCTAGGACAGGCTCATTGTCCCAACTCGGCGCATTGCAAAGCGTGGCGGTGCGAGCGTTAGCGCCAGCCGCCCGTGGCGACGGGTCGGATAATGAAACCGTCCTGTGCAGGGCGCTAGATGAAAATAAAGATCAGACGTACTTTCTTTATCGTATTTCTAACGAAGCGCTTGCTCATACTTTGTTTCCGATTGGTGGTATGTTGAAACCAGATGTCAAAAAGCTAGCTCAAAAAAAAGGTTTGCACAATGCTTATAAAAAAGAATCCATGGGCGTTTGCTTTGTTGGTGAAGTTGGCATGAAAGATTTTTTGAAAGAATATATCGACATTCAGCCCGGTGAAATTCGCGAAATCGAAACCGAAAAAAACCTTGGTTATCATGAAGGTACGATCTTTTATACTATCGGTCAACGTCACGGACTTTATATTTCTGGCAATAAAGGTGAAACAAACGACGGTCTTCCCTATTACGTCGTCAAAAAGGACTTACAAAATAATATTGTTTACGTCTCCAAAAACCTTAATGATTCTCGCATCTGGACTAAGAAATTACAGTTAAAAGATGTAATATTACGGCAAGATTTACCACTTGATTCGATTCGTTTGCGCCACCGCGCTCCTTTAATTCCCGCTACTTTTGACGGCAAAACGCTTCATTTTGAAACCGAAATCAAACGTCCAGCCTCCGGCCAGTCCGCTGTTTTTTACAGTCAAAAAATTTGTCTCGGTGGCGGTATTATTGCCGAATAATTTATCTTTTATTGTCGATCCTAAACTTGTGCTACAATTAAATAGTTACAAGGAGGTTAAGTATGGCAAAAAAATGTTTTGATGCCGAAAAATATCTAAAAGTTCAAAAACAAAAGATTGAAAAACGCATCAAAATGTTCGACAAGCTCTATCTTGAATTTGGCGGCAAACTAATCGACGACCAACATGCTGCTCGTACTCTTCCAGGCTTTCTTCCTGATCTTAAAATTAAATTGCTTCAAGAATTTAAAGACAAAGCTGAAGTAATTTTATGTATCAATGCAAATGCTATTGAAAAGTCCAAAATCCGCGCCGATCACATGATCTCCTACGAAACTGAAGTATTAAGGCTAATTGAATTTTTACGCAGCAAGGGTATTTACGTTAGCTCGGTTGTGATTACTTTATACGAAGGGCAGAAAAAAGCCAAAGACTTTGCTGAACGCCTCAAAGATTATCACGTTAAAACTTATTTCCATACCTTCACTAAAGGCTATCCGACCGATGTTGACACTATTGTATCCGATGAAGGTTATGGCGCTAACCCCTATATTGAAACAATTAAGCCACTTGTAGTAGTTTCGGCGCCCGGGCCGTGCTCCGGTAAACTTGCTACCAGTCTATCCCAACTCTATCACGAATCTAAGCGTGGTGTTAAAGCCGGCTATGCCAAGTTTGAGACTTTTCCAGTTTGGGCTTTACCATTAAAACATCCCGTCAACATTGCCTATGAAGCCGCCACGGCCGATTTAAATGACAAAAACATGATTGATTATTTTCATCTCGAAAAATACGGCACCACGGCGGTCAATTATAACCGTGATCTCGAGACTTTTCCGGTCCTAAAAGAGATTTTGAGTCGTATCACTGGTAAGATTATTTATTATTCTCCTACCGACATGGGCGTTAATGTAATTGGCGAATGTATCACCGATGACAAAGCTGCCCGTCAGGCCGCTAAAAATGAAATTATCCGACGTTACTATCGTGCGCTAGTCGATCTCAAAAAAGGCGCCGTTAACCCAGAGGTTCCTGAACGCATCAAGTTACTCATGAACGAGTTAAATATTTCTGAAGACGACCGCCAGGTTGCCAAAAAAGCTGCCATTAAGCGTGAAATCTCAGGCAATCTCCCTAGTGCTTGTATTGAGATTGGCAAAAAATACATAGTTGGGCGTAAAACCGGCTATCTTTCACCAGTTTCATCTACAATGTTAAACGCACTTAAGGTCATCAATAAAATTCCTGACGAGATCGATCTCATCGCGCCAACAGTACTAGAGCCAATTTTAGAAATCAAAAACAAAACTTCTAATTTTAGAGAAAGCTATCTCAAGCTTGGCGAAGTCTTGATTGCGCTTTCTATTTGTGGTACTACCAATCCGACTGTCAAAAAAGTGCTAGAAAGTCTAGACAAACTAAAAGGTGCTGAATTTCACGCTACTCATATGCTTTCGGATGACGAGATGGTGATTCTATCAAATCTCGGTATCAATGTCACTTGTGGCACCGAGATTGATATCAATTAACTACTCTCGTATTTCTTCCGTTTCCGATTCATTGTTGATTTTCTCTTTCGATGGGATAAATTTAATTTCGTTTTCGCCAGGATTTAAAGTTAAGACCTTACCACTCTGGTCAAGTTTATAAGTAAATTCATCATTAAGTTCGTATAACCAATCTGTCTCAATTTTGAGTTTATCGTCATCAATCGCCCAAATGAATTCGTAATCATTGAGATGGTTATTGGTGGTTAATGTACCTTTGCCAATTTCTGTAAAATCCCAAATCACACCAGAATTCCCCGAGCAATTTGTTGTTTCTTCGCAGTTTATCTCATTGCCCAGTCCCCAAGCGCCTACTGACACTAAAAATTCTGCATCGCGCAAACCTGGTTTTGACAAGATTTTTATTAAGAAAAACGTTAGCCCAGTGATCAACACAAATAGCCCAGCTATCATCACAATGAGACTTATGTGTTTTTTATTTTTTTGCTTTGAGATAGTCATGTCCATGCTTTTATTTTACTATATTTCAAAAAATATACTATAAGTTCAAGCACTTTTCTATTTTTGTTTATTTTATAAGAAAATTGCGGCAGACTTTAGAAAATTTATTTCAAAAAACTAACTGGTTGGCCAAAATTGACTATATAACCGCTCTTTTATCAAGGCAAAATATGATTTAGCGGCATTAACAAAATTATTTAATTCTTCACCTTCAAGTTTTTGATAGATTCCCCCCGCAGTTTTTTTGTATATTCCAGTCGGACGGACTTCATAGCGAATTGTCATTTCTTGAAGTACACCAAATTGATCAGCCCAGCTTTCATGCCAAATCCAAACATTATTTTTACTCATAAAAAACTCACGCCGACGTCCAGCCGGGATCGGACCAAACAAAGTTCGGCCAATCTCTGATTCGGCATTAATCAAGTCGTCGTAAGTTAGTTTATTGGCATGCGAGTTTTTAAGCCTTAACAATTTCTTAAACGACATTTTTCAATTTCCTCTGCAATCTCATTTAATTCTTGATAAAGAGCGAAAATCTCATCACCTACTTCAAAATTATAGACTTCTTTTCTAGCAAATGACGGAATCTTGAAAGTTGAATAATCGTTCTGCATTTTTGGTAGTCTCCCGCTCTATTTTTTCAAACTTCTCGCCTATTTTTTTGCTCAGCCAGAGGGCAATTTCGTAAATATAGGCCGGTTCATTAATTATACCACGGAATGGCTCCGGAGTCAAGAAAGGAGCATCGGTTTCAAGCAGGATTCTCTCTAGCGGTGGCGTCGGCAAGGTAGAATAAGTTGCTAAACCATTTACTCCTACATAAAAATTTGTTTCGTTTAAAACCCGCTTTAGTATTTTTTTATTATCGGTAAAAGAATGTACTACGCCACGTATTTTTGGAAAATTCGCCGTTACTGCGAAAAAATCAGAAAACGCCTCTCGCACATGAAACGACACCGGCAAATCATTGTCAACTGCCATCTGCAACATTTCCTCAAACAATCGAATTTGTGCTTTTCGATTATATCCTTCATAATGGTAGTCCAGTCCTACTTCTCCAATTGCGATTGGACGATAGGGGTTTCTTTTCTGGAGCTCTGTGCTATTTTTTGCATTTTCCGGATGCATTCCGTAAGTCCAATAAACATCTTCATGTTTAGTCGCGAAATTGCGTGCCGCCAGGGAGTCCTCTTGTGATGTTCCGATACAAATGATTTTTTTAACTCCCGCTTTGCGTGCTCGAACAAGCATCGTTTCGGCTTGTTCTTCAGCAAAGAACTCTCTATCGTGTAAATGACAATGGGTGTCAATTAACACGGTTCTCTCGCTTTCGCTTAATCGGATCAAGTTGACGTTTACGCAAGCGCAAAGATTTTGGCGTCACTTCAAGAAGCTCGTCATCAAGCAAAAAATCTAAGCACTGCTCAAGTGACAGTTGTGTATAAGGAGTTAACTGGATTGCCCCATCCGAAGCATGTGTTCGCATATTAGTCAGTTGTTTTTCGCGACAGATATTAATATCGAGATCATCTTTCTTATTAGACAACCCCACAATCATACCTTGATATACGGGTACTTGGGGTGGAATAAATAAAATTCCGCGTGCCTGTGCCGCATCAAGCGCATAGGCCGTCGATACTCCATCCTCAAACGAAATCAGCGCTCCGTTTCTTTCTGGCTTGTAACGACCTTCAACTGGACGATAACCTGACGGAATTGAAGACATAATCACTGTGCCCTTAGTGGCTGTAAGTAAATTATTTCTAAGGCCAATCAAAGCTGCCGTCGAGATTTCATAAACGAATCTTGTTGCACCAGTACTGGTCAATTCTTGAGATTTGAGCTCGGCCTTTCTAATTCCTAATTCTTGCGATACGGCTCCTATAAAATCCGCGTCGACCTCAACTGTTAGCTCTTCAATCGGCTCGCATTTTATTCCATCTATTTCTTTATAAACTACTTCTGGTCTGCCAGCTTCAAGTTCGTATCCTTCGCGTCGCATAGTTTCAATTAGCACTGATAAATGCAACTCTCCACGTCCAGAAACTTTATAACCTAAGCCATCAGGCTGTAATTTAAGTGCGATATTGGTTTCTAGTTCCCTTTCTAATCTTTCTGCAATTTGTCGTGAAGTCGTAAAATCCCCTTCACGTCCCTTAAGCGGTGATGTATTCGGACCGATGTAGATTGATAAAGTCGGAGCTTCAAGTTCAATCGTAGGTAGCGCTTCGGGATTATCTCCGGTCGCTATTGTATCGCCAATATTTGCTTCCGATACTCCCGTGATTGCCACAATGTCTCCCGCAATCGCTTCTAGCACTTCTTCTTTCCCCAGTCCTTTATAAATGAACAAATTATCTATTCTACCAATCCTGATCTCGTCACCATGTAAAATCTTCACATTTTGACCTTTTTTTAGTTTGCCACGAAAGATTTTACCAATGCAATATTTTCCGAGGTAACTATCACCAGCCAAGGCTGCCACTAGAAGTTGTGCTGATCCGGCATCACTGTCAACAGTTGGTGCTGGGATATCACTAATAATCGACTCAAAAATCACATGCAAATCATTATCGAGTTCGGTCGTTTTACCAGCGCGACCCTCTCTTGCTATTGCGTAATATACGGGATAGAAAAGTTGTGATTCGTCAGTTGCGAGCTCCAAAAATAGGCTTTCTACTTCAGATAGCACTTCTTCAATTCGCGCCGCGGGTTTGTCAATTTTATTAATTATCACAACTGGTTTCAAATTTAATTCCAAAGCCTTTTTTAATACGAATTTGGTCTGTGGCATTGGGCCTTCCTGGGCATCCACAATCAGGAGTACCCCGTCTGCCATATTTAAGGTTCGCTCTACTTCGCCTGAAAAATCTGCGTGCCCCGGTGTGTCAATGATATTGATTTTATAGCCATCATAATAAACGCAAGTTTGCTTTGCGGTAATGGTAATACCCCGCTCATGCTCTTGATCCATCGAATCCATGATTAAAGTTTGCGACATTTCGGCTTGATTATCACGAAAAGTGTGCGACTGCTTCAAAAGTCCATCTACGAGGGTAGTCTTACCATGATCAACATGTGCAATAATTGCCACATTCCGAATTTTATTTTTGTCCAAAGTCATAAAAGCAATTATACCATAAAAATTAAAGAAAAACAATCAAGTTCAAAATAGACCTGTAGCAGGAGCTTTTATTTGGTCGTTACTATAATTTTTAAGATTTAAAACAACTTCCACACTCTCACCACGAGTCGTTTCGCTTATTGGCACCAAGACAAGAGTATTATTTTTTTCACAGTCCAATTCCCCGATAGTTAATTGTGTACCGGTAGTGACTCCTAGGATTTCGTCATTTAATATCACTATAGTCTGTTCCCCTGTGCTTATAAAATCAATCGTCACTGTAGAGTCCGTATTGTTTTTCAAGTTGGTTATTTTTATTATGGGTGATTCGTTGATAGATGAAGATTCTTCGACTCTCGGCAATGAGTCATAACGCTCTAAAATATAATCAGTTAATAAACTGAAATTATTTGTTTTTGTTACCACTTTCCCACCAGTGTCAGTAGCCAATTTTTGATAAGTTGTTTCGTTGGCGGGCTTTGTAATAATGTAAAAATTTACTGGGTCAATTGTTTTACTAAGTGCTACCACTTCTGCATAAGTAATTCCATCTCGGTCTGGTGATAAGAATCCAGCATCGGTCAAAACTACCAAAGATTTAGTGGCACCACGTTGCCAATTCAGGGCCTGCATTACATGAAATGTTGCTGAAAGTAGAGATTCCGGATCATCGCCGCCGCCATCTACCCTAATTTCATTTAAACCTTGCGTAAAACCTTCAATCGTGCAGGTCTCAAAATTACAATGTTCTACTGGTTGATATGGATCACTTAAGTCTCGATAATCATAGAGTGCAACTCTTCCACCATTATCTAAAGTTTCCTGAGCTAAGCGATAGGCCTCGGCCTTATATTTTTCAATCAAACTCGCCATCGAGCCGGTCGAATCTATCACGATTGCCGTATCATGGGGAGAATGAAAATGATTTTCAATCCCAAAATACTCGGCCACCTTATCGAGAATCACTCTTGAAGCATCTTCATATAAATTATCCGCCACATAAGAAACGTGATCTTTGACACCGAGATGAGAACTGCAAAAAATATCATTTTTATTACACCAGGCGCCAAGTTTACCAACAAATTGTTCTGGCTCATATGGTATATAGGCGCCAAGTAAACCTTTATAAGCATGACAATCTGGCACGTACATGCGATAATCAGAGAGATTTTTACCAGAACAGGCCGCTGGTATTATCCCCTCGCCTTCTGGTAAATAGATTTTTGGGTCGCCAAAAGTTGCTACATAGATAATTTGTTCAGCATTGAGGCTCGGCAAAGTTTTTGATATTACCATTGCGCCCTGTGAGTAACCACCAAGCACGTATTTAGTGCTAGGACAGCTTGTGGAGTTTATTATTCTGTCAAGTTTTTTCACGCCAGACTTCACGCTATCGCCAAATTCATAAGCTTCACCGGCTCCAAAATACGCCCTTGCTGTCGCCCCCAAGTTATCTACCCCTACGCCCATTGCCGGGTAGTCCAAGTCGATAAACTCATAACTCAAGGTAGTCATTTGTAGTTTATCTTCAAGCGCAGTTTTAAACGTCAAATAATTTTGACCATTATTTAACTCTTCACCCGATCCTCTTACAAATACTACTTTTAAATCCGGGCATCGTTCTGCGTTTACATCCACCCTTACACCATTTACACCAAAAACCGCTACGATTGCTAGTGCCAAAAATTTAATTTTGATATTTTGTTTTTGCCCACTATATTTTTTAATATGGATTTTATTTCGCATTTTACTCCTCATTTAAACCTTATCTTTTGTTTTGAGTAGTGTTTTATGCTAGGCAATTAAAAATATCAACCCTAAAATCCAAAAATTAATACATAAATGTTTTTACCCCAACAAAAAAATGCCTTATTGTCTATGGTTAAACTAAGCGTAAATAAAATAAATCAGCTATCAGCCACACAACGAACAGACAAGCCAGTATATCTATCGTAGCGGCTTGTACCTGGGGATACTGCAGTACTAGCCATACCCATATTACCTGCACCATGACCATCACTACCAGATACTGTAGCACTCCAATAAAGTCCCCGATCACCTCTGTTATTCACTGACTCAGCACTAGTACGACCAGAATACATGAAGTTGTTTGGATAAGTCCTTACTTTAATGGAAGCATTTGAACCTTCTGTACTACCGGTATAGCTTGGCACAGAAGAACTAGCATAGTTAGCTGGGTTTTCACCCACAATACCATTTACAATTAAGTCCCAATATTCATTATTAGCTTCATTGGCTTTACTACCACCCATCGGTAAATGCCAACCAATTGGACAAATTGAAGTAGTCGTTATGTTTTGGTTATGTTGGGTATAATTACCAGTATCTGCTATCGTAGCAGACCAGGTGTAATAGTTACCGTAAGCATAGGTATTGCTATCAGGAACATAATTATTTCCACTCACTCTAGCAGTAACGTTCTGATTATTATAACGTGGAAATCTATAGGCTAGGTTATTACCAGATATAGTATTTACGGTAGAACCGTCTGTACTATATAAAGAGTTAGCAGTCGTAATCTCGTTAGCCCATGGAGACTCTGCACCAGCTAGTCCAGTAAAGTTCGTAGCATAGCCTTGAGCTTGAGCTTGGTAAGTCTCTCCTATAGTATATTGATTATTCAGTCTTAAGTTTTCTATCATCCAGCATTTACCATCTTTGAGTTTAGCTACCGCATAGGTTTGGTTGTCTCTTAGATCAGTTAAAGCTGTCACTGTACCAATTGGCATATTAGTATTATTGGGACAAGTAAAACCTTGTAAGAAGCCTACACTCTCCATCCAAATCGCATAGAGTGATAGCCCCGTGCTGGCTAGATCACTTGGTGTAGTGATGGTTGCATTTGGACCATAGATATGATAACCAGCATTTACACCAGTACCATTGCCATCGGCATCATTTTGATTAGGTTCCCAATCATATTTATCACTCCAACCAATGAAGCCGTAGCCTGTTTTACTAAAGTTGGGCGCATAGAGATCCGTGTCTGTACTAGCCGTAGCACTCTGATTACTCATGGTACCTTCATAAATATTAGTATTAGGATAATAGCCAATGTATCCCGCGGTTGTAGTTTGCGGTTGAGGCGGAGTTCCGCTAGCTGGATGGACTAGGGTGTATTTGACTTTGCCAGTGTAGGTGCCAGAAGGTTGAGTTGGGGCAATATAGACAGCATAGGTAGATTGAAGGCTAGAACCTATAGTAACATCGGTGTTAGAGTTAAAAGTAGCAACTTTAGTATAAGTAGCTGGCACCGCATGATAATTAGTAAAATCTTCGGTATTATTAGTGCCATCTGGCATAGTAGGGCTATAAGGTTGGGTAGAACCAGCCGATTCAGTAGTCACGGCATTCAATTTCATCGCCCAATTAGAGGTATTGCCCTGAGTAGCCGTACCGGTATTAATATCATGGGAAGGAGTTAATATGCCACCAACTGTAGCTATAAGTTTATAGTTGCCGAATTCTTCATTAGAATAGCCTACTGCATAGATGCTGAAACCGCTATTGTCATTACAAAAGACGGTAAAGGTAGTAGTGCCAATGCCAGCTTGATAAGTATTATTATTGATTGTGGCTGAGTGAATTTCATCCAATTCGCTACTGATATTACAAGACACTGGTATCGATACGGCAACTTGAGATATTACAGTATTAGTCGCAAAAGAATTTGCAAAGCCAAAAAACAAAAAAGAAAGACTAGATAAGACCAGAAGAGACAAAGATATTCGTTTATATAACATAGTTCGATTATTCTTCTTTAGTCCAACCACCACAATACGCCTAATTGATTGATGCTAGATGCTATTCATTACCCATATTAGCATAAAAGTTTTATTTTGTTAAGAAAATTGCTATAATAGTCCGTATGAGTAAACAACACGAATGGGATGAATATTTTATGAAAATTGCGGAAACGGTTTCCATTAAGAGTAAGGATCCGTCTTCCAAAATGGGCTGCGTTATCGTAGACTCAAGAAAGCGCGTAGTTTCGCTAGGATACAATGGTATGCTTCAGGGTGCTGATGAATCCAAAATGACTTTATCCGAACGCCCAATGAAATACTATTTTGCCATTCATTCTGAAATGAATGCCATAATCTTCGCCCACCAGGATTTGACTGGTTGCACGCTTTATAATCGTGTTGCCACTTGCGAAAACTGTCTCAAATATTGTCTTCAAGCCGGCATCAAGCGTTTCGTTTATGAGGAGCTCCGAGTACACTCCCATTCTACTGATCCCAAAAAATCCATGACTAACGTCGAGACTGACGAAGCCATTATTCGTTTACTTTCTTCAGTACCAGATATTGAAACTCTAAATCTTACTAATGGTAAAACCTACACTGAGGATATTCTCGATTCTTACCCAAAGGACTCACCAGAATATGCTAGACTATCAAAATGGATTTAGTTACCAAATAATTTCACTAAGTTTATTTGATTTCAAGAATTCATTGCATTTTGAAAAAGGCTTACTGCCAAAAAAACCATTATAGGCCGACAATGGTGATGGATGTGCCGATTCCAAGACTAAATGTTGCTTCGTATTGATTAGAACTTTCTTGTTTCGTGCATCTCTTCCCCATAAAATAAAGACAAGGTGGGGGCGATTTTCGTTTAAATATTTAATTACTTCGGTTGTAAAAATTTCCCAACCTCTCCCGCTGTGTGATTTTGGTCGGTGTGCCTCTACTGTTAGTACGGTATTTAGAAGTAATACACCTTGTTTTTGCCAACTCGCTAAACTTCCTCGTAAATTAGCATGTTGCCCAATATCATCGTCGATCTCTTTATAAATATTAACCAATGATGGCGGAATTGGTTGCGAATTCGGCACTGAAAATGCCAACCCCTCGGCTGCTCCTGGCGTGTGATATGGATCTTGTCCTAGTATTACTACTTTTACTTCATTTAAATCCGTTGTAAACGCTCGAAACACCAACTCCTTTCGCGGAAAAATCGTTTTTGTTTCGTATTCTTGATGTAAAAAACTAGATAGCTCTTTAAAATATGGTTTATTAAATTCGCTGTTTAAAAAAGGTTTCCAACTCTCGTGCATGATATAATAATATCATATGGCGAAATTATATTTTAGATATGGCGCAATGGGATGTGGTAAAACCATGCAGCTGCTCCAAATTGCATTTAATTATGAAGAACGCGGTCATAAAGTTTGTATAATAAAACCCGCAACTGATACTAAAAACGGCGAAAAACTCCTAACTCGTATTGGCCCCGAACGCAAGACTGATTTTTGCTTTGATAAAAAAACCGATCTTTACAAAGAACTCCTAAAAAACTATTCTGATGTTCACTGTGTTTTGATTGATGAAGCACAATTCCTCACTCCTGAGCAAGCCGACGAGTTAATGCAAGTTACGATTAGATTGAATATCCCAGTCATGGCCTACGGGCTTCGACTCAACTTTCGCCAAAAAGACAGTGGGTTTGAAGGTGCCACTAGGCTTCTTCAAATTGCCCATAATATTGAAGAAATCAAAACTATTTGCGAATGCGGCCACAAAGCAACTCTAAATTGCAGATTTTTAGATGGCAGACTTGTCACCGATGGACCAGACATTTTAATTGATGACGGTAAAACCAAAATTGAATATCGCGCACTCTGCCCCGCTTGTTACGAAAAATATCTGAAAGGAGCAAAATAATGTATATAGTAATAGAAGGTCAAGATGGTACTGGTAAATCCACCCAAGCCGAATTATTAAAGAAATATTTTGAGGTCAAAGGCGAAGAAGTTGTAATGATGGAAGAACCAGATGGTGATTTGCCACAAGCTCACGATTTGCATGATATGATTTTGACTCGAGGATACGATTTGGAACCACTTACTAATGTGTTACTATTTACTGCCACTCGTGTCGAATTGTGGAAAAAAATCGCCGAACCAATATTAAAACGTGGTGGAATTGTGATTTCGGCGCGCAATTATTGGTCTACTATTGCTTATCAAGGCTATGGCGAAGGTGTTTCGCGTAGCAAAATTATTCGTCTTACCAAAGATTTGTTACCGGAAAAATATATTCACCCAGACCACGGTTTTATTTTAGTGGTTCCAGATGAAGTCCGACTCAAACGTCAAAAATCTCGCGGTAAGGCCGCCGAGACTTTTGAGGCCAAACCAAATGAATTTCAGCAAAAGGTTAACGCTGCCTATCCCAAAATTGCTAAAGATTTCAATTTAACGCTAATTAATGCATCGGGCACCATTGATGAAGTCTTTGAACTTATAAAAGCCAAAATATAATTTTTACCACTTTTAGAAACAAGATGTTCGTATGATTTTAATCGGTTGCAAACTGTGAATTATATAGCTCTGCGTAAAATCCATTGAGTTTTAATAACTCGTCGTGATTTCCTTGTTCCACAATATTCCCGTCTCGCATCACCAAAATCAAATCCGAATTCCGGATTGTCGATAATCTATGTGCAATCACAAATGATGTTCTACCAGAAGTAAGTTTTTCAAACGAATCTTGAATCAACTGCTCGGTACGCGTATCTACGTTCGATGTTGCTTCGTCAAGTATCATCATCGGCGGATCGGCTACCATTGCACGCGCAATCGTTATCAACTGTTTTTCGCCTGCCGAAATATTATCTGAATCCTCACTAATATCTGAATTGTAAGCCTTAGGTAAAGCCTCAATAATATGATCAACATTGCTTGCCTTAGCAGCTTTTCTAATATCGTCCAGGCTCGCCGAATGTTTGCCATAACGTAAATTTTCTTCTACTGTGCCAGAAAATAGCCAAGTATCCTGTAATACCATTCCGAACAATTTTCGTACGTCCGCACGCTTCATTTCTCGCGTTGGGATTCCATCGATTGTGATGTATCCAGAACTCGGATCATAAAATCTCATTAAAAGGTTAATTAAAGTGGTTTTGCCGGCACCAGTTGGACCAACAATCGCTACTTTCATACCCGGACGCACTTTCATCGAAAAGTTTTTAATAATCGGTTGGTCTTTAAAATAACTAAAATTAACATTATGAAATTCTACCTCACCACGGATCTTTTCAATTTTACGTGCTGGATCGATATCTGGTTCTTCTTCTGGTTCATTCAAGAACTCAAAAATTCGCTCTGCCGCCGCAAGTAAAGACTGCATGGTGGAAGTAGTAGAAGCAATTTCGGTAATGGGCCGATTGAAACGCGACACATACTGAATGAATGCTTGAATATCACCAATATTAATGCGGCCTTGTACCACAAAAACACCGCCTAATATACAGACCGCTACGTAGCCAAGATTAGTAAAAATATGCGTCACCGGAAAAGACAACGACGAAAAAATTTGCGCTCGTCGCGATGAAGTCGTCAATTTTTCATTGGTCTTAGTAAAATCCTCCAGCGCCACCTCTTCGTAAGAATTTGATTTAATCACAATTTGCCCAGAATAATCTTCTTCGATTTTACTGTTTAATACACCCAAAGTATTTTGCTGTTCGCGGAAATATTTTTGAGCATGATGCATAATTCTTGCTACAACCACCACTGAAATCGGTACCACTATAAACGATATTAAGGACAACGGTACAGATATTGTCAGCATAATAACCATTACGCCAACTAATGTAGTTAAACTTAGTGACACATCTGCAATTTCTCGCGACAATGAAGTGGTCAATATGTCCACATCGTTTGACATACGCGACAATGTGTCACCAAATTGATGCCGGTCAAAATATGAAATCGGTAACCGTGCAATTTTGTCCAAAATATCCTCTCTTATTTTTTTGGTATAGCGCGCTGAAGCTACGGCTAAGATATATGCTTGTCCGTAATTTAGAATTGCCGAAGCCACAAATAGCACAATAGCAAGAATCGCCTTTGTGCTTAGAGCCGACCAATCTAACTCTGGATAGCTATTTACCGCAACAGTCGTCATGTCTCCCAAAATTTTTGGTATAAAAAGCCCCAAAATCGCCGAGCCAACTGATAAAATTATTGAAATAATAATTGCAACACGATACTTTCTGATAGATTTCAAGAATACTTTTAGCGAGCTACGTAAATTTTTTGGTTTATCAATCTCTTTGCGTTTAGGCATACTCTACCCTCCTCGCGAGCTCTAATTCGCGAGCATACTCTTTATCCGAGAGTTGTGATTTAACAATCTCTTGGTAAACTCTGCATTTCTTCAATAAATCAAAATGCTTGCCTTTACCTACGATTTTACCTTTATCTAAAACCACGATTTGATCGGCATCTTTAATTGTGCTGACTCTTTGTGCCACAATTAAAACTACCGCTGATTCGGTAACCTCTTTTAATGCTTCTCTTAATTTTTTATCGGTTTTCATGTCAAGAGCCGAGAAAGAATCGTCAAATACGAAAATATCGGGATTCTTACAAATTGCCCGCGCGATGGAAAGGCGTTGTTTTTGTCCGCCAGAAACATTTGCTCCACCCTGCGCTATCGGAGCGTCATATTTTTCTGGTAATTTTTCAATAAAATTTTCCGCCTGAGCAATTTTGGCCGCTCTATGTACTTGTCCATCAGTTGCCTCAGGTGCACCAAACTTAATGTTAGATTTAATCGTGCCAGAAAATAGCATCCCGCGCTGTGGCACAAAACCAATCCGTTTGATTAAATCCGATTTATCATATTTATCAATTTCTAAGCCATTAATTAAAATTTTTCCCCTCGACGGTTCGTAGAACCTCGGTACCAAGTTAATTAAAGTAGATTTACCCGATCCGGTCGAGCCAATGAATGCTGTTGTTTCGCCAGCTCCTGCCCTAAACGACACATTATCCAAAACCTTCTCTGCTGCTCCGGGATAATAAAAATCCACATTTTTAAATTCTACCGATGCCGTTTTTTCGGGAACGCCACTGGTTTTTGTGGTCCAATGGATTTTAGATTTTTTAGAAAGTATTTCATTAATTCTTCCTGCCGAGACGTTGGCTCGCGGTAATTCTGCAAATAGCATTGACATCATCAAAAACGAAATCATCACATGTGTCACATATTGCGCAAAAGCCGTCATGTTGCCAAGGTACGCAAAATCTTTAGAAAGTAACGAAATGCCGATCCAAGAACAAAGCAACGTGGTGCCATTGAAAATAATATTAATTAAAGGGTTTTGTAGCTCCAAAACTTTATCAATAAAAATCAAAAGTTTGGTTAAAGCGGTATTAGTGTTGGCGAATTTTTGTTTTTCTAATTTTTCATTATTGAAAGCTCGGATCACCCGAAGACCAGTTAAATTTTCACGCGTAATCAACGTAATTTTATCAATTAGTGTTTGAAAAATTTTAAATTTAGGTATCACAATCACCAAAATCAAAATCGCCGAACCCAAAATTGCTGTTGCGCCTACCAAAATAATCCAACTCATATCTGGCGCCGTCTGTATCGCCATTACGATAGAAATAATACAAAAAAGTGGTGCTCTTAGCATCATTGAAAGCATCATAATAGTAGTCATTTGTACTAAATTCACATCATTCGTAGTGCGCGTTAATAGTGAGGCTGTGCTAAAATCCTTTGCCTCTAAAATACTAAAATTGATCACCTTAGTAAAAATTGCCGTCCGAATGTCGCGTGCGTAATTTGTACCAATTCGTGCCGCAAAATAGCTAGAAAACAGCGAACCCACTGCCGATACGATGACCAAACCAATCATATAAAGACCCGTCATCCAAATGTAATTGGTATCACCTGGCACAATACCATTATTAATGATGTTGGCCATTAAAGCTGGTAACCTTAAAGTTGCATAAACTTGAATTGTAGTCGCAACAAGCAGGATAACTACCTGCCACCAATATGGTCTCAAGAATCTAAATAATTTTAGCATAGACTATCCATCTATTTTAGCACGCTTTTTTTCTAAATGCATGAAAAAATAGATTATTGGTCCAATTATTATATATATATAATACGAGAAAAATCGCCACACTAACATTGCCCAAAAAACATAGCCAGAAGACAGTGCTGAGAAAACTACAAAAAATGTACCCTCCGCCACCCCAGAATTTCCAGGAGTGGGGACAAAATATATTGCCGACATCACTGCAATTGTGGTTACGAATGAATGAATAAGATCTACCGAACCACCAAAAGCCGTTAAAACGAAAAATGGAATCAATGCGATCAGGAAGTTGTAGACTACCGAAATTAAAATCGATTTCAAAAAGAGACCCTTAGTTTTTAAAATTGTTTTGACGGAGTCGGCATATTCTTTGGTTTCATTTTCAACTTTTATCAAAGTTTCTTCGCGATTTTTAACAAGTTTAATTTTGGCTAAGATTTTCACTAAGAACTTTATAAATTTTACTGTTGGTTTTGGAAAAAGACTAACGCCTGCTACCATCACTGGCCAAAAAGCATAAAATAACAGCCCAATAATTGCCGTTACCACTAAAGCTGGATTATCCTTTATAAGCCCACCAAACAAAAAACAAATTAGTGCAATAATGATAAAACCAATCTGAAGGGAAATCATCCCAAAGATTGGTATTGAAGTTGACAGACCATTAGGTAAATCACTATTTTTTCGCATGTAGTAAATCTGAAATGGTTGACCACCTACTGCCGCTGGCGTGATATTGTCGTAATACTTCCCCAGTAGTACTGTACGGCTCGCTATGTGACAAAGAGTTCTTTTATCTCGACTTTGTTCCGGCGACATTTCTTTCATCATTAAAACATATTTAAATATATCTAATGTTACCGCAACCAAAAAACAAAGCAATGCTGGCAGCAGCATCCACCAATTTAATACCACTTTTGACAAATCTGTCGCTTCTTTAGAATTACCAAATTCGACCATAGCCGTAATTGCTATAACAATTACATTCATTAAAACAAATAACACTATCACAATCGGCCGTCGCAAAAATCCCGGCATCAAACTAGGTTTACCACTTTTTGTTTTTGCTTTTTCTTTCATATTAAACTCGGGCAGATTTTATATTGGGGTACTCTTCAATTAAAACTTTAATACAGCCAGCAATCGGAATAGCGATAATCGCACCAAGTAAGCCAAACATATACATACCAATCGTAATTGCCGATAAGATCAAAATTGGTTGCAAATTTAATGCATTGCCCTGAATTTTTGGCGCGATAAAATTATTTTCAATTTGCGCATATACTATATATATAATAGCGAAAATCAATGCAGCGATTGGGTTTGAAAATAATAAAATCAAAGTCACTAGCGTTCCACCGATAAATTGGCCAAACATTGGAATTAAATAGAAAATCATTGTTGTCATACCCATAGGTATTGCCAGACTGGACGAAACATTAAGGAACAACGAAAGTATAAATACAATAAGTCCGCTCGCTAGACCATCAATCATCGCCACAACCACTTGGCGCGACACATATGTTGATACTACATTCGCCATACGTTTTACCACGTTTTTTGCCACTTTTATTGGCTTTTTATCGTCATCGCCAGCTGCTAAATTTTTCCAGAATGCTTCCAACATTCCCGGCCCCTCAAGTAAGAATAGTAAAGTTAAGACCAGGACTAATACAATTTTCATTATGATATCTGCTACACCACTAACACTTGCTACCAAATTATTGCCAAGCACACCTAGCATCGAATTTGAAAGTGAATTTAGCGCCGACGTAATCTCTGCGTGTAAGTCATTAATGCCAAGATTTTTACCAAAATTATTGATTCCCTCCCAACCGCCAAATGTATTTTCAAAAGTTTCCGGAAAATTTTGCACAAATTTTGCTGTTTCATTTACTACGACTGGACCAACGATTGCGATAATTGCGCCAAACACTAATACCACAATGAGATAAGCAAAAATCGCAGACACGGTTTGATGTTTTTTATCTTTACCAAAATGCTTAGTGAAAAAACTATTCACCTTACGCACCAATGGTTTTAAAGCTAAAGCTAGGAAGACTGAAATTCCAATAATAATAAGACCAGTCAAAGCCTTGTATGCAAAAAACAATACTGCTGCAATTATGAGCGGTACTAGCCAAAACTTAATAAAAGTTCGCCAGTCCGTTTCAATTGTTTTTCCCATAAACCTCCTTTATAGAAATATTGTAGCATAAATGATATAATTGTGTTAGTGAAAAAAGTTTTAATGCACACCTGCTGCGCACCATGCAGTATATATTGTATTGATTTATTGCGTTCTGAAGAAATTGAACCAACTTTATTTTGGTATAATCCCAATATCCATCCATATATAGAATACAAAACTCGTCGCGATTGTTTAAAAGACTATGCCAAAATGATAAACATTAATTTAATTTTAAAAGAAGAATATGGTTTAGATGACTTTTGTCGTAATGTTTCGAAGGATATTGAAAATCGCTGTATTAATTATTGCTATCCCAAGCGTCTCGGCGAAACCGTACGCTATGCCGTAGAACACGGATACGATGCCTTTACGACAACGCTACTCGTTTCACCATATCAAAAACATGATCAACTGAAGGAAGTTTGTGAACAGTTAGCTAAAATGTCTGGCATTGAGTTTTTATATCGTGACTTCCGTGTTGGTTTTCGTAAAGGGCAAGACAAGGCCCGTGAGCTTGGGCTATATCTTCAAAAATATTGTGGATGCATCTTTTCTGAAGAAGAACGTTATAAAAAACAAATTAAACAGGATTTAAAAAATGTTAGTCTCTGATTATAATTACAATTTACCAGAAGAACGCATTGCGAAGTTTCCACCAAAGGAACGTGGTTCAACTCGTCTTTTGGTATTAAATCGTCAAACCGGAGATATTAAAGACTCATTTTATCGCAATTTAGATGAATTTTTAAATCCTGGCGATTTATTAATTTTAAATGACACACGCGTGATGCAATCTCGACTATTTTGCAAACTCCCAGACGGTCGGGAACGCGAACTCGTAGTACTTGAAAAACATGGCGACGAACCTCAACGCGTTATGTACCGTGGTAAGCTGCACGAAGGTGAGTTGCTGACGGTTTTAAATCATGATAAAAACCTAGTCATTACAAAGATTCTTGGCAATGGTATCGCCGAGGTTGAATCCGACATGCCACTCGCCGAACTTGCTGAACAATATGGCACAGTTCCCTTACCGCCATATCTTCATCGTGACGCTACGAATGATGACAAAAAACGTTATCAAACTGTTTGGGCGAAACATATGGGCTCAGCCGCCGCGCCAACCGCTTCACTCAATATGACCGAAGATTTGTTAAAACGCCTACAGGATAAGGGGGTAGTTATTAAATACCTCACCTTACACGTTGGCCTCGGCACATTTTTGCCAATTCGTTCTGATAAAGTCGAAGATCATCAGATGCATTCCGAATGGTTTCATATTCCTGATGATACTATTGCAGCGATTAAAGCTCCGCATTTAAGAACAATTGCTCTTGGTACCACAGTAGCGCGGACTTTAGAATATTATGCCAAAACTGGCAAAACTTCTGGTGAAGACGATATTTTTATTTATCCCGGTTTCAAATTTAAAATTGTTGATGCCTTGATTACTAACTACCATGCTCCCAAATCTACCGTTTTGATGCTCGCTTCCGCTTTTGCTGGCTGGGATCATCTAAAAAATGCCTATGAACACGCAATTAACGAAAAATATAACTTTTTAAGTTATGGAGATTCAATGTTTATATGTTAAAGTTTGATATTAAAAAGAAACAAAATTTAGCACGAGTCGGCGTTATTCATACTCCACATGGAGATATTGAGACTCCAGCCTTTGTTGGTGCCGCTACTCGTGCTACAGTTAAAGCTCTCACTATGCAACAAATGCGTGATTTGGGCTCTCAAGCGATTTTGGCTAACACTTACCATTTAACTCTCCGCCCAGGTACCGAGCTTATCAAAGAGGCCGGGGGCTTAGCCGAATTTAGTTCTTGGCATGGTCCTACCTTTACCGATTCTGGCGGCTTTCAAATTTTTTCTCTCCCAGATGTTAAAATCAGTGAAAATGGCGTCAAGTTTAAATCTCATATTGATGGTGCTAATTTTGAAATGACTCCAGAATCAAGCATGCAAGCCCAGTGGGCAATTGGTGCAGACATCCATATGGCTTTTGACCATCTTGCTAAATCCGAAAATCATCAAGATATGAAAGAAGCTATGGATCGCACCCATGCTTGGCTTGATCGTTGCGTAAAAGAGCACCAGCACCTAATTAAACAATATTCGCACCCACAATACTTATACGCTGTAGTCCAAGGTGGTACTTTTCTTGATCTTCGTTCTGAGTCAGCAAAATACTGTGCTGGTAAAAATGTCGACGGTTTTGGTATCGGTGGCGTTTTTACGGCCGAAGGTATGGATGAAATGCTTCAGGTGGTTAATTCCATTCTTCCCGAAAATAAACCTCGTCATTTGCTCGGTATGGGTCAAGAACCAATTGATTTATTTATCGGTGCCGAACGTGGCTGCGATACTTTTGATTGCGTCGGCCCCACCCGGATGGCTCGCAATGGCTCGCTCTATACCTTAGACGGCCGTATTAATATTAAAAATGCTAAATATACCCACGATTTTACGCCAATCATGCTAGATTGTGATTGCGAATGTTGTAAAAATTACAACAAAGCTTATTTACATCATCTATTTAAAACCGATGAAATTACTGCCAAGATTCTCGCTTCTATTCATAACGAGCACTTCATTGTTGAAACTGTCAATCGTATTCGCGCCTCTCTGCTAGACGGCACTTTTACCAACTACCGGGACTCTTTCCTTACTCGCTATTATAAGAAGTAGATTTATAAATATTGCCACACGGACCCAGTTGATGTATCTTCCATTGTAATTCCGAAAGTTTTTAATTCGGCTCGAATCTCGTCTGATCGTATAAAATCTTTTTTCTCACGCGCGGTTTGTCTCTCGGCAATTAAATCATGAATTTGATCGTTGATATCTGGCGAGTCGTTAATTAAATTCAATCCAAACAATTCATCGACCTTTCGCCAATCATCAAAATCTAAATTTACAGTATCAATTATCGCAAAAGCTTCCGCTGAATTTAAATTATTGTTCACCGCAGAAAGAATTTCCACAAAATCACACTTTTTTTCGGAATTATTTTGCATTTCTATGTTTTGATAAAGTAAAGCAATTCGGTTTCGCCAATTTAATCGTCTTTGTTTAGATGCTTTTAGAGATTCGAAAGTAAAATTTCGCGTTCCTTGATAATGCCCCGACAATACCCACATTTTAAAATCCATTGGCGAAAATCCTCTTTCTGCCAAATCGTTTAAAGTATAGACATTTCCTAGTGATTTCGAGATTTTTTCTCCGTCAATCGTAATAAAATCACAATGTAACCAATATTTTGCCAATTCTCGCCCAGTCATGGCATAAGTTTGAGCAATCTCATTGGTGTGATGCACTGGTATATGATCTACTCCACCGGTGTGAATATCAATCGGTTCACCGAATTCTTCCTCGATAATTGTCGAACACTCTAAATGCCAACCTGGATAACCCGGTCGCCCTAGGTAATCCCAACGCATTGCATGTTTTTCGCCCGGCTGAATGAATTTCCAAACCGCAAAATCCGAAGCATTTTTCTTTTCATTATTATAATTAACCCTCGCCCCAGCTTGCAAACCAGCTAAATCTAGTCTTGCAAATTTTGCGTATTCTGGGAATTTTGAAGTATCATAATATATACCGTCATTAGTTTTATAAGTAAAACCACCTTCTGTCATTTTGTCGACTGCTCGCTTGTCTGCTTCAATATAATCAGTCGCATGTGCGATTATATTTGGTTCTACTAAATTCAGTGCCCGAAAATTTTGCAAAAAATCATCACCATAAAATTTTGCTATCTCATAGACGCTTCTGCCTTCCTTGGTGGCACTTTTTTCAAATTTATCTTCGCCTTCGTCGCCGTCGGAAACTAAATGTCCTACATCGGTAAAGTTCAACACTCGTTTAACTTTGAATCCGTCTATCTTTAAAGTCCGAATCAGCAAATCCCAATAAATGTAAGCCGCATAATTGCCAATATGCTGAAAGCTATATACTGTTGGTCCACAAGTATAAACTTTAACTATTTCTCCATATGGCTTGAACTCTTCTAGCTTTCTGGTGGCCGTGTTATAAATTCTCAACATTTGTTGTCTCCTCTAAAATTTTTGCCATTCTAGCATATTTATCACGCGTTACTCCGTGTTTACCGCTGGTTTTTGTAGCAACAATATTCTTGGATTTTTTTAAAAGTTTAGGAATATTATATGAAGCGATTAATTGATCTTCCTCGCCATAAATTAATTCAGTTGGAACTTCTATCTCGGCCAGAGTCTGATAATTTTTCTTATCAAGTACAATTTTTTCCATCGAATTATTAAAAGATTTTTCTTTTAGAATATTTCGATTTTTTATACTGATTAAATCCTTGAAAGTTTTGATAGCCATCATAAAAGCCGGATTTTCCAAATCCTCCACTGTGAAAACTGGTGGTGAAATTAAAATTAATTTTTTGATGGCATTTTTGTAAGAACTAGCATATTTTGTAACGATAAACGTTCCTAGTGAGTGACCAACCAAAACTAGCGGAGATTCTAATTCTAAGTGTTTAATCGAGTTACGTAACGCGGTTAGTTGATCTTTATAATCATAATTTAGCAAATTGTCGTCTTTTAAGGATTTACCAGAGCCAAGCAAATCAAAGGTCACAAAACGTACATTTTGTAGGGATTTTAAATTTTCAAGATATTTCAGGAGGTCATTAAAAGTAGTCGAGTTCGAGGCGATCCCATGAATCAGAACCACAGTAAGATTGGCTTTTTTATTTCCACAAAAATCGTGCGTTTTAGTCAAAGTCAAAGTTACATTATTCATCTTAGATTAACTCCGTTGTTAATTTCACTAATTCCTTTACTACTTCTTCATAGGTAGCGTCGTAAGTTCTAAAGCCAGCTGCGTATGAATGCCCACCACCGCCGAAAAATCCTGCAATCTTATCGGCCACCGGAGCGTCTAAACTGCAACGAATTTTACCAGTCAGCTTACCGTCCGGATAAGTTTTAATTGCCACTGCCACTCGCACCCCCTCAACCAGTCGCATTTCTTCTAAGATTAAAACATTTGGGTTATATTCATCCGAATATTCACGAATATCATCCCATGGGATATGTACCGTCGCCAACGCCCCATCCAAGTGGTATTCAATTCGTTTAATTAAATCAGCCTTATAGTCTAAAATTCTGGGTGACTTTTTCATAAACTCACGGCGACGATCTTCTAGTTCGGAAACATTTGCTCCAAGTCGAGTCAGCTCCGCTGCGACCTCAAAAGTTTCATCCGTTACGGCATTACTAGTAAGCCCCAAAGTATCCGATAGAATCCCTTGAAAAATTGCTTCAGCGGCCGACTTATTAATTTCATAACTAAATTTTTTTGCGATTTTATAAATCACCTCGGCACAAGCGCACCGAACATCGATAATTGTTTTATGTGGGAAAGAGATGTCATCCGCTGTTTCATGATGATCGATTACTAGTACTGGTGCCGAAGTTAAGCGATTTCGGATTGCCACATCATCAAGCAATTTAGATAATAATACTTCTGCGGCTGTATCCACAATAATATATCCGTCCGCTTTAAAATCAAATTCATTAGTTACTCTTGACCAATCTGTAAAATAGCGCAAATATTTAGGTATATCTACCGGACAATATAAACTGACTTCCTTATCTTTTAATAAGTAATCTAGCGCAATAGCCGATCCCAAAGAATCCCCATCTGGGTTTTCTGCCTGTATAATGCAAAGCTTCTCTTTATCGGCTAAAAATTCTTTGAAATTTTCATACATATATATCATTATAACATGCTAAAATAGATACATGACTATTTTAAAAGCAGATAAAAAATTTGAACGTTTTGAGGATGTCACTCCGGAATTATTAGAAAAAGAAAATGTCAAATTGTTGCTTTGCGACCTCGATAATACTCTTAGACTTCATTCCGAAAAAGAACCTGCCAATGAGTTGGCCGAATGGGTCGAAAATTGTCGTAAGGCTGGCTCTATGATCGTAATCATCAGTAATAACGGTCGCAAAAAAATGATGCAAAAATTCTGTGAACCTATCAAGGTAGAATGTGTTTGGTGGGCCAAAAAACCCATGAGCAAAAAACTTACCGAAGCCATGGAAAAATATGGGTTTAAACCCAGAGAAACTGTCATGCTTGGCGATAAATGGTCTACCGACGTCCTAGCTGCTAGGTTCGCCAAAATTCGCGCTTGGCAGGTAAAGCACAGGAAACGCGTAGTATGATTACTGGTCCAACCACTTTAACTATATTTAGGATGCTGCTTGCAATAATTTTCACAATTTTTGCAAGTTTGCCCGAAACATGGGCGCATATTGTCGCGCTAATAATTTTTATTTTGGCTGCCATCACTGACCAAATTGACGGTTACTGGGCGCGTAAACGAAAAATTGTCACCGATCTCGGAGCATTTTTGGACCCACTAGCCGATAAAATATTGGTGAATTTGGCTTTTCTAATTTTGTCCGTTTCTGGCATAATTCCAGTTTGGGTTTTTGCAGTTATTTTAATACGCGATTTTGCCGTCGACGGTATGCGTATGATGGCAGCCAAAAGTGGTGTCACTATCTCTGCCTCAGTTTTTGGTAAATTAAAAACCGTTTTTCAAATGATTGCCATTATTGCTATTCTCGCCAATCTAATTTTTGTTCAAGATTTTCTTACCACCATTAGTAACGTCACTTTATATTTAGCCCTCGTTTTAACGGTCTTTTCGGGCGCGGACTATCTTATTAAAGGCTGGTCAAAAGTAATAAAATAGTCATCGCAAACGCCGAAGAGTCAATCCGATCCAGAAACCCACCATGCCCTTCCGACCCACCCACTAATAGCTCAAGTTTTGCAAAAAAATTATTTTTAATAACAATTTCGTTAGAATCCTTTATCCTGAACTGTCGTTTCAAAAAACTTTCAAATAAATCACCAACCAAGGCTAGCGGCCCACAAGTTAAATAGAAAAAATCAGTTCGTCTAAGCGCTAAAATTAAAATCGTTACTAATCCCATTGAAATAGCCAATCCCAGAATTGTTCCTTCCCAAGTTTTGTTTTTTGAAATATAAGGAAAAGGCCGAGACTTTTTAAATATTTTTCCACCCAATGTCTTACCGCAAAGATATGCAAAAATATCATAGCCACATACACCAAAAATAATATACCAGATTTGTATGATATCTATTTTGGCAACAAAAATCGAACTGAACACCAAAAAAGTAATTTCCAAAATCGCAAGCAGTATGTTCCAAAAACTTATTTTCTTCTTAAAAAAACTTAATAACTCAATTCCAGAAATTATTGCAAAAACTCCAAAGAAAATTTTAAACGGCACACCATTAAACGCATACATCATCAAAAGTGCAATAAAGAAAAGTCCGAAACCGCACAGTAACCTTATCCGGAAATTCTTGTCCATGTATGTATTATAGCACACGAGATGTTATAATACATACATGCTTGAATATATTTATCATAAGATTAAAAACACTTTACGCAAACTCGATATGAAAATTGAGCGTGCCAAATATGGTTACATTGATAAGCTACCTAAAAATATCGAATATTTTAATGGTGGTTTATATGACGCTATTTATGAAGCTTCCTGTAAATGGCCACACAATATCGCCCTAGAATATTTTGAAACTCAAATCACCTACAAAGAACTAATTAAAAAAATTAACAAAATTGCAGCTGCATTTAGGGCTATTGGCGCCAAGAAAGGTGAACGTATTACGATTTGCATGCCAAATACTCCGGAAGCAATTTATGCATTCTATGCCGTGAATGAAATTGGCGCAGTTGCCAACATGATTCATCCGCTATCATCCGAAAAAGAAATTGAAGATTATTTAAATCAAGCTGAATCAAAAATCATGCTTTGCATTGACGTTTCTTACCCTAAAGTCGAAGCAATTATTAAAAATACCGGTGTCGAACAGGTCATTATAGTTTCGCCGATCAGATCAATGGGTTTTATTGTGCGAGTAATTTATAAACTTACCAAAGGTCGTAAGAATCACATCAAAAAAAGCCAACATATTATTATGTGGGATAAGTTTTTGTCAAAAGCTAGTGGATTCATTGGCAATCCTCACGCAAGAGTGAATTCAACCGATGATGCCGTAATTATGTATTCTGGTGGGACCACCGGTAAACCCAAAGGCATTATTCTCTCAAATCTTAATTTCAACGCCCAAGCTTTGGGTGCTAAATATCTTGTACCGGAACTTTTTAAACCAGAATATTCATTTATGGCATTTCTTCCTAATTTTCATGCCTTTGGTCTGGGTTGTTGCATCCACATGCCACTTTATTTTGGCGCACGCACTTTTTTAATACCGCAATTCAATCCAAAAAAATTTAAAAAATATATTACGAAATATAAAGTTAATATTTTGGTCGGCGTGCCGTCGGTTTTTGATTATCTTACTAAAATTAAATTTAAAAAAAATGCCCTTAAACATGTCAAATATGTAGTTTCAGGCGGAGATATGATTAGCATGACGAGTAAAGAAAAAATCAACGATTTTTTGCATGCCTATGGTTCAAATGCTGTTATTGAAAACGGTTATGGCCTCACTGAAGCTTCAGGCGGATTTATATTTTCTCCGCGTAATGTCGCCGAAGAGCCGGATGTCATTGGTTATCCCATTCCGGATAACGACGTTGTTATCATGGATCTCAAAACCAAAAAAGAAGCCAATCTTGGCGATGATGGTGAAATTTTGGTTCGTGGGCTTGCTGTAATGAAAGGATATTTAGGAAAACACAAAGAAACAGAAAAAGTTTTCATCAAGATTGGTACTAAAAAATACCTCCGAACTGGCGATATCGGTTTTATGGATGAACGTGGCGTTGTGCATTTTCGTTCGCGTCTAAAACGTATGATTATTAGTAATGGCTATAATATTTATCCAGCCAATATTGAAGATGTTACTTTAAAATGTGATAAAGTCGAAAGCTGTGCTGCAGTTGGCCGAGAGGATAAACTTCGTGGTGAAAAAATTGTTGTTTTCGTAGTACTGAAAAAAGATATTTCCGAACGTGTTGTCAGGAAAGAGCTCATGAATATCTATCGGAAATATCTTGCTAAATATGAAATCCCTCGCGAAATTCGTTTTATTTCTGAGCTCCCAAAAACTAAACTCGCCAAAGTTGATTTTAAAGCGCTAGAACAATTATAGTTTTTTCAAATCTAAAGTTTTGTGCGGTTTTCTAAAGCTGCACTTAGCGTAATTTGATCGGCGTAGGATAAATCCACGCCAAGTGGCAACCCTCGCGCTAAACGCGTTAACTTAAGATCGGGATATTTTTCGTGCAATAATCTTTCAAGTAATAACGCTGTTGATTCGCCTTCTACAGAGGGGTTGGTTGCAATAATCACTTCTTTGACTTTATCCTTTTTTATTCGGTCAATCAACTCGTGGATGTGCAATTGGTCTGGCGTAATTCCATCAATTGGTGAAATTGCCCCACCTAACACGTGATAGGTCCCCTTGTAGGCTTTTATTTGTTCAACTGCATAAATATCCAAAGGCTCTTCCACAACCAATATTGTTGTTTTGTCGCGCTTCGGGTCTTCGTACAATATCGAAATTTCTTCATCAGATCCAATTAAAGCAAAAGTCACAGGGCAAGACTTTACTTTTTTATGTAAATCTTCTAGTGCTTCTGCAATATTTTCTGAAATTTTTTCATTAGAACGAAAAAGATAGTATGCATATCTCTCGGCCGTTCGTGGACCTACTCCAGGAAGCATTGATAAGGCGTCAACTAAGTTTTCAAGGGCTTTAGGAAACATCCTACATTCCGAGACCGAGATTGCCGAGGCCACCCATCAAGGGTTTCATTTTATCAGTCGCAATTTCTTGAGCTTTGGCAAACCCATCGCGCATACAATTTTCAATCCAACGTTCAAGTTCACGAATATCATCAAAATCGATTTTCTCTGGGTTTAGTTTAACTTTCTTTATTTTTAATTCACCATTAATCTGCACCACTACGGCTCCATCTCCAGCTTCAACTTCTACAATTTCATTTTTAAGTTCTTTTTGAGCCTTTCTGAGTTGGTTTAAAAGTTTCATTTGGTCCATGGTTTGACCCATTTTATTCTCCTTCTTTTATTTCATTTGCAACGTATAGATATATTATATCAGAATTATCTCGCATTGGCGATGTAATGATTTGGCTAAGAGTATAGCCATTCGGAACAGTTTCAGGCTTACCCAAGATAGCTAACCGGTCGGTAGGTTGTAAACTATCAATAATTTCAAGGCTCGTTGAAGCCTCTAATATTTTATAAAAATCAAAACTATCTTGCACAAGCAGACTCTCATCACTTAGGTTTTCCTGTATTACGGCCAAATCATAATTAAATTCATTTGCCACACTTGGGTTATAACGATACCCATAAATATATTGCAACAAATTTGGAAGAATCATAATTCCAAATAAGATCATCAACGGAAAGATTGCCGAGATTCTAGCATACGGATTTTCTGGGAATAAATCGTACCATTTCTCGAGTACATATTTTAATCCGTGAGCAATTAAAATTGAAAACGGCAAAATTAAAAAGATTACAGCGTTTGGATTAAAGCCAGTTATTACTAAGCCGAATACAATTAAAATCGAAGCAATAGAATTACGAGACGCGAAGAAACCTTTTGTGGTCGAGAAAAGACCAACCAGCGCCAATGCAAAAATTGGCAGACTTATTAGTGGCGATAAAAATACATTTTCTAAAGTATTGTGCCATGAAAACACCGGCGCAAGGCCATTTAATATATTGCTTAAAAAATGTTCGATTCTAA
>JAEEHN010000008.1 GCA_016280905.1 Candidatus Saccharimonadota bacterium
ACTACGGAGGAGGAAGCAGTCGAAGATTTTGACGATGGTACAGTTGACCTCGGAGAGGAGTTCTAATATGGCGTGGATGGATAATTTCATTAGCGCTTCGGACTTTGATTCAATTAGATTAACGGTGGCAAGCCGGGATGATATTTTGAATTGGAGTTATGGTGAAGTTACGAAGCCGGAAACCATCAACTATCGCACCCAAAAACCAGAACGTGATGGTTTGTTCTGCGAAAGGATTTTTGGTCCAACTAAAGATATTAACCCTCATGATTCAAAACTAAAAGGTGTGAGGAGCCGTGAGGCGGCAGTTGATAAGGAAGGAAACTTAGTCACCAAGTCAATTACTCGACGTGAGCGAATGGGTCATATTGCTTTGGCGGCGCCGGTGGCACATATTTGGTTTATGCGTGGCATCCCTTCAGCGCTTAGTTTGTTACTTGATATCACGGTGAAAAATATCGAAAAAGTTGTCTATTTTGCAACCTATCTAATTATTGATGCTAAAACTGAAGAGATTAACAAAGCTCTTGAGAACCTTGAAAGTCAGACGGGTGCGGCACGTGAAGCTATCAAGATTCGTTATGAAAAAGATGCTAAGGCTGAAGGTGCAAATGTAAAGGCTTTGGCTGAAGCTCAGACTAAAGAATTGGAAGAACTGGAAGCAGACTATCTTTCGCGGAAAACTTTGCTTGAATCGTTTAAGAAGGGTGGCGTAATTACTGAGGCTCAATATCGTAATTTGCCGGAAGAATATGAAGATTTAATTGTTGTAGAAATGGGTGCGACGGCAATAAAGAAGATGTTGGACGAAATTGATTTAGATAAGTTAATTGAAGAATTACATAAGGAAGAAGCTGAAACAAAAGGTCAAAAGGAAAAAAGAATCCAAAAACGTTTGAAAACCTTAGAGGGTATGCAAGCGGCAGGAATTCGTCCAGAAGATTTAATTCTTACAGTGATTCCGGTAATTCCACCAGATCTTCGGCCAATGATTGCATTGCCTGGCGGACGTTTTGCGACATCTGATTTGAATGATTTGTATCGACGCGTGATTAATCGTAATAATCGTTTGAAAAAATTATTAGACCTTAATGCTCCGGAAGTGATTTGCCGAAATGAAATGAGAATGCTTCAAGAAGCAGTAGACGCTTTGATTGATAATTCGGCGGCGCATGGTTCTAGAGGTGCTAATTCTTCGAATGGGCGTAGAAAATTAAAATCACTTTCTGATTTACTAAAAGGTAAACAAGGGCGTTTCCGTCAAAACCTATTAGGTAAGCGCGTAGATTATTCTGGTCGTTCAGTAATTGTAGTCGGTCCGGAACTCAAACTTAATGAATGCGGCTTGCCAAAACAGATGGCATTAGAATTATTTAAGCCCTTTGTAATTTCATGGTTAATCGGTAATGAGTATGCAAACAACATTAGGGCTGCTTCGCGTTTAATTGAAGCTAAGGAAACTGTGGTTTGGGATGCTCTAGACGAAGTGATTAAAGGTAAATATGTGCTTTTAAACCGGGCTCCGTCACTTCACCGTCTTTCGGTGCAAGCTTTCCAGCCGAGGTTGATCGAAGGTAAGGCAATCAAATTGCATCCTTTGGTAGCATCTGGATTTAATGCGGACTATGATGGTGATCAGATGGCAGTACATCTACCACTTTCTGATGCCGCTCAGGCAGAGGCTCGAGAATTAATGTCGGCTTCAAAGAACTTACTGAAACCAGCCGATGGTTCTCCGGTGCTTGCTATTTATCAAGATGTGGTGCTTGGTGCATATTATCTAACTTACGATAAACCAGGAACTGACCAGGGTGATCCAAAAGCGTTTTCGTCGGTTTATGAAGCAGAGATGGCATATGATCAAGGCATTATTGCACTTCAGACGCCAATTCGGGTGTTTGCGAAGAAGGAAATTCGTAACACTACTTTAGGACGGGTGATTTTCAATGAAATTTTGCCAAAGGATTATCCATACGATAACTCAGTTCAGACGAAAAAACATTTGTCTAAAGTGATGGCTGACATCTTTGACCTTTATGGCTCGGAGGTGATGGTTAAAACCGCAGACGACTTGAAAGATTTAGCGTTTGAATATGAAACAATAGCTTCAATTTCTACAGCAAAGGATGATTATCCTACCTATGATGAAATTGATGGTTTCATTGCGGAAGGTGATGCTAAGACCGCTTTAATTCAGCAACAATTTGATGACGGGTTAGTGACTGAAGAAGAACGTTATAAATTGACGATTGCTAACTGGCGTGATATCGATAAAAAGATTTCTGAATTTTTGCAAGGCAAATTATCGGAAATGGATACTGATATTGCGGTGATGGTGAACTCGGGTGCACGTGGTAACATTTCGAATATTAAGTTAGCGTCGGCTGAGATCGGTATCATGGTTGACATTAATAACAATGAAATTGAGCTTCCAGTGAAATCTTCTTATAAGAAAGGTTTAAATACTTTGGAGTCGTTTATTGCGACACGAGGTGCCCGTCAGGGTCAGGTTTCGACGGCTCTGCGTACAGCAGATTCTGGGTATTTGACTCGTCGCCTGGTGGATGTTTCTCAAGACGTGTTTACCACCAATGAAGAAGCAGAAGATCCAGGATTTACCGTTTATCGTAATGAGACCGAATTGTCTGGAATTGGTTTTGCGGCACGTCTTTCTGGTCGTTATACGGCCGAAGCGGTGCCAGGTTACCTAGAAGCAGACGAGCTTATTACGAAGGAAATGGCTGAACAGCTTGAAGCTGATGAGAAAATTGATTCAGTAAAAATACAATCAGTGCTTTCTACTACCGCCGTAGATGGAATTCCGCGTAAGGCTTATGGTGTAGATATGTCAACTCGTGAGCTGGTAGCTGCAAATGAGCCAGTCGGTGTAATTGCGGCGCAGTCTTTGGGTGAACCAGGTACGCAGCTAACGCTTGATACTAAACACGGTTCTGGTGTAGCAGGTTCTGGTGCAATCGCAAGAGGTCTTCCACGTGTTGAAGAGCTACTTGAAGCTCGAACACCAAAAGGTCAAGCTTATGTCTCGCCAACTAACGGCTCAGTAGAGATTTGGGAAGATAACAACCATTATGTTGTACAGATAACTCCACAATCAGGTGCGATTGAAAGATTTGAATTGAATGGTCGCAAGCCAGCTGTGAAGGATGGTGAAAGCGTGAAATCTGGGGCTACATTAGTAAAGAAGAGTGGCGATAAAGTTGCGATTAAAGCGCCTCGTGAGGGGATTGTTGAACTGGTGAAAGACGCAATTATATTGGTTGCTTCAGCTACGGCTCCGGTAAAAATTGAGGTGCCTGGTGATGCAGAGCTTGTAGTAAAGAATAACGATATGGTAGCTGCGGGTGATCGTTTGACAACGGGGTCTCTCAATCTTCAAGACTTATTAAAATATAAAGGAATTGAAGCGACTGAGCGTTACATTATGAATGACGTGTTAAATGTCTATGCAGCTCAAGGTCATGAAATTTCACCAAAACATCTTGAAATTTTGGTACGTCAGATGTTCTCAAGAGTTCAAATAAACGAACCGGGTGATTCAGAATTTGTCTCTGGAGATATCACATCAAAAGCTGCGGCTATGCTTGCTAATAAAGAGCTTGAAGCAGCTGGTAAGACTCCAGCGACTTATACTAATCTTTTGCTTGGTATTACAAAGGTATCAATCTTTTCTGATTCGTTCCTTTCAGCGGCCTCTTTCCAAGACACTACTAGAGTGTTAATTAACGCCGCTATTAATGGACGAGTTGATAGATTGCGTGGTCTCAAAGAAAATGTAATTATCGGTCGAAAGATTCCAGTAGGAACTGGCGTGGCGCCACTTGAGGATTTTGAAACATCTGATTCTAAAATACCTACAGAAGAAGATCTCGAAAACCTATAAATAAAAAGACAACCAAAATATGCTTTGGTTGTCTTTTTTTTGTTCAGGGTAATATTATTTCAGTTGTTTTTTGTTTCGATACGTGATACTATTATAGACAGTTACAAAGAGGTTATATGCATTTTAAGACGATTTTCAAATCCCTAAAAAATAAAGACATGTTAAAACGAGTATTAATTATACTCGGGATTATTGTGGCATATCGGCTTCTTGCGCAAATTCCAGTGCCAATGGGCGACGCAAACACTTTTAAGGATGCTGTGTCTAATTTATTAGAGAAATCAGATTTTTCGAATTTTCTTAATTTAATTTCTGGTGGTGGATTAGCTTCATTTAGCATTATTTTGGTAGGGCTTTCGCCGTACATTACTGGTTCTATTGTGATACAGCTTTTGACTAAGGCGATACCGAGCCTAGAAGAGCTTTCGAATGATGGCGAAACTGGTCGTCGTAAAATTAATCAATGGACCAGAATGTTGACTGTGCCGTTGGCGGTTGTACAATCGATTGCGTATATTTTTATTTTATATCAGTCGACAGTTTCGGCAAATATTGCGACCGACTTTGTTCCAACTGCGAGTGACTGGGCGCTTTCGGTGACTGCAATGACGGCTGGTTCTTTGATTTTAATGTGGATGGGTGAACTTATCACAGAACAAGGAATTGGCAATGGTATTTCGACGCTAATTTTTGCATCGATTATTTCGCAGCTTCCAACTACGATGGCATCTCTTGGATCGGCGCTTTTTGATACAACTCAAGGTTCGTTGAATTTGTTTGGTTGGTTTGAGCTACCAGTTAACCCAACCGTTTTTTGGATTGTTTTAGGTTTTGCAATTGCGATGCTAGTGGTGATTTATTTCTTAGTTAAAATTAATGAGGCACAGAGAATCATTACGGTTAATTATGCTAAAAGAGTACATGGCAATTCGTCTTATGGCGGGATCAAGTCAATTTTACCAATTAAATTAATTGCGGCTGGCGTGATTCCGGTAATTTTTGCAACGGCTTTTCTTTCTTTACCGGCGTTGATTGGCCAGGTGATTACTACCGTAAACCCGGGTAATGAGTTTGGAACAACATTAGTGGCGGTATTTTCGGCTCCTTCGGCTAACAATTTTGCATCAATGTACCCGGATGGAATTACTGGCCGATGGTTTGTGTATCCAGCATTGTATTTTGTGTTGGTTTTTATGTTTACGTATTTTTATACTTCGATTATTTTCAACACGAAAGAAATTGCGGATAATTTGCAAAAACAAGGGGGCTTTATAGAAGGGGTAAGGCCGGGGATTGCAACTTCTAAGTATCTTAGTAAGGTGGTAAATCGTTTGGATTTGTTTGGCGCGTTGGCTTTAGGTCTTATCGCGATGCTACCGTTTATTACGGATTATATATTTATTGTAGTGACTGGTGCGCCAATTGGCTTGTCGATTTCCGGTACTGGACTTTTAATCGTGGTGACGGTGGCGTTAGAGAATCTTCGGTCGGTGGATTCCCGAGCTTTAATGATAACTTATGATGATTTCGGCAATGAGCTTAAAAATTAAGGGTTGGCGCAAAATAATAAAATGGAGTATTTGGGGGATATTGGGAATTTTGCTCTTAATTTTCTTAATTCGTGTGGCGGTTTTTGAACATAATTATTATTTTGAAAAAGACGGTAGCGAGCGAGCAGTGGCTGAAGGGGCAGAGGAAGCACAAGAAGAATTAGTAGAAGTGGAGCCGACTATTATGGAGATTCAAGAATATAGAGTAGCGGCAGACCGTCCACGCTATTTGTCGATCGAAAAACTCGGTATTGAAAAGGCTAGAGTTTTGCCAATGGGCGTAAATTCTAAAGGCGAGTTATCAACGCCAAATAACATCTTTGATGTAGGATGGTATGATGCGTCTGGCAAGCCTGGACAAGGTGGTACAATGATTATTGATGGGCATAATGGCGGGCCGCATGTTTTTGGGGTTTTTAAAAACTTACCAGAACTTGTTAAAGGTGACAAAATTATTATTGAAAGGGGGGATGGCGAAATGTTTATTTATAATGTAGTTGAAAATGAAACTGTGGCCTTAGCGGATTCTGATGCATATATGAAAACAGCGGCGAAATCGCCGGTGGCGGGCAAGGAGTCGGTAACTCTAATCTCGTGTACTGGCGAATGGTCACAACAGCAGAGAACTTACTTATCTCGCCAATTTACGCGAGCGGTGTTAGAGAATAGTTAATAAACGTCCGTTTCCTATTTACATTTTAGAAAAACTGTGCTATACTGGATGGGTAATTTATGGCTAGTCAAAAGGAAGTGATTAAGCTCACGGGTAGTGTTATTGAGGCGCTGCCAAATACCCAGTTTCGGGTTGAACTCGAGAATGGTCATGTTATTGTTGCCCATATGAGTGGGAAGATGCGAAAAAACTATATTCGTCTCGTCCCGGGCGACAGGGTCGAAGTTGAGTTAACCCCTTACGATCTTACAAAGGGCAGAATCAGCTTTCGTCTCAAAGATTAATATCAACGGGGTTTTGATTAAGATTTTTAACTTCTATAAATAATAGAGGTAAAAATTGAAAAATCATAGCCTTATAATAGGAAAGGATAATTTTAACACATGAAAGTACGTGCAAGTGTTAAGAAAATCTCACCTGATGATATCATAGTGCGCCGGAAGGGTGTGCTTCGTGTCATCAATAAGAAAAAACCTAAAAATAAGCAAAGGCAGGGTTAAAAATGGCTAGAATAGCTAGTGTCGTAATTCCTTCCGAAAAACAAGTATGGGTTGCCCTTACTTATGTTTACGGAATTGGACCTACGACTTCAAAAGCCATCCTTGCGGAGGCTAAAATCGAGCCTACCACTCGGGTGAAAGATCTCACCGAGGCTGAAGAACAAAAAATCAACGACATTATTTCTGCGAAATATCATGTTGAAGGTGATTTGAAACGTCTCGTGAGCAACAATATTAAACGTTTAAAGGATATCAATTCTTATAAGGGTATCCGCCACAAGGCTAAATTACCAGTCAACGGCCAACGTACTCGTACGAATGCACGTACTCGTAAGGGTAAGGCGATCGCGGTCGGTGGTACACAACCTAAAGCAGCGAGTAAGACTTAAGGAGTGATTATGGCAGAAGAAGAAGTGAAAAATATTACTAATGAAGTTAGCGAATCAACAGCCCCAAAAGCAAAAACTGCTAAAAAGGCTAAAAGAATTGTTAACGCTGGCGCAGTCCATATTCAATCGACTTTTAATAACACGATTATTAGTGTGACTGATAAAAATGGTGGCGTATTGACGGCGTCATCGGCCGGCGCAAATGGTTTTCGTGGTTCAAAGAAAGGTACTGCTTTCGCGGCTGGAGTTGCCGCTGAAAAAGCCTTAGATTTGGCTAAGAAAAATCATTCGCTTAATTCTGTAGATGTTTATGTGTCTGGTATTGGTTTGGGACGTGATGCGGCGATTCGGGCAATTTCTACTGTTGGAATTAAAATAGATAGTATTACTGATGTAACCCCAATTGCACATGGTGGTGTGCGACCTAAGGGAGAAAGGAAACCATAATGGCGCGTGATAATTCCCCAATCGTAAAACAGAGTCGTCGTGAAGGTTATGCACTTGCACCAAAGGCTCATAAGGTGATGGCAAAAAAATCTGGAATTCCAGGTGAGCATGGTGACAAGAGAACACGCGGTGGTAGTTTGTATCTAACACAACTTCGTGAGAAGCAAAAAGTACGTCGAATGTATGGCTTGCTTGAAAAACAATTTGCAAAACTAATGAAGGAAGCTCAAAAAGCTGATGGTTTGACTGGCGAACAGCTCTTAGAGTTTTTGGAAAGAAGAGTTGATAACGCTATTTATCGTGCTGGCTTTGCATTAACTCGTCGGCAGGCTAGACAATTAGTTTCGCATGGACATTTTCTTTTGAATGGTCGAAGGATTGATATTCCTTCAATTCGTTTGAACCCGGGTGATATTCTAGAAGTTCGTCCAAAATCAGTTAAATCAGAATATTTCAAGAATCTTCCAAATATTATTGGGGCGTCAAGTGTGACACCACTTTCATGGTTAAAGGTCGATGCGAAGAAAATGAAAATTGAAATTACTGGTTTGCCAAAACGCGAAGAGGCAGAAACCGGTATTAATGAACAATTAATCGTTGAGTATTACTCACGCTAAGGAGAAATAGAATATGACAACTAAAAATATTCATGAAGCAGCTCTTGCCGAAGTGAAAGAACTTGATAAGAATAGTGCCGAATTTGTCATCAAGCCACTTTATTATGGCTATGGCAACACTCTTGGTAATTCCTTAAGGAGAGTTTTGCTTTCAAGCGTGAAAGGGGCAGCGATTACGGCCTTTTCAATTGATGGCTCAAACCATGAATACACTGCAATTCCTGGTATCAGGGAAGACATAGTTGATATTATGTTAAATCTTAAAAACATTCGTTTTCGTTGTCATACGGATGCTCCAGTGGAATTAACTTTGGAGATGCGTGGCGATAAGCAATCAGAGAAGGATGGTGATAAGAGAGTGGTGGCTGGCGATATCAAACTTCCAGCTGAAGTTGAGATTGCCAATCCAAATCAGGTAATTTGCCACATCGATGATCCAAAAAAAGTACTTAAAATGAACTTTATTGTGGAGACCGGTAGAGGGTATTTGACAATTGAGCAGGCTAGCGAAGAAAGAATTCATAGCGATATGATTGCGGTAGACGCAGTATTCACGCCGGTGCTTAGGGTGCGCTATAAAGTTGAAAATACACGTGTTGGTCAAGATACTAATTTACAACAACTAACTTTGACTATTGACACCGATGGTACAATTACGCCAAAAGAAGCCTTTGAAGAAGCGGCTGCAATTTTGGTTAATCAGTATACTGCTCTTGCTGGGTCGACAAGAGTTGAGTCGGCGCCAACACCAGGTATGCAAAGAGACGAGGATGATTCAGGTTTGACACTTCCAATTGAAGAACTTGATCTTTCTGCTCGAACCGCAAACGCTTTGCTTAATAATGATATTAAGACTATTCGTGATTTAGTGATGCTTTCTGAGAGTGACCTCAAGGATCTAAAAGGTTTTGGCTCAAAAGCGCTTGACGAAGTAAAAGAAAAGTTAACGGAGTTAAATATTTAATATGCACGCTCATGGAAAAAAAGGCCGTAAATTCGGCCGTGAAACCGATCAGAGGGGCGCGTTGGTGCGTGGGTTGATGTGCTCTCTTATAAAATACCAGAGTATAACTACTACTTTAGCTCGTGCTAAAGAAATTCGTCGAATGATGGAAAAATTAGTGACGATGGCAAAGAAAGGTGGTCTGCATAATCGCAGGTTAATTATTGCTAGACTTGGTGATCTTGAGTCGGCTACGCTTCTTATCGATGTGGTAGCGCCTCAAATCAAACGAGACTCTGGTTATCTCAGAATTGAACGGGCCAATAGTCGTCGAGGTGACAATTCGGAAATGGGAACAATTAGCTTTGTGGACGAAATATCTTTTGAGAAAGCTGAAGCCAAAGAAGATGAATCTACGAAGGAGACTAAATAATGAAAACCTATAATCTAAAAGGAGCCAATATTAGCCGTGAATGGTGGCTGATTGATGCTTCAAGCATGCCTCTTGGCAAGCTTGCGGTCGTAATTGCTGATAAATTGATGGGTAAGTCTAAGGTCACTTACACACCGCATATCGATAATGGTGACTATGTGGTGGTGGTGAATGCAAAAAATCTAGTTGTGACTGGCGAAAAAATGACTCAGAAAAAATATTACAGTCATAGTGGATTCCCTGGTGGAATTAAAAAATTAAGCCTTGAAGAAGTAGTAGAAAAAGATGTTGCCAGGGCGATTCGTGAAGCCGTAAAAGGGATGTTGCCGAAAAATAAACTTTCTGCCGACCGATTGGCAAGGTTAAAAGTTTTTGAAGGTGCAGAGCATGCTCATGTGGCACAAAATCCAAAGGAGATAAAATAATGGTTGCAACAAAGAAATATACTTATGGATTGGGTCGACGCAAGTCTGCAACGGCGACAGTGCGACTTTATAAGGGTAAAGGTGAAATTACAATTAATAATAAGCCTGCGCTTGAATATTTGTCTGGCAATAAGACATATTTAGCTGAAATTACTGACCCATTAGCATTAGCTGAAAAACAAAAGGATTATGATATTACTATCGTAGTTAAGGGTGGTGGATTGGCTGGTCAAGTCGATGCAATTAAATTAGCGATTTCGAAAGCTTTGACGGTGGAAGCGGCAGATCTTCGTCCAGTTTTGAAGAAGGCTGGCATGATGAAGCGCGATCCGCGCGAGAAAGAGCGTAAAAAATATGGTTTGCGTTCGGCTCGTAAGAAAGAGCAATTTAGTAAACGTTAATCTAAACCTTAAAACCTCCGGAAAATGCTCGGAGGTTTTTTGGTGTATATACGTAATAAAGTGGTGGAGTGCAGGAGACTCGAACTCCTCACCTCGACAATGCGAATGTCGCGCTCTACCAGATGAGCTAGCACCCCATGTTGAAAATTATATCACCGAAGAGGTAAAAAATCAATTTAAGTGGCCTAGAAGGTGCGAATTTTATCGAGTGGGAAAAGACGTAAAACAACGGGGCCAATTATACGACAATAAGGAATGGTTCCGAGACCGTTACGAGAATCCCATGAGGATGAACCTTCACGATTATCTCCAGAAACAAAAAGTTCTCCTTCCGGGACTATAAGATCAACTTCTCCTGAAGTATGTTCTTTGGGCCCATCGGTTTCTGAAATACGCCACTCGTTATCGTAAATAAACCCATCGGGGTGTTCTTGATTATAGATAGTCATGGTGCCATCTTTAACGACAACGCGTTCGCCAGGGAAAGCGATAACGCGTTTAATGATGTATTGATCGCTGATATTTGAAGGAACCGAGCAGGTCATTGGATTAGAAATACCAGCAGCTTCATATTCTTTAATTTTTTCCTCATCTTCATTAAGAAAAACTATGATTTGACCACGTTCTGGTATATATTCTTCACCGATAAAATGCGACCAAGAAACGGCGGCACGATTAACGATGACGCGGTCATCGCCGTGTAGTGTGTTTTCCATACTTCCACCTACTACATTGTATGAGCGGTATATATAAGTATTAAGAAACAGAGTACCCAAAACAATTGCAACAATAAAACCACCCAAACTTAGGAAGTCTTTTAACAAAGGGTGTTTCTGGAAAAATTTTGGTTCCATTGTTTTATTATAGCATTTTTAGGTCCATTTTAAAATATTTGTTATAATATATAGCATATGGTTGATTATGTATTGGCACGTAAATCTCGTAATATTGCTAGCGCAATGGTGCATGTTTTTTTAAATTTGCTGCTTGGCATAGGGGCAGTGTTGGTCACAGTATTGTCTGGCAATCCGGCACCAGGCATCTTGCTAGTCTTGATATCGAAATGGCGCGTTTTTGCAGTGAGGGCCAGATACTTCTTTTTAAACTTGAAGGCAAATTTAGTAGATATAATTGTTGGGGTGAGCATTGTGCTTTTGGCTTATTATGCTGGTGCGGCTTTTTTGCCAGTAGATTTAATACTTATGATAATATATTCGATTTGGTTACTCTTTATTAAGCCACTTTCGTCTGAGAATGCCGCTCTGGTACAGTCCTTGATGGCAGTGTTTTTTGGGATGTCGGCTGCAATGTTTTTGTCAGCAAATTTGAACGTTCTAGTGATTGTGTTTTTGGCATTTTTGGTTGGCTACGCTGCAAGTCGACATGTATTGATACAGGGAAACGATAAAGATTTTACCCTTACGACCTTAGTGTGCGGATTGATTTTTGCAGAAATTGCTTGGCTTTGCTACTCTTGGGCAATCATTTATACATTTGGTTCGACTGGAATCCGCATTCCTCAAGTTGCAATCATCTTAACGATTTTTGCTTTTATTTATAATTATGCAAGACAAGCGATGATAAAATATCAAGACGATTTTAGATTTAAACATATTTTGGGGCCAGTGGTATTCGGAGCCGTATTAATAGGCATTATTGTAATCTGGTTTAGTAACCCAATCTTTAATATATAAAGGAGAAAAATGGAAAAAGAAGAAAAGAATGAGCCTATTGAACAAAAAAATAATAGCAATAAGATAGCGATAAGTTTGGCGATTGTAGCTATTGTACTAGGAAGTGCCGGATTGGCTTTAGGGTGGATAGGATACACAAAATCTTCTACGCCGATTACTTTTCTTGGTAGTGGTATTGATGGTAATTCAGCAAATTTTACTGAAGGTTCAATTGCGGATGTAGCGGAAAAAGTATCAAAGAGCGTGGTTTCAATTGTTACCTCTGTAAAAACTGCCAATTTATTCGGTCAGAGTTATGATTCTGCGGCGGCTGGTACGGGTGTAATAGCCACAAATGACGGTTATATCATTACAAATAAACATGTCATTAATGGTGCTAGTGATATTTCTGTAGTTTTAGCTGACGGCACAGTCTACGAGGGTGTTGAGCTAGTGGCTACAGATCCGCTAAACGATATCGCATTTTTAAAAATTAAAGATGTCTCTGATCTTGTCGCTGCAACTTTAGGTGATTCAAAAACAATTACGGTTGGTCAACAGGTGATTGCAATCGGCAACGCTCTTGGCCAGTATCAAAACACAGTAACTGCTGGAATAATTTCTGGAGTCGGAAGATCTGTAACTGCCGCAGACAGTACTGGTCGTAGTGTGGAGACGTTATCTGATATGATTCAGACAGATGCGGCGATTAACTCTGGTAATTCAGGCGGACCATTGGTTAATGCGGCTGGTGAGGTGATTGGTATAAATACTGCCACATCTACTACAGCAGAAAACATGGGTTTTGCTATTCCGATTTCGAGTGCTAAAGGTATGTTAAAACAACTAACTGAAACTGGTCAAGCTTCGCGGGCTTATCTTGGTGTTTATAGCATCGAAGTCACGCCGGAAGTAGCAAAAGCCTATAATTTGCCGGTTACGATAGGGGCATATCTGTATAGTTCGTCCAATTATTCAGCAATAATTAGTAACAGTCCTGCAAGTAGGGCTGGACTTAAGGATAAAGATATTGTTACAGCTATAAATGGCGTAAAAATCGGTACGGCAGGCTCATTGTCTTCGTTGATCGGCGAATATAAAACTGGTGATACTGTGCAGCTGACTGTAGTACGCGAAGGAAAGGAAATAGCTATTAATGTGACACTTGAAGGCTACAAAAAGTAAGAATATAGCCTCTGGTTTCTCTAAGAATATAGTCGTTTTCGGTTGCGTGTTTAATAATTTCTGCATGTTGGCAGGGGTCGGCTTCGAGGATGAGAAATTTGATTTTGCGTTTTGCGGATTGTTCTATCAGTTTAAAAATTAAGGAAAGGCCGTGGTTATCCGCATAAAGTGCAATTGACGGTTCAAAATCTAAACGGTCTCGTTCTAGCCAACCCCAGTCTTGATCAACATAGGGAAGATTTGCCACGATTAAATCAGGGGTAAATTTGACATTTTTGAGTAAATTTGATATAATAAAAGGTAGAGGGGTGCCATGTTTTATGGCATTTTTTTGTGCTATTTTTATAGCTTCGGGAGAAATATCGGTTGCTTTGACAATAGCTTCGGGGATTTCAAGTTTGAGTGTAATAGCGATACAACCGGAACCTGTGCCGACATCAAGTATTTTTAAATTTTTAGGATTAATTTGGGCTGTTGATGGTTTGACGCCTGGCAAATAAGGTTTGCCGATTAGGTTTAAAACTGCGTCAATCATTTGCTCAGTTTCTGGGCGCGGAATCAAGACATCTGGCATAACTAGAAAGTCGCGACCGTAAAAATTTTGGTAACCTAATCTATAGGCTTTGGGTAAGAGCGCGTTCATTTTTGGTGAGTTCGTGGATTAAATCATCAATGTCTCCATCCATGGCGGCAGTGATATTGGAGCGTGAATAATGGATCCGATGATCGGTAATACGGTCTTGAGGAAAATTATAGGTGCGAATTTTCTCGCTGCGATCACCAGTGCCAATCAAAGATTTGCGTGCCTTGGAAGCGTTTTTCTGCTCTTCTTCTTTTTGCTTTTCTAGCAAACGAGTACGAAGAACATTCATAGCTTTGACGCGGTTTTGTTGTTGGGAGCGTTCATCTTGCATGGCAACAACGATACCAGTGGGAAGGTGAGTAATGCGTACGGCTGAATCGGTTGTATTGACGCCCTGCCCGCCGTGTCCACCGGAACGATAGATGTCTATACGCAAATCTTCGGGTTTAATCTCGAGATCGGTTTCAGACGCTTCTGGGAGCACGGCAACAGTGACGGTGGATGTATGAATGCGACCTTGAGATTCGGTAACTGGAACGCGTTGAACTCGGTGGACGCCGCCTTCAAACTTGAGCTGACCGTAGGCGTTGTCACCGCTAATTTTAAAAATAACCTCTTTCATACCACCAGCTTCATTTTGATTTTCGGATAGAAGTTCGGCCTTGAGGCCATGTTTTTCAGCATATTTAAGATACATTCGGTAGAGCTCTCCGGCAAATAGGCTAGCTTCGTCGCCACCGGCACCAGCACGGATTTCGATAAGGGCGGGTTTGTCATCGGCAGGGTCACGGGGAATTAATAGTTCTTCGAGCTGAGCTGTTGATTTTTGAATTTCGGATTTTAGATTGATTACATCTTCTTTTGCGATGTCGCCAAGTTCGGGATCATCGACCAAAGCTTCGGCTTCTTTGAGGCTAGTAGAAAACTGGGCGATTTTTTGGTTTAAATCTAGAATTTCATGAAGAGTGACAGCGCGTTTAGATTTGATTGCAAAATTAGAGTCGCTATAGGCGTCTGGTTTAGCCAAAAAGGTTTCGATTTGAGTTAATTCGTCTTCGTATTTCTTTAAATCCATGATATAATTATAACATATTTTGGATCTTTAGCTCAGTTGGCTAGAGCGTACGATTCACATTCGTAAGGTCACTGGTTCGAGCCCAGTAAGATCCACCAAACGGTTTATAAAATTATTTTTGACTATTTTGTAATCTATAGATGTCTGTTAAACCCCTCGTTAACATAGAGGGCTATTTTTGTGCCATTTTTGCGGCAAAAACGCACCAAAAACTATAATTTACCTCTATATTTTCATCCGTTAAATCCCCAATGTTCTGTATATACTGCGATAGGTGACGAATAACTAATAAGGCGCAATAACTAACAAAAGGCAGTTATCCAGTTTTATTGCAT
>JAEEHN010000001.1 GCA_016280905.1 Candidatus Saccharimonadota bacterium
AGCGAGAAATTTGGAAGTTCGGCGAAGTAGAAATTTGCATCGATACCTGGCCATGGTTACCGACTTTCATAGAGATAGAAGGACCAAGCGAAGAATTGGTCTGGGAAACAGCAGACAAACTTGGATTTGAGAAAAATCAAGCAAAATTTGGTTCGGTAGATACTACTTACCAACACTATTACGGAGTAGAACCTGATATAGTGAATTTGCACACACCAGAGATTATGTTTGGCATGAAGCCACCGAAGTGGGCAAAGCGAAATATTAATGAATAGAAACCCTATTAGTTCAATTCGCTAAGTTGTAGGGGATTTAACAGACGAAATTATAGAGGTAAATTGTGATTTTTAGCATGTTTTTGTTACAAAAATGGCATAAAAATAGCCCTCTATTTTCGCGAGGGATTTAACAGACATTTATAGATTACGGAATAGATAAAAATAATTTTATAAACCGTATGGTGGGGCTTAATTCGCCAGGTATTAACAGTATACGAAGAAGATCTTTATCAAAAATGATATAATGAAATAGAAGGAGCTATATGAAATTATACATTTATTGCCGGCAAAATGATTTAACTGCTGCCCAAAAAGATCTTTTAAAGGAAAAGTTTGAAGACGTAATAATTTTAGAAAAGCCAGAACATGAACTCCTTTTTAATGACGCAAGCGAGAAAGTAATCGCCATAGATCCAGATATTGTGGGATGGGAATTTAAGAATGAAATTATAGATAAAATACCAAATTTGAAAGCTATATGTCTTGAAACGACCGGATACGAATGGGTGGATTGTGCTTATTGCTCTGAAAAAGGTATTATCATTACTAATGTCCCACACTATGCAACGAATTCTGTCGCAGAAAAATGCGTAATGATGGCTCTGGCTCTCGCAAAGAAGCTCCCTCTCTTTGAAAAAGAAGGCAAGATGAATTGGAATAAAGAGTTTATTGGCGAAGATATGTATGGCAAGCCAACAGATATAATTGGCTTCGGAGCAATTGGCCATGCACTCGCAAAAAAATTAGACGGCATTATCGGTCGTGACGAAATTTGCTACTATTCGCATAACCAAAATGATCCAAATTATCATTATATGGATTTTGACAAGATGTTGAATAAAAGTGAATATATGTTTATCACAATCTCAAAGAATCCAGAAAGCCTCGCTTTATTTGATGATTTATCGAAATTTAATCCCCGAACGAAGGTAATTATCGTAGCGAATGGTTTTGAGGACGTGGCTTTAAGAATGGCAAAAATGGTAGAGGATGGTAAGCTCGGTGGCGTTGCTTTTGAGAGTGATGATTTGAATAAAGGTTATAAAGGCAATGTTTTTGTCACTCCGCACAATGCATATTACACCAAAGAATCCCTTGAAAAAATGTTTGAAATCTGGGTGCAGTCAATGCTTTCCGTGTTAGATAGCCCAATCAACAAAGTCAATTAATCTTTAGGCCATATTGTTGAGGGTCAGCAGCCGAAAAAGCCCCGCAGCAATGCGGGGCCTTTCTTATAGGGTTACGTTGATTTCGTCGACGCAGACTCTTCTGGCATAGAAAGGCCCATCGTCGCAAAAATGGAGTAAGGTTTCGTCACCTTCCTTGACACAACGACCATGATCGTCATCGACGATTGTGAGCGCGTCGGGTAATTCGACGGAGTAGAAATAGTAGTCTTGCTCTCCTATTACCCGAATGCCGAGCTTCTTATAAATTTCCTGCAAATATTCTTCCTTGTCGTAAATCTTACAATACTCATCCGGCACCCTTTGGTCAAAGTAGATTGGTAGAGATGCCTGGTTTTTACACATTGATTTCATCATCTCGCTAGTCTTATCTATCGCCTTATCATTACTTTCGCCGCCTATAGCGAGTCCGAGCATAAGCATAGAGGCGAGAAGATTGTCAGAGTAACCCGGCGTCGGAGTGCTATTCTGCTTGCGCAAATAGGCTTTGTAGTGATCCTTGAATCCAAATTCATACTCGTGAGAATCTTTGTCGTAGTTCGAGCGGAAGAATGCGATTCTCTCTTCGTTGAGTGAAATATCGCGAATCGAATAGCCTGAATGAAGGATAGCAGCCTGCCACATCTTGACGGTTTTCTTTCCGAACACAACTTCTCTCTCGAGCACTTCTTCTGTGAAGCCGCTAAGAGTGCTATTGTCTGAAAGGTAGATACCCATCAGAAAGCGTTCGGTCAGAATATTTGCCGGAACATCCACCATGACCGGAGTGTCGTTACATAAGCATAGCGCAAGCCAATACTCCCGTGTGCGATATTCTTCCGGGGTAATATCCAAAAATTTATTCTCGTCACCGTATCTTGCCGCAAAGCATCTTGCGCCCAAGATATACATTTCACGAGTTAAAATCTCCGGTTTTCTTCTGTAGACAGTATAGAACCATCCATCACACTCGCCACGTCGTTCGCAGTACCGCATATCGATTGCAGCGAACATTGCGCACATTGCAATCTCTTCGTCGAGATACTCGTCCGGCATAATATCAAAGATATTATGATCATCGAACATGATATTATAATAGTCGGCCGAAGTAATGTCTTTCCAAAACTGTCGATCAAACTGGTCGAGATGCCGCAGAATGTAGTCATAGACCTCTTCGTAGCATCCGGAAGCAGTCCAGAGGAGAACATCCTTCAATAAATCGCTAGGAATATCCTCGATTCTCACGCTTCCGTTTTGAACCTTTTTGACGTAATAACCAGCAGTTCCCGGAGCAATACTTCTCGATTTCCACTGTCCGATTCCTTTTGTGTACCCCTTCTTGTTGAACTGCTTTTCCAGTCTTTTATAAGCGGGGAGTTCCTTGATGTTTCTCGTGTATTTTGTCACGAAAATCACGTCCTTTCTATAACAGATTTTTAATGTCCCAGACAAAAGCCTATATACCACATATTATAAAAGAAACATGTTAAAAAGTCAATATGTTACCCTTGCACAGGCCTAAAAGACCTCTATTTTGGTAAGGGACCTAACAGAACCGCAAAGAGTATGAATAGATTGCGAATTATTTTATAAACCGTTTGGTGGATCTTACTGGGCTCGCACCGAAGGTCCGAGCCCCCAGTTAGTTGCATCAC
>JAEEHN010000009.1 GCA_016280905.1 Candidatus Saccharimonadota bacterium
CTTCTCTTAATACCGATCGTGCTTTCTCTCATTTTGTAAGTGTGTATAGTGGTGGTTTAAATATTAGTGGCAGTACTAGAAAATATTTTGGTGCCATGGTACGCTGTATCGCTTCTCAGGGAAAAATAACCATAAATTATGACGGCAATGGTACTGCAGAATATCCCACTACCGGTGCTATAGCCTCACAGGAAAATGTAGAAATAAATACGACCAATGCTCCAGTTGGCGGCGGGTTCGTTAGAAATGGCTGGGTTTTTAGTGGTTGGAATACTGCTGCTGATGGTAGTGGTGTTGCTATTGCATTCGGAGCTCCACTTTCTGCCGCTAATCTAATCCCTGGTAGCACTATTACTCTTTATGCTCAATGGACTCCGCAATATACCATTACTTATATAAACAACTGCATAACTTATGCCGGGGCTAATACTTCCTGCACTCAAGCGATTTCAGATAGTACCGGCATCCAAAAGATTAATCTTGACTCCTCCGGTAATGGCAGCGCTACACTTGGAGCATACAATTATAATTCGTGGACCTTAGCCGGCTGGAAGATTGCTGGATGGTCTACTGTGACTGATAATTCGGACGGCACTAACCAAGAGTACGCAGTTAGTAGCAGTTACTTAATTACCGGTGCTAATGCTGGTGAGGGCATCACTCTCTACGCTCACTGGGTGCCACTCTATTCTATCCAATATGACGGTAATAATCCAGACAACCCTAACGGTATGGGTATTACCGATAGTGAAACTGGCAATAAATCTGTTCAACAGATCAATGTCGGCGAAAACGACCCAGTTACTCTACTAGCCTCCAATTTCAAAAAGAGTGGTTACGGCTTTGCCGGTTGGTCCATTGATGACGATGCTTATGCGCATCTTACCGATAACGATGATTCCAATGACCCAATCATTTATGGTCCCAATGAGACTATTTCTGCTCCAGCATATCCCACCGACGGCACCGATGTTATGACTATGTATGCCGTCTGGATACCAGCCAAAAAGGATGGCAACGATGATCCAGTTTATCTTCAAGATTTTGGCGCAAATGAATGTGATGACCTTACTAAAGCTAACTTCGATACCGAAACTGGTGCTATCATACCAGGCAGCGTAATTGCTTTAACCGATAAGCGCGACAATCAAGTTTACACAATTGCCAAACTAGCCGATGATAAATGCTGGATGATAGAAAATCTTAGACTAGAACACGAAGGTACCATAGGGAACAATATCAATGACGACACTATTACGAACGAAAGTCTTTCTCAAGGTTATAGTACTGGTATTTACAGCTACGGTAACTTTGTTGGACTCGCTGAAGCAGAGGACATTTCAAATTTTCATAACCACAACGCCAACACTATTTATAAATCTGATGGCTCTGGCAGCGTTTTTGATCCAGCTTTAGGCACGCTAGAAGATATTGGTGTTTCCGATGTTCCATCATATCGTTTTCCACGTTACAATCATTGGAACACTGCCCCGTATAACAGTAGCGATATTGCACGCACTATGGCAGATAGTACTACTTATACCCAAAATTACATGAATGCTATTAGCCCATCAGATAGTGGCACTAATTATCGCACTAGTTCTAATCTCTTCTCGCTAGGTAACTATTATACCTGGGCAGCAGCTGTAGCAAATGCTCGTGGTTCTGGTACTTTTGAAGCTGAAACTTCCATTTGTCCTTCCGGTTGGACTTTACCTGCTAGTGGCACCGCCACTAAAGATTTTGGCAATCTCTCTCAAAGTTATGGCGGCAATGGAGACGAACAAACGGGCGGTAGTATATCTAATCGTTTTCGTAGTTTTCCTAATAATTTTCTTTACTCTGGTCGAGTTTATGACTTTTCCATAGATGGTCGCGGTAAAAATGGTGATTATTGGAGCCGATCGTCAAACCCTAGTAATAACGCTTATTACTTTTTATTACAACCGGAGAAGGTTTACCCATCCTCATATTATGGGTATAAGGACCAGGGTTATAGCGTGCGCTGTCTTGTCAATATGTAATCGCACCGCATTTGTTAAGTGTCTCTCAGTCATCCAAAACCTCCAACCTGTGCTATAATATATAAATAATTATAGAAAGGATAAAGATGGATAATCTAGAGAAGATGAGGCATACCTTAAGTCATGTACTCGCTGCCGCGGTACGCGAGCTTTATCCTACAGCTTCTTTTGGTATCGGCCCCGCTATCGACAACGGCTTTTATTATGATATTGACTTTGGTGATACTAAAATCTCCGATACCGATTTACCCAAAATCGAGAAAAAAATGCGCGGCATTGTTGCTCGCAAACTAGATATGATTAAGCGTGTCGTTACGAAGACCGAAGCTTTAGATTGGGCTCGTGACCATCAACAAAATTACAAGATTGAACTCATCAATGAGCTCCCCGAAGATGCTGAAATTTCTTTTTACGACCTTGGCGATATTTTCACTGATCTCTGCAAAGGACCTCATGTTAAGAATACTAAAGATGTCGGAGCGTTTAAACTCGTGCGTGTAGCTGGAGCTTACTGGCGTGGCGACGAAAAAAGGGAAATGCTCACTCGTATTTACGGTGTCGCTTTCTCTACCGAAGAAGAGCTAGCCGCCTATCTCAAACAACAAGAGGAAGCCAAAGCTCGCGACCACCGTAAACTCGGTAAAGAATTAGATTTATTCTGTTTTTCAGACTTAGTTGGTGCTGGTCTGCCGCTCTTTACTCCTCGTGGTACTGAACTTCGCGAGCTTATGGCAAATTATTCGCTCAGCCTCCGTGGCAGAGAAGGTTTTAAAAAAGTTTGGACTCCCCATATTACCAAAACCGATCTTTATAAAACTTCTGGCCATTACGCTAAATTCGGCGACGAACTCTTTATGGTTCATTCTCAAGTTAGTGGCGAAGATTTTGCCATGAAACCAATGAACTGCCCACATCATGCTCAAATTTTCGCTTCGCGTCCCCGTACCTACCGCGATATGCCAGTTCGCTATATGGAGGCCACTACTGATTATCGCGACGAAAAGACCGGTGAACTTGGTGGACTCTCTCGCGTCCGCTCTCTTACTCAAGATGATTCACATGTCTTTTGTATGACCACTCAAATCAAAGATGAGGTTAAACGCTTAGTTAGCATTGTTAAAGAACTTTATAGCACCATGGGTATGCAAAAACTTCGTGCTCGTCTTTCTTATCGTTCTGACGAAGATAAATATCTTGGTGATAAGAAGCTTTGGGAGATGGCCCAAAAACAAATCAAACAGGCCGCCATTGATAATGGGTTAGATTATTTTGAACAAGAGGGCGAAGCGGCCTTTTATGGGCCAAAAATTGACTTTATGGCCGAAGATGCTCTTGGACGCGAACATCAACTCGCTACTATTCAACTTGATTTTGTACAACCAGAACGTTTTGGTCTCGAATTTATCAATAGCAAAGGCGAAAAAGAACGCCCAGTCATGATTCATCATGCAACCTTAGGTTCTATTGAGCGTTTCTTATCGGTCTTTATCGAACATACCGGTGGTTGGTTCCCGTTTTGGTGCGCACCCGAACAAGTCCGTATTGTAACAGTTAATGACCAAGTTTCAGATTATGTCTCTCAAATTGTCACTGTTCTCGATGAAATAATTCTAAATAAACCACTCAAATATAACGAGCTTCGCTACGCCATAGACGACTCCGCTGATTCTCTTGGTAAAAAAATCAAGCGCGCCACCGAGATGAAAATTCCCGTTCTTTTAATTATCGGTCCGAAAGATGCCGAAGAGGGAATTGTTTCCATCCGCTTACGCGATAAGGAAGAAAAAATCAAGCTCACCAAGCTTGCCGACTATCTAAGGGGATTGTGAATCAAACTTTAGTTGTTCTAGGTCCTACCGGCTCAGGTAAAACCGGAGTTTCCATCAAAATCGCAAAAGCAATTAATGGCGAAATTATCGCTGCTGACTCTCGTACCATCTATAAAGGCATGGACATTGGCACCGCTAAACCGACTACAATAGAAATGCAGGGAATACCACATTACGGCTTAGATTTGGTTGAGCCTGGTGAGCGCTTTACGGTTGCCGACTGGAAAACTTATGCACTTGAAAAAATTAGAGACATTAAATCGCGTGGCAAAGTTCCGATTATCGTTGGTGGTACCGGACTATATATTGACGCGCTAATTTACGACTACCAGTTTAAAGGGCCTACTGGCGAAAAAATTGGTGATATTGAACAAAAAACTTGTTCAGACCGTACAGAGATAAAGGGCGATTACCTACTTATTGGTATCAAGTGGGAAACAGATGAACTACGCAAAAGATTAGTTCAACGTATTGAAAAAATGTTTTCAGAACCACTTTATATTGAAACCAAAAAACTAGTTCAAAAATACGGCTGGAATAGCCAAGCCATGAAAAGCGATATTTATGAATATGCTTGGAAATATTTACAAGGCGAACTTACTTTAGACGAAGCAAAGAAACAATGTTTTTATGAAGATTGGCACCTCGCCAAGCGCCAACTCACTTGGTTCAAGCGAAACCCACAGATAATTTGGCTAAAACTTGAAGAAGTTTATCCATTCGTGCTAAAATATATACAGAATGAGTAAAGAAAGTAGCACTCCCACTGAAAAGCTATTTGGTAGCAAAACTCGCGCCAAACTTCTTAAGTTGTTTTTTGAAAACCCGGAGAAATCTTTTTATGTTCGCGAAATGACTAGAGTTATCGATGAACAGATCAACTCCGTTCGTCGGGAACTCTTAAACCTTGAGTCAATTGGCGTCATTAAAAACGAGACCTTTGATAACAAAGTTTATTATTCGGCTAACAACAAGCACCCATTTTCACGTCCACTTACTGATATTTTCTCGAAAAAAATTGATTCAACCCGCGAAAAAGATATTAAAGAATCCACTTGGGAAGATTACTGCCGCCCAGTTAAAAATTATCTCAAAGGCCTCATCGTCACCAATCGTCTACCTGGCCAAGATGGCGTCGATCTTTTAATTATCGGCAACGACAAAACCAAAAAACTCACCCGTTGGGCCGAGGTTGTCGAAAAGAAACAGGGCAAACCTATTAATTACGTGATTATGTCCACCGACGATTTTACCTATCGCAAAAGCGTCCGCGATCGTTTTGTCTCAGAAGTTCTAGAGATGGAAATCACCGAAATTATCGATCCAGATAAAATAATTAAAGGATAGGAGTCTAAAATGTTCGAGATTGAAAGCAAGCATCCAGATGAAATTACCATCATCACTAAAAGAACCACCATCAAATTCAATATCGCCGACGCTATGATTGACGCCGGTCTTGCTGTTGGCAAAATTACTGGTCCTGGCGAATTTGAAATCGGTGACGCTACTATTCGCGGCATCTCTACTGAAAGTGGTAAAACCATTTATGGCGTAGAGGTTAGCGGGATTCACATTGGTATTATTGGTAACATCGAAGAAAATCTCGATGATATCGTAGCCGACATTCTCTGCACTTCCAGTATTCGGGCTATTCGCGAAATCGAACCCAAGCTAATTATATCTATGGGTAACGCCGATGCTATGGTTTCCGACCTTAAGCTTACTGCTCGCACCGAGAAAAAACTCAAAATCAAAAATCTCGATAGTCTTCCAGCCGCAAAAGAGGTGGTAATATTAAATTAAATGTTTAACATCATATTAGTTTTAATTATCGTTGTGGGTTCGGTAATTTTACATGAGCTTTCCCACGGTCTAGTTGCTTATTGGTTGGGTGATCATACCGCAAAAGACGCCGGACGTCTTACTTTTAACCCCATCAAACACATTGATCCTTTTATGTCTATCTTAGTGCCAGTCGTACTATATCTATTAAGGGCTCCCGTTTTTGGTGGCGCTAAACCAGTTCCGGTGGACTACCGCAATCTTAAATGGCGCGAATGGGGCATGGCTTTAGTTGCAGCTGCTGGTCCGTTTACTAATTTCTTCATCGCCTTTATCGCTTTCTTAATTGGTCATTTTTCGGGATTGCTTTATCTTAATAATTCCATGGCTCAATTCATTTTTCAAGGAATTATACAGATCAATCTTGGCTTCATGATTTTCAATCTTATTCCTATTCCACCCCTAGACGGCTCACGCATTTTGTATGCCATTTCTCCTGATGGTTTTCGTAGTATTCTAATTTCTATGGAACGTTACGGTTTTATTATTGTTTATCTCATGATTTTCCTCTTCAGTGAAATCTTTTCAAGTTTTATGATCAACAGCATGAATGGCATAATCAATACTTTTTATTTTATCGTGGGACAATAAACAACAAAATTTGAAGTTGAGCTTCTCTCGTTGGGGCTTTCTTTACAAAGAAAGCCTCAAAGGGTATAATTAAATTAGCCCTATCGGCAACATGATTTTCCTGAATAATCATGTTTTAGGGATTTCGTGGCTTACACCCGTGGGTGTATCGCATAAGATTTTACCCACCTTGTATATATTACGGGGAAAACAGGCTGGTAGGGTTATCCGAAAAGGTGGGTATGAAACAAAGAATTCGTGTAGTTGGAATCATCAAAAATGAAGAGGGGGTCTTAATTTTTAAGCGTAGCCGAGGCCGTTCTGAGACCCCAGTTTTTTGGGAACTCCCTACTGGTAAAATCAAATTTGGCGAGCAGCCCGAAGAGGCCATGGCTCGCGCGCTTACTGAATATACCGGTCTCGCCGCCTCATCAATTAAACTCAAAGACGTCATTACTTTTCTTGCCCCTGAAGGCGCTAGTCAGCTCAGCAACCTTTATATTGTTTACGAATTGGGTATTACTGACGAAATTGAGCCTAGTCCCAAAGAGCGCTATACGGCCTATAAATTTATTAAAGATTTTACCGCCTCCAATGTTCATCTGACCGAAACCAGTATGACCGTATTGGAAATCGAAGAGGGCAAAGTAATTTCTAGCCGTACTTCACTCCGCGATACCGCTAATTCCATCACTATTAATGTTGACGGCGCTTCACGTGGCAATCCCGGTCCTGCTGGTATCGGTTATTGTATTTATGACCACAGTGGCAGAATTATTGAAAAAAACGGGGAGTTCATCGGTTTCGCCACCTCTCGTCTTGCCGAATATTACGCTATGAAAAAAGGCATTGAGCGCGCAATCGAGCTTGGTTATAAATCCGTTCGTTTTATTTCTGATAGTCTCATGGTGATAAATCAACTTAATGGCATCTTCCAGATTAAAAACAAAGATATTCTACCGATTTTTCAGGATATTCAAGAGAAACTAAGCCAATTTGAAGCAGTCTCTTTTACTCATATTTCACGTTCAGAGAATCAAATAGCTGATCATGAAGCCAATTTTGCCATAGACAATATTCTTCGAAAACATTGACTTTTCATAAGCTCTATGATATAATAAGAGCATATGAGTCTCAAAAAAACTACCCACGATTTTAAGATTATCGGTTCTACCGAGTATATCGAGATTGCCAAAATCAAGGATATCCCCGCCAAAATCGACACAGGTGCCGATACTTCCTCTATTTGGGCTTCAAATATCGATATGAAAAAAGACGGCACGCTTGTCTTTTCGCTTTTTGGACCGAAGTCGTCTTATTATACTGGTGAATTTCTCGAATCGACAGACTATAAGGCCAAAGTTGTACGTTCATCTCACGGTGACACCCAGGTTCGTTATCGGGTCAAACTTCCATTAACGATAGGCGGAGAATCTTTTGAAACCACTTTTACGCTCGCCGACCGTTCACGTAATAATTTTCCAATCCTGATTGGTCGTCACACCATTGAAGGTAAGTTTCTCGTTGATGTTTCTAAATCTGCAGTAAGGCGGCAGAAAAACCCAAAATCCCCTCAGCTAAATCAAGAGCTAGAAGAGGACCCATATAAATTTCATCAAAAATATGTAAAGCAGAAAGGAGTAAAATGAAACTCGCAATTTTATCGAACGGACCAGGGAATTATTCCACCAAGCGTCTTGTCGAGGAAGCCAAAAAACGTGGTCACGAAGTCCAGGTTATTAAATATAAAAATTGCTACCTTGCTCTAGATGATAAACATCCGGACGTTTATTATAATGGTGAAAAACTTCCTAAATTTGATGCTATTTTACCTCGTATTTCTAACAACATGACTCGTTATGGTTGCGCTGTGGTGCGTCAATTCGAAATGCAAGGTATTTATACTTCTGCTGCATCAGTAGCAATCACTCGAGCTCGTGATAAGCTTCGTGCTGCTCAGATTCTCGCTAAATACGATGTCGATACGCCAAAAACTCTAGTTTCACGTAACACTTCTGACATTGATGATCTTCTTGAACAAATTGGACTCCCTGTCATCATTAAACTCGCCACCGGCACTCACGGCAATGGGGTAATTTTGGCCGACACCAGAAAAGCCGCTAAATCTGCTTTGCAAGCCTTTTATCTCTATAATGAAGATGGTACTAATATTCTACTCCAAGAATTTATCAAAGAATCCGCCGGTACTGACATTCGTGCCTTTGTAGTAGGCAATCGTGTTGTCGCCTCAATGCAACGCGCCTCTCTAGATGATGATTTTCGGTCCAACCTTCATCAGGGTGGTCAAGGTACCCCAATTAAATTAACTGATGAAGAAAAGAAAGTTGCCATTAAGGCTGCTAAAGCTATGGGGCTACACATCTGTGGCGTCGACCTGATGCGCTCGTCTCGTGGTCCGTTAGTACTTGAAGTAAATGCCTCCCCAGGGTTTGGTATCGAAAAAGTTACCGGTAAAGACGTTGCTTCTAAAATTATTGAGTATATCGAACACAATGCACCTCGCCGTAACGGCAAAGATAGAGTTGGCGCTTAAGATATGGTATAATTAGGGGGAGCCAGAAAGACAATCGCTTGGGGTTTCTCAAGAGGAAAGTCCGGGCAACAAAGAGCAAGGTAATCGCTAACAGCGACCGTCCGTAAGGATAGGGAAAGTACCACAGAAACTTATACCGCCTAGCTTATGCTGGGTAAGGGTGAAAAGAGTGAGGTAAGAGCTCACAGTGTATTGTAGCGATATAATACAGAGGCAAACCCTACCTGTTGCAAGGAGTGCTATCAGCCTCTGCTCGAGGACGCATGTTCACCGCTAGAGCGTTTGTAGCAATACAACGCCAAGATAGATGATTGTCGGCTATATATTATATAGTCACAGAACCCGGCTTAATGACGGCTCATTATCAAAAATCTCCCTTGCGGGAGATTTTTGATAGCAATTAATAAATTATTTATTCGCCTTTTTTTCAGCTCCAGCCTTTGGGGATTCAACCAATCCTTTTTTCTTCAAGGTTCTCAGCGCTGAAGTAGAGACATTGCATTTAACTTTCTGGCCATTAATCACTAGGGTGCGTTTACTTACATTTGGTTTAAACACCTTACGAGTGTGCCTCTGGGAGAATGATACATTATGGCCATACATTTTACCTTTACCAGTAATTTCACAAATCGCCATCTTATTTCTCCTTTACCGTGTTTACAATTGCTTTAAATGCCTCAGGATTATTTACGGCAAGATCAGCCAAAACTTTACGATCAAGATTAATGCCTTTTGCTTTCATGCCGGCAATTAATTGCGAGTAAGAAAGACCGAGTTCTCTCGAAGCGTTATTAATACGGGTAATCCACAAAGCTCGTAAATCGCGCTTACGATTACGACGATCTCTGTAGCTATACTGCAAAGCCTTAATCACGCCCTGCTTCCCCAGACGGAAACTACGCGTACGCGCATGTTGCATGCCCTTTGCAACATTCAAAATTTTCTTATGTTTCGCGTGAGCCGCGACACCTCTTTTTACTCTCATAATTATACTCCTAAAGCCGTCTTAATGTTTTTCTTGATTTTGCCATCAATCGTCGCAGCGGTTTTCATGTTGCGCTTTCTAGCCTTAGATTTTTTTGCGAGAATATGATTCCCAAATGCCCGCTCACGAACCAACTTGCCTGAACCAGTGATTTTGATACGCTTTGCGGTGCCTTTATGCGTTTTTAACTTTGGCATAATATTTTCCTTTAGTTTAAGTTATTATTAAAAGAACAATCGGAGGTCTAGAAAGTAGGAAATTACTTTTTTCGTACCTGGGCCGATAAGTTGCGTCCGTTAAATTGAGATTTGCCCTCTTCGATAACGTCCTCACCGAGCAACCCCAAAACTTTATGTAGAAGTTCTGTGCCAATCTCTTTATGAGCCATTTCGCGACCTTTAAAGACAATCATAATCTTCACACGGTCACCGTCATCGAGGAAACCCCGCATTTTGCGAACTTTAATGTTAAGGTCGTTATCGGAAATTTTAAGACCAATTTTCATCTGTTTCAGCTCGGATTGTTTTTCGCGAGCTTTTTTGCGATTTTTGGCATCTTCCTTCATCTTTTGGTATTGAAATTTACCCCAATCGATGACTTTCACGACCGGCGGATTGGCATTAGCGGCAATCTCCACTAAATCCACTCCCTGTTGATTCGCCAGAAGTTGAGCTTCACGACTAGACATAATTCCTAGTTGTTCGCCACTTGAACCTATCACCCGGACTTTAGGGTAACGAATTTCTCCGTTGAGCCTTGTCCGCGAATTGTTTTTTATAGTAGTCCTTTCTTCTCTTGAATTAACCTAAAAGCATTATACATCATCTCTTTCGATAAGTCAATGCTTCTGCGAGGTGGTTTTGCTTGATTATTTCAGACTTATCTAAATCAGCAATTGTTTGCGCCACCTTGATAGTTTTAAAATAAGACCTAGCAGAAAGATTTAGTTTTTCTGAAGCAGATCTCAAAAGCTTTTCGGCTGCTGGTTCAAGTTTTAATTTTTGTGAAACTTCAAACGAAGAAAGGGAACTATTATAGACTCCATCCCGCCCATAGCGGGTCTTTTGTCGCAAAATCGCCTCTGTTATAGTATTTTTTACAACATTATGTTCATTTGAATTAGCCACAATTGGCGCTCCAAGGTCTTCGTTGCTAACTTTTTCGACCGTAATATTCATATCTATTCGATCAAACAACGGTCCCGATAATTTTTTCTGGTAATTTTGAATCTGTGTTTCAGTGCATTTACATTCGTGCGTTGGATCATTTAAATATCCACATGGACAAGGATTCATCGTTGCAACCAGCATAAAATCCGCTGGATAAATCGTTTTACGATTCGTTCGCGAAATAGCAATGATTTTATCTTCTAGGGGCTGCCTCAAAGATTCCAACACCGAACGCGGAAACTCCGGAATTTCATCCAGGAACAAAATCCCTTTATGTGCTAGAGAAATTTCGCCTGGCCCGGTCGCACCACCAATAATCGAGGTCGCACTTGCACTATGATGTGGCGCTCTAAACGGCCGCCTTGCTACAACTCCATCTGTAGAAATTCCTGCAATTGAATAAATTTTTGTAGTTTCTACCATTTCATTCGGCGTCAAGTCTGGCAACAAGTTTGCCGCCACCCTAGCGAGTAGGGTTTTACCGGCCCCCGGCGGACCCGAGATTAAAATATTGTGATGCCCCGCAATCGCTATCTCCATCGCTCGCTTGGCGATTTTTTGACCACGGATATGGTCCAAAACTGGTTCATCACAATTCATTTTTGATTCCATAAAGGGCTCCTCATTTTCGTCTGCTTTAACTAATACAATCTGATTTTTTAGAGCTAAAAATAATTCTTGCAGAGTCGTCATTCCATAAATCGTTATGCCCGAAATTAGCGATGCCTGTGATAAATTTTTAATTGGTACATAAATTTCTGTGTAATTAGCCTTTTTGGCTGTTTCTACGATATTGATGATACCTTTCACGGGTTTAATTTCTCCGTCCAAAGACAATTCCCCCACAAAGACCTTGTTTTTGATGTCACTTTTAATTAGCTGTCCAGACAGAATAAGCACCGAAAGTGCAATCGGCAAATCTAGATGTGCTCCGTCTTTCAAAAGCTCCGCTGGCGCCAAATTAATTGTGATTTTTTTGTTTGGAAAACTAAATCCTGAATTTACAATTGCGCTCCGTACTCGTTCCTTTGCTTCATTGATTGTTTTATTAGCCATACCCACAATATTAAAAGCTGGTAATCCACGGTTTATATCGCCTTCGACTTCAACCAGCTTTCCCGTAAAGCCGTAAGGCACTATAGAATGTATTTTACTGATCATGCCACCTACCTACCATAGTCAAAAAATATTTGCAACCACTGCAGGTTGCTTATGGTTTTTATAGGCCATTTTTTACACTGGCAAAATGTCGAGGTCAAACTACTTGTGGAAAACTCATAAAAAATATACAAAAATTGTTCAAGAAATCTATTGACATTAGCATTTTTTCGCGATACTATAGAGGTAGCTTCTGAATAAAAAAATTATTCAGAAGGTCAAAACAAAAATTTAGCCAAAATAACTCCATACTCTACAAAAAGACCGGTTTTCCTCGCAGTTACCGGTCTTTTTCTATTTATCAAAATATGATATAATAAAAACAGTCGGGGCTGACAAAGCTTAGACGGGATATTAACAGCCATAAAGCGCGCCGATTAAATACCGTAAGTATTAAATAAGTGCTAAAAACACTAAAACCGCGCATGTTATGTACATGCCGGCTTATGCCTAAATATTTCTAGGCTGATTTTCGGCTAAGATTCCGTAAGCCGGGAATTATCATACTACGGAAATAAGGTTGTTTGAGCGGCGAAAAATAACACGAAAATTTAGCCTGCGCATTTGTCAGTTTTGTTTCTTGCAGCTGACAATACATGCAAAGCCAAAACAAGAAACTATGCGCGTAGAATTATGACCATGTGATATTTCGGACCCGGAGGCAGTATCCGGCAGCTCCACCACGAAAAAGATAAAAGGCAAAAGAAGCAAAAGCTTCTTTTTTGTTTTTATAAAATGCAGATAAAACCACGGATATCTATAGAATGTTGTAAAAATCACAACATTTTGAACAATAAATTAGAACAGGGAATAATTGGGGACTATGTTGTAATATTTACATCAATAAAATTGAATAAATCTATTGATTTTTTTATCGTTTCGTGCTACGATAGAAACAGTCGAGATGACTAAAATAAAAACGTCAAAATAAAGGAAAACATGAAAAGGACTAAACCACAAACTAGACACAAACCATAAACCTTGGCGGGCGAAAAGGTAATTTCTAGCCATAAATTACATTTAGGAATTACCTAGAGCTCCGCCAAAAGCGTTGAGCGCGCTGATAAACTTTCATTAGCACCTTCCTAGAAAAATAGAATGAAAGAACAAAACAGCAAGGATCAATGCTTCACCTAGCGTGAAGCGGTCAAAAAGGGAAAAGCGGATCAGGGTTACGGTCAATAGTTAGATTATTTAGCGCCGGATAACCCCCGCTTCCCTCCACAAAAACTTGGGGGCAAAGACTAGATATGATATAATGAAGGTTATGAAGCATAACCGCATTATCTACAGCATAAGTATTGCAGGACTCGCAGCCTTAATTATTATGCTTACGTTTACTTCTCCGACGGAAATTGGACCGCTCGGAGTTTTATTATTTTTTACAACAATTTATATAGTGTGCTTCGGCCTTACTACTTTCTTAATCCAAACTTTTTTTAAACTTGCGCTTGGTCGAAATCAGTTCAAAAACAAGGATTATCTCTACGCGGCTATTTTTGCTTTTGGCCCAATCATGCTTTTGATGGCAAGGTCGTTTGGAGCTATTAACCTCTGGACGGTTGGCTTGATTTTCTTATTTTTATTCTTAGCCGAATTTTTAGTGATGAAACGCGTTTAATGTGATAAAATAAGCATATGGATAATGGTCAAAACACGCAATCAGCCAATTCTCAGCCGGACCAAGCCTTTTTTACCGCTGGTGTTGGCACTAATTCTGAAACAACTAATAATTTTGAATCCGAGAACAATCTAGACCTTACCAACGAAGCTGCTACTTGGAACTCATCTAAGATAGTTGTAAGTCAAGATATCGCTAATCATGCAATTTCACCGTCCGAAAATATCATCGAGGCACCCACTAACCCAGAATTACACGCAGAGCAGTCATCCGACTCTAATCTTGGCCAAATCATTAATCTTGAAATGCCACCTACCGCTAAACAGCCAAGCGAATCAACCCAAAACGAAACTGCCCCTGAAAGTTTTACAAAAAGTTACATCAAAACTGGAGAGAAACTCGAATCTTCCGGTATCGGAGAGGTAGATCGTATCATCAGCAAGCTTAATCAAGACGGTAATATTGTTAATTTTTACGATTCTGCCCGCGATATGATGGAGGCAAACCTCGAAAACTCCTATAATCGAAAGTTGGCCGCATGAAGTACACCTGTTTTAGTATTTTTTACAACAATTACATACCGAAGGAGAATATTTAGATGGAACCTTGGGTGGTAATAGCTATCGTGATTGTAGCAGTTATAGTTTTCGTTTCAATTATTTTTTCAACCAGAATTTCCAAGTTACGGAAAGCCAAAAAATACGAACGTGGCCTCAAAATGGTGCCTCTCCTTATTCATCTTCCACCTTCTACTGATGATATTGAGGCTGGCGGCCGTGACAAACGCGACATCACCAACGAAGCTGTCTCTAAAGCCCAAGTGATGTATTCTATTCTTTCTTCTACCGCTACTAAAGGTCTTAAAACTAAACTCTATGGCCAACGCCATTTTTCCCTAGAAATTATCGCAAAAGATGGCTTTATTAAATATTACGCCGTCGTTCCGGCGGTTCTCACAGAGACGGTCAAGCAAGCTATTCAATCTGCCTATCCTACAGCAAGAGTAGAAGAAAAACGCGAAGGAAACATCTTCGAAGGAGGTGGTGGTATTAATGCTGTCTCTGGAGCGGAGCTTACTCTCAACAAAGATTACTATCTTCCGATTTTAACTTACGAAGATACTCGTCGCGATGCCCAGACGGCTTTACTCAATGCGCTTTCTACTGTGAACAAAAACGAAGGAGCCGCCGTTCAAATTCTCTTCCGACCTGCACAAAAAAATTGGTCATCTTTTGGCAAACAATACATTGAAGACATACAAAAAGGCAAAAAAACCAAAACTGCTGGTGCTAGCATCGGGGAAATCGCCATGGATATTATTAAAGCCCCTTGGGAAGTACCACCAGAACACGAAAAAAGTGAGCAGACTACTTCTATTTCAAATATTAAACAAGATGAAATCACTGCTATCACCAATAAAATGCGTTTTCCGGCCTTTGAGACTCTTATTCGGATCATAGCCAGTTCCGAAACTGGTGCCCGCTCTGATGCGATTTTAGGGGGGGTTATTTCAGCTTTTTCTCAATTTAATTCTCCAGAACTCAACGGTTTCAAAGCTAATACTTTCAAAAACCCCAAGAAGCTCGCTATAGATTATACTTTCCGCTTTTTCCCACTTAAAACTACAAATAATATCTTAAATAGCGTTGAACTTGCCTCAATCTTTCACTTGCCAGAACAAAACGCCATTCCAAACTCTCAGGTTGAACGTCAACTTACTAAACAGGTTGACGGTCCGGCCAAACTCGCCACCGAAGGACTATTTCTTGGTACAAACGAATTTCGTGGTGCCAAAAAAGCCATTTATCTTGATGATGATGACCGTCGTCGGCATATGTATGTTATCGGTCAAACCGGCATGGGTAAATCAGTCTTTCTCGAGAATCTCGCCTTTCAAGATATGTGTGATGGTCGTGGCTTTGCTTTTATTGATCCTCACGGTGACGCCGTAGAGGCAATTTTGCAACGCGTACCAGAAGAGCGTGTCGATGACGTCATCTATTTTGACCCCGCCGATATCGAACACCCAGTTGGTATGAATATGTTTGAGTTTACTAGTCCAGACCAAAAAGATTTTATCGTTCAAGAGGGTATTAGTATGTTGCAGAGTCTCTTTGATCCTCAAAATCAAGGCTTCTTCGGCCCTCGCGGTCAACATATGTTCCGAAACGCCGCCCTTCTCTTAATGGCCGACCCAGCTGGCGCTACTTTTATTGATATTCCTCAATGTTTTACCGATCCAGAATTTGTCAAATCCAAACTTAAATATGTTACCGACAAAGCGGTTTATGATTATTGGACTAAAGAGTTCCCGCAATCTCAAAAATCTAACGATGCTGGCGAAGTTATTACCTGGTTTGCCTCAAAATGGGGACCATTCCTCTCTAATACCATCATGCGAAATACCCTTGGTCAGGTTAAATCTGGTTTTAATATTCGCGAAATCATGGATAACAAAAAAATCTTCCTTGTTAATCTCTCTAAAGGTCGTCTCGGTGATATTAATGCTAACCTTCTTGGTATGATTTTTGTGATGAAATTCCAACAGGCTGCCATGAGCCGTCAAGATATTCCCGAAAAAGAACGACAGGACTTCTGCCTCTATGTCGACGAGTTCCAAAACTTTGCCACCGACAGTTTTGAATCTATTCTCTCAGAAGCTCGTAAATATCGCTTAAATCTCATCGTTGCCAATCAGTTTATGACGCAACTAACTGATAAAATCAGGGAAGCACTCCTTGGCAACGTCGGTACAATCATTTGTGGTCGTATCGGCGTCACTGATGCGGATTTGATGGTTAAAGCCTTTACTCCTACCTTTACCGCCGAAGATCTCACCAAGACGCCAAATCACGCTGCTATCTGTAAGGTGATGATGTTTGGCATGCCATCAGCTCCGTTTACAATGAATCTCCCTGCACCGATGGGCGAAGCCAACGTAGAGTTAATGAAAACCTTAAAGGTATACTCAGCCACCAAATTCGCCAAAACTCGCGCCGAAGTCGAAAAAGAAATCCAAGATCGTTGGTCGGCTAGCAAGCATGAAAAAATGTCTTCTGAGGTGCCTAGTAGCCCCGCTACGACTGACAATATTCAATCTGGACAAACTACCGCGTCAACACCAAAAATGCCTTCAGAGCCACAAGAAAGCCCTCAGAAAGGTTTTTTGGACGATTGGCTTGCCAAAAAAACCTCTACTCGTGTCCCAGAACCAGAATCACCACCCACGCCCCCATCCGCACCATCGCCTACCCCAGAACAACCCCAAACGGAAGCTGTATTTAAGATAAGGTAAATTTGGGTTATCCTATCTTAAAACCCCTTGTTTTTTCTTGTTTTTGGGTGTATAATAGAGAGGTATATTTAAGATGAGGTATCAATATGGCAGCTAATGCTGGAGATTATGATTCGTCCGAAATTCGGGTGCTTGAAGGCCTTGAGCCGGTGCGCCTTCGTCCCGGTATGTATATCGGTTCTACCGGCTACGACGGTCTACATCATTTAATTAAAGAAATCGCCGACAACTCAATCGACGAAGCAATTGCTGGCTATGCCAACAAAATCGAAATCACCATTTTAAAAGATGGCGGCGTTCGTGTTGATGATAACGGTCGTGGTATCCCGGTTGACATCCACCCCAAAACCAAAAAATCTACTCTTGAAACCGTCCTTACTGTCCTCCATGCTGGTGGTAAATTCGGTGACGGAGGCTATAAAGTTTCCTCTGGTCTTCATGGCGTTGGTTCATCTGTAGTTAATGCTCTATCTTCCAAAATGACCGCCGAAGTTTATCGTGACGGCAAAACTCATCACATCGAATTTGATACGGGTAAACCCATCACCGAACTTCAGGTCACCAAAGGTTCTCCCCGCGAGTCGGGTACCTCTATTTCTTTTTATCCAGATCCAACCATTTTTAAAGAAACTACAACCTTTGATTATGATTGGGTTTCTAATTACGCTCGTCACCAGGCCTATCTCACTAAAGGCATACTGATTACAGTAAATGACGAACGTACTGATGCTCATGAATCATTTTATTTTGAAGGCGGCATTAAAAGCTATGTCAAACGACTCAACAATGGTAAAGAAGTACTTTCTAATGATATCTTCTATGTCGAAAAACAAATCGGTGATGCCGAAGTGGAGATTGCCCTTCAATATAACGACACCTTTGCCGAAATCTTAAAACCTTTTGCCAATAACGTTCTTACCCCCGATGGTGGCATGCACGTAGTTGGGTTCAGAACTGGTCTTAATCGCACCATCAATGATTATGCTCGCAAAAATGGTCTTTTGAAAGAGAAAGAAGACAATCTCACTGGCGACGACATTAAGGAGGGCCTCACTGCTGTTATTTTAGTAAAATTACCTGATCCTCAGTTCGAAGGGCAGACCAAGAATAAACTTGGCAATCCTGAAGTCCGCGGTTATGTTGATAAAGTCATGACTGAATATTTTGGCTATTATCTCGAAGAAAACCCAGCTATCGCCAAAAAAATCGTTGGCAAGGCCACTCTAGCTGCTCGTGCGCGTAAAGCCGCTCGTGCCGCACGTGATAATGTCATCAGAAAAGGCGCCTTTGAGGGGCTTAATCTTCCATCTAAACTCGCCGATTGCTCCAGTCGTAACAGGGAAGATTGCGAGCTATTTATCGTAGAGGGTAATTCTGCTGCCGGTTCCGCCAAGGAAGGCCGCAACCCCCAAATCCAGGCAATTTTACCTTTAAGAGGTAAAGTTTTAAATACCGAGCGTGCTCGTCTTGACAAAATGCTTGCCAATCAAGAATTAGTTTCCTTAATAAAAGGTCTTGGTGTCGGTATTGGTGATCAATTTAATATTGATGGTCTCCGTTATGACAAAATTATCTTCATGACCGATGCCGATGTGGATGGCTTGCATATCGCTACACTTCTCATGACTTTCTTTTTCCGCTATATGCCTCAAGTCATAGAGGAAGGACATGTTTATTTGGCTAAGCCACCCCTGTTTGGGCTAATCAAAGGTACTGGTAATACTCGCAAAATCGACTACCTTTATGACGAAGTCGCTCTTGAAAACAAACTTACCGAGAAAATCGCCGAACGCAAAAAAGCTGGCACTAAGATTGATGAATCTCAAGAACGTTTTAAACAGGCTGGCTACACTGCCCAACAGCGCTTTAAAGGTCTTGGCGAAATGGACGCCAAACAACTTTGGGAAACCACTATGGATCCAGAAAACCGCATTTTGGTTAAAGTTCACGTCGAAGATGCCGAAAAAGCCGACGCTGTTTTTACGAAGCTCATGGGAGACCAGGTCGATCTTCGTAAAAATTTCATTCAGGCTGGCGCCGCATCTGTTAATCTTGATGATTTGGATTTTTAAGGAGAAAACATGGAAGAAGATAAATTAAACAACGAAATTATAGAGCAAGATGGTTTAGAAAATAAACCAGTCGAACGTACCATGGAGGACTATTTCCTCCGTTATTCCATGTCTGTTATCGTGGATCGTGCTCTTCCTGATGTCCGCGATGGCTTAAAACCAGTCAATCGTCGTATTCTCTATACTATGAACAAAAACGGCTGGAAAGCCCCACACGCCACAGTTAAATCTGCCCGTATTGTCGGTGATGTTATGGGTAAATACCACCCACACGGCGACTCTTCTATCTATATGGCTATGGTCAACCTCGCACAGCCCTGGAAAATGCGTTACACCCTCATCGAAGGTCAAGGTAACTTTGGCTCAATGGATGGTGATGAGCCTGCCGCTTATCGCTATACCGAGGCTCGTATGGACAAAGTCGGAGCAGAACTTTTAACCGACATTGAGAAAGACACTGTAGATTTTCGTGACAATTTCGATGGTACCGAACAAGAACCAGTAGTCTTACCAGCCGCTCTTCCAAATATTTTGCTTAATGGTCAGATGGGTATTGCCGTTGGTATGGCTACCAATATTCCACCTCACAACCTTGGAGAATTAGTTGATGCCACCGTAGCCCAGATCGACAACCCAGACATTACTCTAGACGGGCTGATGGAACACGTCAAGGGTCCAGACTTCCCAACCGGTGCTGAAGTTTATGGTGGCGCACCTATGAAACAAGCCTATGCTACCGGTAAAGGCTCAGTAGTTATTCGTGCTGTTGCTAATGTTGAAGAGCGTAAAAACGGTCGTTACAATATTGTCATTACGGAAGTACCATATGGCATGAGTAAAGAAGGTTTCATTGAAAAAGTTCGTGAGCTCGTCCTCACCAAAAAACTTGATCATATTGCAGACGCTCGCGACGAATCCGCTCGTGGCAAAATCCGCATTGTTGTTGAGCTTAAAAAGGATGCTTTTCCCAAAAAAATTCTCAACCAACTTTACAAATTAACTCCACTTCAAACCTCTTTTCATTATAATATGTTGGCTCTTATCGACGGGGTTCAACCTCGGATTCTTGGTCTCAAAGAGATTTTGGCCGAGTTTATTAAACATCGTCAAATCGTTACTCGTCGTCGTACTGAGTTTGATCTTAGGAAAGCCAAAGAACGCGCCCATATCCTAGAAGGTTTGAAAATTGCTCTTGATAATATCGACGAGGTTATTAAGGTCATCCGCGCTTCTTATGATGACGCCGATAAACAGCTCATGCAGCGTTTTGGTCTTTCCGAAATTCAGGCTAACGCTATTTTGCAGATGCAACTTCGCCGTCTTCAAGGTCTAGAAAGAGATAAAATTGAAGAAGAGTTGAAAGAACTTCACGAATTAATCAAAAAATTAGAAGCAATCCTTGCTGACGAAAAAGAAATTCTTCGCGTTATTAAAGAAGAACTCCTCGCCCTCAAAGATAAATATGGCGACGAACGTCGTAGCAAGATTATCAACCACGAGGTTGGTAAATTCTCCGAAGAGGAATTAATTCCAGAAGAGGAGAGCGTTATTCTCCTCACCTCAGAAAATTACATGAAGCGTGTTCCGCAGGCCGACTTTAGGAAACAAAATCGTGGTGGTAAAGGCAAAAAGGGCATGACCACCAAAGAAGAAGATGTGATCACTCAAATTCTTACAGCTAATTCGCACGACTATCTTCTATTCTTTACTAATCAAGGCAGACTCTTCCGCATGAAAGCTTATGAGGTCCCACAAGCTTCTCTAGTCGCTAAGGGCACAGCCGCAGTCAATATGCTCAATATGCACCCAGAAGAAAAGATCACCGCAATCATTAAACAAGGCGATGCAGGCGCTGATGGCTACCTCTTTATGGCTACCAAGAAGGGAACTATTAAGAAATCCGCCATCAAAGATTTCTTTAATATTCGTAGCAATGGCCTTATTGCAATTAAGCTTGCAGAGGGCGACGAACTAAGATGGGTTAAAGAGACCACCGGCGATCACGATATTGTAATTTCTACTTCTGCTGGACAAGCCACTCGTTTTAACGAAAAAGAAGTTCGCGTAATGGGACGTTCCGCCATGGGTGTTCGCGGTATGCGTCTCCGTCCAAAAGACGAAATCGTCGGTATGGATGTTATTACTGATCCGAATCAAAAATTAATCGCTGTTTCGGCCAATGGTTATGGTAAAGCTACCCTAGTTGCCAACTTCCCGCCTCATAAACGTGGTGGCGTTGGTATCAAAGTTGCAGCGGTTACCGCAAAGACCGGACCCATCGTTGCAGTTCACACCCTAGATCCGCTCGCAAAAGAAGTTATCATGATGTCTACTAAAGGTCAAGCCATTCGCGTTGCTATGAAAGAAATCCCGACCTTAGGGCGTGCGACGCAAGGTGTCCGCATTATGAAAATGAGCGAAGGCGACACTGTTGCCTCAATTGGTATCGTCCTCCCAGAGGAAGAGTCCGAAGAGTCAGGGAACGAAAAAGCTACAAAATAGAGCATGAAAAAGGTCGCATTTTTTACGCGACCTTTTTGATAGTGTTTATACTTTTACAATCCTGTTTGGTTTCAATCTCGCTATCTCAAGAAAGTTGTTCCATGAACCAAAACACCTTTTTACATGACAGAGACTTGCCATCCTCTGATCGGTCATGAAATCCATCATGGTCGGTGCTTTACCAAGCTCCTCTGCTAACATCCATATCTGGACAATCACTTCTTCATGCTTGTACAAAATTAATATTCTCCTCACACGCTAACTAAAATTTATTCCTTCGTTTCCGTAATCAACTTTGTAAAAACACTATCTCTTAAAATTACGATCAGTATAAAGTATAAACACAACCAATATATTTCATATTATAGCACAAAAATCAAAAAAGTCAATACCTCTACCCACTCTAGGTGTTTTTAATAATATAAGCCTAGGCATTTTAGATGGGTTGAATTATTTTGCAACCCATGTATATACTCCTCGCGAGAATAAAATAACAGAGGAATATTATGAAAAAACTATCAGTTTTATTGTTATTACTAGTTTTTAGTATTACGCTAAATACACTATTTTCGGCACAAACTCAGGCGCTCTATTTGGACGAAAATGGAGCAGAATGGTGGTCGACAGAAGAGCTCACCATTACGACAGACGATGTAAAAATCAATTTTCCGTGGTGGCTTGGCGTTATTCTTGGATTAAATGGATTAGTCTTAATATGGTTATTTTTGCCAACTGGTACCGCTAAGCCTAAAAAAACCAAAAAAAGTCTTGACAAGATGAAAAGACTGCGATAAAATGGGAACAGTCTGAAGCTGCGAGTACTTATTTTAGTAGTCTTTAGAATTATTTTAACAATTTAGTTGTGCAATTAATCATCGTCAGTTTTACTTTATGAGTTTTTCAAACTTATACTTTAATGGAGAGTTTGATCCTGGCTCAGGATGAATGCTGGCGGCGTGCCTAATACATGCAAGTCGAGCGGTAACAGGGCTTCACCGTTTCCTTGACACACTTGGCCATTGAGCAAGTGGTGAGATTCGAGGGAACAGTGAAGCTGCTGACGAGCGGCGGACGGCTGAGTAACGCGTGGGAACGGACCCCAAACTGAGGGATAACTAGTCGAAAGATTAGCTAATACCGCATGTGATCTTCGGA
>JAEEHN010000002.1 GCA_016280905.1 Candidatus Saccharimonadota bacterium
ATGGCGGATCAGACGAGACTCGAACTCGCGACCTCTGCCGTGACAGGGCAGCGCTCTAACCAACTGAGCTACGAATCCAATGTTTTTTATTATACCTTAGTATGTATTAAAAATCAAGGGTTACATGCCAGGAATTTTGAAAGCACTAGGGTCGGCGGTAGGAGCGATGGTCTCTGATGAAGGCGTCGAAGTTGGAATAGTTGAAGTGGATGTAGGGGTTGTTTCGAATACCGGTGCTGAGACCGACGAAGTAGCTGGAGTGGGTTCTGGAATGGTTATTGGGTTTTCGACTTCTGGCATAATAGGTGGAGTTGGTGGTGGTGGCAAAACTTCATCGCCAGGCATTGGCATGTAATTGATCTCGGGTACGCCATTGATCTCTGGGCTTGTAGGAACGGCTGGGGCATTCATAGTGGCAGGATTTGTAGGTGTAGTTAGTGTTGGTTCGGTTGCAGGAGTAGATGATACTCCAGCCAAAGCATCCTCAAGCATTTGACCATATTTAGACGGACTTCCTGACGATTCATTGAGTAATTCGGCGGAAGGTTGTAAAACTTTTTCAGGCTTATCTCTGATAAAATCTTCGCTTGCTGAAGTGGGTTCAGATGTTTCGGTTGGGGCTGTGATTGGGGTTGTAACAGGTTCAACTGGCGTTGGGATTTCTGGAGCTTCTGGTGATGTTGGAAGTTCTGACGATTCTGACAGTGAGCTTGGGACAGCTGGTTCAATAGTAGAATTCAAACTTTCCTCGTCGCTCTTAATTTTTAATGGTTCGTTAGTGGCCTCTGGGGTAGCCTCAACACCGGCTTGAGCAAGACTGGCTTCAGCTGCTTTTAGATCATCTAACAAAGTAGCCCCTTTTTCGTTGATACTGGTGCCTACTTCTTTGTCTTCTTCTGGAACATTTTCGTTGCCATGCTTGATGTCAAGTTTGGTATCATCCTGATTCTTCTTTGAATCACCGTCTAGCATTGAAAACATTTTATTTTCTATATCCGGGGTGATATTTTTGGCAATTAACTGTTGGTTAGCACCAGACTCCATCAGGCGCGAGGAGATTTTCATGGTATCAGCCGTGGTATTAGCGCCTGAAAAACGATTGGTGGCAGCTACAATACCGGTAAGAAATGCAGTTGCTTCTTCTTTTTCGATTTTAGCTTTACTATTAATACTGTAAAGAAGTTTTGCAATCATTTCGGATACAGAACTGGCCTTCTTATCGCTCCATTCGATTTCGCCAAATTTGCCAGGACTACCAGTAGTAATATTAATAACTACAGCATCGTGCATAATCCGACCATGTTCACGAAGAGCGGAGTCGAGGTCAATACCGTTGGTGACATCTAAAGCAAGTACTAAATCAACATTAAAATCACCGTAAGAAAATTCTAAATCTTCTTCAGAAATACGAGCCTTATATGGAGTAATGAAGATTTTAACAAAATCGCCGTCGAGTTTGTATCTCAGGTGGTCGGCTTTTTCTTTGTTTAAAGCGATGACGAAGTCTTGAAGCGTATCAGCAGTAGATTCAAAAGTTTCCTCCGGTTTTAAAAATTCAAGGGCATTTGGGGTTGTACCAGAATAAATAGCTGTGGCACGTTTACCGAGTCTATCGAGAAAAAGTGATAAGCCGATCGCAGCGGCTATTTCGTCAACTGATGGGTCGCTTGATAAAGCTACCAAAATATTGTGTGCTTCGCTGATTTTATTAACAACTTCTGGGATGATATCGACTGTGTTTGTTTCATTCGGTATGGTTTCAGGAGTTGCATTATCTTGACCGCTAAGTGTAGCTTGTCCATCCATAAGGAAATATTAGCATAAGCGCACATTTTTCGCAAGAGACTTTTCTCTTTACTTTTTTAGAAAAAAGAGTTATAATACATCAAAAGAAATTAATTTTTAATCTATATAGGAAAAAAATGCCGATTATTAAATCTGCCAAGAAGGCTGCTCGTCAAGCAGAAAAGCGTACAGAGCATAATGTAGAAATCAAAAAAGCGATTAAGCTTGCTGTTAAGGACTTCAAAAAAAATCCTTCAGCAAAAACTCTTGCTAAAGTTCAATCTGAGATTGATAAAGCTGTGAAGAAAAATTTGTTAAAGAAAAATACCGCCGCGAGACGTAAGGCGGCTTTGCATAAAATTGCAAAAGAAGCTGGGGTAAAGCTCGAAAAAGCCACTATTAAAGTTGCAAAAACCGTGGAAAAAAGTGCAAAAAAAGTGGCAAAAGAAGCCGAGAAAGTAGTCAAAGAGACGAAAACTACAACGAAGAAAGTCGCAGCAAAAAAGACTCAATCAAAAGCCAAGGCTGAAAAGAAGTAGATTTTAGATTAATATCTAGTTTGGAGAGCTCTTTTAGGGCTCTCTTTTCTTTGATTCCCTGTTTTAAATTAAAATCTTTAATAGCCTGTGAAACGAGAAGCCCAAAAAACATCATCGGCTCTTCTTCAGATTTGATTTTCGAGAGCATGAAAAGAGCTTTTTTACCATCAACCTTGGCAGTCTTGTAAATATCAAAAACGAGATTAAAATTAGGATTTTGTGGTAAAGTAAACTCCTTAAATTTGAGTTTATTCTTGAGGTTTTTATAAACCACAGAGCGTTTGTCGAGCTTGAGCTCAAAAAGAATAATATTGTGTGAGGTGTCTAAATATTCTGGAAGTTTGTCGGCAAGAGTTTTGTTGGATAGAAAATCGCGAACGAGAATTGAACGAGCGTCAGTAAGAAGTGAATTGCCAAGAAAAAGATTTGGCAAGTCGGTGGAGGTGAGTTCGGTACCGTCGTAAATTTCGTAATTTTGGCCTAAAATTTTGGAGATTTCAGCCTTGGCGCGTATGCGATCATCGCCATAAAATATTTGAATCATGCTAATTTCCTTTGGCAATGAGGACAAATGTGAGTACCGCGGCCGGCTACGCGAAGTTTGATGATTTTGGTGCCACATTTGGGGCAGGGCTTACCTTCACGATGAAAAACTTGGGCGAATTTTTCGAGATAATCGCCCTTGGTTCCGTCGGCCTTAACATAAGTTTTCATGGTGGAACCACCAGAATTGATAGATTTTTGCATAACATCACTAGCAGCATGAAGCAAATTATTAACATCTTTTAGTGAAAGAGCACCCGATTTGGTCTCGGGATGAATCCCAATGGAAAAAAGAGTTTCGTCGGCATAAATGTTGCCAAGGCCACAAACAATAGTTTGGTCTAAAATAGCGGCTTTGATAGGAGATTCTTTATGCTTTTGAAGTTTAGTGTGTAATTCTTCGGCGGTCATAGACCAAGGTTCTTTGGCAAGTTTTTTAATGAAACTGTCGTTTGTCACTTCGGAGGTTGGAAGTGTTTTAATAAAACCAAATTTGCGTTGATCATTAAAGAAAAGGGTGCCGTTTTCAAGTCTCAAAATTACGCGGGTTTGCCTGTTGGGTAGCCGATCGATAAAATTATCGCTAGGATGGCCAGCAGCGTAACGCTTAGGTAAAGATTTGGCACCGTGAAGTTGGTCTTCTGCCCCATCGTAAATGAGCTGACCGGTCATACGCAGATGAATCATGAGAGAATTTTGATTATCAAGATCAATAATGAGGGCTTTACCGAAGCGGCGAATGTTTGTGATGCGGCCAAGAATAGGTATACCTTGAAAGGATTTTTCACAAAGCACGTCAATTTTAGTAATTTTTTGCTTTATGATAAACTGATTAAGGCCACGACGAATCGTTTCGACTTCGGGCAATTCTGGCATGTTTTCTCCTACATTTTGATTCTTCTCTTGATTTTAGCATATTTTAGCAAAATTGTGGAAAAACACTATATTTAGTGTAAAAATGTCTTGACAAACACTATATATGGGGGTAGAATGGTTTCCAGGTAATGCTTATAAATGTTAAAATGATGCTCCTTGAAGTGGGCGACAGAAAGGAAAAACCATGAAGAAAATTATTTATAAAAACCCGGAAGATGCGGAAAATTTCGATTTGAAAAGGTTTGTAAAATCGCTTTCAAAATACGCGAAGGTGTCGGAAAAAGATGCAAAAGAAGCTTTGGCCGAGTTTGATCAATATGAAACAATGCATGTTTCTTGCTTGGTAGAGGTAGGAATGAAATTAATTGACGAAAAAGCTGATGACAAGGCCGCAAAAGAGTATTTTGATGAGCACGAAATTTGGTTTGATGAAGGCAAATTTGAAAGACTCCGTCGAATCACTGGTTATTTGGTTGGGACTTTGGAACGTTGGAATGATGCAAAAAAGGCTGAGGAAAAAGCCCGCGTAAAACACTGCGTAAATTCGGCAATCGATGATGCAGAGCGCTTGGCCGCATTGGAGACTCAAGCGATGGAACAAAATATTGCTTATGCGCGTTAATTTTCTAATAATTTGCAGATGAGGGCTATTAATAGCCCTTTTTCTTTGGGATTAGATTCAGCAATGAGAAGTGCAAGAGCAGTAAGAGCACGGTCGGAAATTTTGGTCTCACCATTTTTGGTAAGATGATAATCATTAATGGTGAGAAAAACTACAAAGAGCAGAGCCCCAATGCGTTTATTGCCATCGTAAAAAGGGTGATCTTTGATGATGAGATAAAGTAAATTGGCGGCTTTTTCGGAGATGGTAGGGTAAACGTCCTTGTCATCATAAGTCTGAGCAATAGCACCAAGACTGGATTCAAAAGCATTTCCACGAGGCTTGCCGAAAAGTTCATCGCCTTTAACGTTTTTCTTTAGAGTAGTAATAATATCAATACAATCAGAAACAGAAAGGGCTTTAGTAGATTTTTTGCCTTTAGAAAAAGAAATATGGCCTTCATCATACTCTTTAAGTGCTTTGAAACTGGGACCATACTTAGCAATGACTTCGAGAATGCCAGAAGCTTCGTCGGCAGAGAGGTCAGAGCTAGCAACGAGACGCTTAACGATGCCTAGAGCATTTTCGATTTCGTGAAGTTTTTCGTTGTCCAATTCTTTCAAGCGCCGTTCGTTAATGGCGACACCGTCCACAACATAATGATGAAGGACTTTAGTAGCCCAAATGCGGAAATTTGTAGCTTTTTTGGAGTTAACGCGGTAACCAACAGAGATAATAGCATCAAGATTGTACATTTTAACCTTATAGGTTTTGCCATCCGTGGCAGTATATTCCATTTTGGAATAAACTGAAGTCTCGTCTAATTCACCACTTTCAAAAATATTCTTCAGGTGTCTGGCAATGGCTGGCTGTTGGACATCAAAAAGTTTTGCCATTTGAGCTTGAGTCGTCCAGATGGTCTCTTTTTCCCTATCGACGTTAAAAACCACTTCTCCTTCGGTGATTTTGTAGATTTCAACTGCTTTTTCCATTAGAGCTCGCCCCAATTGTGACCGATGGTGACCTCGACGGCAAGTTTGATTTTGAGTTCGGGAGCAACAGACTCCATTTCGGTTTTAAGAATGTGGGCAACATCTGTGGCATTTTTTTCATCGCATTCAACAATTAATGAATCGTGGACCTGCATAACAAGCTCGGCATTTTCTGGTAGCTTGGCATCAACTTTAATCATGGCGCGTTTCATGAGATCTGCTTCGGTGCCTTGGATGGGCATATTTTGTGCAGCACGTTCGGCGGCCTGACGAATAACAAAATTAGATGATTTGACATCCGGGGTAGGACGACGTCGGCCATAAAAAGTCTCGACGAAACCTTCTTCCCTGGCTTGTTTTAAGATAGAGTCTAACTTTTGTTTGATGGGAGCACGAAGCTTAAAATAATTGTCAATAAATTGTTTAGCTTCGTAAATTGGCATCTTGGCGGCATCGGACAATCCTTTAACACTCATGCCATAAAGGATACCAAAGTTGATAACCTTAGCGGCACGACGTTGATCTTTAGTAACCTGATCCATCGACACATTAAAAGCCTCAGAAGCAGTTTTGGTGTGAATATCGATATCTTGATTAAAATCATCAATAAGAGCCTGGTCGCTAGATAAAATAGCGGCGAGGCGAAGTTCAAACTGAGAATAATCGGCAGAAATGAGAACTTTACCCTTTGGCGCAACAAAACCGGTACGAATGCGTTTGCCTTCATCAGTACGGACTGGGATATTTTGAAGATTGGGATCTTTGGAACTTAGACGGCCGGTGGCCGTGACGTTTTGAGTGAAGGTGGTATGAATACGGTCGTTGGTATCGGCAAGACTGGGCATCGGTATAATATAAGTGCTAAGAAGTTTAGCGACTTCACGATATTCGATAATTTTGTTGATAATGGGGTGGGAGTCCTTAAGCTTGTCGAGCTCCTTCGCACCGGTGGAATAACCACGAGTGGTTTTTTTAATACCTTTGGTAGGAAGGGATAAATCTGTAAATAAGATTTTGGAAAGCTGAATAGGCGAATTGAGATTAAATTTCTTACCGGCGAGCGCATAAATCTTTTGCTCTAATTTATGAACTTCGGTGGTATATTCGGTTTGTAAATCACTAAAATAATCTCGATCGATTAGCATACCTTTCTTTTCCATTTTGTATAAAATAGGAATAAGAGGTAAATCAAAATCAGTATATATATTATATAGTCTGGGATATTTTTGGAATTCAATAAGCTGCTTTTGATACTCTTCTTCAGGAATGGTTAACTGGGGTTCTTCCCTTGTGAGGGGGTTTAGCAAAAAGGCAGCCTGCCCGAGATCCCAAAAGGGTTTGCCGTTTAAAATTTCAGTTGCAGTCTTTTCGTCGCCACGCATGATGGACTTGATATCCCAACCAATAATTGTATCTTTTTTGAGCGGATCTTGCTGGATACCCTGAATGACATCCATCGGTTCTTCTTTCTTTTCAGAAACGTTATCTATCCGTGCAGTATTATCGTGTATGCTGATTTTTCGAATTAGAGAGTTAAATTCAAGTTTTTTGAGGCCGGCAATAACCTTGGTGTGATCAAAATGAAAATCAGGAATTTGACGCAGATCAACAGGTGCATCAAACATAATTTTGGCAAGTTCTTTAGATAAATAAGCGGAATTTTTGCCAGCTTCAAGTTTGGTTTTAGTAGAACCCGTGATTTGATTAATATTTTGGTAAATGCCGTCTAGGTCATTATATTCATTTAGCAGTCTAACTGCAGTTTTTTCGCCGATGCCAGGAACACCGGGAATATTATCAGAAGAATCACCTTTGAGGGCTTTAAGATCTAAAAATTGAGATTTTTTAATGCCATATTTTGCCTCAACTTCAGAGACACTAACTTCTTCAATCTTGGTAAAACCTTTAAGGATGCGCCACATAAACGTGTTTTCGTCAACGATTTGAAGCATATCAAGATCGGAAGAAATAATGTAAGTTTCGTATTCACAATGACCATTTGAATCTAAAGTTTCATCAGCTTCGCGACTAAAAGTGCCAATAATGTCGTCTGCTTCATAATCATCTACCTCAACGAAAGACCAGCCAAGATCACTGATTAGTTCCTCTAAAAGTGGAATCTGAGTATAAAAATCTTCGCCGGGTTTGATGCGGCCGGCTTTGTATTCTGAATAAAGTGCTCGCCTTTTAGAAACGGAAGTCTTAGAATCCCAAGCAACAACAACTTTGGTAGGGTTAAGTTTTTTAACAATTTCCATGGCAATGGCGGCAAAACCATATACTCCGCCAGTCGGAGTACCGTCGGTAAGACTAAGTGCCCCCATAGCATAGTATCCCCGGTAGAAGACTGATTTACCGTCGATTAAAACTAATCTTTTCATTTTATGGCCTCAAATATTCACGACTTGGCCGATTAATGAGGAGCTTTTTAATAGCGTCTAGCACTTTGGGATAGTTATAACAAGCGGCGGAATCGCAAGTCTTAGCGGTTGCATTTTCGTCAAGCACTAAATCTGAGGTATTTAAGCCCTCGTAAATGACGGTGGGGCTGATGTTCGAACTTTCATCTTTGAACTCTTTAAATACGATAATACTATTATCATAAATATAGTAAGTGGCCCAATTACTGGTGTTTTCGGAGGCATGATCGGTTACTGAAAATTTGTAACCGTCGGGTACGGGTTTGGAAACTTTATTGTTAAAAAGGTTTAGAAAAAGCGAGAGCGCCATTGCGACCACAGTAATAGCTATAGCAAAAAAACCATAACGAACGATTTTATTTTGATTGCTTTCGGTGCTAATGAGATTGGCGTCGTTCAAAACTTTATCTCCTTTAAAATGCCATCGAGGCGATTTTCCAGATCGCTAATTGAGCCATTATTCAATATGTAATAGTCTGCCGCAGCAATGGGACCACCTTTTTCGAGATTTTCAATCTCAGAACGATCACGTTCACGAATAGCGGTAGAATCAAAAGAACGCCCAGGTCGTTTTGCTACACGCTCATAACGTAGATTTTTGTCCACAACAATGGCGATAAAAGTAATAGCTTTAGGAAACTCTTTTTTGAGAATTTTATATTCGGTCCAAGAATAAACGCCGTCTAGGATAATCCGGCGTTGCCCGGCAGCAATGAGATCTTTAGTTTCGGAAATAACTTGATTGACAACCCAATCTTTGCCTTCTTTTTCGCGAATTTCTTCACGGAATTTTTTTTCGGATTCACCGTCTTCGGTACGCTCGATGCCGCGCTTTTCCATTTCTTTGTAAATCATGCCACCAAAGTAAATTTTGGGATAACCCTTAGCGGTAAGGTGGTCTACTGCGACAGATTTGCCGCTACCGCTCATGCCAACAATGGCAAGAATTTTGACGCTGTCCATAATACAAGTATAACACAAAAAGAATTTAAACTCTGTTATAATACTTTTATGAATAGGTTTTTTACTCTTGCAGATCCGTTGGATAAAATCATCAAGGAAACAATGCTGGATAAAAAAATCCAAAAAACTGAGCATATTTTGACTGGTTGGACAAATATTGTGATTGAGGTAACGACAAATGACGGAGCGTATTTTTTTAGATTCCCAAGAAATCCGTTTTGGTCACGAATGATTGTAAAAGATGCAGCAGTGTGCAATTTTGTAGACGGGAAGACGAATTATTATACTCCTCAAATGAAACTATGTTATGACGCTTTAAAGCGACCGTTTTCGGTGCATAAAAAAATCGAAGGCTATACCCTTAAAGATAGAATTTATCATTTGTCACATACTGCACTGATGGGGACTGCTTATGAAGTGGCAAAATTTATTAAGGAATTGTCAAATATAGACTTACGAGGTGCGCCAGAAAAAGTAAAATATCCGTTGTCAGATTTTTTGCATGAATTGGATTACGAACACTATAGTAAACACATTGACGCAGATCATAAGTTTATAAAGAAAACTGAGCTTAAAAATTTGGTGCATGGGGATTTGAACTTAGGTAATATTTTGTTAGATAAAAAAGATAAGGTAATTGGTGTAATTGATTTTTGTTTTGCGGGAACGGGAAATCCAAATATGGATGTAGCAAGAATTGTCTCGCGACCAGTGCCAGAAGAATTTGAAAAAGCCTTTTTGGATTATTTTGATGATGTGGATGAAATTTTGCGCATGAAAAAAGCTTGGCAAAATATTGATAATGGGTATGCCGAACACATCCGAACATATTTTCCGGAAATTAATCTAAATCAGTTATAAGATATTTGATTTTGGCGTTGCGACGAGCATCGTCGTCTGGTTGAGGTAGCTCTTGACGGTTTGAATATTTTTTAAAAATGTCGAGGCAATCTTTGACCGGGCCATCGTAAACAGGAGGTTTGTCGTAAACGCTCCAAACAATGATGCGAAGACTTGGGGCCTGGTCGGCATAAAATTGAAGGGCTTTGGTAGTAGCCCGAATAAATTCTTGTTCGGTTTCTTTAGCATGACGCCAAGCGCGACCTTGTAGAAAATGTTCAGTAACAGTGGGAGAAACAGCAATCATTAGCATGAGTACTTTATAATTTGCTTGTTTTAAAAACTTTAATAAGATTGCTTCCATTTCTGGATCGAGTAATGTAACGTCTAAGACAATATCGTAACCATTCTTAATGAGTTCGGAAAGAGTAAGAAACAGCATGATAGTAGCAAATTCATCGGTGTTTTTACGCAAGTTTTTATCGCCGTAATATTCTTTGATTTCTTGGTAGTGGGGGTGGTATTCGACAAAACGACGAGCGGCCATCAAAATCGGTGCGTAATTATTTTTGGCACAGTAGGCTTCGACAGCAGGAAGAATTTGTGTGGTTTTACCAGAACCCGATAAGCCAGCGATGCGAATAAAATGATGATTTTTGGTGGCGGCAAGCGTAAAATCTGCGATGATTTTAGTGAGAATGGTGGGATATTCAGCGAAATCGACCTGCCATTCGGGCTTTACCGGTGATGGCCAGTGAGATTTCATGTAGTTGATAACTTTTTCTAATTCTGAATGATCTTCAGGCATTTTTTGCTCTTTCTGATTTCAATAGTTTTAATATTTTGAAAAACTTGATACTCGCCCTCGGCCTGGAGTTCAACGGTGGCAGGCTCTAAAAATTCGATTTGATCGCCTTTAGTTTCAGAGCCAGGGATACGATGAAAAATACTTTTTAACATAAGTTTAAGAAGTCGCCAGAAATTGGTGAGGCGATCAGTTTCGGAGCGAAAAATTTTAGGATCCTTGTAATCTTCCCCGCCTTTCATGACACGAGCCATGGATTTACCATTAATAGCGGCATAATCAGAAGTTTTTTTCGGTTGAAGTTTGTCGTTTAATTTAAAGTCGGGCAAGAATTGTTTTTTGTGACGATTTTTAAAATACCAACTGGCCAATTGGGTATAAGAACTGACTTTGCGACCGAAATTAGTCTTTAGCTTACGACGAAGCTTGGGAGTGTCATATAATTTGACGGCTTCAGCCATCATGCCAATAGTGACGTAACAAGTGGCGTAACGATAAAACTTACCGTCAATAATGATTTCTAATGGATAATAATTAGCAACTGTCTGAGTAAAAATACTATCAAAATCGCTAGTTCCAAGGGTGTGGGAAAGATCGTTAAAATTACCATAAGGCAAAACTGCAAGAATAACGTCTTTGTTGGATTTTAAAATAGCGTTAACTGAGATAACTCCAGTAGCGTCACCGCCAGCCGAAATAACAAAATCGTCGTCTTTTAAAAGTTTTGCAAGTTTGATGGTGTTTTGATTGACATCGGTGGGTTCGACCTCGTATTTACCAATAATGTAACCTTTGAGTTTGGGGAGACGACTCAAAACTGCTTCTTTGACGTCACAAAAACGAGAAGAACGAGGGTTGTAAATAACTAAGAGGCGTTTCATTAGTTTGCTAACGGACCAACATTAAGCCATTGCAAGATGGCATACATTAAGGCATAAACTGCTAGGCCGATGATAATTTCAAAGAGGCGACGCTTGGCTTTGCGGGTTTTTTCTTCGTTACCGCCGGCGGTAAGATATTGGATACCGACGACTGAAATGCCAATAACGCCGAGAATGCCAATGCCGATGGTCATAATATCGATTACGAGACCAAGAACGTTTGTAATACTGTCACCAGGACTATCATCGCAAACACAGCCCCCGCCAAGTATAGAAGTAGGAACACAACCTTCTCCGCACTCTGCAAAAACCGGCACCGAAATAAGTGTACTTAAACTTATGATGATTGTAAGGATAATGGCTGAGATTTTTTTCATATTCCTCCTACCTTAAATATTCATGTAATTTTTTGGTGTCTTTATTCTTGCGAAGCTTAGAGAGAGCTTTGGCCTCAATTTGGCGGATGCGTTCACGGGTAACATCAAACTCGGCACCGACTTCTTCCAAAGTGTGCGGACGGCCACCGCCGATACCAAAACGAAGACGAATGATCTTCTGTTCCCTGTCAGTTAATGTAGCGATGATTTCGGATAATTGTTCTTTTAAAATTTGATTGGCGGCGGAATCTTCTGGGGAGTCACGTTCTTCATCTTCGACAAAATCACCTAAAACGGAATCTTCGTCGTCACCTTCACGGCCGACGGAAGCGTCGAGTGAAGCGATATCTTGTTTAATACGCATGACATAATCAACCTTTTCGGGTTCCATGTCGAGCTCTTTTGCGATTTCCTCGTTGGTTGGTTCACGATTAAGTTCAGAAGTAAGTTTGCGAGTAGTGCGTAAGACTTTATTAATGGTTTCCACCATGTGGACTGGAATACGAATGGTACGAGCTTGGTCGGCAATGGCACGCGTAATGGCCTGACGAACCCACCAAGTGGCGTAGGTGGAAAATTTGAAACCTTTGTCGGGATCGAATTTTTCGACAGCACGGAGAAGTCCAGTGTTTCCTTCCTGAATAAGATCAAGAAAATCGAGACCACGGCCACCGTAGCGTTTAGCAATAGAGACCACAAGACGCATGTTGGATTCGACCATTTTATCTTTGGCTTTTTTATCGCCTTTAACAATGCGCTTTGCGAGATCGGCTTCTTCTTCGGGAGTAAGGAGAGGGATTTTGCCGATTTCGCGTAAGTATAATCTTACGGAATCGTCAGCAAAAGCATCCACGTTCTCGGCGGTGATAGCGAGTTCTTCATCAGAAAGCTCTTCTTCGTTTTCAAGATCGTCGGTCTCTGGTTCTTCGAGATCAAGATTTAAATCTTTTGCATTCAAAATATCGTCTTTGCGAGCGTTCATTACGGGAAATTATAATCTAAAATAATAAATATTGCAAGTTTGGACGAATGAGTTATTCGCCCTAACGCGCAACACAGCGCATGCTCCTTCCGTAGTAGCGGCTGAGCTGGCGCGCTGGGTACAACCCACCGGAAGCGTAGAGCAGGAAGAAAGCATTCGAACCTGACACTGCCGAGCCAGACCAATAGTAGCCGCCCGAGGTAAAATTAGACAACGTAGTACCGTAGACGTAGCCAGAACGGGCAAAATAATAAGGTGAACTCTCCATCTTATTAAAGCCGCCAGACTGATAATCTACGTTTACACTAGAAGAGCCGCTACCATTATCAGTGCCGTTCGCAATGTTGGCAGCTGAGAGTAAGGTATTAAATGTTGATCCATTTGTACCATCTGGCCCTGCTGGTAATCTCCAGCCAGCTGGGCAGATAGAGTTATCGGCAGTAGCATATCTAGCAGTGATTGCTGAAGAGTTATTTGAAGCAACAGCTGCAGTCCAATTGTAATAGTTACCAACATGATTATGATCGCAAGTTACAGCATCTTTTGCGGTAACACAGGCTGATCTAGTGGTATAAGGTGTACCTTGAACAACATATTCTGTGCTACCTTCTACCATGTAAGGATAAGTTGTAGAATTAGTCCAACCAGAGACTGAGTTAGCTGGATCACCACTGGCGAAGTTAGTAATAGTGGCAGGTGTACCAGTGATGGTCGCATTCCCACTTGGAGTCCAAGTAATAACACCGTTAGCATCAGTACTATAACCATTACTATAGATACCACTACCAGCAGTGTTTAGATCAGTGTTTTGTGAAGTGAGAGTAGTAGTGCCAGTACAGCCAATGCAGAGGTCTAGGTTTTGTGTCATCCAACAATTACCATCATCTAATTTGGCAA
>JAEEHN010000003.1 GCA_016280905.1 Candidatus Saccharimonadota bacterium
AGTGCTGGAATCGTCTAGTGGCAATGACAAGAGACTGTAAATCTCTCGCCTTCGGGCTTCGTAGGTTCGAGTCCTACTTCCAGCACCATTGTGAAATTAAGCCCTCTTTGAGGTCTTTTTTTTATCTGTTCTGAGTCGGTTCGAGCAAGTCCAAATTGTTCTTTCAGCTCAGGATACTTTCCTGCAATAGGAACCAAGTATTTTACAGGGATACAATAGCGGTTCGAGCAAGATTTCTTTTCAAGTTTTTTATAAATCTCTATATGATGGGAATGACCCATTTACATTTTTTATTAAATTATCTTCAGCAGTTAATAACTGCAGATTATCCCACCTACACAGCTTTTTTACCTCGTCTTCAGTGTGGGCATTCGCTAGGGGTATGATATGGTCTATATGTACTACCCTATTCCCATTATATTCTTCCCCATATCTAACTTGATACGTCTTGCATAGATGCTCATACAATTCTTGTAGGGTGCAGCCTACTATTTCTTCAGTACGTGCTGATTTTCTGAAACCTCTACGGTTAAACGACATCCTAATTTCATTCCTGATCTGTTTCTTTAGTTTAAAAACTGGGTCAATCTTTTTGCGATTCTCTTCGTAAGCTGTTATTTTCTTGCGCCGACGCTTGGTCGATTCACGACCCCAAGCTCTCCTTTTTTTATATAATTGAAGTCATCTTTCCTAGCCTCACAATACTTTTTAGAGCGCAAGTTGGCCTTTGCTTTCCGTTCTTCAGTCATATTTTGGATAGACTTCTTATTATAGGCACGACACTTTTCTCTATTATTCCGTTGCCAGTTAAGCTGGTACTCTGACAACTCATCCTTATGCTCATTTCTCCATCTCCTATTAAGGTCAGAAATGCGCTGCTTATTGTTAGATCTATATTTCTTAAGATATTTACTCAAGCAATTCTTACATTCTGTCCTACGCCTACCAGAATCGCCCCTGATACGAAACTCGTCCAGAGGTTTTTCTTCGCCGCACACCCTACAAATTCTAGTGGCTTCTCCTTGCATATATTTTATTACTCTAATTACCCAATATTATACCATTTTTTTATGATAATGCAATTTTTTACCCTGTTTTAGCATCCGCTAAACTAGTAGGTAGGCTTATTATTGTTGACAAGTTTAACCTTTTACTGTATAATATAAGCATATGAATGATGGCAAAAGCATTTCAATTTCCGAATCAGAGCTTATCTCTGAATGGGATTTTGATGCAAATGCAAAGCTTGGGCTAAAACCAGACGAGCTACTCATAGGAAGCTCGAAAAAGGCTTGTTGGAAATGTAAAAAATGTGGTTATAAGTGGCAAACGCAAATAAATGTAAGAAAAAAAGGCCACGGCTGCCCTCATTGTGGGCATTTAAAAGTTGGTATCAGTAATGCTAACCTTAAAAATCCAAGCAAGGGTCTTTTAGCTGTTTTTCCAGATGCTAATAGAATATGGAATTATAAGAAAAACAAAGATTTGAAACCTGAAGACTTTGCTGCAGGTTCTAATAAAAAAGTCTGGTGGAAGTGTTCTGAATGTGGAAAAGAATGGCAAGCCTTTATCTACGCTAAAGCAAAATCTAAAACCACAACCTGTAGAGAGTGTACTTTTAGAAAACTAGACCGGATTAGTGGTTACCTAAAACCGGGTATTAACGATTTAGCTTCTTGTAATAAGAAGGTTTCAGCAGAGTGGAATAATAAAAGAAATGGCAGCTTAAAGCCAAAAGACGTTCCAGCTCGTAGCGTAAAGAAAGTTTGGTGGGTATGCAATAAAGGGCACGAGTGGGAAGCGTCAGTTCATAGTAGAACTAAGGAAGGCTATCGTGGTTGTCCAATTTGCGCAAATAAACTAATCATAGCTGGAGTTAATGATTTAGCCACTACTAGACCAGATTTGGCGAAAAACTGGAACTACGAGAAAAATGGCAACCTAAGACCAGACAATATTGCTGCAGGTTCTAATAAAAAAGTCTGGTGGAAGTGTGACAAAGGACACGAATGGAAAACAATGCCAAACTGCTGTGGGCTCTGCCCATATTGCATTAATCAAAAAGTTTGGCCTGGTTACAATGACCTAGCTACTATTAACCCAGAACTAGCTAAAGAATGGAGTATTGAGAGAAACGGGAAGTTGAAACCAGAAAACATTTTATCGGGGTCAGCTAAAAAAGTCTGGTGGAAGTGCTCGGAATGTGGACACGAATGGCAAGCAACCGTAGTTGGCAGAGCAAAGGGTAGTGGATGCCCAGTGTGCGTCAATAGGGTTGTTATTAGTGGCTACAACGACTTAGCTACAATCAATCCTAAATTAGCCGAGGAATGGAATTATGAAAAAAACGGCGACTTAAAACCAGAAAACATAATAGCAGGATCTCCCAAGAAAGTATGGTGGAAATGTAAACTAGGTCACGAGTGGCAAGCGACAGTAGAAAGCAGACACAACCGAAACGTCCATTGCCCTATTTGCTCATCAAACAGACGGACATCAATACCAGAAAAAGCCGTCGGTTATTACCTTGAAAAATACGGTGTCGCCGTAGAGGAAAACAAAAAAGTAAAAGGATACGAATTAGATATTTTTATTCCAAGTATGTCTATAGGAATTGAGTACGATGGCCAATACTACCATAACAGTAAAGAAAAAGACTTAAGAAAAAATAGACTTTGCAAAAAACTTGGCATTCAGTTAATAAGAATTAGAGAACCAAAGTTGCCGCCACTAAGAAGTACTTCTACCGATATAAGAATTAAAAGTCTAAGCCATAACTATAGCTATTTGAATGAGCCAATTAAACAAGTGCTATCAATTATTGTCGGCGACCAAAGGTCGGACGTAGATGTAGATCGTGACTACGGCGAGATATATACGAGATATCAGAAAGGCGAAGACGACAAATCTCTAGCCAAAGCACACAGCGAATTATTAAAAGAATGGGATTACGAAAAGAATAATATCGCTCCAGACATTATTAACTCAGGTTCAAACTACAAAGCTTGGTGGAAATGTTCCGAATGCGGTTACGAGTGGCAAGCATCAGTATACTCAAGAGCAATCGGTGGATATGGCTGTCGCAAATGTGGATTTAAACGAAGCGCCCTATTAAGATCAATCGTCACAAATCGTGATGATAGTCTATTGGTAAAGAATCCTGAGCTAGCTAAAGAATGGAATCATCAAAAAAATGGTGATCTAAAACCAGATCAAGTATACGCAAAATCACCGAGAAAAGTATGGTGGGTGTGTGAGAAAGGCCACGAATGGGAAGCCCCAATAGCCAATCGTGCAGCTGGACGTGGATGCCCAGTATGTTCAAATAAAAAAATATTACCTGGTTTTAACGACCTTGCAACAGTAAACCCAAAACTAGCGAGTGAATGGGACTATGAAAAAAACGGGGACCTGGTTCCAGGTGGCGTATTCCCTAACAGTGGTAAAAAAGTTTGGTGGAGATGTAAAAATGGGCATAAATGGGAAGCTAGGATTCAAGACAGAAATAGAGGCAGAAATTGCCCATATTGTTCAGGTAGAAGAAAGTTGCAAAATGAGTAGATACCACGATGATTTAGCCCTAAGACTGTTAAACATAAAGATTATTAATAATGAGTGGCAAGATCTTAAAAAAAGATATGGAGCCAAAGTTGCCGCAGAATTAAGAAAAATAGCTCCGAGCGACCCATCAATCCTGTATGACTTATCCGCAATCAGTCTTATGGATGACGATATGGCCGAAGAACAGGCCATAAAAACAGTCGATAATTATACACCTAAAGATTGGCAAAAAGAACTAGAGGGAGCTAAACCAATAATCGTTGATACTATTGAAAAGGCGATGGCCGCTTCTCCCTATCCCACTCGTTTCTCTTGACTTTTTTACATTTTTTATTATTATAATAATAACCGATGGAGAATTTCGTCGGAATAATAAAATTAAATAATCCGCTTGGTGCAAATCGAGCAAAAGGAGTAATTATGATTCAGAGTATTTTTTAGCAACCACCGTTTTGAAGGGTGGATTTTTAATAATTATAAATAAGGAAAAAATAATAATGAATGAATTTAATGTTACTCCTAATCCAAAGAAGACTATTGACAGTCTTCGCTATTTAACCTATTCCAACGAGACTGCTCTAGCTGATATTGTCGATAACTCATTGGATGCAAATGCTGATAATGTTGATGTTGTAATTGCAAATGATAGCATCACAATCATTGACGATGGCTATGGTATGGATGAAGATATTCTTTGCGAGGCCATTAAACTTGGGTCGGATACAAATAAGGACAGTTCGAAGCTGGGAAGATTCGGTATGGGTCTTGTGACAGCAAGTATTTCAATGGCAAAAAAGATTACCGTTGCCAGTAAGCCAGAAGATGGCGATGTTAAATGCGTCTGCCTTGACTTAGTAAAAATCGAAAAAACTAACCAGTGGGTAGCGGACAAAATTACTTTATCGCAAAAAGAGATTGACCAGTGGGAATCTCGTGGTTGTGGTACGATTGTTAGATTGGAAAATATTGATCACTATAAGTATAAAAGCATTGAGACGCTAATCTCTAAAACAATTGCTCACTTTGGGGAAGTATTTAGAAAATACATTGATGCCGGGAGAGTTATAAGGGTTAATGGTAAAGTAGTTGCGTCTGCCGACCCATTGGCTCTAGCAAATGAAACAACAAATATTCTGTTTGATGAAGACATCGACTACAACGGCAATGTTTTCCATATGATAATTGCGGAAGTTGATTCTAAAGGATCGAATTTAAATATGGAATTCGAGGCGAATCTTCGTAACCAAGGTTTCTATATTATCAGAAACAATAGACAAATTGCACACGCTATTACGATCGGAAACTTCGTAAAACACGGTTATACAAACAGGTTTAGGTGTGAGATTTCTTACTCTAGCGATCTTGATGACTATATGGGCATAAATTTTACTAAGGATAAAATTGAGATTACGCAGTCGCTTGAAGATAAAATTATGGAAAGCGTCCGTATGGGCATTAGTATAATTAAGAAAAATGCAATTTCTCGTGCGGCCGCTGTAGCAGAAAATACTAAAATGGACCACAGCGATGCGGAGAGTATTATTCAGCGAAAAAAGACACTATTGCCTAGCCCTACACTTTGGAAAGAAAAACACGCAAAGCCAAGCGTAGACCCAAAAGGTAAGGATCAGAAAAAAGAAGATGAAGAAGATGAAGAGGCTAAGCAAAAACGCAAAAGACAGCACGCTAAACGCATACAATTAGGTTACAGAGGATTAAATGCAAAATTTGTCCAGGAAAATAATGGTGCTTCTAATCCACTATTTGATTATGACAATGAAGGTAGCGATATCATCATTAAGTGGAATGTTAGCCACCCATTTTATATCAAATTTGTCGCCCCATTTAATAGTAATAAGGACGTATCTTCCCCTATTGACTTGCTTGCATTTTCGATTGCATTGGCTGAGTATCAAGTGGCAGAAGATGATGGCCAAAATGAAAAGATGCTCCAACTTAGAGAAGAATATTCTAAGATTTTAAGAACATTAATGGGGTAGAACAGCACAAAAAGACGGGTAATTGCCCGTCTTTTTGATAAATCACAATTGTCTCGTTAACCTTTTTGATATTGTTTACTACCCATCAATATACCCCTAGCTTCGCAGGGGCCAACAATCGGAGTCCCTGGGGGACTGACCCCCGTCAACAAAAAGGTTTCGATTATTGTGTTATAATTTAAACATAATCATAAATGGGGAAAAATAATGGTCAAGAATAAAAAGCCAATTGTCACGCCGAAAAGGGTAATAATATTTATCATAAAGTTAGCTTTATGGTTAATCCCAATCTTATTAATTTCTACTCTGTTAGATGTAATTATTACTGGTGGCGATACTCGACATTTTATAGGCGATATGATTGTATCGACTGCAGCTGTATTAATTCTATTCTTGCCGGCCATAATTGGATCATTTAATAATACCTTTTACAAGCCCGATAAACCCAAAATTATACAGAAACCAATACCGAAACCGACCCTAAGGCCTCAAACTGTAGCTAATAGCAATACGAGTAATGGGAGTTTCGGCGACATTTTTTATTGGATTCTCGTTATATTTGGAGTAATTATTGTTTTCTCTGTTATAAAAGGATTTCTTGATTGGTGGTTTGGGTTGTTTGGCCTCGGTATCGGTCTTATATTATTACTTCTCATACTCGGATAAAAAGAGTAGGCTTCATTAATTAGAAAATACAATGAGAACGGCCCTATAGTACTTTTGCAAAAAAGTTTTTTGTTTTTGAGCATATCTTTTTGGCTTTTTTAAGATGTAGCTGATTTTTTGAAACAAGTATGTTATAATCTAAATGTGTACTTTTAATGGAAGAAGCAAAGGTAGGATGGACAGTTTTCACCCATCAAATCTTCCTTTAACATAGTTGCGACTTCTTTCACTAGGGTGCACCATTTTTGTTGTCACAAAAATACTCAAAAACCAGGGCTCGTTGTCGCTTCGCTCCAATCGAGTCCTACTTCCAGCACCAAAAAAATAGCAAACATCTGTTCGCTATTTTTCTGTAAAACACTTTTATTTTACCATTTTAACAAAATATGTTATAATAACTAATAGAGTAGTCATTAGTAGCTATGTACTTTAAAATTTAGGAGGTTTTTACGATGAAGAAAATTTTGTCTTTAGTCATCGCTATAGCACTATGCCTCTCTTTATCCCTGCCAGTTTTCGCAAACGATACAGGAATATCAAGTCTTACCACCACAGTAGTCTCAGGATTTGGCCCCTACTGCCAGCGAACGATGGTTATCAAATCAGATGGCTCGCTTTGGATGTGGGGAGGATTCGTAACGCCACACATCGAAAAAAACGGCGGCATGGACACCGGCTACAAAAGTAAACCTGTAGAAATTATGACAGACGTTATTTCGGTAAGCTGCTCAGATGGCGAACACTGTGCAGCAATCAAAAAAGACGGTTCGCTTTGGATGTGGGGGAATAATGATTACGGCCAACTCGGGAATAACCAACAGGGAGATACCATCTTTAATAGTCAAATTTACCAGTTCTCGCCAATAAAAGTTATGGACGAAGTAGTCGCCGTTAGCTGTGGCAACAGACACACTGCAGTGATAAAAACAGATAGTTCGCTATGGCTTTTCGGAAGCAACGAATATGGCCAAATCGGAAATAATTATGTCGGCGACGCAACAAGGGATCCAACACTGTACAAAGACAATCCATATCCAATTCAGACTGTACCCGTAAAAGTTATGGACGAAGTAATCGCCGTTAGCTGTGGCGGAGAATACACTGCGGCCGTGAAAAAAGACGGAACGCTCTGGACTTGGGGCAAGAACCAATATGGCGAGCTCGGAAACGGTCAAAGAAGTTATGCTAATGCCGTAATCGACAAGACAAAAGATAAACACACTCCGCAAAAAATCATGGATGATGTAATGTTTATCTGCTGTGCAGACAGTTACTATACTAACAAAACATCTTTTGCCATCAAAACCGACGGAACTCTTTGGAAATGGGGAAGAGATAGTTTGACTCCATCACAAATAGCAGAAGATGTATCTTTTGTCAGCCCAGGATATATGATCAAAACCGACGGAACTCTCTGGAGTATAGACGATCCCTCAACTAAAATTATGGACAATGTCTGTTCAGTCACCGGAATTCGGTCCATCTTCGCCTTAACGAATGACGGAGATTTATTTGGTTGGGGAAAAGTTGAATATCTCGGGAACGATAAAGGTATAGGTGACTCGACAAACAACGAAATGCAATCAACTCCAATCAAAATCTTATCAAATGTAGCCATCCCGAACGGAACAAAACCCGTAATAATTCCAAAATCTCCCTCTTCTTGGGCAAAGGATGAAGTTGACGCAGCAATTACTGCCGAACTGGTGCCAGAAAATCTGCAGCAAAATTATCGGCTACCCGTTTCTCGTAGCGATGTTGCACAAATGTTCATTAATTTAATCGAAAAAAGTAGCGACAAAAATATCACAGAAATCATGGATGAAAAAAGCGCTACACTTAATGCAGACGCCTTCACGGACACAAATGACAAAGTCGTACTTGAAGCAAATGCCCTTGGCATTATTAATGGCATTGGCAACAATAAGTTTGATCCAAACGGAACCCTTACTCGTGCACAAATTGCAGCAATCATAAACCGCATTGCACGCGTACTCAACATCGAAACCGAAGGATATCCACATAACTTCACGGATGTTTCTGGACATTGGGTAGATTCTGAACTCGGCTGGCCCTCCAGCGTCGGAATCATTAACGGCGTTGGAGATAACAAATTCAGCCCAAACACAGAACTAACCACAGAACAAGCTATCGTAATCACCTACCGAGCACTAAAAGTGCTAAAACAATAAACCTAAATTAAAAAGCTGGTCAAATACGACCAGCTTTTTCAAATCTTTTTAAATCTTTCTTTTTGCTACTCGTGTTTTAGCCACCACACCGCTACGTGGCATTTTTTTACGCTTAGCTGCATTATCTCTTGCAATCTGTTCCTCAATTCTTGCCGTCGTCACCGTTACCGATTCTATATCACCTGCCGCCTCATAAATTGCCAAAATCTGTCGAAGGGTCGTCACTTTTGGATCTAGTTCAAACGCATTTTCTAGTGCCTCAATTGCCTTTTTGGTATTTCCCAACTCTTCCTCCGCCTTCGCAAGCGCAATATATCTTGACGGCACATCACCTTCTAATTCAATTGCTTGATTAAACGCCATCGCTGCTTTTTCATAAGCCCCTGTCTCAAGATAAATTAACCCTACGTTATGGATTGAAGCTGGGTTATTATCAAGCGATTGTGCAATCTCAAAACATTCCACCGCTTCATCATATTTCTTGCCCTTAGCATACAAAATTCCTAATCGGTTATAAGCCGCCGCATTTTTTTCGTCAAATTTCAAAATCGTTAGCAATGCCTTTTCCGCTCTAAAAGGTTTTCTCTCCTTCATCGATGTCTGCGCAATCTGCCATAATTTCTTCATCTGCGCCGCATACTTTGGCGATTTTTCTTCTTTTATTTTTTTCTTTGGCTCAATTGGAAATAGAAAAATCAAATAAATTACAAAAATCAAAATCACAAAAACTGCAATCATGGCTCTATTCTAACATAAATCCGCTACTAAATGTAATTTTACATGGCCATTTTGCGAAATATTTTCATAAGCCCGCAAAAATTTTGGCAATTTAACCAAAAACACTTCTTTGCCATTAATCAAATAAGTTTTATAAAGCATCTCAATTGCAATTCCCAAAATCTGCAAAGCTTTTTCTCTAGCATTATCTTTTTTCTTCATAATTTCTTCCGCTATCATCACCAATTCTGCCGGTTTTGCTATCAATAATCGCTTAGCAAAATTTTTATCATCATCATCCGCCATAATTTTCGCATCCACCGCCCACGGTTGTCGCATCAAATATATATTTGCTCGACTCAAAATTGTCGGCAGAATCAACGACGGCGCATCTGTGATTAAAACAAAGTGCACCTTTTCTTTGGGTTCCTCCAAATTTTTTAGAAACGCATTTGCTGCTTCTTCGTTCATTAACTCTGCTGGTCGCACAACAACATACTGATCAACCGTCTGTTTTACTGTCAATTTCGAAACCACCTGCCGCACCTGCTCAATCGTAATTACACTCTTTTCTTCTGGTTTTAATACTATTGCATTTTTGATTTCAACTGCTACGTTCTTGGGTATTACAAAAATCGCCGTTCCACATTTACTGGCAAAACTTAAAATCTCCTCAATCTTCTCGAAAAACACGCTCAAATTCCTCCGGCACTGGCGCCTCAAATACTTTTCTTTTACCACCAGGCAAAGTTATCTCTAAACTCTTTGCGTGCAAATATAATCGATCATGTTTTTTGCCATAAACCGCATCACCTAAAATCGGGTAACCCAGATATTTCATATGTACCCTTAATTGATGCGTCCGCCCAGTCGTTGGTCTTAATTCCACCAGGGAATATTTGCCGTTAGACTTTAAAATTTTATAAAAAGTCTCGGATTCTTTACCTTTAGGATCCACCAAAAATGTTGTTGGCCGTTTCATATTGCGCGCTAATGGTAAATCAATCCGCGCTTCATCTAGTTTTGGTCGCCCCACTATCACCGCCACGTAAACCTTATGTGCTGTTCGTGCTTGAAATTGTTTTTTTAAAAAAATTTGCGTGTCTTCATCTTTTGCTAAAATTACTACGCCAGAAGTATCACGATCTAATCGATGCACCAATAAACCATATTGTTCTAAGGTATTTTCTGGGCAATATTCACCCTTCGCCATCGAAAGTAGTCCAGTTGGCTTATTTAAGACCAGTACCTGATCATCTTCATAGATTTTTTCCGGTATTAGATCGGCATTTTTCATAATTTTCGGAATTTTTAAATCAATTTTCACGCCAAGCTCAATCTTGTAGTTTGGTTTCTTAACTAATTTCCCATCCACCGTCACAAAACCATATTCAATAAATCTTTGTAAAGTCGACCGGTTATAGCTCTTGTAAATTTCCGCCATCAAAACATCTAACCGCACCTTTTCCGGCTTTTTTGTTTTCTCATCCAAAACCACATCACCATTTATCACTCGTGACATTTCTGGCTTACTGAACTTTTTCCCCGTCCTAATCATATATCCCTTTATTATATCACACTTACGCTAAAAAGTCAAATTATCGTAATCCAAATGCTCTTTGTGCCTCTAGAAGTTTAGCGTTTGCTACTCTATTGGCATATTCTTCACCATCCTCTAATAACTCATAAACTCGTTCGTCGCTAATTTTAGCCAATTCCGCCTGAAAAATCGTCAACATTTCTGATACACTCTCGGCTACCTTTTTCTTTAAATCACCATAACGTGTTTGCCCAGCCCAAGTTGCAATCACGTCCTGCAGAGGTGCATCAGTTACCAAAGCTTCAATTTGCAACAGATTCGAAATCCCTGGCTGGCCCCACATGTCAAATTTAATCTTACCAATTGAATCCGTTGTTGCCGACATAATCTTTTTGGCGGCTTTTGCCGGCTCATCATCAAGCATAATCTTAGAATTTTCCGCCACCGTAGATTTACTCATCTTTTTCTCTGGATTTAAAAGATCGCGAATCCGAATTCCGTCCGACACACCCATAAATTTCACTTGCTCTGCCGTGCTCACTGGTACCGTGAAAATCTCCGCACCAAACCGATGATTAAATCGCATTGCAAGATTTCGTGTTAATTCAATATGTTGGAATTGGTCTTCGCCTAGTGGGATATATTCCGCATCATAAAGCAAAATATCTGCCGCCATCAAGATCGGATAATTAAATATCCCTACATTGCACGACTCTTGTCCTTTTGATTTTTCTTTATACTGAATCATGCGCGAGGTTTCACCCATCGTCGCTACACAATCTAAAATCCAACACAATTCCGAATGTGCCGGAATATGACTCTGTCTATAAATATGCACATTCTCGTTTAATTTTAAGCCTGCCGCCAAATAATATTTAATCGTCCGAATAATATTCTTTTGCAAATCTCCATCCACATCCGAAATAATTGAGTGAAGATCTGGCACAAAAATATTTATCTGATATTCGTCGGAATGTTTGTTCGCCAACCTTACCATCGGAAGTAGCGCCCCTAAATAGTTGCCTAAAGTTAACGCTGAGTTAGATCTAATCCCTGTTAAAATCGTTTTCATAATTTCATTTTAGCACAAAGTATGCTAAAATAAAATCGCTGGGGTGTTAGCTCAGTTGGCTAGAGCGTCTGCATGGCATGCAGAAGGTCAGGAGTTCGAGTCTCCTACACTCCACCATTTTTTGTCTCAAAATCTCCTTTCCCATATTCTTGTTCAAACTTTTCAAATCGTTCCTCCACCCAATTCAACAAATATTCTGCCTCTTCTTCAAAACCTCCAAATTCCCACTTTTCCGCATCAATTATCGATTCTTTTCTAATCAAATCCTTTCGCATTCGTACCCAATTTAAAAATTCTTCTGCTCTTCCCATTAATTTTTCGCGAAATGTCTTTCTTACCTCATCTCTAAATTCCGGCATTCTCATTAAATAGTAAATTTCCAACGCGATATTACCAGTTTCCTTTTCTCCTTGTTTTGGCATTAATTCTTCGCGCAGAACCATGATTTCGTATGGCGAATAAAAGTCCCTATTCTCACTCCAAATCCATTTTTGATTACCAAACGCATAATCAAAATCCCACACCGGACCAACGTGGATTTTATCCTTTTCTCCGTCTTTGTACAAGAAAAAACTCGAATAATAAGCGTCTGGATTTACCGAAAATTCGCTAATCAAATAATATTCCGCTAGAGAATGGATATCCACTAATTTTGTCACGGTGTCATAATCCCTAGCTCGCACTGCCTTCTCAAATTTATTATAGTCATCTAGAAACTGTTTCGTCGCCACCGCTATCGTTTCATCATCATCCGTCACTACATCCTTCACAACCAAACATACCCCCACACTCGTGTCTATACAATCCTCTATATCACGATGTAAGCCGTCAATCTCCATCAATATACCATAAGGATCCCTCAAATCCACTGAGTCTTTCGAAATTTCTATTTTATGCGTTAAATAATACAGCCCCTCATATTTATTATCAACCACTAGACGTACAAATTCTCCCTTCACTGCATATTTTTCATTAAGCATTTCTGCAAGCTTAAAAGCTACATCATTGCGAAGATTGCTGTCATCCACAAAATTAGCAAGTAATATCCACTTCTTTGCCACACCCAATCCCAAAAGATCGGTCTTTTTCTTAAATTTAATCTGATAAGGAGACTTCGATAAACCCCAGGTCGAATTTCCTCTCCCTTTTATCTCTACATCCGAAAAAAATTCTACTCCTTCACTCGCAATAAATTCCAAATAATTATCTTGATACTTAATCGATTTGTCGCCCGCTTTTAGCGTATCAAGGTCCACACCATTTAAATAAATCTTCATCGTTGGAAATACAAAGATTTTTCCGGATTTTTTTTCCGTGCGTCAAATCAAGATATAAAAGCCACCCTAAAAGCCCAAAAATCACTATTACCACCACGATAACAAAAAGCTTCCACTTTAATTCGGGTTGCTTTCTTGTTTTTTTATGTTTTTATTTTAGCATAAACTAAACTGCATTTGCGAATAACACTAGTCGGTGTGAAGCATCGCCATTACCGTATGCCGTCCCTGAACAAGTCATAATCGAGATATCATGACCATTTGCATAAATTTCTACCTCTTTCGTTAAGCGTTTGCTCCCATTTAAATAGCCGTTATCAGCTTTTTCATAAATGACTTTATCTATTACCTGGTATTTTTGCGCCACACCAGACTCAGTAATCGTAAAAACATCACCTATATTCAAATATTTAAGATTTCCAAACAAATTTGAAGAATTATGTGCGTAGATAAACTTGCCCGTCCGATAAATATCAGAATAGCTTAGATTTTTCGCCACAATCTTATCGGTTACTATCGTTACGTTATAATTAACTATTTTTGGATTAGCTACGGTCGTTGTCACACCCGCAACCGGAGCTTTTGCTACCACAGGAGCGGGCCCCGGTTCTGGTTTAGACTCTGGCTCCGGTTCCGACAAAAACACCGTTTCAACCGCCTTGGAATCGTCAATTCCCACCACATTCACCACATCTGTCGCCGTCAAAAATTCAGGCACTAGGCTCAACCCTATTAAACAAAACAACAAAAAAAGGCGTTTTGCCATTTTAAACTCCCAATTAACGACCAATCTACATCTCCATTATATCACACTTTGTCAAAATTGTCAAGAAATGATACAATTCCTCTAAAGGGGAGTACTTTAAAAAGAGGAGGTGTAATTTTTTTTGAAAGATATTCTTTCGGAATATTCTCGCATCATAGAACAAGAGAGCAGAATAATTCCAGGAGAACATTTAATCGATGCATTTTCAAGTCAAGAAATCTACAACACTACCCTGCAAATCGCAGAATACGCCGATAGTTCCCTAGTATCCAGATCTTACAATCGTATTTACGGCCTAAGTCATCAATGCGTCGCCTATGAATCAGTTGGTGCACACACTAACCTGCTCTGCGCAATTTTAGATCGCGCAATCTCTTACCAATACGGAAACGATTTGACCAAAATCTATGATGACCACGGTTATAGCTACCGTGATCTTCTGGAAGCTGCTCGCCGACATGATCTTGCTGAAAACACTATAGGAGATTTACCGGATAACGACATGTTTAATCGAGAAACAAAATTTTCAAAAGAAATGCAATACCACAAAAATTTTTCCAGTCTTTATCCGTCAAGGGAAGTCTCTTTCAGTCAAAATATAGATCGTCTATTCGTAGAAATGGAAGAAAAGTCCTCCTGGGCGGGAAGACTACTCTATTCGGCAGATAAAATATCCGCTATTATTATCACGCTTCAGCTCGACGAAATCGGCAGCCCACCACTTATGGAAAAAAACGCCGAAGAAGCTAGCAGGCGAGATAAAGCAGAAATGGAAATCTGCGAAAATCCTATTTCTAGAACCAATCGACATGGGCACAAAACGACCTATTACCGCGCCAGCGAAATGTGGACTATGGATTGGTTGAAAATTCGTAACTTAGTTCAATACGACGATAGTCTTTTCTTCACTGCTCTTGTTGTCATGAGGACACTACAGGTCAATAGAAAATGGTATAAATGGCGAGAAAAAGATTATTGGTAAGGTGTCATTAGATCCTCCCCTTAAGCCCCAAGTTAATATAACTTGGGGCTTTTTTATGTTACAATAAAAAAAAGGAGGAAAATGAGCAGATTCGACGACCAATATATCGACCTGTGTCGCCGCATTTTATCGCAAGGCGAAAAAATCACCAATTATAAAAAGCAAGATTCTCGTAGCAAGGCAGTCGCTTCCGCTATTCCAGATCATACCGCCCAAGCTAGTTCTAGGGCACGCACTATTCGGCTACCACATCAGGTGCTTCAGTTTGATTTAGAAGAAGAATTCCCTATTTTAGTTACCAAACAAGTCGCTTTTAAAACTGCCGTTCTCGAAATTCTCTGGATTTATCAAGTTGCCTCTAATGATGTTCGTTGGTTACAAGATCGCGGAATTAAAATCTGGAACGAATGGGAAATCTCTGAATCTGGCGAATATCAAGGACGCAACCTTAATCACATTTTTGCTACTAAACACCCGAATGAACCCCCCGAGAATTTTGCTCACACTATTGGCACCGCCTATGGTTGGATTGTTAAAAAATACCACTTAGTTAATAATCTAATCGAAACTTTAAAAGAAAATCCCGGTAATCGTCGTATGGTTTTATCGCTCTGGCAAAACGAGTGGCTCGAGACTGCCGCCTTACCTTCTTGCGTTTGGAATTCGCAATGGAATCTTATTGACGGTCGTCTTAATGTTCTTGTTACTTCTCGCTCTTCCGATGTTCCACTCGGTTTACCTTTTAATGTAGTCCAATATGCGACACTTTGTCATCTAATCGCCGCATCTGTTGGCGCTCGACCTGGTCAATTTACTTTCATCACCAACGACGCTCATATCTATGAAAACCAAGTAGCAGGCATCAAAGAGCAAATTGCACGCTACGATAAAGCTACAAAGGACAACGCTCTACCTAAAACTCCCAAACTTTGGCTCAACCCCAAAATTCATGATTTTTATCAATTCGACAATTCTCGCGAACTCAAAGATATTAAATTAGAGGGCTATGAACACCTCGGTGTCATCAAAATGCCAGTCACGGAGTAATTATGTTTAGTCTAATCGCCGCAATTGGTCAAAATCGCGAACTAGGCAAAAACGGCCAATTAATTTTTCACCTCAAAGACGATATGAATTTTTTTCGTGAGACCACTTCAAATCACAAGGTCGTAATGGGCCGCAAAACTTGGGAATCTTTGCCTAGTAAGCTCAAAAACCGCAAAAATATTGTAATCTCTCGCCATGATTTTAGTGGACCAGATCAAATTGTTCATAATCTTGCCCAATTTATTAAAAAACACCAAAACACTGACGAAGAAATCTTTATCATCGGTGGCGGCAGTATTTATTCTACCTTTTTACCTCATGCCCAAAATCTTTATCTTACCGAAATTTCCGCTTCCGACCTCGCTGCAGACACCTTTTTCCCCAAATTTGACCAAACCAAATATAATAAAACTCTAATCAGGAAAGGCACTGAAAATGGTTTAAATTACTCCATTTCTAAATACACATTAAAATAAGGAGGATAATGAAAGATTTAGTATTTGATTTAATCAAACAAGAAAAAACCCGTCAAAGCGAAGGCCTAGAACTTATTCCGAGTGAAAATTATGTTTCAAAAGACATTTTGACGGCTATGGGTTCAATCTTAACCAATAAATATTCCGAAGGCTACCCTAGTTTTGAGGGTATCCCGGGCTGGGATGAAGCCAGAATTGCCAAAGAAATTTTGCCAAATTACCGCTATTATGGTGGTCAAACTAATATCGATCGCATCGAACGTCTTGCCATCAATCGCGCTTGCCGACTTTTCCACGCTGATCATGCCAATGTGCAACCTCACTCTGGCGCACAAGCCAATAATGCTGTTTATTTTGCCTGGCTCAAACCAGGCGATACAGTGCTCGGCATGTCACTCCCCGCTGGTGGTCACCTTACCCATGGTTCACCCGTCACTCTCTCGGCTCAAACCTATAATTTTATTGGTTACGGTGTCACCGATGATGGCGATATTGACTATGAAGATTTAGAGAAAAAAGCCCTCGAACATAAACCTAAAATCATCCTAGTCGGCTTTAGTGCCTTTATGAAAATCCCCGATTTTGAACGTGTTGCTAAAATTGGTGCTAAAATCCCCGACTGTCTCTTGATGGCTGACATGGCTCATGTAGCCGGCTTAATCGCTGGTGGTGTTCACCCCAATCCTCTAGATTACGGTTTTCATGTCATGACCACCACCACCCATAAAACTTTGCGTGGACCTCGTGGTGGACTTATCTTGAGCCGCGGCAATGTTGCTTCCCCTCTCAAAAAACCTGAAAGAACGCTCGAAAACATCCCAATTCTAATCGATCGCTCCGTCTTCCCTGGCACTCAAGGTGGCCCGCTTGAACACATCATCGCCGCTAAAGCTATCGCATTCGGTGAAGCCTTACGACCAGAATTTAAAGATTACGCTAAGAATATCGTCAAAAACGCCAAAGCTCTTGCTTCAAAGCTTATTGAACTCGGATTCATTCTCCAGGGAGACGGTACTGAAAATCATCTTATTTTAATCAACACTAAAGAAAGTTTTGGTTTTGACGGTAAAATCTACGAAAAAGCTCTCGATTTAGTCGGTCTTACACTCAACGCCAATTCGCTGCCTTCTGATGCCAGCGGTTCTTTTCGCCCATCCGGAGTCCGTCTTGGTACTCCAGCCATTACCACTCGTGGACTCGGTGAATCCGAAATGGAAACTCTTGCCCTTTGGATGAAAAAAATCGCCGATGTTTGTAAAGATGCCGGCTCCGAAGAAAACCTTCCCAAATTCTCTGCCGAACTTGAAACCATCCACAATGAGGTCCGCACTCTTGCTCTTAAATTCCCTGTCCCCGGTATTTAACTTAATTCGACCCTAAGCTTTTGCCAATCTGCTAAACTTAAATCCCCTGGCCTCGCATTCAACTCTATTCCAAGTTTTATAAAAATACTCTCTAGTTCTGTCTTATTTTTAAAACCACTTAAATTATGAACTAGCTTTTTACGCGGAGCTCTAAAACCAATTTTAATCAAAGAAAATACTCCCTCATCTACCAGCGGTTTATGCGGTCTCAAAATCAACACTCGGCTATCTACTTTTGGTGGTGGCGTAAACTCATCTCTCGTTACTATTGGACCAGCCACTGCTTCTGCCCGATTTTTCACAAATAACGACAACAACGTTTCTTTATCGTCCAAAATTCTTTCGGCCACTTCTTTTTGCATCAAAAGGACTACTTTCTCTGGTAAATTCGACATTGTCAGTACTTTTTCGATAATTGGGCTTGTAATATAATACGGAATATTCCCTGCTATAACATATTTTTCGTGAATAGTCGAAAAATCAAATTTTAAAATATCTCCATTTATCACTTCCAAATTTTTACCCGGAAATGATCTTGGTAAATTTTCAGCCAATCTGTTATCAAATTCAATTGCTATCACTTTTTCAAATCGTCGCAAAAGTGATGAGGTCAATGTCCCCAACCCTGGTCCAATTTCCACACATAGCTTCACTGTTTGTCTTTCTGTCTCTACCTCTGTTTTTTCGGAATAATCATACGCGGTCTCTTCAGCCGCCAAATTCGCTATTACGTCCAAAATTGCTCGGTTTTTCAGCCAATGTTGACCTAATGCCTTATTGTTAGCGACCATCGCGATTTGTCCAATCCGTAGCTAAGTCAAATTGTTCAGGGTTTGTCTGTACGAAAGTTCCAGTATCATAGACTTTACCCAATCCCAAACTCGTTTCTACTACTGAACATCTTGGATATCTAGACAAATCTGCCGCCACCAATACATACCCATCAACATCAACTTTTACGCCATCGGCTCTCACTGAATAACCTCCCTCACTACAAAAGCCTATCACCCCAGACATTGGCAAATCATAATAAGTTTCTTGTCGCTCAATTATTCGACCATCCGCCAAAGTTACAGTATAACGATTCCGCCCCATCGCGGCCGTTAAGGGTTTTTTCTCAATTGCGCTAGCACCAACAGCCACTATTTTTGTTACTGGCTCTCTTACTACCTCGTCTGAAATCAAATTTCTTGAAACTTCTACTCCATTTATATAAAATACTTCGTACACCAGTTTACGCATACCGACCTCACCTAGCTGTCTCACTTCTAGGCTACCTGGAGCCATATTATAATCTTTAACTCTCTCCTCATTAAAAGGTACTTCCTCTTCCACTGTCAAAGTTTGCCCACCATTTCGCACTATTTGATAAATTTCCGCTGCACCTATCTCAAGAAAATTCATGTTTGGCATTAAATTAATTTCGTCGCCATCATAAACCACAAAATCCGCCTCCATTGCTATCGTCTTCACGTCATAACTTGCTGTCATCAAATATTTATAATTAGTTCCGTCTTTTATGATTACCGGCCTCGCCCGATAAATATTAATAAAAAAGTTATCCGCATCAATTGCCGTGTCAAGTGTTGGTTCAACCTTATCCTCCGTATTTACAATTATTCCTGTTCGCTTTAAGGCTTCCGCCACAGTTTTTGCCTCAGTTTTAACAATTAATTTATTTCCATTGTCATAAAAAGTAACATATTTTGCATCATGGTTAATCACGGGACCTTCTTCGCTATCGGCAAAAGTCCTCGCCCCACCAAGTTTTATCAAACACCCAAAAAACAATAGGATGGTCGCAGTTATAACCAAAACCAAAGCTCGATCGATTTTTCTCGAAAGCTTCATACATATATCATTATACCACAATCACAATAAAAACCCGATAAATCGGGTTTTTTATAACTAATTCCTAGGTGGAAGTCTGACAAATCTAATCAAAACAACTCTACACTCTCCACCCAACTACCCCCACGATTCAGGCCCCTCTCAACGTCAGGAACGGTCCGAACCTACTTTCATTTTAGCATAGGCAACATACTTGTCAACCTTGTTTTTTTAAAATCTTTATGGTTTAATATTTAACCTTTCCAACAGGTTAAAACCGAACAAAGGCTCCTTGACTTTTTTATGAAACTTATGATAATATAGGAATATGAATTGGAGGAAATGGTTCGACGGATTCGCTCTGGCCGGCAAAGGAATTTTACTTGCCACTAAAGAAAAGCGCTTTTGGTATGGTTTTATCCCAACTTTTTTGTTTTTTGGTTTACTTATGGATTTACTTTCCGGTGGTTTATCTAAATTTAATCTCATGTCTGCCACTGGCTTTCTGGGTAGTCTTAAAATTATAGGTGATAGTTTTCTTAGTATTTTTGGAGTTTATCAATCCTTTCTCGATTGGTTACCAATCTTTGCAATTTCAATTTTACAAGGCATTCTCATTGGTCTCATCGTGCTACTTTGGAATAAAAAACGCAAAAACAGCACTAAAAATTCTGAAAATCTTGGTAATGCTGGTATTATTACTGGATTAATTGCACTCGGCGCAGGATGCCCTACCTGTGGCACTACTTTAATTGCTCCTCTAATTGGCTCCATCTTTTCTTCCGGCAGTCTAGCTGTTACCGGGGCCATTTCCACTGTTGTTACTTGGCTCGCTATTATAATCGCAGTCCTCTCTCTAAAACGTCTCGGTGAAGAAACTTATGTTATAATAACTAACGAAAAATATCTCGCAAAAAAACAAAATCAAAAGGAGTCCAGTGAAGAAAACGCTTAGAGCTGTCGGATTAGTGACCATTTTCATAGCTATTATAGCCGCTATCGTAACCAGCATGAATATCAAACCCTCTAATTCTGATCGAATTTGGGATGAGCGAACCACTGTCGGAAATCTTGACGCCAAAAATTATTTTATTATCTATTCTGATATCATGTGCCCTTATTGCGTCGCTTTTGAAAATGCTATTTTTGAAAACGAAGAAGCTTTTAATAAATATATTGAAGAAAAGGACATTCTAATTGAAGTCCGCCTTTCTGACTTCCTTTACGAATACGGTGAATCTAACCCTATCAATTCTCGCTACTCTGCTATAGCCACCTACTGCGCCAAAAAAGAAAATAAATTCTGGGACTACTACAAAATTGCCATTACCACTATCTGGAACGATTATTTTAAAAATTCCGGCAAATCCGCTTTTATTGAAATGAATAAATTAACCAAAGATTATTGGATTAATCTCGGCCAGGCAATCGATCTTAAAGAAGATTTTGCCAACTGTGTCAACAACGATGAACCTCTCCAAGACATTATTGCCAATGCAGCCAAAACTTCTAAGCTCGTCAGTGGTATGCCTTATTTCAAATTTAACAATTATACCAATTCTGGCTTTTCGCTTTCTTGGGGTTGGGAATATGTCCAAATGTATTTTCAAGCTGGTCTAGACAGCTAAAAAATCCGCTCGTCCTTAATACTGTCCGGCAAATAGTTTTTATCAAGATGGAATCCAGCCTCCCATTTTTGTCCTTTGCCATAACCTAGATCTTTCATTAACTTAGTTGGTGCATTACGAAGCCACGTTGGTACCGGCTCTCCTCTTGTCTTCCTCGCCAAATCCAATGCCTTATACCAAGCGTCTGTTGTTGCACGCGATTTTTTGGATTTCGCAAGTGCCACCACAGTATGTGCCAAAATCAATCCTGACTCTGGCATCCCCACTCGTTCCACAGCCTGGAAACAGGCCGTTGCAAGAGACAACGCTCCATTTCCAGCTAACCCAATATCCTCCGAAGCAAAAATCACCATTCTTCTCGCAATAAATTTTGGATCTTCACCCGCCTCTACCATGCGCGCAAGATAATACAAAGCCGCATCAGTATCCGAACCCCTCATCGACTTAATAAACGCCGAAATTGTATCGTAGTGGTTGTCACCTTTCTTATCATACCCCGGCATCTTACGCCCTGCCGCTTCTTCTACCACTTTTTCGTCAACTACGTTCGAAAGAGATAACGCTAACTCTAAATCCCCCAACGCACTCCTCGCATCTCCACCCGAAAGTTCCGCAATTAAGTCTAGTGCTGCCCTCGAAATGAAAGGTTTATCCTCAGCTCTTGGGGTACACCCAATAATAACACCCTCTTGTTTACAAGCTCGCTTCAATACTTTTATAACTGCATCCTTCGACAATGAAGACACAACCACAACGCGCGATCTCGACAAAAGCGGTGAAATCACTTCAAATGAAGGATTTTCGGTTGTTGCGCCAATCAAAGTAATCAACCCCGATTCCACATGTGGCAAAAATGCATCCTGCTGTGCTTTATTAAAACGATGGATCTCATCTACAAACAAAATTGTTCGAGTTTTCAAATTCCAATTCAATTTTGCTCGTGTCACCACTTCTTCCACGTCTTTTTTTCCTGCCGTCACTGCTGAAATTTCCACAAAATCCGCCTTAAATTCCCTCGCCAAAATTCGTGCCAAAGTTGTCTTACCGGTTCCTGGTGGACCCCAAAAAATCAAATTTACCGGTTCACCTTTTCGAACGATTTCCGTCAAAATTTTACCTTCACCGACAATCTCATCTTGTCCTAACACCTCAGATAATTTAGTCGGGCGCATTCTTTCCGCTAACGGTACCCTATTCATATCTATATTATATATAATTTCTTTACTATTTTTAATTATTTATGCTAAAATTAAATTAGTAATAATTAAAGGAGTTACAATATGTCCGACTATGAGACATTACAACTATTAAACAATTTAAGTAAAACCGGCTCCAGTACCAGTACCGCCGAAGGTATGGGTGTATGGATGATTATTGCAGCAATCCTCGCAATTGTCGGTGGGATTCTTGTTTACTTCTTATTTGTCAAAGCTAAAACCGAACCAAAAGGTAAGTTCGCAAAATGGCTAAAAGAATTTCTCTCCTTTAAGATTATGTGGATTGAGCCAATCTTAAAGGTTGTTTATTATATTGCAACCATCTTTATTATTCTTAATTCATTCTCCTTCCTCGCCCTCGGTGGCTCTGGCGTCTTAATGTGGCTCCTTACCATGATTCTTGGACCAGTCATCTTGCGCGTACTCTACGAAGCAACCATGATGTTCATTATGATCTGGCGTAACACCCGCGACATCGCAAAAAATACCGAAAAGTAACAATCGACTTCACAAAAAATCCCCTCTTAAAAGGGGATTTTTTACATAAAACGTTTATTTATTTTTCCACAAGCTGTTTTACTCTCTTCGCTACCGCCTCATTACCATCCACTAAGCTAGCCTTTGGAAAAAATTTTTGAATTTTATCTTTTATCAAAGAATAGTGCGTGCATCCTAAAACTACACAATCAAAATCGCCCACACCTCTCAAAACGTTTCTTAAAGTCATTTCCACATCGTCATTTTCTTCTATAGCCTCTGCAAGACCAGGACATGCCAAAAGTTTTATCTCTTGATCGATTTTCTGGTTCTCTTCTAGTAAAGCATTGGTACGTTCAGATTTAATAGTACCCGGCGTCGCCATCACTAAAATTCTTCTCGCATCAGTCTTTGTTGCCAATTTAATCGCTGGTTCAACCCCCACAAACTTAAGTTCTGGATATTTTTGCCGCAAATCTTCAATGCAATTTGTAGTTGCGGTATTGCAAGCAACCACAATAATCTTCGCTCCCCATTTTCTTAATCTGCTCACAATCGCACTAGTAATCTCTAATAGTTCTTGTTTAGTCTTTTCTCCATAAGGACAATTTTCAAAATCTGCAATGTAAAAATACTTCTCCTCCGGCAAAACCCGTTTTACAGCTTCAAGTATCGTTGTTCCACCTTTTCCAGAATCAAAAACCCCAATTTTCATATACTTAATTTTATCATATAAATCAAAGACATGTTATCGACAAGAATATTTATTTAAAAAGCACCGTAGATTCAATCTATCGGTGCTTTTTATAAAACCTTTGGGTTTTTATTAAGAATTCTTATATCGTAATGGTGGGCGATAGAGGAGTCGCATCGCAGATCCGACTCCGAAAACTGCACCTCATTAATTCGTGGTGGGCGATAGAGGAGTCGAACCTCTGACCTCGTCTACGTCAAAGACGCGCTCTAGCCAACTGAGCTAACCGCCCCCATTTTGGTGAGTCAGGTGGGGCTCGAACCCACGACACCGGGCTTAAAAGGCCCGTGCTCTAACCAGCTGAGCTACTGACCCAATTATTAATGTGCATTTCAGTTAGAAATGGTGGTTCCGGCTGGACTTGAACCAGCGACACAAGGCTCTTCAGGCCTCTGCTCTACCAACTGAGCTACAGAACCATACTCCTAATTATACCACACCTGTGCTATAATTAAAAGCATGAAAAAGGTCAACACTTCCAAAATATCTGGTACCCAAGAACTGTTGCCAGAAGAACAAGCTATTTTTAATGAACTGAAAGCCACCGTTTCTTCAACCTATCGGAAACATGGTTTTTTCAATATCGAAGCTCCCACGCTCGAGCGCACCGATATTCTGCTTGCCAAAGCCGGCGGCGATACCGAAAAACAAATCTACCGTGTCATTAAGACCACTGAGTCGGCTGACAATGTCAGCGAAGCTCTCCGTTTCGACCACACCGTACCGCTTGCTCGCTATATCGTTGAACACGAAAGTGCTCTCACCTTCCCCTTCAAAGTATCTAATGTCGGACTTAATTTCCGTGGCGAACGCGCCCAAAAAGGTCGTTTCCGCGAGTTCTACCAATGCGATGTAGATGTAATCGGACGGGGTAATCTCCCCATCGCTTATGATGCCGACGTTATATCCACCCTGCTTGATGCCCTTAGTCATTTTAACCTCAACACACCCATCCTAGCGCGCATTAACAACCGCAAAATCCTCACCGGCCTACTA
>JAEEHN010000010.1 GCA_016280905.1 Candidatus Saccharimonadota bacterium
AAATATAATTAATAAAATAATGTATAATGAAAATACCGGTAATAGGTCAGATAATAGATTGAATAAAAAATATTCGATATTAAAATCTTTAGTAAAAAATAAAACTATCAAAGTAGAAGGAATTTTAATTACACTAACTCCTAATATAATGAATCCTGTCAGCAAAAATAAACCAACGATAGCAAGTGGTAATTTTGGTAAATCTTTAATGATAAAGCGTAAATGCGGTTGGGATAATACAAAAAACACGCAAAATGCCGCAAAATATATCATATATGGCGTAAAGATTGAAAGTAACAGCATAATCGCGAAAATAAATGAATAAAGCGGTTTTGGTCTTTTTTCACCTTGAATTTTTGACCCGAGCCAAAGTAACAATATCGGCCAAAATACTAGCATGATTAGCGGCGTGCCTGAACCAGCTAAAAACAAAAAGGGAGTCGATAAAACTACTAAACATGATGCGAGAAGCGATACATTGCTTTTGAACCAACGGTTTAACAGTAAAATTAGTAAAAGTCCAAGCAGCAATCCTATAAGAATACTAGGCAATTTAATTGCAAAAGACGAAAGTCCAAAAAAAACAATTGAATATTTTTGTAAAATTCGATAAGGAAGATCCACCAGATCGCCATTAAAAATACCTTCTCTGCCCAAATAATACGAACTTGTTGCCGATTTGATTTCGGCTTCAGATAAACCGTTTTGTGCTATAAACGGCAATAAAAATAATAAAATCACGAAAGCAAGTCCAAGCACGACATAACCGATGACAAAACGATATCGATACAAAAAAAGTTTAGAAATGACAATTTTCTTCACATAAGTATTATAACACCGCTAATGTTCTTTATCAAGTGACATAAATCGCAATAATTCTGGGTGGAAATAAAGCTCAATTTTACCAATCGCACCATGGCGATGCTTGGCGATCAGAAGCTCGGTGATATGAGTTTCTTCATAGTTGTCGTCATTTTGTTTGTAATAGTCTGGACGGTGTAAAAACATCACAAGGTCGGCGTCCTGTTCGATCGATCCAGATTCGCGTAAATCCGATAATACTGGTCTTGGGTCATCTCGTCCAGTTACGTTGCGTGATAGTTGAGCTAAGGCTATAACTGGTATCTCTAGTTCACGTGCCAGAATTTTTAGTCCACGTGAAATCTCGGTTACTTCTTGTACGCGATTTCCCGCATAACGCTCTGAACCGGAAATCAGTTGCAAGTAATCTACTATCACTATGCCGATATCATGGTCGTGCATGGCTCGACGAGCCTTATTGCGTAATTCCACAATCGTCATCGAACTGGTATCATCGATGTAGATTGGAATTTCGTCCATTTCACCAAGCGCATCACCGATTTTTGAGAATTCTTCATCTGACAAATTGCCAGTCCGCATCTTCCAGTTATCAACGCCAGAAACGTCTGAAATCATCCGATCGATAATCTCATTGGCTGCCATCTCCATCGAAAAGAACAAAACACCTTTTTTATTAATGCTTGCAATATTATAGGCTAAATTTTGTGCAAAGGTAGTTTTACCCATCGCCGGACGTGCTCCTACAATAATTAGGTCACCTTTTTGAAATCCGGCGGTCTTTTTATCTATATCGCGAAAACCAGTTTTAAGTCCTCGCAGTGCCCCTTTGTTTTTATGCAGTTCTTCGATTCGATCAAATGCATCCGCCAAAAGTTCGTCCATTGCTACATAATCACTTTTGACGATTTTATCTGAAACTTCAAATAGTTGTTTTTCTGCTACCCCAATTAAATCATCGGTGTTGACATCATCTTCATAGGCCTTTTTTACAATTTCATTGCCAGCCTTTATTAGCCTTCTTCGCACTGAAGCTTTTTCGATAATATCTGCGTAGGCCTTTGCATGCGATGCTGCTGGTACAAAATTTGAAAGTTCTGTAAGATAAGGAGCGCCCCCAATTTCTTTTAATTTCTTTTGTGATCTTAGTTCTGACGTCAAAGTTAAAAGATCGATTGGCTTATGTTGATCGTACAATTTTGACATCGCATCAAAAATCGCCATATGTCGTTTTTCGTAGAAATCTCCAGGCTTTAAGATAGTTAAGACCTCTGGCATCACGCCATCCTGCAACATAATCGCCCCGAGTAGCGATTTTTCAGCAACTTCATCCTGCGGTGGTATTCTACCACCATCAGCTTTCGAACGGGTTTCCTCCTCCATCATTTTTTACCTCACCTCCCATTATATCAGAAATTTTGGCCATTACGGCATCACTTGTTTCATTATTGGATAAATCGCTTACTTCATGGATGGTAATTTTTACATCGCTACCTATTGCATTGATCAAGATGCGCTTATTGTTTTCACGCGATAAAATTGTTTTTATAATTCTTTTTTCTGGATAAATTTCCAAACAATTATCATGAAACTCGTACTTCGTTTTTAAAAGTTGCGCATAAATTGCGTCGTTCAATCCTCGCACTTTATCCAAAAATCCATCCCAATTAAAATCCTTTGTACTTGCGCAAGCAACAGACAATGGACGCGTGGGTTCAACAGGAACTTCAGCGGAGGATGTATTATGAAAGGGCTTTAAGCCTACCTCATTATTATCAGATGGCCGCACTAATGCAACCAGTAATTTTGCTTCCGGGAACGGCGCTTTTACCTCTGGAAGTTTTGCGAGTAAGGGAAATAATTCTGGCCGTGGATTTTCTACGATGGTCGTAATTATTTCTTCTGCTAACGTTTCTGCCTTAATCCCAGAAGAAAGTAATTCTTTGAGGATTGTTGTAATTTTTGTAATATTATTTGCAACGTAATTATTTAATAATTCTTGTATTTTTTCATCTTGCGGCAAACCTAACGCCGATATTACCATATCTTTAGTAATCTCCTTGTTAGATAGAGTGGAAATCTGATCAAGTAAAGACAATGAATCTCTAAAAGATCCTCCACCTCTTTTTGCTATAATTTTTAATGCGTCATCATCAATTTGGATAGTTTCTTTTGACGCGATCGATTTTAAAAAATCAAACATTGTTTGAGTTTCGGCCAATTTAAAAGTATAAGTTTGAGCTCTCGAAGTGATTGTGATTGGTACCTTATACGCATCGGTTGTCGCCATAATAAAAATCACATGTTTGGGCGGCTCCTCAAGAGTTTTTAAAAGTGCATTAAAGGCCTCCTTGGTTAGCATATGGACTTCGTCAATAATATAAACTTTATATTTCCCTTTTGTTGGCGCAATTGCTACTTTTTCACGTAGCTCTCGAATATTATCAATTCCGCGATTACTTGCTCCGTCAATTTCAACAATATCAACATAGTCATCTTCAATTTTATATGAAAAATTATTTATCTCATGAGCCAAAATTCGCGCCACAGATGTCTTACCAGTTCCTCGCGGACCGATAAAAAGGTAGGCATGCGAAAACTTACCTTGTTTTATCGACGAAATTAGTGGGGTCGTCACTTGCTCTTGACCAATCACTTCAGCCAGAGTTTTTGGTCGATATTTTCGATAGAGAGCTTTAGTCATTATAGAGCAGCTTCGACGGCCGCCCAAGTTGCATCGTCATTTTTAGCTGGAATCGTTACAGAAACTTGTGAACCTTCGCGTAAGTGGAAATAAGTTACCGATGCATAAAGAATTTGGTACTCCTTTCCGCCTACTTCCACAAAATATTTATCATCATGATGCGTCAAACTACCAATAACAGTTTTACGTTCAACTGGACCGATTTGCTTATAAAGAAACTTACCATCTTCGGTAATGGTGAGCTTCATGATGTCGCCTTCGACCAACTTTGATTTAGAAGCATAATTTGCGGGTACCGGATAATTTTTACCGTCTGGGCCAATCATGATCTGCCCATCAAAAATCCCCTCAATAACCTTGCCTTCTGGGCCAGATACCACGGTATCTCGCGGTGCCGATATAGTATCGCCATCGCCGATAACTGAAATTAATAATTCTTTTGCAGCTGACAAATTAGTCTCGGCTTCACTGAGTAAACTCCGTAAACGTTTTATTTGTTTTTCTGGTATTTCAGACATCACCTCGCATCCTGTCTAAATATAGTATTAATATTATAATATATCTTAATAAGGTTAAAGTCAAGAACGTTTTTATAAAGTTTTCCACTAAAAAAACTTCGGTAGCTTGCAAATTGTTGTAAAAAAAACATAAACTAGCTTGCCACGTTTAATCGACTCCAAAAAGCCCTGTATATTTTTTACCGTCGTAAATCATTGTGGGTATACCCCTTAATTTTAGTTGACTTTTAACAATATTATGATTTTCGTTCATTTTATCGGTTGTTTCTGGATAGTTCGCAACTTTATTTATCTCTTCAATGGCCCCCTCATCCAGCCCGGCTTCATTTAGCCATAACTTAATTTGATTTATGACTTCACTCTCTGTAAAATCTTCATTAAACAAAATTTGATAAGATGTCCCATCTTCATTTCTATCCTCAAAAATGTGTTCTAGAAGCATTCGCGCTAATCCTGAATGTAATTGTTCTGTGGCAAACAGATAACGTACGATAATACCAGAATTTCTAAACTTATAATTTCCATCAACATCTTGAATCGCAAAGGGTACCAAACGAACTTCGTATTTATTGAAGAAACCAGATTCTTTTTGATTTAGGTACGATTTGAGACACACCGAGCAACCTGGATCTAAAATATCCAACGCAATGGGTTTATCAGACACTTCTGGGTTCATTACAATATAGTTAAAGTAATAGTCCTCTGCTTTATAAGTTTTAAATTTATCTGGGATTGCCTCAAAAATTTCTCCCCACTCGGTAAACCACCTACCAGTCGCTTCAAATACATTTTTTGGTTCTTCTTCGTCTATTGAGCACACTTCGGTACCAAGAGTGCAGGCAGCTGGTTTTGTCACGTTACAAGTTCCTAACGTCCAAAGTGCCAGCAGCGACTTTATAGCTGTTAAAATTGCCCACACTGCAATGATTACAATAATTACAGACAAAATTTCAATCACGACCGACAGTGGTTTTACTAATTTTGGGTGTTTTACGATTATACGTGACAAAATCGTATTTTTAATATCATCCTTAAAACCAGTTTCACACTTTTGTAATCTCACCTTTTTCCAAAGACAGCTCCAAGCTTTTTTGAACATTTTCCAATAAACTTTACCTATCTTGGGCTTAAAAATCGAAATCACGGCAACAAACACGCCAATCAAAGCTAGTATAATAAACGCTGCTACACACACCATAATGCATTTATTTTACCATAAAAACAATCGTTTAAACAATTTTTGTCATGATTTTTTTGATTTTTTCAATGTCTTCAGGCCGATTGTGCAACCCTAAAGAAAATCGAATCAGAGGCGGCAAACCTAAGACATGATCAAGATAATAATGAGCGCAAAAATATCCAGTTCTTGCCATAATATTTTCTCGCGATAAAGCCTCACCTAATAAGTGTGAATCCAGATTTTCTACGTAAAACGACATTGTTGGATTGGCCTCTTTGTTTACTAAATGTACTTTTTTTGAATTAAGCAAAAACTCATATAGCTTTTCAGTGTTATTTTCAAGATTTTGCCACGCTGATTTAGGCAACTTTTCTAGCCAATCCAAGGCCACTCCTAGAGCTATGATTTCTCCCCACGCTTGTAAACCAGGCTCAAATCGCGTATAACGATGTTCTTTACTTTCCGACGACAAAAGATAAGAGGTTTCTTTTACGTCATCTACCATTCCCCCACCGAGAAAACCGTCATTCATCTTATTTATTAATTCGTCTCGCCAAACTATCACACCAAGCGATGGGGCATATAATTTATGTGCCGAAAAGCAAATCGCATCTACCTCAATTCCACGTAGAATATTTACAGAATGCGCCATTGCTTGAGCCGCATCAATAATAATAATTCCGTTTGCTTTATGTATTGCTCTAGTTAGTTCTGTAATATTTAAAAGTTTTCGTCCATCAAAATTCGAAGCGCAATTTACTACTACTATTGCATTTTTGAAGTCATGTTTTTTTACATCAATTGAACCGTCTTCGTTGCGCGCAATTATTTCCCGTGGCAACTCAGTGCGTTGAGAAAAAGCCATCGTCGCCAGGAACGGCGAATTATGTTCAATCTCGCTAGTCATGATTTTTCTAAAATTATCGCCCTTGAGTTGAGACAAAATTAAATTTATTCCATAAGTTGTATTCAGAGTAAATGAAACTGTATATTTTCGTGCTGATAGTTTTAAAAATTTTAAAACTTTTTCGCGTGTCGCTTCGACCTTTTCGTCCGTCAGCTTCCCCCACTTATATTTAACTCGTTCACCACAAGAATTGTGTTGGGTGTAATAATTGCTGAGAGCTTCAATCACCGGTCGTGGCCGCAAGCTCTGACAGGCTGCATCTAAATACACTTCGCCTTCACTTAAATAGCAAAAATCTTCCATACCCCTATTATACATGACCAGGGAAAAAAATAAGCATTGACATTATTTAAAATGTATGCTATAATAAAAAAGTAGGCAACCCACGATATTTGGGGAGGATATATAAAATGAATATTTTCTGGACATGTCTATGCATCTTAGGTGTTTTGGGAATGTATGTCGGTTGCGGTTTGATCATCAGTGTTTTAGTAGGCGGCACACCGGTTAATAAAGCTAAGAAAAAGAAGGTTCTCGGTTTGACTATTTTAATCGTCTCATTTATCATTTTCGTCGCATCCATAATAATTATCAAAACCTAAATCACCAACAAAAAACGACCTCGAAAGAGGTCGTTTTCAACATATTGTAACATTAGCTACACTTTTGATTTTAATTATTTACGCAAGCTCGACGGTCGCACCAGCCTCTTCAAGGGCTTTTTTCATTGCTTCTGCTTCGTCTTTTGCAACCTTCTCTTTCACAGTGGCAGGAGCACCATCAACAATAGCCTTAGCTTCACCTAGACCTAAACCGGTCGCTTCTTTTACAGCCTTAATGACTGCGATTTTTTGTGCACCGGCATCCTTCAAAACAACATCGTATTCAGATTTGCCTTCATCTGCACCAGCACCAGCATCACCGCCAGCGGCTACAGCCACAGCTGCAACTGGCTCAATGCCATATTCATCTTTAAGTAAGGTTTTAAGTTCGTTAACTTCAAGCACGGTCATATTGACAAGCTCTTCAGCCAACTTTTTAATATCAGTAGCCATATTTTTCCTTTCTAACTAACATTAGTTAATATTATTCAGTTGCTTTTTCTTCTGGTTTAGCTTCCTCGGCGGATTTCTCTTCTTCAGTAGGGTTCTCTTCCGCTGGTTTAGCCTCAACGGTTTCTGGTTTATTTTCAAGACCGGATACGATTCCGTTAATACCTGAAAGCAAAGTATCAACAACTTGTGCAATAAGCTCATTCTTAGTCGGCAAACTACCAAGTGTGGTGATTTCGTCCTTAGAAAGGTTTGCACCCTCCCCGTTAAAACCGCCAATTAATTCCATCTTGTCGTGGGTTTTAGCAAACTTTGTTAATACTTTTGCTGCGTCAAAGTCTTCGTCCGAGCCAAGCGCATAAAGTAATTGGCCAGTCAAATTAGTGGTCTCCGTATCTTTGTAAGTTGCAATTTCTTTCATTGCGACTCTTACGAGACGGTTTTTTACAACCTTAATTTTTACACCGGCTTCACGTGCCATTTTACGGAGTTCTTGAAGTTCAGCCACGGTCAAACCTTGGTACTTCGCATAAACCACCATTTTTGAGTCAGAGAGCAACGCAGTCAGATCAGCAACCAATGTATTCTTTTTATCCTTTGAAATTGCCATAAAAAGTTCCTTTGGTTAATTTAATATTTAAAGTGTAGCTAATTGTTAAATAGCGTCACCAAATAAACTATAAGAAATTTCCTCGGCGACATGATTAAGGCTTCCCCGTCGCTGTCTTTGGTAACTCTTCTTATTATATCAAACTTTATCCAAAGAGTCAACTTACTCGTTTAGTAGTAGCAAACTGGAAAATTGAACCAAGCGCCGCTATCCCGATTAGTATCGGCCAATAATAAGTTTCTGCATTTAGTTCCGTAGCTAGTGTTAAAATTGCTAGCGTCAGTGCATATGCTCCTGCCACTGCTGTCGCAATAATTACGGCTGGCTTCATCAAAGTCACTGCTACTCCAGCCGCGATTATGCCAATAATTGCGCCAATTGCTATTACGGACATTTCAGTGCCGAAATATTGTACTGTAATTAACATCACTAAACCAAAGCAAATCCCGCCCACACAAATTTTTTCAATTGAAAACCCTAACAACGCCGCCAAGAGTCCGCCAGCTATCGGAAGTAACGTTTGATACAACTGGTTTTCGGCAATTTGTGGAACCGCAGGGTTTATCACTGGTATTAAATAACCCATCAGATTGTAGCCAATCAGAAACCATATAATAAAAAACGCTACTCTTTTAATACGATAGCCGAATAGTAATACCGCTAAACCCGCCCCCACCATAATTAGTATTTCTGGCATTTCAAACTTGAGACTTTGCCATGAATCAACAACCTTTTTTATATCCATAAGCAAATTATAGCACAAAAAAGCGGGACCAGCTTTTAAACTTCCCGCTTCTTGTTGAAATTAGTTGTAAAGATTTTCAATTGCAATTGATGGGCCCATCGTAGTTGTAATAAATACAGACTTTACGTAAGTGCCTTTCAAAGAACTCGGCTTCTGAGCCTTTAGGCTGTCAAAGAAAGTATTTGCATTCTCAATCAGTTTGTCGGCACCAAATGAGACTTTTCCTAATCCAATATGTACGATAGATTGCTTATCAACACGATATTCAACTTTACCAGCCTTAGACTCCTTGACGGCTTTTTCGACATCCATCGTGACTGTACCAGCCTTTGGATTTGGCATTAAACCTTTAGGGCCAAGCAACCGTGCAAACTTACCAAGCTTTGGCATATATTGTGGGGTAGAAATAAGAATATCAAAGTTTATTTCGCCCTTTTCAAGTTGCTTCAAGAATTCTTCATCTTCAGCAATGTCGGCACCAGCTGCTTTTGCAGTTTTGCATACATCTAGTGGCGCAAACACTGCCACGCGTACGGTTTTGCCATTGCCATTAGGAAGCACGATTGTAGTACGAATATTTTGGTCAGCTTGACGCGGATCGACTCCAAGCCGAGCATGGACTTCCACGCTAGCATCAAATTTTACTGGGCTAGTTTTAATAGCGAGCTCGACTGCATCTTTGAGGCTATAAACCTTACCTTTTTCAATCATTTTTGCAACTTCTTGGTATTTTTTACCTCGACGTTCAATTTTTGGTCGTGTCACCGGCTTAGCACCTTTTGGTTTTTCGGCTGCTGCCGCATCAGCCACAGCACGCTCTGCCTTACGAGCCTGACGCTCTTCCTCGGCTTTCACTTCCTCAATATGCTTTTTGGATTTTTTGCCAGACTTAGCAAAAGTCTCTTCTTTTTTTTCGGTGTTTTTTTCAATCACCTCTTCATTTTTCTTGACCTCCTCTTCGGCCATAGTTTCCTTTCTGTGGTACTAGCGGAGTTAAACTCCTCCCAACTATTATTAATTATTCTACTACTTCTACACCCATTGAACGTGCGGTACCAGCTACTACTTTAACTGCACCGTCTAAATCAACAGCGTTAAGTTGCTCCATTTTTTTATTGGCAATTTCTTCAAGCTGAGCTCTAGTGATCTTACCAACCTTGTCAACGTTTGGTTTGCCAGAACCTTTTTCAATTTTAATTGCTTCGCGAATTAAATCATCCACCGGTTGTCCGAGCGATTTCCAGTCAAAAGTTCGATCTTCAAACACACGGATATGCACGATTACGTTTTTGCCCATCAAATCTTTAGTGGCTTCATTAAATGGGTTAATAAAATCCATCATATTAAGTCCCCATTGCCCAAGCGTAGAACCTACCGGAGGCCCTGCTGTTGCGCGTCCTGCCGGAATCCTGAGCTTCAAATTGCCAATTACTTTCTTTTCTGCCATTTTTCCCTCTTATTAAGTTAATATCTTAGAAGCATTAATGTAACAATATATCTATTATATCACACTTTTACTAAAATTACAACTGTTTAACCTGTAAAGCATCAAGCTCAACTGGTGTTTCGCGCCCAAACATCGATACCATTACTTTGAGTTTACCTTTTGCTACGTCAATTTCCGAAATTGCCCCATCAAAACCTTTAAACGGCCCATCAGTGATTGAAACCACCTCGCCGACTTCGTATTTAACGGAGAATTTTGGATCTTCCACGCCCATTCGTTTTTTGATTTTGGCAATTTCTTTGTCTGAGACTGGCGTTGGTTGAGTGCCAGTACCAATAAATCCAGTTACCCCTGGGGTGTTGCGTATAATATACCAGGTCTCATCCGAGAGTTTCATATCAACCAACACATAACCTTGCAAAATCTTGCGGTCTACAATTTTACGTTTACCATTTTTAATCTCAATTTGCTTTTCTTTGGGTACAATTGCCTCAAAAATCTTATCCGCCATTTCCACGGTATTGGTTCGCTGATTAATTGAGTCAGCCACCTTGTCTTCGTAGCCACTGTATGTTGAGATTGCATACCAGGCTCTTGTATCATCATAACGGTTTACTGCCATTTTATGCCTTTCCTAAAATTAAATTAAATAGCCAAGTAAAGAACAAATCCAGAAGCGAGATGAATAAAACAAATAGTGCCGTATAAACCAAAACCGCTAATACCATTTTCCAGGTTGCTTTGCGATTTGGCCAACGTACTTGTCGAATTTCTCGCCATGAATCCCTCAAATAACGCCCAAGCGCCACGAATGGGCGAAATAAAATAAATGGCTTTTTGCCAGTCGTCTTTGTGTCTACAGTTTTTTCAACTTTTTTCAATTCTTTCTGTTTAGCCCTTGCGGTTTTCTTGTCTTTTACGACAACTTTTTTGCGAGTAATCGTCGGTGTGTCTTCCGTATTTTCTTTTTTGCGGGAGTTACTTGCCTTGATTCTGGTGATTTTCGCCATTCTACTCCTTTATTATTATGGTCTTTTGGTATCAAAAAAGTCTGATACCAGACTTGTCAATAGTATACTACTTCGGGAATAAATAGTCAAGATAATCATTTAGCATTCGCGCACCAGAGATTATCGGCAAGTATGCAGTAAGCTGTTTTTTAAGTAGGTATTCTAAATCAAAATCATTTTCCCATGCCAAAATTGCTTCTTCCATCCGCCGATACAACATATCTAATTCCTCCGCTTCGTCTGTGCCACTGACATTTAGATAAGAATTAATTGAGGCGTCAGCTACGCCACCGTCATGCGTAGAAATCAAAAGGTTTAAATTCGCCACATCTTTCATCCAGGAAGTTCCGCAGGCTTCCAAACCTACGGTTGGCAAATTGATGGCAACATTGGCACCTACTGACAGGCCGTAGGCCAAAAGTTCGTCATAGTTCGCAATATAATGCACATGTTCTCTTAAATATTCGTCTCCAGCAACTGTTTCTAAAATTTGTCGTAATTTTTCCGACATTTTCTCGTCACCAGTATGGACTCTACCAGTCAAAATATAATGAGCGTTTCTTTTTTCTAAAATTTTTCGCAATTGCTGAAGGTTTTTAAAAGGCAAATCTGGTCGTTTATAGTCTACAAATCGACGCTTGAAATCAAAAATAAAGTCATCATCTGCAAACTGTAAAATCTTCCCGTTTTGATCTGGACGGTTTTTTAATATTTGGTTTAATTTTGTTCGTCCGATTTTTTTTAACTCACGCACCCTCTCCGTTGTGAGTTTTTCTAAATTTTCTGCATAATTCGCAACTGGTAGATTTAGTTCGTCAATTAAATTTAGTTCACGATAGTATTCTAAAATATCTGGCAAAGCCCAAGTTGTCAAATCTATCCCGTTTGTAATCGCTCTAAATTTGACTTTATTGCCAGCTAAATCATGGTAATTTGCTACTTTAGCGTGGAGTTTTGAGACACCACTACGTAATTCGGCGATTTCAATTGTCGCAGAAGACAGTTTGAGTCGTCCATTTTCAAATTTATCGTGTAACCATTTTTTTACGGCTAGAGATTTTAAGTTTGGCACTACAAAACGCTCAAATTGTTCTTTTGAAAATTCTGCTTCGGCGGCTTGTACCAAAGTGTGGTTAGTATACAAAGTGTGTTTGCGAGTGTAAACCATTGCTTCATAAAAGTCCATCCCATTTGATGTCAGTTCGTCCAATCGTGCTAGGGCGGCGAAAAACGTTGCTACCTCGTTGAGTTGAATAATTGCCGGCTTCAACCCAATTAATTTTAATGCTGCATATCCACCGAAGCCTAAAGCTACTTCCTGATATAGTCGATGGTCCGAACCGCTTAGTCCTGAATATAGCTCCCCAAAATTAGGCTCCGTGATTGCGATAATGCGAGTATTTTTAAATTTCTTTTCAATTACATCTAGCTGACATAGATTTCCACAACACTTTACAAAGACATTATCAATAAATCTAAAACCAAAATCGGTGTATTTCACCGGTAAATGTTCGTTTTCCACTTTCTCGCCAACTAATTTCTGTTTAGTTTCTGAAGGATAAAAAGGAGTAATGAGTGCAAAAGGCACCCCCATTTGTTCGGCTATCCTCCTCGTATCAGCGGCTAAAATTCCTAAACCACCACCGCCTCGAATTCCATTTTTTTGATCATATAATTCAATCGTCCAATAGGTATACGGTCGCTCCGGTGAAACTGCTCGTGTTAGATGTTGCCTCTCTACGGCGTCGTAAAATAAATCTATATCTTCAATATTTTCAAGTGGATGATAAAAATACTGCCCTTCCTTCTCCATGCTTATGATTATATCATATTAATACCAAAAACTTTTTGGCAATTTATCAGCGATCCTTTGGTGAAATTCGTAATCGAACCCTTCTAGCCGCTTTGGATTTTTAATCTTAAAATATTTTCCACGGATATAATTTGCGGACATCATTTCGCCTGGAATTAATTTATATTTTTTTCTAAGATTTAAACTGCGTCCATAATCCTTTGGCGGCAAGATTGCCATCGGCAAGAAATCGCACTTCATATTTGGATCAGAGTATAGTTTTAGCGCCAACATCGACATCGTCGGAATAATTTCTTCTTCTTTTTTGTAAACTTGTTCATTTTTAAATACAGTGGCCTGTCTAGTAGCCGAAGGTGCAACAAATACTACCCCACCTTGAAGTAATGCATCGTGAGAAAGATCAGTATAGATATTTCGAAATTCTTTTTTTAATCTACTTCCGGCTTCATAAGATGTCGAGCCTTCTTTTAAATTCATTTTACTCCAAGTTGATGGCGTGATGGTCGGTGTAATTATAATTCCAAGCCGCTTTATGCGGTCAAAGTTTGGCGCAAGAGCTTCGTACCAAGGTAAATTTACTGGAAAATACATTGGTTTATCGCCCATGATATCGATTTTCATTGCTAGAATTCGACCAATCTCGCCAAGCGATGGGTGGTTAAAACCTACCACTAAACCATTTTCGCTATCTTTTGGCATGTCTTTATAATCTCCCGGAGCAAGTTTCGATAAAACTTTAACCAGCTTCTTTCTGGCAGCCTGATCGTGCTTTAGCGTGTCTCTCTTCGGTCCAGTCGAGGCAAAAAAGTAATCTACTATTGCGTTGCAAATCTTCCCAACTGGCACCATTTCCTTGCGTAGCTTTTCGGCACCCAATGTGTTTAAAAGTGAATAGTTTTCATATTTAATGTTATCAATAATTTGTTCAGCGCTAAGCTCTGCGAGCTCTTTTTTGGTGAATGTTTTTTTCTTAGTCATACTATCTAGTATTATAGCATTTTATACATAAATATGGTAAAATATATTCACACTGGGGATTCGCCAAGTGGTAAGGCAGTGGGTTCTGGTCCCACCATTCGGGGGTTCGAATCCCTCATCCCCAGCCAGAATCATAAGGAGACTCCGGAGGAGTCTTATTTTGATTCAGATTGATGTGTGAGGATTTGAGCCCAATGTCCAGTCGTGCAAAGTGAGACGAGAGCGCATTGTTCATATCCAGCAAACCCTAAAGAATATGGCCCTTAGGCCATGTTTTATTTATCTATTAAGAACGACAGCTCAAACAGTCCCGAATTGTTCTGATTTTCTTCTGGTCTTTCGGTCTATTATGTTCTAACATCCACTTCAATTGTAGCTCTAAAGATTCAGCTGGATAGCCGTCAACTATTATTACATCCGAATCATCGAAATCCAAAACCGCAACTTCGGTTTCGTCGTCTAATTCCCATAAGTATGGGTATTTCGGCGATTTTTTGAATTTAAACTTTGTTTTTAATTCCTCAAAATAATCAGGCTTAACTTTAATATCGACATCCTCGGTTGTTTCTTTTAGGTCATACAATAGCATTGTCCCGCCAGAGATGACACAATATCTGTTTTTGTCCAACCCAAGAGCGTCTAGCTTTTTCTTATATTCTTCTTTATTCACATTTATCCATTATAAGTGCTAACTCTAATGCCGTCAATTCTACTTCTTTCTTTTTATCAATATTTGCCGTTTCACAAAAACTTCTCTCGTCCCACTCGACACTATCTAGATTGTCTCCTGCGTAGAAAAATATAAAATAATCCGTGTTATCACTATTAACGGTGGTGACATTTTAATCAATGCTAGTGGTGATGGCATCGATAGCAATGGCGCAATCTATTTTAATGGTGGCAAAGTCATTATAGACGGGCCAACCAATAACGGTAACGGTGCTCTCGACGCCGGCCTAGAAGCTTATATTTATGGTGGCGAAGTTGTTGCTGTTGGCTCTAGCGGCATGGCCGTAGCCTTAAGTTCTGGTTCTTCGGTGTTTAATCTCAGTATCTATTTTTCTTCAACTTATAAAGCTGGTGCTATAATTACGCTCAAAAATTCATCTGGCCGAACTATCGTTTCGCACACTGCACAGAAGTCTTTTAACCATATCGTCATTGGCTCTAATCGGCTAATCGCTGGTGAAACTTATACTCTTTATGTTGACGATACAGTTTATCAAACCTTTACAATTACAAATATCACTACAATTCTAGGTAAAAGCACGAATAACTTCAATAATAATTTTCGGCGATAAAACTTGTGTTATAATTAAACACAAAGGAGGCTTATGCAATTAATTGCGATATTACTTATCACAGTTTCGGTCTTAACATTTTTGTCTGGCGTAACTGTTTTTTTGGGTTCAAGAAAAGAAGAGCGAGGCAGATCTGCCTGGTTCCTTATTGCCACCATTTTTGCTACTCTTTGGATGGTTTCTATCTCCTTATTTTTAATTGCTCCGCCAGATTGGGCCGATACTATTTCTCGACCAGTCAACTGGACTTACGCCAATGCAGTTTTCATCGATATTGCCCTGTTAGGATACATAGTTTGGAAACAAAAATATGGCAAAATCATTACTTCAATTTTTCTGGTTTTAGGGGTTACTCTTATTACTATATTTCTCTACAACCCCAGTTTACTTTATACTGAAGTCATTTTGTCTAATGTCGGTAATAGTTTAGTCACTAATATCGGCCCATACTATTTCATCTACATTGCCTTCTTCTGTTTATTAGTTCCTACGGTTATTGGTTCTCTGCTTTATCAAATCGTTAAAACCCGTTCATTTAAAAAACGTGGCGGTGAACTAGTATTATTAATTGGCTTTGCTATTTCTGGCACTATGTCATTAATTTTTAATCTCATTTTGCCACTTTGGCGGTGGGACCTAATTTGGCTTGGCCCCCTCGCAATCTCTACTACTATAATTGCTTTTTACTATTCAATTTTACGTTATCGAGCCTTAAACCTTTCTTCGATCTGGCTCAAGATTCTCTCCTACGTTGTCATCATGGCTTCATTTGCTATAGTATATATGGTTATCTTTTCTATCATTTTTGCGGCTTTATTCCGTGGTTCTACCCCATCTATCGAAGTTATTATTTTAAATTTCTTAATGATTTTAATATTCCTGCTCCTCATGCCAGCGTTAAACGAGCTCAACGTGTTTATTCGTTCTCTTATTACTGGGCCAAAATCTAATGAAAGTAAAAAGGCAGATGACAAGTAATTTTACGCCCAAGTCCAAGCTCACGATTTTGCTTTCGGTAAATGCTGCCGCCGTTCTTATTGCTGGAGTTTTAATTGCTAGTGCAATTTGGTTTAATGGTGGATTGGAATTCCGAGTCGTCGGTGAACGTTCGGATATTGTAAAAGATTCAGTCGGCGAGATGGCTTTATTAGAATCCGTGTCGGACTCTACTGCTTCAATTTCTGAAAGCATTAATATCACTGGCAATGACGATTATATTTCTACTTCTAGCCATGAGTTTGATAACTCCCCTGTTCCCACAGGAGAACTTTGGAACGAAAAGGCCATCACTATTTACGCCACACCTGATATTGATCTCTGCGTAGGCGGCAACCTTTCCAATTTGGGCGAGATGTATTGGCAGACTTCTGACACCAACATTATCTCCGGTTTTTATAATTCGGCCCGAACTTGGCTGGGGTTCAACGATGAAACTTGTCGTTATCCTATTATTCGCGGTATCGGTACGACCACTATCACGGCTGGGACTTATGATGGTAAGCGAAAAGATTCAATTATCGTCACCGTAGTTGCTCCGCCTGCCGAACAATGGAAGCACGAAGTTTTGACTTTGGTCAATAAAATCCGTATTAAAAATAGCCTCGGTCAACTTTCGTGGGGGTACACTTGTGAATCCGCCGCCGATATTCGTGCCATCGAAGTAATGACACTCTATTCTCACACTCGTCCAGACGGTTCGGACTGGTCTACTATTTGCGAGTCTCCGACACTTAGTGGTATTTCCGGTGAAAATCTTGCTATCGGCAACGCCGCTGTTTCTCCGGCCACTGTCGTTGCTTTATGGATGGGTTCCGAATCTCATCGTGCTAATATTTTAAATTCAGAATACACCAAGCTTGCTGTTGGCTTTAACTTTGATCTAAATTCTGAATACAAAACGTACTGGTCTCAGTTCTTTAGTACATATTAATAAAATAATTTTCTAAATTGTAACCAAGTTGTCGAATTTGTTGATAGCTCACGCGATTGGTCATTACAACTACGATAAAGTGTCGATTTTCTTCCGAGAATTCAACGATTGCCGCATCATGATAAATGTTCCAATATCCACCGCTTGGGTTATAATCCCAACCCACCTTATTGTATACTTTAGCTACAGCAAAACCACTAGGAAGCCCCTGTCTCCAGTTATAAGTAGTTGCTGGTTGGTTTAAAAATGAATCTTTCATTCTTGACAATAGCTCTTCATTCATGATATCTGGGTGACTGTAAAATAATTGCATTATTTTTAAAATGTCTGGTGCATTTGAAATTAACACTGAGATATTTGAATTGGCAGCCCCAAAATCATTTACGATTATTTGGTCTAGTTCAGCGTGGCCAATCATTGCCCAAAGTGTTTCTGCGCAAGGAGAATTAGACTCCCGAATTGCCAGGTCTAGACAATCAATAATTGTTCGCCCCGTTGGACCAACATATGTGTCAGCCAACCATAGGCCAGATTCAATGCGACGATAACCCTCATACACTACGAAAAGCTTATAAAGCGATGCTGTATTGTATTCTTCGTCAGGATTATAACTACCGACCAATTCGTTTCTGTCTAAATCATATATTAAAATACTACGATTGCCAGTTGTTGAATTTATCCAGTCATCAATAACTGGCTGAAAATTTATTGCCTTTACTTCTTGAGTTGGACTATTTTCGTATTCATCTGGGGAATCGTTAGAGATCTCAACACCTTTATCTCCATTTATCGGCTGAATCCAGGGATTACGTTGGATTAGTCTTAAACAAACTATCGTAATAATTGCGATGGCAATAACGGCGCCAATAAAGCTAAAGATTTTTTTCATGGTCTGACTTTCGCTAGCCTATTAATAAACCAAGCCGCATCTGCTTTATTCATCAGGGTGGTTTGCATCGAACTATCGTAAATCGAAGGTGAAATCTTGGTTTGTAATAGCTTTCCTTTATAAAAATAGTGTCCTAAAATCAAACTACGCGTTGTGCCGGGCCACCAAATTTGGTCGAAAAATAGATTGCCTAACCCATAATAAATCACACCTTGATTGTATAATTCAAAGGTTTGTGGCTGATGAGCTGAGGTCCCCACTACCATATTTGCTCCTAAATCAATTAAATGTCTAAAAAAACCAATTTGATCACCCGCTGATGAATCAGCATAATCGCAAGCTGTATTCTCGTAACTATAATCGTAAACACTGCATTCATAATATTGTATGTCTACTAATACGAAGTCACCCCTTTCCTTTGCTGCTGTAATCTCATTTATTGCATTTTCCTCGTAATATTGATTCGCACCAGGAGTATTATCGTAAGTGGCCCCACCAGTTGAAAGGTTGTAGGCCAAAAATGTAATTCCATTGTCCTTTTTGTTAATTTTCAAAGGTTCAGCGGCTGCTTCGGCAGTTTTTCCACCACCCACGATTTGGATGTTATTTTCGTTATAAACATCAATAGTTGCTCTCGCCGCCTCATCGCCGCAATCTTGATTGTGATTACCAGTTAATTCAACGATATCTAGCCCAATCGCAGTTAGTGTATTAATAAATCTTTTATCAGAACAGATATTTCGCGAATTTGCGTAATCGGTGAATGAAGATTCATTTGAAGTATGAGTCAAATCAAATCCAGACAAAAAATCGCTAATTTTTTCTGCAAAATAAGTTGCATCTCCGATAGTATTTAGTTTTGCATTCATTCCACGCGATAAAGCCGTCACGCCAGTTTGCGCAAAAGTCAGTACTGTGTCTTTCTGAGGGAATACTTTTGTCATTACTTCCTCAACCAAAGGTTTAATTTCTTCATCGTATTTTTCCGAAGTAAAGCTTAAAATTCTAAATTTTGCACCCGCATCAAAATTATCTAAATAATATTTTTCATCAATCGATAAAAGTTTTTTTGTAAAATCAAGTTCGTCGATATTAATAAATTCAAATTCGCCGTCCGCATATTCCGAAATATCAGTTCTGGCATCATAAAAATCAGCTACTGGCACAAATATTTGGTAAAGAAATTCGCCATTTTTTTCCTCAGGCTTTTCAAAACTTTCCCAAGCCGAAATATATACATCTTTATCTAAGTTAATTTCATCAGTAAAAATTGTTTGAAGCAAAGTAATCTCTTCTTCGCCCAACCCTTCATCATAATAAACTATGCCAGGTATTTTAAAAATCCCAGTTTTTGTGAAAAATTGGATTCCTAAAAAAACTCCCGTAAAAACCAACAAAAACACTATTACATAAAACGGAGCCTTCGTCTTATTTTGCTTTTTACGAACCATGTCATATATATTGTATGCTATAATAACCTTATGTTCAAGTGGGCGCCTCTCCGTAAAGCAGAGTTTCATCAGAACTTTTCATCACCCAACGGTCGGGTAGTTTGCCAATTTGCGCTCAAAAATAACCAAATTTCCTACGCAGTTTTTCGTGACAATCGTCCAGTCATTAAATCTTCATTACTAGGTTTTAAATTTTTTGGGGAGGCTCTTCTACAAGACAATCTCAAAATTATTCGTCTCAGAGAGCAGAAGCATCGCGAAACCATTGAAATGCCCTGGGGGGAAGACCGCTTCATCAAAAATGACTATCACGAAATAACTTTCTATTTTTCTGAATCCAATAATAAGCATCGAATTTTTACTATTCGTTTTCGTATTTTCGACAATGCAGTAGCTTTTCGATATGAAATTCCACCTCAACCTAATTTTAGACGTATTTCAATTGAAGATGAATTAACGGAATTTAATATAGATTTAAATTCAGTCGCTTGGAAAATTCCTGCTCTTCAGCCCGATCGTTATGAGTATAATTATGAGAAATGCTCAGTTTATGATTTAAGTTATGCCGTTCACACCCCACTTACCGTCCGCACGCCGAACGGCTATTATGTCAGTATCCATGAGGCTGCCCTTTATGATTATGGTTCTATGAACCTAAAATTAAACAGCAAGCACGCATTAAAATCAGACATCACACCACTTTCCGATGGTGCTAAGGCTCACGTAGATTTACCTTTTCAAACTCCTTGGCGGTTAATTATGCTTGCCGATTCGGCTATTGAACTTACTACCAATCGAACCATGTATGCATTAAACGATCCACCCGAATCTGATTTTTCGTGGGTAAAAACCTTAAAATTCATCGGTATTTGGTGGGCAATGTATGTCGGTGAATGGACTTGGGCTCCTGGCGAAAAACACGGCGCCACTACCAAACACGCCAAAGAATACATTGATGCTGCCATCCGTCTTGGGGTTAGCGGACTTCTTATTGAGGGCTGGAACGAAGGTTGGGAAGGAAATTGGTTAGAAAATGGCAAAAATAATAGTTTTATTGTTTCTACTCCAGATTTCAATCTCCAAGAAGTAGCAGCCTATGCCAAAAGTCATAATATAGAAATAGTTGGTCATCATGAAACCGTTGGCTTTGTTGATAATTACGAAAAACAACTCGAATCCGCCTATAATATTTATGCGGCCGCCGGCGTTCATTATATTAAAACTGGCTATGCCAATGATATGATGTACGCAAACGGTCGCAAAGAATATCATCATTCTCAATTTGGCGTTAAACACTATCAAAAAACCATCGAATTAGCAGCTCGTAAACATATCTGTTTAGACATACACGAACCAATTAAAGGCACTGGCATTGAACGTACCTGGCCAAATTTATTATCTAGGGAGGGCGCTCGTGGTCAAGAATACGAAGGCGGATCCTTGTCGCCAACTCACGCCTGCATTTTACCATATACGAGACTTTTATCTGGCGGCATGGACTATACGAGCGGAATTTTTGATCTGCAAAATAATATCAAACCAATTTTTACTACCCTCGCTCGACAACTAGCCTACTATATTGTAATTTATTCTGGTATGCAAATGGCCGCCGATCGCCCAAGATTCTATGAAGATAAATTTCCAAAATTATTTGAGTTTATTCGTGACGTCCCTACTAACTTTGAAAGAACTGTGCCTTTAGCTGGAGAAATCGGTGAATATTATATCGTCGCCAGGAAAGACTATTATAGCGATGATTGGTATGTCGGTGGAGTGACTAATAGTGATTCTCGCAAAGCCCATCTAAACCTTGACTTTCTAGATCAAGGTGAATATCTCGCCAAAATCTACGTCGACTCCGAGAACGCTCATTACAAAAACAACCCTTTCGGTATGGAAATTTTAGAACAAAAAGTCAATCAAAAAAGCACTTTAACCTTACAAATGGCTCCTGGTGGTGGGTTTGCTATTCAATTTCGGCGGTTATAATCAATCTATGGGTAGCATCATTATTTCCTAAACTTTGACCGGCGCAAGTCATTAAGATTAATGTATTATTCTCTTCACGAGAAAGCAGTTTATTCATATTAATATCTTCTTTTTTAAATGTCTCAATTTTAATCACCGTATAGTTAACTTCGTCATAAAAAACAACGTCACCCACTTTAAGTTCGTTTAAATTTTTGAAAACTGTGCTCGAGTGCCCAATTAAAAATGTTTTATTTTTTGCACGACTGAAACTGCCCACAATATCATTTGGTGTTTCCAATTGGTGATTTTTTAATTGAAGTTTTGCTACATCGGAAACCAAATCGATAGCTGGAATTTTAATCTCAGCCACGATATCATAATTGATTGCATCTACCGGGCTCAAACCTGTATACAAAAACCAACCAAAACAAACAAAATACACCAAGGCCAAAACAAATCTAAAATCATACAAATTAAACCTACGTTTAATTTCCACCTCTCCTCCTTGCTAAAAATTATAGCACAAGCGTTTTTTATAGTCCAGGACCAAATTGTTTTAATTTTTTCTCGTGAACTTTGTATAATTTATCATGTTCTCCAACTTCTGACCAAAAATCCTTTGAGTGATTCATATGATTAAGGTGAGCCAATTCATGCAAAATCACATAGTCACGCAATATTTCGGGAACTTTCATTAAACCGATATTAAGTGAAATAGTTTTATTCGAAGAACAACTTCCCCATCTCGTATTGGCATGTGTTAGTCGGCATTTACTATAATGATAACCATATAGATTGGCATAATATTCCAAACGATACGGCAGATATTCTTTTGCCTTTTTCATTAAAATTTTCTTCTGGTAATCGCGCGCTCGTTGGGTCTCAGGATCCTTAACTGGTAATTTTGTTCTAATAATCTTTCGATTAGAATTCAGGAAACGTTTTGCTAAAAATTCTGACGTATGTGCAGGTACCGACATTGAGAGTCTACCAGAAGTAGAGATCGAAAACTTAATGCCACGGCTCAACGTGTTTCTACGAACAATTACTTCACCGAATTCATCGTCATTTAAAATCATCTTGCGTCGCTTGATTCTGCCAAGCCAGTAATCACATGTCGAGTTTGTGTTTCAAAAGTATGCTTACCGGACAAAATGATTGGTTTTTCCGACTCAACGGGCGCTTCCATTTCCTTAACTGCTTCTTCATAAACTTCTTTTGCCCGGGCTACGTTTTTAAATCGTGCTTTAAGTCTCTTGCGGATGGTTGCTACATCAGTCTGAATCCAAATCAATGAAGGTTCATAATTAGCTTGACGAAGTAAATTACGAATTTCGTTACGTTGTTTTTCAGTCCTAAGTCCGCCTTCGATAATTAACGTTTGTTTTGTTCGAGCTATTAATTCTAAAATCGTCATAAGATTTTTTCGTGTAAAATCCAACCCAGATAATTCATCTAAATCATAATAAGCCAATCCAAACTTTTTTGCGAAATTTTCGCTAAAAGTTGTTTTGCCACTACCTGGCGCACCAAACACAAGCAACACCCTAGGCTTATTTTTATTACCTTCCATAACATTCATATTGTATCACATTACTGGCAGGGGTGGCAAGACTTGAACTCGCGACACCTGGTTTTGGAGACCAGTGCTCTACCAACTGAGCTACACCCCTATTAAAATAACTTATTCTCTTAATTTTACCACAAAAACAATAATTTGTGCTAAAATAATATAAATGAAAATACTTATGCTAGGTTGGGAACTACCTCCGCACAACAGTGGCGGTCTTGGTATTGCTTGTCTCAATATGGCAAGAGCTTTGTCAAAGGAAGGTGTCGAGATCGACTTTATCATTCCTTACACCGCCACTCATCCGCAAGCTAGTTTTATGAATGTCTTATCTGCAACCTCACTAGATCCAATTTATCGGTATGGTGGGGGCGCATATGAATCCCTTAAAATTTTTGAAAAAAATATTCCTACAACAGATCGGAAAAATCTTCTTTCAATTAGAGATGTCCAAAAAGAATATTGTAATTTTGTCAAAAAATACCTTCTTACTAATAGCCCCGACATCATTCATGCACATGATTGGCTAACTTACGAAGCTGGTATTCTTGCCAAGAAAGAATTTGGTTTACCGCTAATCGCTCATGTCCATGCTACTGAGTTTGACCGTTCCGGCATGAATTCAGGCAATCCGCTTATCCACGAAATAGAATATGAAGGCCTTATGTTGGCTGATAAAGTTATTGCCGTGTCTGAATCTACCAAAAGGATCATCCATGAAAAATACAAAATTCCACTTTCGAAAATTGATGTTGTCTACAACTCGCTAGACGAAGAATATAATACAGACAAATATAATTTTAATCATGATACTTATAAATATATTGAGTCTCTTAAAAAATCTGGGCACACAATTGTTTCGACCGTTGGTCGTTTTACCATTCAAAAAGGTTTGCAATATCTTATGCGCGCCGCCGCCATGGCTATTTCGAAAAACCCCAAACTAATTTTTATCTTTGCTGGCGATGGCGAAGAGCGTAATGCACTCATCTCGCTTGCCGCTGAGCTTGGCATTGCTAAAAATGTTATTTTTACCGGTTTTATTCGCGGGCATAAACTCCGCGACATCTATTCCATTTCAGACATATTCGTAATGAGTTCAATCTCTGAACCCTTCGGATTAACCGCTCTAGAGGCTGCTCATCACCAAGATGCCTTGATCCTCACTAAACAATCTGGGGTTTCCGAAATTCTTTGGTCGGCATTTACTTACGATTTTTGGGACGAACAAAAACTCGCCGATGAAATTCTTGCCATCGCTAGTCATCCCAGCCTTAAAGCGACCCTTCAAAAGAATATTAGAAACGAATATCGCAAAATCTCTTGGAGCCAAGTTGCAAAAAAATGTCTGAAGATTTATAATAAGAATATAAAGCTTAAAAGGAATTAGGGTGCGCTCAATCTGCTTATATCTTCATATACATCAACCTATTCGCTACCGCGAATATTCTATTTTTGATGTTTCTAACAATTCAAATTATTTTAATTGCGACTATTCCAATCGCCAGTCCAACGAACGTATTTTTAAAAAAGTTGTCGAGAAAAGTTATCGACCGACACTAACTTTACTCGAAAAAAACATGCAAAAATATCCCAATTTTAAGATTTCGCTTTCAATTACGGGAACTTGGCTTGAACAAGCCGAAAAATGGGCCCCAGATCTAATTAAACAAATCAAACATCTAGTTGAACGCGGTCAAGTCGAAATCTTAAGTGAAACCTATTATCATTCATTGGCTTTTTTCTATAATTTAGATGAGTTTAATAGCCAAGTTGACTTACATACCCATAAAATCGAACAACTGTTTGGTGTTCGTCCCCAAGTTTTTCGTAATACCGAGCTTGCCTACAATGATTTTCTTGCTAAATGGGCCGAAGAAAAAGGCTATAAAGGTATAGTGGCTGAAGGTTGGGATAAAGTTCTCGGTTGGCGTAGTCCAAACTATGTTTATCGCCCATTCAACTGTCAAAGTCTTAAGTTATTACTCAAAAATTACCGTTTATCTGACGATATCGCCTTCCGTTTTTCTAACCATGGCTGGGCAGAATGGCCACTCACAGTGTCTAAATATCAACATTGGCTCGACATGGATTGCCTGCGGGGCAATTTAATTAATCTTTTTATGGATTTTGAAACTTTCGGCGAACATCAATGGGCCGACACGGGCATTTTTGATTTTCTTGATCGGTTTATCTCGTCATGGCTCTCAGAGTACGAAAATCAATTTATCACAGTTTCGGAAGCTTGCGAATTAATGTCGCCAATCGATGAAATTTCCATGCCCGAAACTATTACCTGGGCTGATACTGAACGTGATTTATCCGCTTGGCTTTCCAATTCTATGCAAAATTCTGCTATGCACGATCTCTATGCCATGCGCGATAAAATCCTAAATACCAATGATGAAGGTCTTATCTCCGACTGGCGTTACCTCACTACTTCCGATCATCCCTATTCGATGTGTACCAAGTATTGGAATGACGGCGACGTTCATGCTTATTTTTCTGCCTATGCCTCCCCCTATGAAAGTTTTATGTATTTTATGAATGTTCTTCGCGATCTCAACTATCGTATTTCAGAACACAAAAAATAACCCCCTCTCGGGGGTTTAATTTTTAGCGTTTCTTTTCTTTTACTTCGTTTCTGCCGAGATTTTTCTTGGTCTCTACAAAAAGCACATGCTTGCGAAGCACCGGGTCATATTTTTTAAGACTTAACTTGTCCGGTGTATTCATGGTGTTTTTCTTAGTATAATAAGCTCTCACACCCGATTCTTCCGAAACGAGCCCAACTAACTTACGTTTAGTATTATTCTTCTTTGCCATAACTCACGTCATTATATCACACTTAAACAGAAATGGCAAGGTCTAAAACCCTGCCATTTCGGTGATAGATGAAGATTAGGGTAATTTACCACTACCCTTACAATAGGTGCACTTGCGATGATATACGTCATAACCGGTGCCATCACAATGATGGCACTTTTTAGGTTTATACCCTAATCCACACTCTCCTACATGTCGATCATGCTCTCTTTCGGTCAATGATACTTTTCCGCATTTCGGGCAAGTCCAAGTCAATCATCTCACCACCTTTCTAATGTACTGTCGAGAATTATAATCTATTATGAAGCTTTTGCAAGCAGAAGCTCGATAAAATTCTTGATATCTTTAATCCCTAATCGGTTGTCCGCCGCTACAAAAATTTCCGCATCTTCCATAAAACTCAAATTGGAGACTTGTCGGTAAACTGCACGCATTAACTTCTCTAGATTTTTTTCATCTTCTGGACCAAATTCATAAATTTTATCATATACCTCTCCATCATTATCGGGAGTTACAAAAAGAATATGCGCTCTCTCCACTTTATATGATTGGTACTTAGGCGAATTATTTAGTAACAATTTATAAAATTCTAATTGCAACATGTATTTATAAAGCGTCGCATGTGATTGCCACTTTTCTTTATGATATCCACCTGTCTTAAAATCATAAATTTCAATAGTCTTATTTTTTTCATCGATGCATAAATGATCAATTTTTCCGGTAATCGGTACACCATAGACGTTTAATCTATCTGGTGCGAAATTTACTTCGGCTTTCCCTTTTCTTAGAATTTCTCCAAAAGCCCTCAGAGCTATGGTGAGACTTTGAAGACCTTTTTCGCGAATCCTTTGCAATAGTCCAACCGGCAAATCTTTTTTGTCTAATTCGGCCAAGAAAAATTTTAGAGCCTTTTCGTCCGATAAACCACAACTAGTGATAGCCTCAAAAGTCTTATGTATCAAATCGCCATACACTAGCGACTCATCCTCCGATTCAGGCGGTGCTTGTAAAATGTAATTTTTGAAAAAATCTCTCGGCCCAGCATACACTATATCTATAAAGGAAGTTAAACTTGATGCCGACATCCGCCATCTTGAGATTCGTTCCTGATATATCGTTTTCATGTCTGGTGTTGCTTGCACGTAGGGTAAAAACCAATTTTTCAGGTTATTTTCGGAATAACTATAGGCGCTCTCTTTATAATGCGTTTCAACTATTCCGGAGGGTATAAGGGGCGAAATTATTTTTTCACTACCTTGATATTCATTCAAATATTCAAGTCGTGCTGGTGATTTTTCATTAAAATCATGTAGAGAATTAGTGATATAAAGTGTATTCTTTGCCCGAGTTAAAGCCACATATAAAATACGTAATTTTTCTCCATCAGTAGTTCCGGTATGGCGAATTTGGGTTAAGTTTTTTGGCAAAGCAAGGAGATTATTGTTGCCTTTCCCCTTGCCCCAAGCCATATGATCTGCCGAAATTATAAAGACATGCGAAAATTCCAGCCCTTTTGCCTTATGGGCTGATAAAATCTGTACCGCTTCGTCCGATTCTCGATAAGGACTTACCAAATTTAGCGGCATCCCAGCAGTTTCGTAATCATCAATTAGCAAAATTAAATCTTTGAGTCGTAACTTTTTTTCACCAAAATGTTTAGTTAATTTTCCCCTAAGAGAAGAAAGTGATTCATATAAACTGAATGCCTGATAATCTCCAGCTCCTGTATAATATTCAAGATACGGCGACCTAAAGCCATTCAGTTCAGAAGCTCCAATTAAGTAGTCCAAAAAAACTTCTAAAGGTTCATCAAACGCTTTAGCCACGAGTGTTGAAAAAAAATCCATCACTTTTAAAATTTTTAAATTATCCGATTTTAAAAGCACATCAAACACGGATTTACGGTTGCTTCTAGCTTCCCCTACGGCTTTTATGACTTCAACCATTGATAAATCAAAGAACGGATACGACAAAACTTCCAGCACCGATACGCTTGGCTTTTTTTCATAGGCAAGTTCATAAATAAATCTAGCCAGAGTTAATATCTCATGGATTTTTTCATCTTCCAATAAATTGTCCTTTTTTTCGTAAGCAACTTTGATTTCTGAGTGAGACTTCAAAAATGGCAAAAATGGTATAAAATATTTTGTTTTATAAGATATAACTGCAATCTCATTTTGTTTAATACCAGATTTTATTAGCTTGGCAATCTCGCTTGCCACAAAATCATATTCCATTTCCGAAGATAAGAATTCATGTCGATAGATTTGAGATGTTTTTGGATTCGGTTGATGAGAAATAAGTTCTTTATCAGCAAACCTATCTCCAGCCTGGTTAATAATCTTTCTCGAAAAATCTAAAATTTCCTGCGTGCTACGGTAATTCTCAGTCAACGGGATCACATTTGCCTCATAATGTCTTTGAAAATCGATCAAATTCGTTGAAAGCGCCCCTTGAAATTCATAAATTGCCTGATCATCGTCACCTACTGCCATAATTAAAGGATTTTCATAATCGGTCAGCTCCTTAATGATTGCGAATTGCGAAGGGTTAGTATCCTGAAATTCATCTAACATTATAAACTGATAGCGTTCGGCTAGAGTAGCTTTAAAACCAGCATCTTCTCTTAACACCCTTGCTGCTTCCTCAATCATGTCATCGAAATCATATAATCCATTGTCTCGGAGATATCCATCGTAGTCGCCCATAATTTTTGCCAAGCTAATCAATTTTTTATTAGCTACTCGATCTTTTAATCTATAATTGCCATGAATATCCTTTTCAAAATATTTGTCTTTCCAATCTGACAAAGGTTTAATTTTTTCCATACTTTCAGCAACCACTATCGCCTCTTTCAGATCGCGCGCTAAACCGCCAATTGAACGTTCGATATTTTTTATAATCGTTTCGGCTTCAGTATATTGTTTTAAAACTTCCCAAATCGGTAAATAGGCAGCCTCATAAGATTCTTTAAAAACTCTTGGTACTATTTTTTTCAAAAATGGTGATACCGCTTCAGATAAAACTCGCGAATCTTCCAAATTTTGTTCTGCAATTCGTTTTAAATCTTCAGCATTCAATCCTGCTGATTTAGCTGACGAAATTACACTCACAATGTCTCTAACACTATCTCCTCGCAAAATATCATTGCCAGGTAGTTTTTCTTGCAGTTCTTTTACAATTTTGAATTGTGATACCTCATCGATTGCTGCGTCTAGTCTGCGTTCGTAATTTTCAGAATAATTTTTGTATTGCGCCAAAATATCTGAACCGAATGCATGATAGGTTCCAATGTTAACTTTTAACCCTTCATCCCCAACAATCGATTTTAGTCTCTCGCGCATATTTAAAGCGCCAGTCTCGGTAAAAGTTAAACATAAAATATTTTCAGGATTTGTGTCAGTATTTTTTAAAATATATACTACTTTTTCGGAAAGCAATTGCGTTTTTCCGGTTCCAGGACCAGCCAAAACCAAAAGTGGACCTTCTAAATATTCCACTGCTTGTTTTTGTTTCTGGTTCAAGCCCACAGCGCACTCTCCTTCATTAATTCTCGTAATAATTTCGCTTTTTTTGGCACTAGAATCTCTCCTTTTTTTATCTTTTTTAAGGCCGAAACTCCTTCAATCGTCTTTTTTGGCTGATGGTTAACGTTCGTTCGTAATTCTTGGCCAAATTCATAATTTCTGGAGGGATAATAACAGGTAATTTTAAGGTCACCCTCACCACAGGCCAATTTTACGGTTTCAGCGTTGGCTTCATTTGCTACTAGGATTCCCGCCATTTCTTTTATCGCCTCTTTTAGGAAAGCTTCATGCGCCTTAGTCCCAGGCTCCAAATTCCTCATTCCAGCTAAAATAGCATAAATATTTTTAAGACCACCACACATTAAAACGCCTTTTTTGTCGTTGGTTTTATCAAAACTTAAATAATCCGTAATAAACAAATCCCTTACCCAATCGTCTGTAACGGTTAACCTAGTGGTTTTGCCCGCTTTGATATCATCTGCAAAGCCCGGACCAGAAAGAACGGCATACTTTTTAAAGCTCTCAAAATACGCTTCACTTAACAATCCTTTTGTAGCCACCACCAATGGTATATTTTTTGGCAAATATGGCAAAAGGTACGGCGCAACCTCAGATGGTACAGCCAAAATTACAATTTTTGCGTTGAAAAGTACATCGCGAAGTCGCTCTTTTTCAGTTTTTGAATCATAATAATCAATATCGTAACCCTTTTTGGCCAAAATTCCACCTAGCGCTGTACCAAACGCTCCCGCGCCTAAAATCGCTATTTTCATAGGTAATACTTCTTCTTTCTGTGTTTTTTTACTGTCACTACGATAGCCGTCACAATCGAAGCCAAAGTCAAAATCATCAGTACCATAAACCAAATCGGGCAAATCAACACGTTTTTTTCAACCGTAGAAACTTTTCCATTATAATAAATCGTCTGACTGACCTTTACGACACCAATAGCCGGGAGATTACTAATATTTCGTGTAACCTGTTTAGTAGTTTCTGGCATGATGATTTCATTATATTGACCATTGTCCTCTTCAGTTGGTAAAATTACCTTTCCAGAAAATACATCTGAGATTTTAATGATAAAAGTGGCATCTTCGTGTATATTTCCGCCGTTTTCGATAACAGCACCGACCATAATGGGCGTCATTGTCGAAAAACCTGGCACATTATTTTTTATAATTTCACCGCTACGTACAGTTTCGCCAGCCACATTCGCATAAATAATACTCGCCATTTCAAAAACACTTTGTACCGCCACTCCATCGCCAGACTTTTGATCGCTGTCTGAAGACACCGCAATCGTTGCGTACTGACCTCCAGAAGGAGCATTCTCCGGAACCGTAATGGTAAACTCTATATCTTTTGAACCGTTAGGTGGCACTTTGCCAGTAGGTTCTAAAATTTTAATCCAATTTGTGATTATTGAACGATTGTAATTGGTGGTAAGATCTGCAGTATAATCACCCCCTACTACACCATATGGTGATATTGAAGCCTTATAAGCGAAGTCACTTGTTGCATCAACTGGGTTTACGACTGTAATCTTACCAGTATAAACCTTGCCTGGTTCTAAATAAAAACGTTGACTCATTGGCAAAATCGTAAAAGAATTGTTACCCATCATACCTCCGCATCATTTATTAAAATATTATAGCAGATAGTTATTCGGCTGACAAAATTTCACCTGTGCCATATTTAAGATGTAATAGTCTTTGATTTTTTGACCCTCTAAAGCGCAAGCTCAAATCTCTCTGGCTCAAAATAAACGGCCCATCGATTAGAGCATCGAGAGACTTTAGAAATTTTAAAGCATTACCGCCGTGCTCCATAATGATTTCGTAGGTAAAACCTGAAAAACTCCAAACATTCCAACCAAGCTCTTTTCGCACAAAATCTGCAATTTCCTTGCAAGCTTCTGGCTGCACAAAAGGTTCTCCACCACAAAAAGTTAGTCCCGCTTGGCCTCTAAAACTAGCCAGTTCCTTTTTGATGTCGTCAATCTTTCGTAAAATTCCAGCTTCATAATCCCATGTCTCGGGATTTTGGCATCCTGGACAATGGTTAGGGCAACCCTGCGTCCAGAGTACAGCCCTCAGTCCATCGCCATTCACTATATTATCATGTTCAAGTGGCGCAGAAACTCTAATGTAACCCTTTGGTGTTTCGAGTTCTCTAGCAATTTTTTCCAATGAAATTTTATGCCAATCAACCACTTACTCACCTTTCACACAGGATTTAATCTTTTCAAAAGGCAAATCACCTTCAAGCCTGCCGCAATGAGGGCATCTGTCGCCAGTAATAATACCCGAAAAACCACATACCGGATCGCGATCTACGGGATGGTTAACCGAACCATAACCAATCCCCTCATCATGCATTTTACGAATTACAGCTTCAAATGCTGCGATATTTTGCGATGGATCACCATCGAGTTCAATATAAGTGATGTGGCCTGCATTACAAAGATTATGATAAGGTGCTTCAATCTCAATTTTATCGAACGCCGAAATTGGATAATAAACCGGAACGTGGAAAGAATTAGTGTAAAATTCACGATCAGTTACCCCTTTAATTACACCATATTCTTTACGGTCAATTTTAGTGAACCGTCCAGCAATACCCTCAGCTGGAGTAGCAAGTAGTGAAAAATTCAATTTATACTTTTTACAATATTCGTCGCATTTTTCCCGCAAATGAGTGACAATGTCAAGTCCAAGTTCTCTTGAATCTTCGTCTTCACCATGGTGCTTTCCGGTCATGGCCACTAAGGTTTCAGCCAATCCAATAAAACCGATTGACAATGTTCCGTGTTTTATCACATCACGCAAAGTATCATTCCAGCCTAATTTCTCCGAACCAAACCAATTACCTTGCCCCATCAAAAATGGAAAATTTCTCACGTGTTGATTAGCTTGAAATTCAAATCTCTCCAGCAATTCGTCTTTAACTAAATCCATTTTTTCGTCAAGCTCTTTATAAAATCCCTCCCAATCCGCTTCTTTACGTTCGCCTAAACAAATACCATGCTTGATACCGATTCGCACTAAATTCACAGTGGTGAATGATAGATTGCCTCTTCCGGTTACGATGCCGTCAGATTCTGGGAAGACCGAAGCAAATACGCGCGTTCGGCATCCCATCGTTGCAATCTCAGTACGATAATCGCCTTTTTTGTAATATTTTAAGTTGTATGGTGCATCGACAAAACAGAAGTTCGGGAATAATCGCTTCGCCGAGACTTCCATTGACCTCTTAAATAAATCATAGTTTGGATCTTCAGGATTGTAGTTAATCCCCTCTTTAACTTTAAAAATCGAGATCGGAAAAATGGGCGTTTCTCCCTTGCCAAGTCCGTTATCTGTTGCCTCTAGTAAACACTTAGAAACAAGCCTTCCGGATGGTGAAGTATCAGTGCCAAAGTTGATTGAAGTAAAAGGTACCTGCGCGCCAGCTCTAGAATGCATCGTATTAAGGTTATGAACAAACCCCTCCATTGCTTGCAACGTTTCGCGTTCGACGTCGGCGTTAGAAGCTTCAATCACTTCTTTTGGCCATTTTGCCTTTTCTAATTTTTTATCATCACCATATTGGATGTCGTCTTTGACTTCAAGTGCAAGTTTTTTGCCAGTAAATTTATTATATTTATCTAAGTTCTTTTTTAAGGCCTTTCGGAATGACTTATCGACACCCGGAGCCATCGCATAGTCAAAATTAGGGATTGATTGCCCACCATGCTGTTCATTTTGGTTGGCTTGCAATAAAATAGCCGCAAGCGCGCCATAAGAGCTGATAGAATTAGGTGTACGAAGATGTCCATGCCCAGTATTAAAACCACCGTTTTCGAACAATACGAACGGATCGGATTGGCAGCAAGTTAAAGTACCAGTTGCGTAAAAATCAAGATCGTGAATATGAATATCGCCATTATCGTGTGCTGCCGCAATGTCAGGTCGGAGTAGTAAAGATTTAGCAAAAACTTTTGAGCCTTCCGCACCGAATTGAAGCATTTTTCCCATTGCCGAATCCCCATCGACATTGGCATTAGAGCGTTTTACATCGGAATCTTCCGAGGCATCTGCATGAGAAATTGTGCGATAAATCATCATTAAATCAGACTTTGCTTCACGACGCCTCGAACGTTCTTGGCGATATTGTATATATGCACGTGCCGTTTTCTTAAAAGATGACTCCATTAAAACTTCTTCGACAATATCTTGAATTTGTTCTACGTTGGGAGTCCTGGCAGTAATTTTTTCCTCCGCCCTTTTTAAGACTTTTTCGGTCAACGCCTTAGCTCTATCAGCCTTAAATTCCTCAGTAGCAAGGCCAGCCTTAGTAATTGCATCTGTAATCTTATCGGGATTGAATTTTGCAATCTTTCCGTCCCGCTTCACTATCCTTTTGAACATAATCAAAATACCTCCTTCATGTATCTTGTTTTGTTTGATATATGACCTTTTGTAGAATCTGTCGATCTTCAGTGGTAATGCTTTTTCGTTTTGACTCTACATTTAGCGTCTTATGTCTAATATACACCACTAAATATGGATTTACAAGCCTTTTATGTTAATTTATGTAAAAAATACAACAATCATTTCAAGAAGCCGTTGATAATACAGGATTCAGCTTCACGCTCATCCAAACCGAGGGACATCAACTTGATTAATTGTTCACTAGCGATTTTACCAATCGCTGCTTCATGAATTAATTCGGCGTCTTTGATTTTTGCATTTAAAGTCGGCGTGGCTTTTACCGTGGCTGAATTCATAATAATCGCATCACATTCAGAATGACCAAAACACTTGTTTTCGCCTGTTATTGCAAGATTAAATGTTTGTTTCGAATAGTCTCTTGCCACCGATCTAGAAATTACATCGGCTTTTGCATTTACTCCTAACAATTTAACGCTATAAGAACTCTTGGCCGATTGACGACCATGAGTTAAAAGCCTTTCATTAACTGTAATTTTGCAATTATTTCCAACATTTGCAATAGTTTTTCTGATTGTCGAATCTACTCCTTTAATCTGTTCAAGTTCAAGTGTTGCTTCACTATTTTCGTCTAGATAAACTTCCGTAACAGGATTTAAAATTTTACTACCATGCCCTGGGCCAAAACCATAATGTTTTTCTATATATTTAATCCTGGCATTTTTACCAATATAAAATCTGTGTACACCATCATGCACTGAATTTTGACCACCACAATTATAAATACCACAACCAGCAACAATCGTAACTTCCGCATTATCTCCAATATAAAAATCATTATAAACCACTTCTTTCAAGCCAGACTCACTGATAACTACAGGAATATGTACGGATTCGTTTTTTGTACCAGGTTTAATGACAATGTTTAGTCCACTTTTTTCTTGTTTTGGGTTAACCTCAATCATATCAGTAGATTTTCGGCCGATTGATTTGCCGTTTACTCTAAAGTTATAAGCACCTTCCGGAATTTCAAAAGAATCTCTTACCGCACATAAAATTTGTTTCTCTTCGTCCGTCAATTCCATTTCATCTCTCCTTCAAAAACGATAAAATCTTTTCAGGTTTTCCGTGCTTTATGATTTTACCAGATTCTAAAACCAAAATTTCATCTGTAATCTCTAGAATCTTTTCCTGGTGAGAAATTATAATAATCAGATTGTCAGGATTATTTCGCTTTATTTTTTTAAACACATTCTTTAGGGCACTAAAACTCCAAAGATCAATTCCAGCCTCTGGCTCATCAAAAATTGAAATTCGAGTATTTCTAGCCAAAACGGAAGCGATTTCAATCCGTTTCATCTCGCCACCAGACAGACCGCTGCTAATTTCGCGCAGAAGGTATTGATCGGGGTTTAGCCCGACCATTTTTAGATAAGAACCAACTTCTTTCGGATCATTACCTCCACCAAGTGCAATATCGATTAACTCGAAAACTGTAATCCCTTTGATTTTAACTGGTTGCTGAAAAGAAAAAGCGACGCCAAGACGGGCTCTTTCAGTTACAGTTTTTTTAGTGATATCAACTTTATTTAAAATAATCCGACCCTTAGTAGGCGTCTTTACGCCCATTAAAAGTTGCGCCAATGTAGATTTACCACTGCCGTTTGGCCCAGTAATAGCTACTAGTCCCGATTCAGGAAAAGCATACGAAAAATCATTCAAAATCATTTTAGGATTATCTTTCACCGAAAAAGAAACATTCTGCAACTCTAACATCCCTGTAATTATATCATAAAAAAGTTTTCATATGAGTCAAAATATAGTTGCTTTTTTATCAAAAAAGTAGTATAATATATGTAATGAAAAAGTTTAGTTACGTTTATATTGATATATTATTTTGTTGGATTATGCTTTTATCCTTTTTTATTCCTTCTGTTATATCAGAATATAATAATGTATTAACGGGCGCCTTTATTGTTGACTGTTTGCTCACTCTCAATGCAATCTTCATTTGTTATTTTTGGCTTAATGGGACAAAAGATATAATTTATGTCTTATATTACTATCTTAATCGAAAGAACTTATACGGCTATTCGAAAAAAATTGGAAGATCTAGACTCAAGAATGCTACAAAAAAAGTATTGTTAATATATTGTACTTGTGACGACTTTGAAGGATCTTCGTTGAAGAAGTGCCTAAAGCAATCTTATGAGAATGTCGAGACTGTTATTTTGGACGATTCTAAAGATAAAAAGTACAAGAATCTAATCGATGTTTTTGCCAAAGAATATAATATTAGAGTCGTTCGGCGGAGAAATAGAAAGGGCTTTAAAGCCGGTAATATTAACCACTATTTACGTAATAAGAGAAATTATGATTATTTCGTCATCCTAGATAGCGATGAAATTATTCCGAAAAACTTCGTCAAACAATGTTTGAAATATTTTGAGCATCTCGATAATGTTGGTATCGTCCAATGTACACATATTGCTACGAGAAACAGCACTCCGTTTATGAAGATGTTTCATATTGGCGTAAATAGCCATTGGCAAACATATCAAACAGTCAAACATCACAATGGTTTTATGTCTTTACTTGGTCATGGAGCCATGGTCAGTCGCGAATGCTACGAAGCAACTAATGGGCTGCCAGAAGTAGTCGCCGAAGACCTTTGCTTCTCAATTGAAGCAAGAAATAAAGGCTATTATGTTGCCTTTGCTCCAAATATTATTTGTCAAGAGGAATACCCAATTGATTATCTGGCATTTAAAAAACGTCATAGCAAATGGACACAAGGCAATTTTGAATTTATGAAAAAATATACGAAAAAAATACTGACCGCCGATATGACTTGGTATGAAAAATTAGATATTTTCCTTTTCACATATAATTTGCCTCTTACTGCATTGTTTTCATTATATATCATTATAAATATTGTCTTATTCCCGTCTTTAGGCTATGATCTTCATTATCCTGGTTGGCTATTAATTCCAACGATTATGTTTTTCTTCGCTCCAATGATTAACGATTTTATATCATGGTATACAAAAATTAAAAAAGCAGAATTCATTCGCTATATGTTTTTAACTTTTATGCTTTACGGTTCTATGTTATATCAAAGTATAAAAGCTTCATTTCTCGCTCTTATTGGCAAAAAAGCCGTCTTTATCGTCACGCCAAAAACAACTTCAAGGGTTAATCTGAAGAATGCCATAAAAGCTAATTTTGAAGAGATTATATTTGCAATTGCTATTGCTATGATTTCATTATTTTTCAAAAATAGCATATTACCAGTAATTCTTATTATATTGCCATCACTAAGTAGCGTTTACTTGACCATATACTCAAACCGTAAAAAGACAAAAACTAAGCGAATCAATAATCATAAACACTATAGGCGGATTATAAATTTTCGATAAATCGCCGACTCGTATTTTATGAAGCACAAAAAACTCGACCAGGGCCGAGTTTTTAGGTAGTTTTAGGAAAAAGATGACGATTTATATTCGTGCCAATCGCCTACGGGTAAAAATTCAGAAACGTCAGCACCGTCTTTGCATTTTTGTTCAAAGTTATCCCATGCCGACTGAGACATTTTATGCATAAAGTGATCGTCATGAAACTCGTACCACTTCATAAACATTTCTCGATTGGGAACAATGTGTCTGCCAGCTTCTGGCTCATTTACTTCAATCTTAATACGTTTTGATATAGTGTAAAGTAAATATTCGATAGGGTATTGTAATCTTTCGATTTCTTCCATTATCAAGTTATATCCCTTTTCCGAAATATAACCTTTAGAATAGTCCTTACACGTATCGTGAACCATGCGCCATGCCAAAAGCGTGATGGAATAGTATTCCAAGAAAAGCTCCCAGTCGGCCATTGTGGCAATTTTTTGAGGATCGTATCCTCCAGTGTCAAGGCCATAGATCCGTTCTTTCATATTCTAACCCCCCCCTGATTCTTCAAACGCAAATTTACAGTATAGCCACATTGTTTAAAATCGCCTATCTTTCTAAAACTTAAATGTTCAAGCTCAGCTATCTAAGGAAGAGCTTATCAACATAGTATACAACAAGTTTAGTGTTTTGTCCACTAAAAAATCGGCCAAAATGCCGATTTATATAAAATCTGGTGGGGCTTTATTCGCCAGGCTTTAACAGCACACGAGAAAGACTTATATCAAAAAATATGGTACAATGATAGATACAAAAGAATAATTGTGAGGTTATATATGAAAGAAATAAAACTTGAATGCTGGTCTAGACTGAAGACCTATAAGTGGTTCAAGACTTTTTCCAATAGTACATATGGCATGAATGTTCGATTGGATATTACGAAACTATTGGAGCATACGAGGCGACACGACCAATCCTTTTTTATTAATATGTTATATGTTGTGGTCACGGGGCTAAACTCCCTGGAAGAAATGCGAATGAGGTTAGTTGACGACAAACCTGTCGTATTTGATGATGTTAATCCGGCATATACTGTCATGACTAAGGCCGGAACATTCGAGAATGTTCGGCATAAAAATTGCCGAAACTATAGCAGTTTTTACAAAGTTGCATCGGAGTATATCGAAAGTGCTAAAAAGCAAAAACAAATCAAAAAAGGCAACTATAACCCGGAAAACTGTTATGACGAGTATTACATCACATGTATTCCATGGGTAGATTTTACTAATATTTCACATCCAATTCCTGATGACGTTCGCTCGCAGTGTATTCCGAGAGTTTGTTGGGGTAAATTCATAGAACAAAACGGTCGCTACGAATTAACACTAAATATAACCGTAAGCCATATTTTTGTCGACGGTTACCACCTCGCCCAAGCCTTCAATATAATTCAAGATCTACTTAATAATGCGGACGAGTTGTTGTCATAGAGACGGAAAATATCAATAAAAAATCGGCCTGTTGCCGATTTAAATACGTCTTGGTGGAGCTTAATTGACCAGGTTTTAACAATATACAGAGGAAATATATAAAATAATAAAATTATATGATAAAATACGATTATGAAAGATGATAATGCTAATTTTGAAGAACAAAATTCGATGCAGCAATCAACGATTAATAATCTACAACACAATTTTACAGATTCATCTCAAGTGGCATCATCATTAGGGCCAATGGCACAGGCTCAGCCGCCCGTTTCTAATACTAGTACAGACACGTTCATGCCATCAACCTTTTCCAGTGGCGCATCATCGTCTCAAGACTCCTTGCCGAATGGCGTAACACAAAAAATACCTGTTGATTTTATTGCAAATATAGATAAGAAAATAAAATTCTGGAAGAAGTTTTCTCTTATAATCGGGCTAATTACATTTTTTGGCTATATTATTGTTCTTATTGGCACAAATGTCTTGGCACATGAAACACAATTCGGATGGGTAGTCTTCATGATATTCGGTATGGCTTGGCAAGGATTGATTTTTGCATTATTCGTATTATCGTTGATCTCTCTTATAAGAGTGGCAGTCTTAAGCAATAAACGTAAAAAACATGTTTTTAAAGATTATGTAATGGTCGCTATAGGCTTATTGTTGATTTTTTCACCATATGAGATTAGCGGTGTTCTATCGTTTTTCAGAATATCATGGAATGAGGATAATAGCGTTTCCATAACCTTGAAGTCAAAAGACCCCTATTATTTAAGTGGAAGCAGCTCATGGGGCGCATGGGATAAATGCGCTAAAGGAGGAAAAACATCTAATGATCTAAAAAATGTCGATGTAGATGATTATTACAGTTATGTCGATGGCGCAGAAAAGCGAAAACTATTTGCGGCACAGCATTATGTAGAACAAATAGGAGAAGAAATAGTATGTCAGGTTGGGGAGTTTTATAAAGAAAATGGGCGATATCCAAATGAGGCCGAAATTGATAATTTTTCTTCAAATGCGATTAATGATGATATAAAAAAAGGAATATATAATATAAAGCTTGAAGTTGGGGATGAGCCAAATGAAAAAGACTTTACCATTCTCTTCGATAAAAACTGCACTAATAAAACGATAAAAGATGGTAATATTGTGGTACTATCACCGCTTTATGGCGATAGTGGTAGGTATTGTGTTTACAACGATATTGACGAAGTTTTAGAAAGTTTCTAAAATAAAGGGATTTAACGGACAAAATAATAGAGGTAAATTGTGGTGTTTGACATGTTTTTATTACAAAAATGGCATAAAAATAACCCTCTATACTAACGAGGGATTTAACAGACATTTATAGGTTATGGAATAGTTAAAAATTATTTTATAATCCGAATGGCGGGACTTAATTAACCAGGCTTTAACAATATTATAGGAAAGATGCATTAGGCGAGCTACAGAGCATATGAGCAAGAAAACACCCCCGTCAGCGAATGCTAACGAGGGTGTAAGGTGCAGGGTGCTATGGGTTAGTTGGAACAATCCATAACATCTTTTTTAAGTGCTGCAATCTGACCAGGCGTCATCTCGGAAAATAACTTGTCGATAACAGACTGATCGGCACCGGAGTCGGAAAAAACTTTCTTCATCCACTCCAGGAACGAATCATCGGCGAGCTTCTGAAGACGCTCTTTTGTTTCTCTTGCCCGCTTCAACTCCTGCGCGATAAACCCGACGCTTATTGCGGTTTCCAGGTCCGTAGGACCTTCCGGAAGGAAAAACTCTAATAGATCTCCCGAGGATCGGAATTCTAATCCCGGACCATTCACGAACTCGGTGAAAGGATCGTTCGTTTTGGCTTTGAAAAGAAACTCTCCAAAGTGCTGGAGAAACGGATCAGCTTCGCGACAACTCTCCGAAAGAGAGAGAGCGATCAACGTGGACATAGAAGTCCCGATCTTGACATGACCTTCTTTGAAGGCAGAGTCAAGTCCGCGCCGGATGATGTCCGTGTCACCACGAATAATCAGTTCTTCCATAGCGGAGACTGCGAGCAGGGTGCTCCCAATCTTTAAGCCGGTTTTGAACATCTCTTCGATGATCGATGTGGCGTAAATGGAAGCGTAGAGTTCTTTTACTTTAAGGTTCTCCCACAACATAGTCATACCTCCTGTGTTTCAAGCCCAAGTGGCTCTAGAATTTTGAGAGCGTAAGAAACAAGTTCCGGACTCTCTGTATTAAATTATATCATATTTCTTAAATAAATCAATAGATTCGGCGAATTTCAAAGAGCACACAATATTATGCGTGAGAAACATCGGGGGATTTAACCGACAAAATTATAGAGGTAAATTACGGTTTTTGGCGTATTTTTGCCACAAAAATGGCATAAAATAGCCCTCTATACTAACGAGGGATTTAACAGGCACTTACAGATATCGAAATAGTTAAAAATTATTTTATAAACCGTTTGGTGGAGCTTAATTAACCAGGTTTTAACGGTATACAAAAAACGAGCCACGAAAAAGCTAGATAGAAATTGCCATAAAAATGTTACAATGAGGGTATGAAGAATGAAATTGAAGCCCAGTTTTTAGATATTGATAAGGATGACATACGTTCAAAGCTAAAAGAAATTGGTGCAAACCTAGAAAAACCCGAAGTTTTAATGCGACGTGTCGTTTTCTATACCAGCGAACATTCTTTTGCTCGTGTTCGAGATGAAGGTGATAAAATCGTTATGACTTATAAGAATGTCAGTGACGATCATTCTATTCTCGGCACGAAAGAAGTTAATATTGAAGTAAAAGATTATGATGATGCAATTCTTTTTTTGAGGGGCTGTGGGCTTAAAACTAAAGCTAACCAAGAAACTAAGCGAGAAATTTGGAAGTTCGGCGAAGTAGAAATTTGCATCGATACCTGGCCATGGTTACCGACTTTCATAGAGATAGA
>JAEEHN010000011.1 GCA_016280905.1 Candidatus Saccharimonadota bacterium
TTCTACCCTATGTGTTCAGGTAGTAACAATATGGCATGACCCATATTATGTTTCCCCATTCGGCAATCCCCGGATCAATTCTCGTTGTCAGATCCCCGAGGCTTATCGCAGACTCCTACGGCCTTCATCGGTATTGATTGTCAAGGCATCCACTATCAGTGCCCTTAATTACCTTTTTATGCATTGACTTAACTAGCAATCGATATTCGATTACTAATGTCGTCTTTAAAATCTTTATCGTTTATCCAAATTGTTAAACTAGAGAGTCTTAAAAGAATTATTTTGAAGCCACTTCAAGCGACCTCAAAAGATTCCTCGCTTTCTATTTCTTTTTGTAGAGGTCGAAAATACCGACTTGCTTAAACTCCCCCCATTATATCGCACTTGCGCCACCATGTCAATACCCTTTTTTAACTTTCACTAATAATATGCAACGACTATTTATTTTGTTTTCTAGCTTTAACTTTCATGATAAGCCACATAATGATAGATACAATTAGGAGCACGATAATCACTAGTAGCCAAAGTGGACAAACTATGATAATTTTTTCAACAATTGAAGTCTCACCAAAAATTTGAACAGTCTGTTTAGCACGAAAAATGCCGATAGCTGGGAGATTGCAAGTTTCTATATGGTAACGTTCGGTTTCTGGCATAATAAGGCTAGTAGTAACATTTTCTTCGTTAGTACAGATTTCTTCGTCAAAAAACAACGGCCAGACTTGTAAAATATACTTAGCATCAGTGTGAACATTCCCCTCGTTTTTGACGAGGGAAGTGGCATCAACGGTGTTCTTTAAAAGAAGGGTTGGAAGCTGGTTTTCGATAATACTACCCTCTTCATGAGTTTCACCCGCAACTTCAGCATAAATAATAGAAGCAATACGAACTTTACTTTCAATATTAATATTACCAGAACCATTATCCAGTTTTGTATCATCCTGAATTGCAATTGTTGCATATTGACCACCGGCCGGAGCATTAACAGGCACAATAATATTAAAAGGTATAGTATCCTGACTATTTGGAGCCACCGTCCCATGCTCTTTTCCTAGTACAATCCAGTCCATCATTTGGTTATATGACGATACGGTTTCAATATCTACAGTACCATAGTCATCATTACTGTTATCATTTCTCTTTTGACTAAAGGAACCGACAGAAACAGAATAAACGAGATCCCTGTCAGCTTCATTTGAATTCGCTACCACAATAGCGCCCTCATATACTTCTCCTGGAACAAGAATTATTTCTTGGTTAGGTGGCGATACGGTTAGTGTTGAGCTATTTTTGTCAGCAGCTGAGACAACATTGCTTCCTAGGGATAAAACAATCCCGAGCATTGTTATGAATACTTTAATTTTATTCTTTTTCATCTTCTTCCTCATTATTGTTGATTATACTACAAACGAAATTTTTACTAGTATATAATTCTTTCGTTTTGCCTATAGAATTATTTGCTACATTAACAACCTCTTCGGGGCTCAAGAAGAAAACAACACCATTTATCGCATTAATATTAGAAAACTTAGTGTAAAAATTAATTTTAAACTTATTTTCAACTACCATAAAAATTGGTCCTAAAGTTGATAGATTAAGCTTATGCTCACCCATATAATTATTGTACTTTGCATGTAAAACAGCATCTACATGTTGAGCGTCTTCTTCGGAAGAAAGAATATTGTTATAAGAGTAAGATATTTTATCTGGTTCATCTTGTCTGTATGTAATTTTTATTTCATGCTTGCTATTTACTGAGTCAGAATATCCAAAGAAGGAATTTATTGGATTAGAACTAAGACATTGTAAGACCTCAATAGAATATACTTGCTTAGATTCAGTATATGTTTCTTCACCGATAAAGAACAAACATGAAACAAATGCAATAATTGTTATAAAAAAACAAACAATAACACTATTTTTATGTTTTTGCCAATTGCTTTTAGAATCTGACATCTTTTCTCCCGCTTTATATTATTAATGACTAAGTCTTCAATTAGATGTCTATCTAAATTGACCCATAGCTTGTTTTATGATGAATATGGCTCCTTAAAAGGAGCCACACCCAAGTTGATTGCAGACCAGACTAACTAGCTGGATGAGCAAGTGTGTAAGTTACCTGACCAGTATAAGTAGCAGCTGGTTGAGTCGCGCTAATAAATACTTGATAAGTAGTAGTAAGGGTAGCATCGGCTGCAGCGCCAGAACCGGTAGCAACATCTGTTGCACTAGAAGGAACAGCGGCAAAGCTAGTGAAGCCAGTAGCACCAGTACCAGTTACTTTCATAGCCCAATTAGACGTACCACCAGACGTAGCTATGCCAGTAGCAATATCAGTACCAGAACCACTTGCGTTCATTGCGGTTTTATTAGACGCATCGCTACCTGAACCAACAGCCGTGACATGCCAACCAGCAGCATCGTTACAAGCAATAGTCATTTGTGTTGAACCGAGATCGCTCTTCAATTGACCGTTTGTCATCGTTGCTGAATAGGTATTAGCTGCATTGGTTGTAGTAATCGTACAAGCTGAGTTAATTGTAACTTCTATGGTATCAGTTACGGTTGTACCCGTAGCCGCAAACACCCCAGCCACCGGCACTGCCGCCAAGGCTACGGATATACCTGTAATTGCTATTTTTTTCATTTTTTACTCTTTCTTCTCCGCCTTATCAGCAGAACCATTTTATATTTTATTATGTTAAATATGACCTCTAACATCTTCTATGTTAGCACAAGCATAATAATATTGTCAAGTGTTTTTTTAAATTTTTTAACAAATTACCTTATTTTAATTGTAGGCATTCGTCCATCCACTCTTGAAACACCCCATAATCATTATACACCTCAGCGTCCTCAGCATTATCCGCACGAAGCCACGCTACTACTTTTCCCTTTGAAATAATCGCCACTGATGGATAATATTTTACAAAATTATATAAAGACGACTGTTTTACTTCTGAAAACATCATCTTATAAAGCCATACTCCTTTTTCTTCGGCATAACTATCCGTATACCCTTCTAGTTTATCCGCCATCGTGCAACCGTCCTGGTCTATGAAAACTATAAAAGATTTTTTTTCCTTAACCAAAGTTTCATACGAAGAAACATTTAATTCTGCCAATTTACCACAATTTTCCTCACAAATATATTCCGCATCTAGTATCACCTTTGAATCATCGAACCACCCACTCGTCGCCCCCACAAATAAAACCCCGCCAATCAGCACTATCACTAGCGTGATTACTAAAACTCCAACTCTTTTATTTTGTTGCTTACTAGTCATCAGTCAATCTCGGTTAAAATATCAAAATCAATTTCATGATAAGGCACTTTATAAAAATCATAAACCACCCCACCATCTTCTAATTCACGCTTCACTTTTACATCATTCTCACCCTCATAGTACCAATACCCACCCACATCATAAATTTTTGATTCGTCCCAACCAAGTGCCACTAACATATCTTTCATCATTCCTGAATATCCACCACCGCCACACATCAAAAATATCACCTTGTCTTTAGGAAACAATGCCTCCAGAACATCCATAGATTCTCTATAATTTGCCACATATTTTCCATTTTTATTCGTAAACAAAGTCTCGCCCGCGTAAGTATCCCCTACAGCTTCTGGCAACTCCGTCACATTCACAAGATATGGCAAAGGCACTACTTCAAATCCGTTTACAAAACCACTCAGATACGAATCACCCCCGATCGCTTCATAATTTCCTAAATCTTTCAACATTCTCACATCCCGATATACCACGTCCGATCGATTAAGATATTGGTCAATGGTTGATTCGTTAATATTTTTATCAATTCCAAGTTGCCCTCTTTCACCCTCTGACAATTCAGGCGCTGGCAGACTAGTTAAACTATTATTAGGGAACGCATATCTCCCCAACAAAAACGCCCCTACTACCAAAACCACAGCTCCAATCGACGCACTCCAAATATATTTTTTCATATTTTGCTCCACTTACTTATTTGTAATTATACACCAATTGCCGGCTCATTTGGACAATTTGAAAGTACTTTCAAGATCGCCTCTTTCTCCGCCTCTGTCACCCAAAGCGAATATTTATATTTTACCGACACTTGCCTCGCCACATATTGACACCGAAATTTTTTATTAGCCGGCAACCATGTCGCCGCATCTCCATCTGACTTCTGATTATTCGCTAATCCATCTACTGCCAACAAATTTAAAGGATCCGTCGCAATTTTATTACGCACTTCATAGTCCATATATTGTGCTCCTTTCTGCCAAGCATCCGAAAGTGCCACTACATGATCGATTTGAAGTTTTGACACTTCGGTCTTATCCTTAAATATCATATGCTCACCTGTATATGGCTCATCAAATTCTCCTGCCAACACTACGCACCCATCCAACACCGCCGTTTCGCCAAATTCCCGCTTCAAAATTCGTTGTCTTAAGGAACATCCTTCCGCTGTCGGCCATCCCGAATAAAATTCTTCTCTAGAATACCCAATCTTCGGTGCTCGTCCTTTAACTTTTAATTCCTCCAAAACTTCACTCGCCAACCTCGCTGTTCCATCGCTTTCCGTTATTGCTTCCGCTGCATAATTCAACCCTGCTTCCGCCCCCGTATTTTCTACCCTAGTAAAAACCTCCTCATAACTTTCTGGATTTATCACCAACCACAAAACCACTCCCAAAAGCGCCATCACAACGACTGACAATCTTCGAACCCTCAATCGCACTATATACCCTCAACTATTACATGCGAATTTATTATATTTTGCAATTTTTCACTACGTATTATATTATTATTATATTTTTCTACATCCAAGTTATATTGGTTAATTAAACCGTCAATTTCGTCATAAAAACTTTTTAGCTCAGCCTGATTGGCCAATATCTCATTTCTTTTTATATTAAACTCATCTTGACTACTAAAACACCCTATCTGATTCGCACAACTATTAAACTCATAAATTTTGTTATTTAGTTGTTCTGTGCGTATCTTATATTTTGCACTTTTTATATCAATCTGGCTTTTTAGTTCTTTCATTGCTACTTTCAAGGCCTTAAACTCTGCCTCTAACCTCCGAAATACTCCAATATAGCTTTCATAAAAATCTACAATCCTATCTTGATCCTTGAAAATCTCTGCGTAATGTTTTTCTAATTCTTCTGGCAATTTTTTAATTTCGGTCCCGATTCGCACATAAAGTTCTTCTATTCTTTCATCATCGCTATAAATTTCAATTTCCTTTTTTAAAGCTTCCTGATTGGTTTTATAAACCCCTTCTAGTAACACCCTTAGATTATTTTTTTCTATCTTTGACGTTCTTTCATAAACCGCATGAAGTAATTCGTGAGCCGTCGCTAATTCTGTAATCCCTTTTAATTCATTACTATCAATAGAATAGACATAAATTCTCTGCCCTTTATAACAACCCAATATCGCCTCTTCTTCATTATACGACAAACAGTTAGCATTAAAATCTACTTCGTCGTTAAATTCTGGCCACGAAGCATTAAAAATTAATTCACCTTTTTCCGTTAAACTCAACTTTTCTCGAACTCTCAACATTTCCAACGAAGGCGAATAAAACCATCCCCTTACAAAATCTGAAATCATTTGATGATTAATGATTGCCACAACAATCACGACCATCAAAAACACTCCTAAAAATTTTTTAAACAAACCCGACTTCTTATTTACTTTCACCCTTTTAGTTTAGCACGGCAATCATTATATTTAAATACGCCGCAAATGTACACCATAAAATATATGGTAATAAACACCAAGCCGCTGCTTTTCGATTCTTAAATGCCATAATAATCAGTGCCAAAATCATCCCCCACATCACAATCAACCAACCAAACGCAAAAAATCTCAATTCCCATTTGAAAAATAACAATGTCCACATAAAGTTAAAGAAAAGTTGTACAAAATATACAATTAGTTCCGCTTTTCTTAAATTCTTTTCTTTTTTTGCTCTTGGTTTTAACTGATAAATCAAATACGATGCTACGCCCATTAATATATATAGTATTGTCCACGCTACCGGAAATAACCATGCTGGTGGTGCTAAAGGTGGTTGGTTTAATTTGCCAAACGACATCATTGCATCACCAGTCAAGGCTGAAGATATTAAACCTATCACTAGCGGGAAAACAATGAATCCCACCGCAATAAAAAAACTTTTTATCTTTACTGAAAGCTTATTCTTTTTTATCATTACAATCATCCTTTTTCATTAAAATACTACTTAAATTATACACAAAAATATGATTTAATTAAATCCACAATGACAGATACCACAGATTGGTTATGAATTTAAAAATCAAAATCTCGTATTTCTAAACCAACCTTTTTACTCCTTCTCATTTTCTACAAAAATCCGTTTATCAAAATCAAAATAGAAAAACACAAACATCGTTTTACATTGATTTGGCATATTATAAGAAGCTCGCCAAACAGTAATGGTTTTTTATATTATCTGATAACAGTATGTTTAAAAAATCTTTCCTGAAACTCGATTAGAGCATCGATTGCATCATTACTATATTGCTTCCCGTCCGGAACGATAACCAATTTGTCATCATTATCGTCCACCCTATGGATAACAGCAATACACTTCCCATCAAATTTTTCGACCGGCTCAAAAACGCCCAGCACGTAACAATCCAGTTCCTCGCCATCACCGCTAATCGTATTCGGAACATACCCATAGTTAACTGGATAAATAAATCCATGCTTCGGGTGTTTAGATCCAAAAGGCCGGTCAATCATAACATTAACTCTTTTTCCAATATAATCTTTACTTTCCATGCTTTAAATTATAGCCCAAAACACGATATAATTGTATCCATATTAACAGATAGAAAGGTTGGTTATGAATTTAAAAAATCAGAATTCTAAATCCTTAAACCAACCCATCCAGTTACTATTGTAAATCTATCCAGTATCTTAAATACTTAAATCCGTCGTGTTCGCAACTGTTTTCATAAATTCCACCATTTTTTTTAATAACTCTAGCCGACGGGATATTAAAATCTTTACAAGTAATCAAAAGTTTTTTTATTTTTTTATTATTTCTCTTAAATTCTAGAAGTCCCAGTCGCAACATCTCGTTAGCATACCCGCATCCTCTCATTTTTGGCCTTATACTATACCCAATTAATCCGCCATGCGCCATGAGAGCCGGAACCTCTTCCCATCTCAAACATATTGCACCGACGATATCGCCCGCATCATTCTCAACCAAACAAAAAGTTTGTGTGGAATACCCAGCTGGCAAATTCTCCTTATGTTTGTTTCTCTCTAAATCCGCCAACCATTCTTTAAAATCCATTTTGTCTAATTTCTCAAAACTTCTAACACCCTCAAATGTGTCTATCCCCGGAATTGGTTCGCTATTCACATACTCATCATAAATTTCTAATATCACCTTTTCGTCGTCAATTCCTGGTTCTCTAATTATCATACAAATATCATAACATAAAATAAGTTATAATTATCCTCATAATAGCAGATGCACAGGTTGGTTATGAATTTAAAGATAGGAATCTTGAATTTTTAAACCAACCTATTTTTTATTTTATTTTATTCAAATCACCGTGCACGAACACTGGACCAAACCCCATTATTTCGTCATACATTGGTCCAGGAAAAACATCATTTTCAATAAAAATCTTCTTCCGTTCACGATGCGCAATATATAATTCTATCAAAGCCGCACCACCAACATAACCTGAAATATTATGTTTATCATAATTCAATAAATAAAAAGCATCACACCATTTACCAACCCTCTCTTCGCTATCTTCAAAAAGCTTCCTAATCAACTTTACATGAGCTTCATCGCTTTCAGCCCAAGTCCTTTCCTCTAGCTCCGGGTCCTCAACGGTAGACGGCAACATTACTTCATGCCCAAGTCTTTCAAGTTTTTCTTTAATGTCTGGCAACTTATCCCAAAAACTACTCGATGCCGCTAAAAAAATCTTCATACCTTTATTATACACCAAAATATGTTATAATAATACCAACAATAACAGGTTATACAGGTTGGTTATGAATTTAAAGATCGGTATCTTGAATTTCTGAACCAACCTGTTTAAATATTGTTTACTATATCCACTACTTCTGGTAATTCTTCTAAACCGCTTTTTTTACCCATGTGACCAATCCCGGAAATAAGACAGTCTTTCGCACCGATAATAGTCGGGTATTTCTTCAGAATGTCAAACGGAACAATGTGGTCATCGTCACTATAAATCGAATATGCTTTTCCGATTAGCTCAGGAAGTTTCGCTAATTCTTCGTCAGTTAAACGAAGCGGAGCAATTACATTGTTCAAATCGTCACGACCTTCGTTTATAAATGGCTCACCAAAACCGGCTAAACTCACATACCCACGAATAGCAATATTGTTCTTACATAAATATTTAAGGGACATAATGTTACCAATCGAATGAGCAATTATAATCGTATTATCATTCAAACCGGTCTTATATTGGTCAAAAACAGCAAAATAACTATCTATTGTGATATCGGTTTGTGTTGGGAATTGCGGTATTACAACCTCATGGCCATTTTGTTCAAAAGTTTCTTTAAAATAATTAAAGATTTTTGGCGTTCCATTGTATCCATGAACTAGAAAGATTGTTGGTTTACTCATATCTTAAATTATACATCAAAATATGTTATAATTATACCCATAATAACAGATATCACAGGTTGGTTATGAACTTAAAGATAGGGATCTTGTATTTCTAAACCAACCTTTTTTCGTAGAAATTTTTAATCAGATTTCAATTATTTTATAACCGGAGACGTATTCAATTCGTGTCCCATTGTAATCCCGAACCATATTTTCTTCAGTCGGATACGTGTGGCCATGTAGCAAAACCTTAGGATGACATCTATCTATATAACTTTTCAAGCCATCAAATCCTTGGTGGGCAATTTCATCCTCATCATTTATTCCGCGAGGAGGACAGTGCGATACAAATATGTCAACAGGCGGGAAAATCGCAAACATCCTATCTGCCTCTTCTTGCGTATACATAATAGCTTGTGGATTCTCTTTGTATCTCACACAGCCCTGGAAGCCGCCAAAAGAATATCCGCCAAAATTCCAAGTATGCATATGTAGATTCAGCATACCAATTTCGTTCATATATTCGCCCGCATCGTGATTGCCATAAACACCAATTTTTGGAATATTAGTTTTCGCTAAAGACAAAAGCATTGTGCGCTCGAAATCCCCCAAAGAAATAATCAAATCCACCTTTTCATTTTCTGCCAATTGTGATAAATCGATATTTGGATTCCTATCCGCTATTACAAGACACTTCATAATAATGATTATATACCAAAATATGCTATAATTATACCCATAATAACAGATAGAAAGGTTGGCTTTGAATTTAAAGATTGGAATCTTGAATTTTTAAACCAACCCATGACCACATATATACCGCTCTCCGTTAAAGTCCGGCTACCAAAACCAAACCACAAAAACCACTTTAGCCCAAAATAACTGGACCAAGTTATGCTATTTTTCTAAGTCGTTATTTTTGCGAGTTGCTTCAAAATACCTTAATACTACAGGCTCAAGAGCATCATAGAAACTACTATCTGCATTCTCTATATCTTCTTTTGTTCTAATCCCATTTGCCAACGCTTCTTCAACTTTATAAATTCTTTTGCCGTCGTAAACATGTGTTTTTACATTACGAGAACTGCCTTTTAGTCTAAAAACTATATTTATAAAATTACAATTGCCGGGCATACTATAAAAAGAGTTCCTATCGTCACTATCTTTTTTTCGCAACAACTGATTTTGCACATCATAAATCCTAATATCAAAAGAATCAAATCCAGGAAAATTTTGTTCTGCCGGCAAGCCTTTTTCCGTGGCAGACCCTATATTATAAATAGCTTCTTCTAGTGCGCTTTTTATAAAATCCAAGCGTTTAAGTTGTTCCATTTGCAAAACTTCAAGACATCTTTTTTCTAGTGGAGTTGGGTTTATTTGGCGTGGTATATCATAATTGCGTCCAATACCCTCCAGCGTGCGATAAGCTCTTTTGTATCTTGACATACTTAAAAGTTCTGCTATTTTTTCATCCATTTCCTCATATGTATCATTTTCACTTATTGAAGCAAGTAGCTCCTCGCCTTTTTTCTCTGCTTTTTCTGCATAAATTGACCGTTCAATATTAACTATTGGTATACCGAAATACTTAGCATGACGAAGCGATTCTTCAGTGATTCTTCCGTTTTCAACGATAATGTAGTCTGGTTTCTTGGGAATACCATTTTCAGTATAACGTCTTAGCAATACTTCATTGTATATGTTCGTTCCATCTGCACCTTCAAGTCGTTTTATGGCATCCGGGTCCAGCAAGGTAGTCTCTGCGCCACCAGCCATATTACTGGTACCACCATCACCATTGAAGACTGAAATTACAGAATCTGCCCGAACATTGTCAAATCCATAAATCAAATTACCAGATTTGTGACTGCCGATATTTCGTTCAGAATTCCAATAAGACGCTGATATCGTATCGCCTCTAGCGTCACTATTTCTTGTACCAAATCCACTTGCTTTTTCCGCTTCATCGCGTCGTTCGGCCCAAACGGATGGGTCATCTAAAATTCTTCTAAAAGTCTCCGTCCCTATTTCACCTGGTTTATTCGCACTCCTATAATCTATGGTTGTCGAAAGCAATGAAAAAGGAAGTCCTTTTAGGTCATAGACTGGTATATCTGTATCTTCAAAAGGAACTGTGCGTTTTTGAATTTCGGGATTTTCCGAAATAGCTTCCATTTCTAAATCATCAACTGTTAATAGGTGAGAATTTAGGTCACGCTCTACCACTTCTTGAACTCTTTGCTTTTTGAACCTGTCACGCTTATTGTAATCAAATACATCTCTAGCTGTTGCCATATCTCTTTCAAGAGCTTCCTTTTCTCTCCTGGCTTTCTCAGCCTCATATTCCGCATTTCTTCTCTCCCTTTCAAGGGCTTCAGCTTTCTCTCTTTCTTCTATAGCTTTTCTTCTAGCAGCTTCTTCTTCGTGATATTCACTTAGGGCAACGTGCATGGCTTCTCTTTCGCGTCGTTCTTCGCTTCGCTTGGTCTTTATTCCTAACTTATCAGCAATCAGTCTGACTGTTTTTGTGAAGGTGTTTGGTCGAGAGGTAATTTGCTTTCTTTCGTATTCATCGACATTAAAAAAATCTAAATCGGATTTTATTCTATCAATCCTGGAGCGTTCAGCTATATCATATTTGCTCAATTTTCTTTTCGCCGTTGAAGGCAATTGTTCTTGAGATGAAGATTCATCTTCAACGATTTCTGTTCCCGTAGAAGTAGATTCTCCGACATTACTTTTTCTATACGACTCCTCCACTTTGGCTTTAGCTTGAGAGATCTTTTCTTGTCTTTCTTCCTGCGTTTCATTCCTCACGACTTTATTTATATTAACACTCATAGGCCCATCTTGTGCCAATTCTTCAAGTTCAGACCATTCATTTTTCTCGCTCAGCCCAATGTTGCCTTTTTGCTTTTCGCCACTATTCATACCTTATATTATATAACAAATTATGTTGTAATTATACCAACAATAACAGATATCACAGGTTGGTTATGAATTTAAAAATCGGAATCTTGAACTTCTAAACCAACCAGTCTCTTTTATCCAGTTTATTACCAAAATTCGTTTACCAAAACCTAAATGGAAAAGCATCATAATCAAACAAAAAAGAAGGCGACATCCCGCATATATCCAATGCAGGACTCGCCTCCAATAACTTAATTATACTCCAATTACTTTCCAAAATCAAGTATCTTACGAGATTTGGTAATTACCTTTAATTTTTGTAAGCTTTTCGAGCTGTCAAACTCTTTCTCTAGCTCTTGCAAACATCTTTCCTGCGAGCGTTTTGCTCGCCTCAAATCAACAATAACATTCCTGGATTGTTTTACCGCCTTTTGAATTGTATTCTGCATCAAATATTTTCCTTCACCTTTCGGACTTTTCATTTCCCATCTTAGCCCGTTCATCACAATATCTGGTGCGCGAACTCCTCTTTTCTCACTCTTTGGAATTAATTCTATATCAACCCCCATTTCAGTAAACAATAAAACTGTCTTATACTCATGTTTTTCAAGAATCACGCCATTAGGAATAATTTTACCTTTTTTCATGCGAAGCATTATATCTAATTTACCTCAATTTTTCAACCCCTACCTACAACGTGATACAATATAAATATCGAAGTTCTTGCAGGGTGCAGTATGCGCCGAGCGCGAGAGCTTCCTTTTTTATGATATAATGTTATCGAAAGTCCGCCAGGCAGTGATGGACATGCACAGGTTCGGGGCTTTCTTTTTTAATAAAAAGGCTCGGCAACGCCGAGCCAAACATAAGAAAAACATTTAACGCTTAACAGGACTCCACCTTCCAAACACTTGATAATAAAGCTGTTTTACGTCGCCATCGCTCATATCACTAATTTGTTCAATTTTCCGCAACACAACATTTAATGCTTTTTCACTATCAGCTTTACTCTGCTCAACAAAGGAATCATCAAAAACCGCTTCACCGCGCAGACTGCTTATCGCCCTTTCCGAAAAATCCTCTAAACACTTCACACACGATTGCGCATATTCTTTATTACAATATGTCATCAGCTCCTTTCGCATCACGTCAAATTCGTTTTCCTTTTTAAAGAACATAACTTAGCCCTCCACTCTGAATTTTCCTTGAATTATACCATAAGATGATATATAATTCAAGATATAATATAATGAAAGGTTGGTTTTGAATTTAAAGATCGGAATAATTGGATTGCCAAATGTCGGGAAGAGCACGCTATTCAATGCATTAACGAATGCTGGCGTATTATCGGCGAATTATCCATTTGCTACGATAGAGCCAAACTTAGGAATCGTACCAGTACCGGACGAGAGGCTAAAAACACTAGGCAAACTATATGCAACAGAAAAAATTGTGCCAGCTACAGTGGAATTTGTAGATATCGCTGGATTAGTAGCAGGAGCCAGTAAAGGCGAAGGTCTCGGTAACAAATTCCTCGCCCACATTCGCGAATGTCAAGCTATTTGTCATGTGGTCAGAGCCTTCAAAGATAATGACATTGTTCGCGCCGACAACAAACCTGAAGACGATATTATTAAACAAGCTAAAGACGACATTGATATTATTAATTTAGAATTACAACTAGCCGACGAAGAAACTAGAGCAAAAATAGAAGCCAAGCGTAAAAAATCGCCAGAAGATGAAAATATTCCCTATCTTACTGATAAACCCGTCATCTATATGTTTAATGTCGATGAACAAGGTCTTGTCGACAAAAACCTCCAAAAACAGCTACATAACCTAATTATACCACACGAAGCGATTTTTGTCAATGCCAAACTTGAAGAAGAAATGTCTGGCATGTCCCACGAAGAACGTAAGGAATTTCTAAAAAGCTACAGTGTAGAACATGATGCCCTAGAAGAGCTCATTAAAGCTGCTTACAAAACTCTTGGGCTTCAATCCTTTCTCACTGCCGGCAAAAAAGAATGCCGCGCTTGGACCATCAAACAAGGTTTCACCGCTCCCGAAGCTGCCGGCACTATTCATACCGATTTTGAACGCGGTTTCATTGCCGCTCAAATTTGCAACTACGACGACCTCAAAGAGCTTGGTTCTGAGCAGGCTGTAAGAGCCGCCGGCAAACTCCGCACCGAAGGCAAAACTTATATCATGCAAGATGGCGACGTTGTTGAATTTAAATTTAACGTCTAGATACTTTCTACGCTCGAAATCTCATCGACACCAATACTGGCATTAGTTGCTTCAAGATTAGAAGTTTCTAACGTCACTTTTCCACCATTTGCGCCAAACTTACCCCATTCCTCTGTTCCTTTAGCTAGCAAGAAATATCCTTCTTCATAGAAACTCGCCTTTACATTGGTCAGTTTAATCGTCGCTGTTGTATTTGTTACGAAAAACATCGGCGTCGTATAATAAACATCCGAATCTGGCAAAATCGTAAACTTACAATCTTCTGCTGTAAACGAACCCGCACCAACTCCAGCATCTCCTGACATTGATTGATAAATCATAATCCCAGCATTATCCACTTCATTACGATTACCATTACCGTTTGCTGAAAAATCACAATCACTAAGCGATATCGAATTTTTACCCTCTACCACTGCAATCTGTGCACCTTCAGCCGTACCCTTTGAATCAGAAACTGCAATCGAGCCCGTTGAATAAATCAAAGGCGAACCCGCGCCCGCGGTGCTTAGAGTCATTTTCTTTGCTACCACCGTCCCCTCGCCCCTATCTGTGGCCAACGACGCACAAGAACCACCCTTAGTCGCAATCGCGACATTTTCTGCCGTGATTGAACCAGCAAACGTCGCATGAAGCCCTCTAGAACTGTCTTTCGAAGTTGTAATCTTCGAATCCAAGATTGTCACCGCTCCACCACCTGTCGCTACTACTGCATTTGCACCCGAAACATCCGTAGTTATCTTTGCACCTTTAATCGTTGCCGACGAGTCTTCCCCCACCACCACAATCGCCGAGTTTAATCCATAAAAGCTATAATCATCTCCTCTGCCCTGAAAATCCGCACTTCCAGTTTTAGTCACCGCTACATTTCCGTCAACCGTAAGCTTACCACCATTTATTACTAAAAACACCACCTCGTTGTCATTCACTGAAACATATTCACCAGCCGAAATTGTAGCTTCAATTCCATCTACCACATAAGCAGCATTATAGGTTAGCGTTCGCCCACCAACCGTCGCCATCAAGCTACCGGCCATCAAGTCCACATCCATTTCTTGTTCGCCTACCTCCTCCTCGTCATCTACTTGCACCGTGCTCCCACTAGGTTGACCACCGTCACGGTTTATTATTGTTACCACAACCGCCGAAACTATCACAATTATTACAACCACCAAAAAACTTAATCCTGCGAACAATCCCTTTTTTGATTTTTTCTTCTCTGCAACCAACTCCGCTTCAGAAAAATCAATCTGATCTTTTACCTCTCCGACTTCTTCCTTTTGTGTTTGTTTTTCCGCCCGATCTTGGTTATGATTATCTTCCATACGTCTATTATAACCGAATTTTTCTAAAAAATACTAAAAACTTAACGAAAACCAATTTTTTACTTCAAAATTTCTTCCCTCTACCTCCGCCACCGCCAAGAAAGGATCAAAATCAGAAAATTCCTGTCTAAATTTCAAAAACACTTCCGCTGCAAATTTCATTTGTTGTCGCTTTTTTACCGTAATCGCCTCAAGCCCACCACCATTACATCGATATTTCACTTCCGTAAAATAAATTTTGTCTTCTTTTAAAGAAATAATATCAATCTCGCAATATTGCGTTTTGAAATTTCGTGCCAAAATCTGATGCTTTGCCCGTACCAAAAACTCAGCCGCTGCCCCCTCGCCTCGCTTACCTACTAAAGTTGTGTTTTTTCGTTCTGCCATTGGTCGCGAAAATCCCACCATGCTTTTAATCGGCTCAAAACTTTTACGATGTTCTTCACAAATTCCATATTTGTTAATTGCCGCAAGATGCTCAGCTGTCCCATAGCCTACATTTTTTTCAAAACCATAATTTGGAAACCGACTCGCCAACTCTATCATATAATGATCTCGCGCCACTTTTGCGATAATCGATGCAGCCGATACTTCTTTTATTAAATCATCCGCTTTTACTACCGTCGAAACATAATTTTCTAATGTGGTTTGCTTTAGAAAATTTACTTTTCCATCAATTATTATCTGTGAAAATTCCCTGTGAAGGTTCTGAACCGACTTCACAGCTCGTCTCGTTGCTAATCGCAATGCCTCCGAAACCCCCACCGCATCCAACTCATCTACCATTACAAACCCCAATCCTGTTACTGCCTCTTTTAAAATTATCTCATTCAAAACTTTCCGTTTTTTTGCTGATAGTCTTTTCGAATCCTTTAGCTCCCTCACCCACTCTGCTTCTGGCAAAATTACCGCCCCCACAACAAGCGGACCCGCTAAGGGTCCGCGTCCAACTTCATCAATTCCAAGAATCGCCATTAGGCTTCTTTAGTTTCAGTTTCTTCAGTTTTTATCTCTTCGGAAAGAGCTTCTTCGACTGGCACCTCGGCCACTACTTCAACCTCAGGAGTAACCTCTTCCATCGTTACATCATTAACGGCCGCTCGGTCAAAATCTTTACCCGAAAGCCTAGCTGATTTACCAGAACGTTCACGCAAATACGATAAATTATTTCGACGTACTTTTGATCGCTTGGTAATTTCAATTTTCTCCACCAATGGTGAGTGAATCAAATAAGATTTCTCCACGCCCACGCCAGAAGTCACCTTGCGCACGACAATTCGCGCAGTGTGAGACTCTTTACGGTCTACTCGAATTACTACACCCTCAAAAGTCTGTAAACGGAATTTATTTCCTTCTTTAATTTTCTGGGTTACTCTTACGGTATCGCCAGAGCGCACATCAACCACAGCTTTCTTTTTCTGCGCATCACCAATCTGTTTTAGAATCGAAAAACTCATATTTTACCTTTTATATTAAACGATTAAAGTATATTCTACCACAGTTAAGTTAATTTTTCAAGGCCAATTTAATTCTTTCTTCCACCGAAAGCTTAGAATCCACTTTTTCAAGTGCCGCAGTAGCTTCTTTCAAAGGAAAACCTAGTGCAATCAATGCGTCAAGCGCTTCATCTGGCTCATTCACTGCCTTAGTAAACTTTATATCCGTAGCCCCATAATGACTCGGAATCCCCACCTTATCGCGAAGGTCGACGATCACTCGTTCGGCCGATTTTTTCCCCACTCCCGAAGCTTTTGCAATAAATGCCATGTCCGCATTTGCAATCGCATTTCGTACTTCTTCCGCTTCAGCAAGAGACAAAATCGCTATTCCTGCCTTTGGGCCAATCCCTTGTACTGATATCAAAAGCTCAAAAATCTTCTTTGCCTTTAATGATGAAAAGCCATACAATTCTTCTGCATTCTCTCTCACCTGATGATAAGCGTAAAACTTCCGCTCTTCGCCCAAAACACAAGCTTCAAAATCCGGCGTTGGCACCGTTATTTCGTATCCCACTCCATTCACATCGACAATCAAACAATTACCAAATTTCTCTTCAATTTTACCTCTTACGTGTGCAATCATATTTTTTCCTTTCTCGAATTTGAAAATTTATATTTATTATCTGGACCATGACCATACAAAAAACTACATGTAATTGCCACCGCTAAAGCATCTGCCGCATCATCTGGTTTTGGTTTTTTTTCTAAGCCCAAGTGTACTCGCACCATTTCTTCGATTTGCGTCTTGGTTGCCGCCCCATAACCTGTTAAACTTTTTTTAATTTCGTTCGGGGTGTATTCATATATCGGCAATCCGCGTTGCTCCGCCACTAACAAAACTATTCCTCTTGCCTCCGCCACTGCAATTCCCGTCGTAATATTTTTTGCAAAGAATAATTTCTCCACCGCCACTATTTCCGGCTGTGTCTGCGCAAAAACCTCCGAGAGGGAATCAAAAAGCTCCAAAAGTCGCGCTGGCAAAGGCGCATCTACCGTCGTCGTTACCGCACCATAATCTAATACCTTTGCTAGAGCCCGATTATCCGTCTCAATTAATCCAAACCCACAAATTCCAATTCCCGGATCAATTCCTAAAATTTTCATTTTACATACCTTATCAGAGTTTCGCGCAAATCTTTTACTGGCACCACAAATTTATCTTTTATTGTAACTGGGCCAATTGCATGTTTAAAACCAAGTTTTTTTGCCTCTGCGATTCTCTGATCCGCACGAAACGCTGAGCGAATCTCGCCACCAAGTCCCACTTCACCAAACACTACGTATTCCTCTCCTAATTTTCTTCCTGCTACTGCTGAAGCAATCGCCATACATACCGCAAGGTCTGCCGCCGAATCAGAAAGTTTCATCCCCCCCACTACATTTACAAATATATCTTTATCCGACAATTTCAATTTTGTTCGTCTTTCCAACACTGCGATTAATAAATTTAATCGATTTAAATCAAATCCGCTCGCTGTTCTTTTTGGGTAACCATAGTTCGATGCCGTTGCTAACGCCTGAATTTCCACTAAAATCGGCCGATTCCCTTCTAAAGTTGCCAAAATAATCGAACCGTCCGTGTTGGTCCGCTCTGCTAATAATGCTGCTGACGGATTTTTCACTTCACGCAGTCCCTTTTCGACCATTTCAAAAATTGCCACCTCATTGGTTGAACCAAATCGGTTTTTTATTGCCCGCACGGTCTTAAAACCGCCATATCTATCACCTTCAAAATTCAATACTACATCCACTAAATGCTCCAAAACTTTCGGACCAGCTAAAGTTCCTTCTTTTGTCACATGGCCCACAATTACTACTGCCGTATCAGTCTTTTTTGCCGCCCGAATAATTAAATTTCCACAATTTGTCACCTGAGAAACAGTACCCGGCGCTGATGATATTTCGTCCATAGCAAGAGTCTGAATCGAATCCACAATCACAAGATCAAATTCACCGGTTTCAATTGTTTTTGCTATATTATTTCCTGATGTCGATGCTGCAAAACTTAAATTGTCTGACGCGGCACCTAACCGCACCGCTCTTAACTTTACTTGCCCAGCCGATTCCTCACCAGATATATATAATACTTTACGGTTTTTTGCTACCTCCGCACAAATCTGCATCAAGAGTGTAGATTTACCAATTCCTGGTTGACCTGCGAGCAATGATACTGATCCAAGTAATATTCCGCCGCCAAGCACATTGTTCAAATCTACAAATTCAGTAATCAACCTCGCTTTTGCATCCGATGGCATGATTGAAGATAATTTTACGTAATCCAACTTTTTACCAGACAGACGACCTTTTTCAAGTGTTGTCTTTTTATCCATTTCTGACTCCACTTCTTGTTCCACCAATGCATTCCAGGCCTGACAATTCGTACATTGCCCTATCCATTTTGCATACGCTGCCCCACACTGTTGGCAAACAAAAGTAGTTTTCCTCTTCATATACTCATATTATACCAGGTTTTACAACCTCGGTGATAGCTCTTGCATGTAGACTACGTCCAGTTTCCCTGACGAAGCTACATCAGCTCTCGGAGCACTCCAAAGATAAAGGGAAGTGTCATAGTCAATGATTTCAGCTGGAATGACCGAATACTGACCTATGCCCGCACCATAAGTACGCTTAGCAGTCATTGAACCAGTAATAATGGCGCCATTAATTTTGAGTTGGTTTGATCTAGCTCCATCATTTACTCCACTTGTACTGTTTGCACAGGTATCTACATTTCCTTTAATGTTACCATTTTCTATCTTATCGGCAATCAGTACAGCATCAATCCTAGTGACATTACAATTGATTTTAATATTGTCTGCTCTAATGATTAATTTTGGTATTTCTAAGAAACTCTTATAAGACTCTTCGTGTTGAGCGTCAAGATCAATATCAAAACCCTTATATAATCCATCTTCATATTGAATATTAGTGTCAATAACAAAGTCTTTACCGCTAACATCTATCACATAAGTCTGATACTGACCAGCAGGGATGACACGAACTCCATTACCAAATTTATCATTTGCAAAACTACTTAAAGTCGTATAGTTAGTATCGTTTTCAATATTATCTTCATTCATAAATCTAGAGATAAGTTCATCACGATCTACGGGCTTATTCATCTTAGCATTAGAAACACCAATTGTACTCCAATTTATACCAGGGATCCCATTCCCACCTATACAACTAGCGTTCGGCATCGTCAAAGGACTACGATAAGCACAAAACCTTCTAGTACTGCCTTCTTTACTACCACCTAGACCTATTGAAGTTCTAGTGGTACTACCAGGGAATCCAGTTGCAGCTCCACTTGCTAGTCCTGTTATTTGTCCGTTTGCGATGACATTAGTTTCTACCCATGAACCAAAGATAGTAGTATTACTTGCGTTTTGTGCAGTAAATTCTACAAAACCATTAATCACTCTTTTCTCAGCTGAAGCTGTATCTACTTTACCAGCTGTATATAATCCATTTCCCCATACTTGTAAACTAGGTTTTTTGGCGATTACAGCACAACTAGGAGCTGAAACATACCAATTATTGCTACCACTAGCATTCATATTTGTATCACTACCACTCGTATATGGATAAACTGCTGCTACTACACAATAGTATTTACCAGCCGTAGCATCGTAAACGTTATAATTGGAACCTAAAATAGAAGTAAGGGAAGCTGAAGCAACTTTAGTTTTTGGAGCAGTACCTAGCCCCAAAGCACCACTAGCGTTTAAAGTATTATTGTCGGCTCCATTTAGCTCGTTACAGATCTCATAAGTGCCACTTAACGCATTACAAATATTGTAGTCTTTACCACTACCTACACCCTCTTTTACAGAACCGCTGTTGCTACTAGACAAATACGCTACGAACTTTACTTTAGCATCATCTACTTGAGTAGCGTAAATTCCTCCCGTAGTTCCGTTATTTTTAGTGCGTATTTGTACGTCAGATGAGCCAATCGTAGCAATTTCACCCGCATAAACATATGTGGAACTTAAAGAAATTGTAGCTGTATTGATGAAGTTGTAGGGAACTTTCACAGATGCACTACTCTTGTCGCTATCTGCCGAATTTTCCCAGTTCACTCCTATATAATCATTAGAATGTTTACATTTGCTTATATAACAAGAATTATACGCCCCGCAATGACTCTCTTCACATTCTGATGTATTTACACAATTTTTACCATTAGCGTCACATGACTGCTTGTATTTGTCGCACACGGGCACAGCACAACCGCAACTAGGATCCTCTTTCTTATTGCAGTCCCAATTATGTGGACCATCGTTAGTTACCTCCGCAAAAGCTGGACTACCTATCATGGCAGTTTCCGTCAATATCTTTCCAGCTCTATTCTTTCCGCGACCATACTCCACATTATAACTATCGTCCCTTAATGCTCTAACTGTAGCGTCGCCAGCAGAATAGTTGCCGTTCGATGGAGATCTATTTGGTATTGGATTTCTTAAGTTTGTTGAAACCACATTAAAATAATTTTTCCAATTTCCATAAAGGACTGAAACTTTACTGTATTTATTTTGAGTAGTTCCATCTGCGCCTAGATTGGGGTCATGTTTTCCATGGTTACCAATTCCTGGCAAAATTACACCTTTTCCCGTCGCCATTGTATTGGCTACTTTTTGCACTCCAGGATAATAACAATGTATCCAATTAATATTATCCGTAGGCTTAGCAAAAACACTATCAGTATAATCACCACCCAATGTCGCATTTCTTACTTTTGATAACACCGATGTTTTACCAGACAATTCATCTGAATCATTATAAGATTGGGGCACCCAATCACTTCTATAACACGGGTTATCGGTATTATCCTCCTCATCATCTTCTTCATCGCCCCCAGCATCATCCCTAACATCATATCTCGCACACACCGTCGTCATTAACTTTTCCTTTATTAACAAATTACTCAGCAACGGATTGCTTAACGATAAAGTCTCACAAAAAGCATACCCACCTTTACTTCTAAAAGTTACCGTATAGTTATCTCGTGCCAGGTATGAATTTGCACCATCACTATAAGGTCTATTACTTGGCTGATAAAGCGAAACATTAAATTCATTAGTTTTGTCAGTAAAACTCACACTGCCGCTACTATTACCCTCTTCAACTGAATTAATCTCATAATTAGAATAATTACCAACTCCAAAAGACCGCTCTATGCTCCAACCGGTATTATTTTCATCTAATTTCGTTGCATATAAATTATGACTAAATATCAAACTTACAGGAGTATTCATCTTGACGGTTCTAAAACTAGTATATATTGTTTTTGGCGCCATACTATCATAAACTAAATTAGTAGTGTTATACTTTTTACCATTAGAAACATTAGATTTAACAACATACGTCGGTGCAATGCCTTCATTTTTAACTTCGTATTTTGCGCATACTTTCGTCATTATCTCGTTATCATCTAATACTAAGGTTTCGCAAAACTCATACGTCCCTGCGCTCATGAAAGTCACCGTATAATTATCTCGTGCCATATATGAATTCACGCCATCATTATAAGGCCTATAGTTAGGCATATAAAGTAAGTCGCTAAGTTTATCCGTAAAAACTGCTGTACCATCTCGTGCACCTTGCCCACTTGTATCAATGTCATAATTGTCGTTATTTAGAAAGTCTCGTAGAATAACCCATTTTGCCGAGACACCCGACTTCATCGCATACAAATCATGGCTAAATTTCAAATTCACAGGAACCCCCACAGCTACCTCCCTAATGGGGTCAGTATTAGCCGTCACCAGTGCTCCGCTATTTTCATAAACCAAGTTAGTGGTAGTATATCCAACACCATTTGAAACGTTAGATTTAGCAATAAAGGGTTCATTAATCTCAGTCTCCGCATCCGGCTCATAACAAAAAGCCCCCACTTCATCCCAATCAATACTTTTATCGCCAACAAAAGGAGTGTTTGGGTGCTGTTCTACATAATGTGTCATCACCTCAAAAGCATTCATTGCCTCATCTTTTGTGGCGTATCCAACTGGCCTCGTATAGTTACTAATAGTATTTTTGCTACCATTATAATTATAAGCACCTTTTGCTTCAGAATTATGATCGGCTTGCGTTCCTCCTTTAAATTTTTGAGTAGATACTTGATACCCCAGAGATTGACCATTCCCATTAGAACCTTTGTAAACCTCCAAACCATAGTTAAAAATTGTTTGTCCGCTTTTACATCCTTTTATATAAACTGGCCCACCCGTATTGTCAGTATGGTGAAGAGAAACACCATCTTCAGGCAAATCTTTCGTCACTTCATATTTTTGCCACGAATAGCCAAAACAGGTATCCCACCATACATTACCCCCACCCTCACAACTTCCTCCAGATGCGTCAACACCGGAAGCCGCACCCCCACCCGCAAAAACATCCTCTTTAACCACAAAAGAAATAACCAATGTAAAGATAATAAATAAACCAACATATAAACTTTTTCTCATCTTATCCTCCCGCAGCATATCTACTATTGCTCACTACTTCACCGATTTTTTCATTATACTCATCACTGGTAATAATATCTCCCATATTCTTATAGTATTCTCTTAAAGCTGAATATAATAATATTTTATATCCAGCATCCAAAATTGCATCATCCACCTGCTCAAATTGAAGTAACATTTCGCCTGCTTGACCCTTAGACAGTAAGTATCTTCCATATTCTATTCTAGCTTGTGCCCTGCCAACGTCCGTAATCTCCTGCTCAATCGTCTCCTCGTATAATTTTTTTGCATCTTCTTCTGTTAATTCGCGCGCTATCTCGTTGATCTCCTCCAACTTACTTGTATGCATAGACTCAGATTGATCACGTTTATCATTACTACTCAAAAAGACAACAACCAAACTAACGCTTAAACCAACAATAACCACCACTAACGCCACAAAAACCCCGACCAACCAACCATTAGCACGTCTTTTACCCCCAAAAGATACGCCCTGACTATTTTCCATATTTCCCATTATAACATAAGAAATTTAAATTATGCTTATTTTTTATTCCATCATAATTGCTTACCGCACTTTACAAATTCTTCAAAATTGGATACCTCCCAAAACCTCCGAGTTTATCTCGGAGGTTTAACTATGCACCAAAAATTCCCCTCAACCACCCATCTGCTGGCCCTGCCGTCATCAAAATCACCAAATATCCTTCTTTTACATACTCTTTTAACTTTTCCGCCAATTCATCACCAATTTCAGCCGATTCTGCCACCTCTACATTGGCTAAGTCTTTAATAAAATCTTCTGGTTTTAAAACTTCTAAATCAGGGTTCTCTCGCGTAAGATATGTTGGCAACCAAAAAATCTTATCTACACCCACAAACGCATCTTTGTATTCATGCCGTACTTCATGTTGCCGCGTATTTTGATGTGGTTGATACACCACTACCACCCCCTTATATCCGTGAAGTCGTTTTTCGTCCTTCACGACATCTATCGTCGCCTTTATCTCTTCCGGATGATGTGCATAATCCGTATATACTCCTTCCGCTATCTTTTCGAATCTTCTTCCCACTCCTGGAAATTCGTTCAAAATCTCAACCAAATCCATATTATCATTCAAAGTACCTTCACTCCGCACCCCAGCTTCATTCTGTACCATCTTTAACACGGCCTCTGCTGCAAGACTTGCGTCTCTCCTTCTTGCTTCACCCGCCAAAAGAAAATCTTCTGCCTTATATTTTTCGCCAGATTCAATCACATATTCACTCTGAGATTTAAATTGTTCAAAAGCCATCGCGTAATCTTCTCTAGTCGGATAAATATCCGGATGATCATAACTCACCGCTGGCAACACTGCCACCCATGGATGATATTTTAAAAAGTTTCGATCATACTCATCTGCCTCATAAACAAAATATTTATCACCTTTATGATAAGCCCCGCTTAGCGCGAATCCTAAAGTCGTCCCCACAAGATAAGAAATCGGCAATTTAAGCTTTAGCGCCGCCCACACAATCATCGCCGTCGTAGTTGTTTTACCATGCGTTCCTGCTACCGCCACCATCTTTAGACCTAATTTTTCTACCAAAAATGCTGTCAAATCATCCCGCTTTGTCACTTTCACGCCAGCTTCTCGTGCCAATATCAACTCTGGATGTCCCTCCGGTAAAGCTGAAGTATAACAAAACCAATCTACTCCCTCGGCTATTTTTTTTCGCAAAAAATTTCCATCTTGTTCTCCTACACAAACTTCGATCCCAGCCTTTACTAACTCATCATAAATTGCCCCCTTCGCCAAGTCCGATCCGCATACCGTAAACCCAGCCGCCTTTGCCATTAAGGCTAACGGCCCCATCCCTGTTCCAGTGATTCCCGAAATATAAATATTCATGCTATTATTTTTCTTCCTTTCTTGGTGTATTCTATTTCAATTTTCATATGCTCTTTCGGCAATAAATCGGCTATCGACTCGCCCCACTCTATCACCAAAATGTTTTTCGCATCTTTCAAACTATCCACCAAATCATCAGCCATCAACCCTGGTTCCGACAACCGATAAAAATCATAATGAATCAGTCTTCCACCCCCCGGCAACGCATACGATTTTGAAATCGTAAAACTTGGACTTGTAATTGATTCCTTTACGCCCAACCCTTTTGCTAATCCTTTCACAAAAGTTGTTTTACCAACCCCCACATCACCGACTAATTCTATTACAGCTGGTCGCACAATTCTCTGTGCATACTCGCACCCAAAATCCAGCATCTCTTGTTCAGATTTGATATCCATTATATAATATTATACCATGAAATTATATCTAGACACTTCCGCTCCCGAAACTATTTTAAAACTAGACAGTCAAGAGTATCGCTACAATTTTGACAATGATCTAGCCGAAAAACTTCTAGCTTTTATTCGTGACAAATTACAAGAAAATAACAAAACCTTTCAGGATATTACCGAAATCAAATTCATGTCTGGTCCCGGTTCTTTCACTGGTCTTCGCATCGGAGCCACCGTTGTAAACACCATAGCTCACGAGTTAAACATCCCATTATATGACCATTTTGGCAAGAAACACCCTATCATCTTACCAGCCTATGGCAAAAACGCCAATATCTCTAAACCTCGTAAATAAAACAGCTATCGTTGCACTCTTAATAAATATCGCGTCAAAAATGCTATCCCTAGCACCACTACCACAATCACCACACCATAAATTGTCGCTATCACCATATAACTCTTTTTGCTATCTAATCGTAATATTGTACTCACCCCTAACGGCGCCGTATGCATCGGATCACTCGGGTCATACGCCACCTGCACTCCATTTTTATCCGCAATTTGTGTATTTATTACTTTTGGCTCAATTCCGTACAAATTCATTTTGAAAACCGAACCGTTTGTATCCCGATCTGCATGAAACACCCGAATCACCGCATTTTCACCCAGTTCAAGTTTGATCCCCGCAAAAGCCCGTTCTCCATCCATCATATTTGTATAAACTTCACCATCTTCACTAATCCAAATCTCACCACCCGTTGCTACATGTATCCCGCCCATATCAATCGCAAGCCTATCGTCTATAAACACAAAAGTATCATCGTCTGCTTCTATTGTAAAAGTTTCTTTTCCGTTTCCAAGCACACTAAATGGCACCGCCAAATTCATCGTAAATAAATGATTATGCCCATCATTGTTTATTGGATCATCATTACTAAAATCTACATCATCCAAAGGATAAAATTCTTCATTTTCATACGAAAACTTTAATTCCTTTGCCACATATCTCAAAGCTAAAGTTCCTGGATATTTTTTACTCTTATTTTTCACTGCATCAAACCATCGACTCATATCGTCCACTCCACGATTTGCTGTCAATCGCCCACCCAATCCTACTGGCAGTCCATCTTCACCAAGATAAAAATCCACCAATCCCTGCTCCATCCCCTGTCTATCATAACCACAACTTGTCCACTCAAACTGTCTTACCAGTAAAGCCGATCGCAAACTATTATCATATAGGTTTACACACTCATCCATCTTTTGATCAAAATATGCCACCGGCACTATCACTTCATCCACGTTATTAATACCCGCATTCGCCAGTATCGCTTCCGGAGTCTCCGACATCGCTATCTCATTTATCTCTGTTATCGTCTTAGAAAACCCAAAAATCGCCAAAGCCACTATCGCTATCATCGCACCAACCGTAAACCCACCAATTATTACTGGTCGTTGTTTCTTTTGCTTCATATCTACCACCTTATCCATATTATCTACTTAAAATATAAAGCTTTTATTTTTTAAAATCAAGTCTTACTCTATAGGTATCCCAAAATGATCATCAGACAAGATCTCCATATCAAACGGTTTCTCGTATACGTTAATCGCCTCTATTTCACTTTCCAATTTTTCTAAATACTCTGTCAAACTTTCCGCTGTCAATTTTTCTACTTTCGAAAAATTATACACACCGCCTTGTTCGTCTTCATCTTTTTGTTCCACCTCTTCTTCATCTGGTAAAAAACCAGGTCGCGACCTATCTAAATATATATCTCCCGAATTATGATAAATCGCAAGACTCACTCCCGTCGTCGTAACCGCCACCACAGTCGACAACACCCCTAAAAGAATCAAATTTCTTCCGCCACTCGTGACTTTTCTCGTTTTTTCTTCTTGCATTATAATTCACCCCTCAACTTAGTTACCAGTTCGATGTTCTTTAAAGCTAATTTCTTTATATTCTCGATATCCTGTCCCACTATTTTTCGTCGCTCTCTCGCTACTACTAATTTTTTATAAAAAGTCTCCGGTTCAATCCGGCAATCTAATCCCACCAATTCTTCTAAAGCCTGTTGGTACTTAATGTAATTATTCCTAAAAACCTCTTTTGCTTCCGCATAATTACTCTGATTTTCAAGTAACGCCGGATTTGAAATATTACTTTCAACCAATTTAACATTAAGTGGCACAATAAAATTCGTTAAAATTCTCTCGAATCTCACGCCCAAGTACACTCTTTTTCCCGCATCCAGTTGTTGAGTCTTTTTCAGGCTCTCCCTAATCAATATGCAGTTCTCAGAAATTGCGGTTTTTTGCCCCTCAGAAATCGCACTCACCCCCGTAGAAACTTGACAAAAAAACATAAGTGTGATACAATTGAAAATTAACCACTTTTTCTTCATATCTTTATTTAATCACGTTTCAACATAACTGTAAACGCTTCTGAAGGAATATCAATTTTACCAAATCTTTTCATTCGTGCCTTTCCTCTTTTTTGTTTTTCAAGCAACTTTGCTTTTCTATCTCTATCGCCTGTATGAATTTTTACCGTCACATCCTTCCTATATGCTCCAATCGTCTCTCTTGCAATAATTCTCGCCCCAATTGCCGCCTGCAAAGCCACCTCATAATTTTGTCGGGGAATCACTTCTTTTAATTTTTTTGTTACCTCTCGTCCAATCGCATCCGCTTCACTTCGATGGGCCATTACCGATAAGGCATCCATCTTATGTCCCGCCACCAAAAAATCCACTCGCACTAAATCCTCAACTCGATATCCATTAAGTTCATAGTTAAACGACGCATAGCCACTCGTGGCTGACTTTAGTTGATCGTAAAAATCTGTTAACAAATTCGCCATCGGCGCTTCAAAGTTAATTACCGCCCGATCTTCAATGTATGATAAATTTGTCTGGCGTCCTCGTTTCTCATTAATCAAATTCAGTACATTTCCAATCATTGATTTTGGCAAAATTATCTCCCCCTTCACCCATGGTTCCCGAATCTCAGCAATTTCCGAGACATCCGGCAAATCCGCCGCCGATTTGATTTCGCGAATTTCGCCATTTGCCATCAACACCTCATAATTAGTTGATGGATTCGTTACAATCAAATCCAATCCAAATTCCCTTTCCAGTCGCTCTCGGATAATGTCCATGTGTAGCAAACCAAGAAATCCAATCCGTAATCCAAAGCCGAGTACTGGTGAATTTTCCGGCTCAAACCTGAGCGCCGAATCACTCAAGCTTAATTTTTCAATTGCTTCTTTTAACTCCTTATACTGATCATTTGAAACAGGGAAAAACCCCGCATATACAAACGGCAATACATTTTTATAACCAGGCAAAGGTTCTGAAGCCAGATTTTTCACTAATGTCACCGTATCACCCACTTTAGCCTCACGCGTGGTTTTCAAATTTGTTACAATATAGCCAATCTCTCCTTTACTCAATTTTTCTCGCGGAGTCATTTTAGGCGTTAACACTCCCACCTCAAGCGCCAAACCCTTCGTCCCCGCCGCCATCATCAAAATTTCCGCATTTTTACAAATCTCTCCCTCAAATACTCTTACATATAACACTACCCCCCGATAATCATCAAAATACGAATCAAATATCAATGCTTTAACAAAATCAACACTATTCAACTCTCGGACTCCATTACCCACACCCCGAGAATTAAATAATACAGATTCGTTCACCACTGCGTCCAATATCTTATCCACATTTTGCCCAGTTTTTCCAGAAACTTCAATGATCTCATCTCGTGAACATCCAAGCAAATTTATAATCTGCGCCGCCACTCCCTCCACGTCCGCGGCTGGCAAATCAATTTTATTAATTACTGGAATAATTTTTAAATCTTGTTCTAGAGCCAAATATACATTAGCCAAAGTCTGCGCCTGTATTCCTTGAGTTGCATCCACCACTAAAACTGCCTCTTCTACTGCTTGCAAACTTCGACTCACTTCATACGAAAAATCCACATGTCCTGGCGTATCAATCAAATTCAATGTATATCCTTTCCATTGCATCGTCACCGGCGTCAATTTAATTGTAATTCCTTTTTCCCGCTCTAATTCCATCGAATCCAAAAGTTGGTCTTTCATTTCTCGTTTCGCCACCGTTCCCGTAAGCTCCATCATCCGATCCGCAATTGTTGATTTCCCATGATCGATATGCGCCAATATACAAAAATTCCGTATTTTTTCCATATTAATATATTATACAATATTTCAAAGTTTTACGCCATAAAAATGGCCCGCTCTAAAAGCGGGCCACACTCTTGTCAAGTTTTTTACATGACTCCTCTAAAAGCTCCCCAAGTTCATAGAGAATCTCAATAAAATAGAGTTCATCATAATTAGTATGTCGTGACGCGACTTTAATCTCTATGATGCCGTTCTTAAACATTTCCTTATCTGTGGTAATAGACATTATGCCATCAGTCTTCTCTTCAACCAGCATCTTGCTCTGAACCCACCTAGGTCCCGGATCATCGCACAGCAGTTCGGGATATCGCACTCCTATACTGATTGGGCACTTTGCGCCAAAAACCTTATAAATAAAAAACTTCGTGCCGTCATGATATCGATTCCACCCCTTTATAAAACCTTTTAACTTCGTCACTACTACCCCTCCTCAATTAACTCAAAAGTACATCTCAACAAGAATATCTGTCATTATAACACAAAATCTCAAAAATAACAACCCGCAATTGCAACCTATTTGTCTATACCAATCATTGAAAGGCTAAGTTTTCCATTATCAATCGCGACCAGTCTCACACGTACCTTATCACCCACATGTAAAACTTCTTCAACTTTTTTGAGCCTTCGCCCTTCCACGATCTGCGAAATATGAAGCATTCCATCAATCCCCGGCATAATATTTACAAACGCACCAAAATCTTTAATCGTTACCACGATACCATTATAGATTTTCCCTACTTCTGGTTCTTCAGTCAAACTTTTAATCCATTCTAAAGCTTTTGCAATCTTCTCTGGATCATTGCCCGATATGGTTACCAGTCCCGAATCTTCAATATCCACCTCGGCTCCAGTTTCAGTTGTAATCTTGTTAATCATTTCGCCGCCTTTACCAATCACCGCACCAATCTTATCCGGATTAATCATTAATTTTTCAATTTGTGGTGCGTATTTCGAAATCTCTGCCCGCGGTTTATCAATTACCTCTAAAATATGCTTCAAAATAAACATTCGGCCTTCGTGGCTTTGCTTCAAGGCTTTCTCCATAATTTCAACTGGCAAACCATGCACTTTCATATCCATCTGAAGTGCCGTCACACCCTCCGTCGTACCAGTCACCTTAAAGTCCATATCTCCCGCAAAATCTTCCGCATCCATCAAATCCGTCAACACATACGCTTTATCTACATCAGAAGCCGTAATCTCTGTCCCCTTTGGTACATCCACCATGAGACCCATCGCTACCCCAGACACCGGCCGCTTCAAAGGTACACCTGCATCCATTAAAGCCATACATGAAGAACAAGTCGCCGCCATCGATGTTGAACCATTTTGCGACATAATCTCGGTCACACTACGAATTGCATATGGAAACTCTTCTTCAGAAGGCAGCACTGGAATTAAAGCTCTTTCTGCCAAATATCCATGACCAATTTCACGACGTCCTGGTGAACCCATCCGACCCGGCTCACCTACAGTGTAGGATGGTGCATTATAGTGGTGCATATAGCGACGCTTACCATCTGTCACTTCCATCGTATCCACTTCTTGTGAATAAGAAAGCGGCGCCAAGGTTACGATATTCATCGCCTGTGTCACACCACGCGTAAAGAGGGAAGAACCGTGCACTCTTGGCAAAATTCCCACCTGTGAGCTTAAAGGTCTTACTTCGTTCAGCTTACGTCCATCTGGCCTTACTCCCTCTTCAACAATTCCTCTCCGTACTTCTTTAAATAAAGCCAATTCAAACGCCTGATCATATACGTCACGCAAATTTTCATCATACCATTCCACTTTTTCATTATCAGTCTCGCCTTGTCCTTTAGCGAGCGCAAATTCATCATGCATTGCATATTTAATGTCGTCCAATATATGTGCACGCTCCATTACATTTCCTCGCACCTTCGAACCAAACTTCCCTTTGGTCCATTCTTCAACTTCTTTCAAAATTTCTTCATCCGGCAAAACCAACTCATACTCTTGTTCTGGAGCAGCTACCTGTTTTGCAAGCTCACGTTGCAAATCCAAAGCTGGTTGAACATTTTTTACTGCCCAATGCATAGCTTCGATAATAGTTTCTTCTGGCACCTCTTTCATGCCAGCTTCCACCATCATTACCTTACCGTCTTTACAAGCCACCACTAAATCCATCGGGGAATTGTCACGTTCTTCTGGCGACAAGAAACCTTTAAATTCTCCACCAATTCGTCCAATTCTAATTCCAGCTACTGGTCCATCAAACGGCACACCGGCATTCATCAATGCCGAAGATGCCGCAATCATCGCCACGCAATCTGGTCTAAAATTTGGATCCATCGACAACACTGTGCACACCACCTGTACTTCTTGCCGATAGCCCTTAGGGAACAATGGTCGAATCGGTCGGTCGATCAAGCGTCCAATAAGCACTGCCTCATCCGCTGGCTTACCTTCACGCTTAATAAATTTCGACCCGCTAATTTTCCCCGCTGCATAAAATTTTTCCTCATAGTCAATTGAAAGAGGGAAAAAATCCTGCACTACCGGCTTAGTCCCCACTACTACCGAGCCCAAAACTACCGTATCCCCATAGGTTACTAAAACCGACGAAGTCGTTCGGAAACCAACTCGATTTACCTCTAAAGTTAATTCTCGTCCCAACCACTCCGTAGATAAACGCACCGTCTTTTTCCCACTTGGGTTAATTATTTCCATAAAAATAATCCTTTCTTGGGGAAAACTCCAGATACGAACCCCTTTTCTCATATCTGCCGTCTTCCCTGTTAATTTAACATTCTTATTGTAACATAGCTTGACTTTTATGACAATCTGTGCTATAATATAAAACATATATACTTATTTCAAATATATCGTTCTTTAGGAGGGAATTATGATGGTCGAAATCGTCAAAATTGGAGCATCTAGCATCGAACTGAAAGGTGTCGCTTTCAAAGAAAGCGACAAAGTTCAGCAGATCTTAGATATCTGCCACCGCTTTAAGCATCTGTATATGGAAGGATTTCCCTGCGGCAGAAAAACCCGCAGAGAAAATAATCTAAAATTGAAAAAATGGGCAGCCTGTCCCAAAATCACCTTCACCTATATAGTCACACCGCCTTATAGCGAAAATATGACAATTAACATTCTTGTAAGTGACTTACAAGATCTGCGCAAACGATATACACAAACACAGATCGAATATTTCACCGCAATGTTCGTACAGGGAATTGCGGACGAAATCATTCGGACCGTCACTTGAACTCAAAAACCCCGCTTGGGATTCAAGCGGGGTTTTCCTTTTTTTGACTATTTTCTGAGACCAAGCTTCTTCACGGTTTTCTTATATAGCTCAAAATCGGTATCCTCGAGATATTTCAGAAGCTTCTTACGCTTCCCAACCATCTGCATCAAACCTCTTTTGGCCATAAAGTCATGTTTGTTATTCTTCACATGCTCGGTTACTTCACGAATCCGCTCAGTGAGAATCGAAACTTGAACTTCAGGAGAACCAACGTCTGCTTTATTTCGAGCAACCTTGGCAATAGCCTTGTCCTTATTCTCTTTTGTTATCATTGCTCCATTATACCATACTTCTCAAAAATCTCAACCCTACTTAACTACAATATTTTACGACTCTCTTTTTACTTTTACCATCGCTGGCCGGAGTACTTCTTTGCCATAATAATATCCCGACCTTAATGTCTCCGCCACCACTTCCTTTTCACCTTCACCCTCTACCATCACTGCCTCAAATAAATCTGGATTAAATTCCACCCCTTCACCAGAATCGATTTTTTTAAGCTCCAAACTCTCCAAAGTCTTTATTAAAGATTTTTCTAAAGGCTTCAACTCTGTATAAGTCGCAATTGCTCGATCCAAATCATCAATGAGCGGCAATATTTTATACACCGTAGCAAGTTGTGTTACTTTCCTCTCATTTTCTTTTTGATTTTCTACCTGCTTTCGAAAGTTTTCAAAATCCGCTCTTGTCCGTTGTAAATCTGCAGTTAGCTCTGCAATTTTTGCATCCATATTTTCTTCATTCTTTTTTTCTTTCATTCTCTAATCCTCCAAAATATCTTCTAACATATTTCCAGCATGTCTTACTAATGACATTACTTTTGAGTAATTTTGTCGCGTCGGACCAAGTACTCCAATATAGCTCCGATCCGAAAACGGCGACCGAAACTTTGATATAATTAGTGACACTTCCGAATTCCTACCAATCGGATTCTCCTGTCCAATAAAGATATTCAAAGGTTCCCCTGGTGCCGCCTCTCTAAGCCAAGGCTCTAAATTATCTAATAATTTTGCCACCGATTGCACTCGCCTTGTGTCGCCGAACTCAGGTTGTGTAAAAAGACGCGAAATGCCCGCAAGATAAAGTTGCCCACCAATCGTCGCCAACCCCAAATTGCCAGTTAATTCCACCAAAGCATCCACTGCGCCACGAATCGCCGCATCCGCTCGCGACTGCGAATTTACACGCACTTCTAAAGCATGTATTCCTCGTCGCAAATTGCCATCCTCAAGCATCCGAGTTCCCGAATCTTCAAATGTAAAAGATGTGTCCTTAAAATCCTCACTTTCTCCGTTCAAAGTATTTACATAAAATCGATACCCAGCGTCTGTTGGTACCCGCCCCGCTGAAGTATGCGGCTGCGCAATAAGTCCAAGAGACTCTAATCGCGCCATTTCTGCTCGGATCGTTGCCGAAGACACCCCAAATAACTTCGCCAACATCACGCTCCCTACTGGAGCTGCCGTTTCAGCGTATTCTTCGATAATCTGACAGAGAATTTCCTTCTGTCGCCGAGTTATTTCCATACTTATATTATATAAAATTAGCACTAAAATGTAAAGAGTGCTAATTTCCTAAAATCGTCAAACTATGCTACAATAAAACACATCCCCCGAAGCATCCCCTGCTTCTTGGGAAATCTAAGTAGCGCCCCATGCTACAGTACGTTTCAAGGAGGATTTATTATGGCAAAAAAGGTTCATTCGCAAAAGACCGTCAACGGGAAAGATGGCAAAAAGTACGTCGGATTCAAACGCAAGAATTCCATCAATGTCAAAGTTTCGCGCACTGCCAAAGACCAGCTCATCAGTGTCGCTACCTACGACCTCAAAACCAAAACCTGGAATGATTGCAATCACAAGTGCTTTCTTCCCACTCACGTAAAAGAATTTTTCGAAACATTCTTTGCATAATTATATTATCCTACTAAATCCAGCCCTGGTTTCAAAACCAGGGCTTCTCTATTTGTTAAAAATCATGCTAAAATTAATTTATGGAAAACAAACTTCAGACTATTAAATCTTGGCTCGGTACTGGTTCAATTAATATTTTTGGTCTTCCTATGTCTGGCAAAGACACTCAAGGCATCCGTCTTGCTGAAGCCTTAAATGCCAAATTTATCTCCTCTGGTATGATTATTCGCGCTATGGAAGCCGAAACCCACAACAAATATTCCTCCAAAGGCGAACTCATTCCTACCAATCTTTTTTACGAATGGGTTCTACCATATTTAGAACGCAAAGATCTTTCTGAATATCCGCTCATTCTTTCTTCTATTGGTCGCTGGTCTGGCGAAGAAAATCAAGTTATGTCCGTTGCCACTGGTGCTGGTCACGAAATCAAAGCCGTCGTCATTCTCAATGTCTCTGAAGCTGACGTCGAAAAACGTTTCGAAGCCGCCAAAACTCTCGGCGACCGCGGTGAACGCGAAGACGATCAAAATCTTGAAGTTTTCCATACTCGTCTCCAAGAATTTCGCGAAAAAACTCTCCCAGTCCTCCAATATTATAAAAGTTTAGGTTTGCTCATAGAAATCAATGGCGATCAATCCCGCGATGCCGTATTTAACGAACTCGTCGAAAAACTTTACGCCAAAGCTTCAGAATCTCTTTCCTAAATTCATAAACCAAATATCCCACACCAAAAATCATTACACCGATCACTGCATATAATGCCACAAACGAAGATTCTTCTTTATAATTTTCTGATATTAAACTATAATTAGCGCCGTTATTCTCTTGAATCTTTCGGCATCGCCCCGTTTCAGGATTCAAATAATATCCCTCTTTACAGGTTTTTTCCGCCACTGTCTCATATTTTCGGCATCGTCCCGTCAAAACATTAAGATACTGCCCTACCGGACAAACCTTTTCCGTCATGCTTACTACTTTTACACAATTACCCGTCGCCTCGTTTATCACCTTGCCGTCTTCGCAAGTTTTAAATTCTTGATAATTGTTTGCTTCGCCCGGCGTTGGTGCATAAGTTATTCGCCAAATCTCTCCACCCATTTCATCATAACCCACTAAAGCATATGAGGTTCCTTTTCTCTGTCCGTTTGGATATTCTAATTTACTTATCACCTTTCCATTTATGTCAATTAGCTCTATCATTCCCACATTAGTCGGATTTTTCGTCAAAGCAAATTCAACTGGTAAGTATTTATAATATTCTTCCGCTCCCACTATTCCAGACAATTCGTATAGTTTATTTTTATATCGAACCCTGCAACCGTCTAGCAAAATTTGTTCTGCTCCCGCATTATAAAATTCGATAAATTGTTCTGTTTTCGAGGTTTCATAATAACTCAAAATCTCCGAAAAAATCAAACCCTTACACTGGCTTACCGACTCTACTACCTCATCTTTTTCCAACATATACGCCTCTGCATTGTATTCTGGTACATAGTTAAATACATGTTCAAATTTTTCCGTTTCTATATTTCTCACCAAAGTCGTTGGTTCACCCGATTTAAATTCTGTTAAACACCCGTCTTTTCCCGTCCAACAAACTTCATCCACTTTTTCATCATTCACATTTAAAGAAATCCCAGCCTTAAATGCTAACGTCTTCGTGTAATTCACGGCTGCCAGCTCGCTTTCAGGCGAGCTGGCTAAGCGAAGGAGGATACTCTCGCCGGTCATCCAACTGTTCTCGGGAAATTCAAACAAAACTGATGTATTCCCGCTTGAATTAGTATAGCTTACAGTAGTTCCAGCGAGCGAAATTGGCGTGTCGGATTTTTTTCGGGCAATTTCAATCATTTCTCCGACATTACTTTTCCCATCTACGGTATATCCCGGGTTGATGGCTTTGATATAAAAATCTTTCATGCCGCGAAACTAACATGCCCAATCTAGAATTACAACCCTCTTTGTGCTATAATTTAAACATGAGTGCTTTCGCCCCTGTGGGAATCTTGATTCTATCTATGCTTATTTCCTGTATTTTAATGCTCGTTCCAGGAATTTTTGCTAATTTTTTTCATTATGCTTCCGGCAAATATTCCCGCAAAAAAACCGACGACCTTAGCCTTTTTTTCATTCTCGGCGTAGAAACCATGGTGGTTTTATTTTTCTTTCTTATAGCGACCATCCTTTGGGCTTTACCACTTACCACCATCAATCTAAATAACCCCATTATAGTTTGGACTCTCGCTGGAATCTTCTTTGCTACGAGCCTTGTCACTTTCTTTTTGTATTTTCGCAAAAACGGTAGTCTCTTCATTTCTCGAAAAACCGCCACGATGTTGATTAATCGCCCCAAAACCGTCAAAAATCGTTCCGACGCCTTCGTTTTTGGCCTAATTTCCGGCATCCCAGAGCTTCCTTTTACTCTGCCAATCTATTTTGTCGCTATACTTTCTATCAATAGCATCAGCTTATCGCCTTTTTCCTGTGCTGGGCTCATCATCCTTTATGCATTTCTAACTGTTTGCCCACTTTTTATCACTCATACTTTTTTCAGAACCAATCACAATCTCGCCGATTTTTTGAAACTTCGTCTCAAAAATCAACCTTTCTTCCGCTTTTTTATTAGTTTACTTTACTTTTTACTTGCCGTTTTACTCATCGGGAGTCTAAATTTATGAAAACTTTTAACGAAAAATCTCTCCGCACCGAATTAAAAATCGACGCCCATGCCCTCGGCATTCCAGCCGGTGCCGCCGAAAGTTTTATTGACGAAACTTTAAAAAATGTCCAAAAATCTCTCGCCACCAAATCTATCATTACCGACGACGATTTAAAACGCCTTGTTTCTAAAGAGCTCAAAAAATACCACGTCGATTTAGCTTATGTTTATAAAAATCGTGATAAAATAATATAAAATGGGAAAGAAATACGATTTTGAATATATAGTCATCGGTAGCGGCCCAGCAGGCTCTGCCGCCGCCATCAACCTCGCCAAAGCCAAAAAACACGTTGCTTTAGTTGAAGGTCGCTTTTGGGGTGGTTCCAACATTAACACTCGCGATATCCCTTATCGCATCGCTCTTGACTTTTCTCACACTTATCAAAAATTTCTTTCCCTTCCCGAATTTAAAAATCAAGATTTTACATTTAGTCTTCCCACTGCAGTCTCACATCAGCTAAAAACCATTCTTGGCTGTGGCGGTAACAACGAAAACTTTTTCAAAACTGCCGGTGTTACTTGCATCAGTGGCTATGCCAATTTTCTAGACAATAATACCATTGCTATTGGCACCCAAAAATACACCGCCAAAAATTTTATCATTGCTACCGGTGCCAAACTCAAAACTCTCGAAATCTCCGGCACCGAACAAGTTAATTATCTCACCCCCGAGACCGCTATCAAAATTCATCGACTCCCTAAAGTCGTTGTAGTAGTCGGCGGTGGTTCTACTGGTTGCGAAATTGCTTCCTACTATGCCGAACTCGGCATCAAAGTTATCATTTTAGAAACCGCCCCTCGTCTCTTACCCCGCGAAGACAAAGAGGCCAGCGAAGCAATCACCAATCATTTCACTCGCGAGCTTGGCATTATGGTTCTTCCTAGTTCCAAAGTTGTCGCTCTTGAACAAAACGATTCAGCCAAACGTGTCATTTTCGTGAACGGTCGCACCGAAAAAATGATTCGCACCGACTGTGTTATATTAGCTACCGGTAGCCAGCCAGCTCTTGATCTCGGTCTCGAAAACGCCGGTGTCAAATATAAAAATTCTGGTATTATCGTCAACCGCTATTTCGAAACCTCCGCCAAAAACATCTATGCCATTGGTGATTGCCTCGGCAAAGATTCTTCCACTGAACGCGCCGATTACGAAGGTACCGTACTTGCCATGAATATCATTAATAAAACCAAAAATCCTGCCAATTATCATGGTTTTGTACGTCTCACCAACACTAATCCTGCCCTTGTTACTATCGGCTTGAATGAAGACGACCTCATTCGTCGTGATCGCAAATTCAAAATCGCTCTTGTTCCGTTCACTGAAATTCCCGCCGGCAAAATCTACAATACCACTTATGGTTTTATTAAACTAATCACCGACAAAACCAATCGTCTCCTTGGCGCCTGCATCGTCGCACCTCACGCCGAACTGCTTGCCCCCGAATTATCCCTCGCCATCCGTCACAACCTTCCCATCGTCGAAATCGCTAGCACCCCACACACAATTAACAATTACGACTACGCCATCAAACTTGCTGCCAAAAAACTTCTCACTAAAAAGTAATTCAAACAAAAAAACAGCCCTCAGTTCAACTTGAGTTAGGGGGGTAACTCAAGTTGAACTAAAAGCTGTTCTTACATTTTTAATGATTTTGGTTGTGGGGGCTGGATTTGAACCAGCGACCTTTTGGTTATGAGCCAAACGAGCTACCAGGCTGCTCTACCCCACGACGTTCTTCTGTGTAACAGAAAGACCGCGCTATCAACATAGCACTCTCTCATTATACATCAGAAGTCACTTTTTGTCAACCCTCATTTGGCTGACCTTTAGTCATTAACCCTAGTAATTTCCGTTACCGAAATTTCCGTAATTACCTAACGCATTTTCGTATGAGCCATATGAATATTCACTCGTTACCTGCATATTTTTATTTAATAATTTTCCACTCGAATTAGCATCTAAAAGTTCGATCGCGTACATCGGATATGGGAAGTATGTATCCGCTGAGTCTAGCCTCGCTTCAACCCTTCGATAAAGATTATTTGCTCTACCCGTTGAATCGATATTTACCTGTACACCCTCAAGCACTGCTTGATCCGAAGCTACTTCTTCTCCGTCTATAATGATCCTACCACATTGTCCTTCTGCACACAAAAATTCTAAAGCAAAATCCGTACTCGGCTGTCCATAGGGAATTGACACTACAAACATAAATGTCTCGTCACTTCTTTCTCCGCCAATCACATCTGGTAAATCTATAGTAATCGAACAAGCAAATCCATCATATTCAAGATTTCTCGGACAAAATACGACATATGGTACATTTTTTACTGTTCGATCATTCGATTTAACCACCCATTCACGCGACAAAACATTTCTCCCATTAATATACGTACCTTTGTAACTATCAGGCCAATTATAGCTACCGCTGGCCATCACCGAATTATCTGTCGGTACAAGAAACACCGTTGCTCGATTAGTGGCAGCAGCAGCCCCAGCTACCCGATCAAAATCACTCAACTTAAAGTTTTCTGCCGTTTGTACCAACCCTACCGCAAGCGTCGGAGGAGTCGCTGCTTTTCCTTCTCTAAGAGTCGGGAATTGTACCCTCATTAATCCGGTATTCACATTGGTATAAACTAAGTCCGTACCGTCTGTTCTTGAATACCAACTCACTTTTACTTTTTGAATATTTTTTGCCGGTGTATTAGCTAATTTTACTTTAACTATCCGAGTTGGGTTTTTTTCCGTCAAAGTCGAACGATAATCAGTAAGCTTAGTATTAATCTTTACACAAGTATAAGCTTGTTGCATCGAATTATCACCTTCTTTAGTTTCTTGAATCAAAACTTCGCCACTTTCTAGTTCGCCAATTCTACCCAAAATACGTGCCACCATATCGCAATCCGGATGTTCCATTAGCCAGATAATCTCTCCACAACTCAGAGAAGCATCTCCATTTGGCTGTACAGCCGTCACTCCTTGTTCTAAACATGACCGATAATTATAAAAAGCCAATTTTGCATCTTCAATTCCCGCCAAGGCTGAATCATATGCCGATTGCGATAAATCATCATTCGCCGCTCGTATCATTTCCGATATAATTATTGCCGCAAAGCTTGCCGCAATAATTACCAACACCAATGTCGAAAACGCCACTACATAAAACGATGCCGCCCCTTCTTTAAATTTCATTCTAATATTCTTTGCCATGTCCTACTCTCCCGTTGCCCGCGCGGCAAAATTAAATTTGTTAATCGCACAATAATCAAAATTTCGATTTTCATAATCGTTTGGCGTCGCACAAAAATTACCCGACGTTGCCACATTTATTCCACCTTGAACTGTACCCAAAACAAACGATGCTGTATAAAATAAGCTATTTAACGCGGTACTATCTGCCGGAGCAAATACTGTCAAATCATACAAAGCCAACCCCACATCATTCGTCTTTAAAAGGTCAATCGGCTCCTCACTTACAATTTCTCCATAATCTCGTATATCAAAAATATTAGTAAAAGGCTCGCTCGTGCTTGCTGCAATACAAACCGCTCGATCATCATCCCGAACTTTGAGTAGCCTAAAATTCTCTATCGTTTTATTGGTACTATAGACAAAGCTCGCTTGTGTTACCCCCTCAATTTTTGGATAACCCTTATCTTTTACCGTAAAGAAATATCCAGAATTCCAAATATAAGAATATGTTCCCGAGCAAAAAGCCCCTATCATCGGCACATTTTCTATTGTTTTGCCAGCACTAAGTTCAATTTTAGATGCATTCTTCTTAATCATCACAAAATTCGCCGCACCACTGTTTTCGCAATCAGTAATAGCTTCCGTACTGTCAAACACGACGTTGCAGTCACTCGTTACTGATTTTGTTGAAGAATTTTGTATCGCCGCTCGCATATCATCTACTATATCTATCCCTACCGTATTGATTTGTTTTAAAATCAACCCTCTTCGGTACGAAGACACCGTACTATTTATCAATAATGCTATAATCAACGAAAGCGCCGCAATAAACACTAAAGATAAAGATAATTCAACCAAAGTAAAACCCCTGCGCTGTTTCAATCTAAATTTATCTTTATTCTGCACTATTATTACTTTTTGCATCTGTTATCTACACTATCCTGGTTAATTATTTCAACCCCCGAAGCATTTCTAGCATTTTCGACCAATCGAATATCTCTTCTTGTATCACTTTTTGCATTTCCTAATGGATTAATGCAAAAATCTATCTCTCTAGCCTTAAACTCGTCTAATTTACTTACTAATAGTTCTGCCTTAGCCTGCTCACTACCAGTTTTTAATGTTTCATTCACTTCTATCGTTGTATCATAAAAATAAGTATACATTGTTCCCGATCGCGGATGCCGCACAACCAAAAGCGTACCCTTAAATAACTGATATCCATCGGCATATTCTTTAGTTGTTTGAATACCCGCCCCCCATCTCGGCGTATAATCCTGCGTAATGCCCGCAAACACATAAGACGAACCTTCTTTCACTAATACATTTACCCCTAAATTTTTTAAAGTACTAATTATATTACCAGAGCCAATGCTTCCAATCTTCCCTATCAATGTATAAGAAAAAACCCGATTTTCTCCATTAGGTATCTTATTCCCGTAAAGATCGTAAGTTTCACCAAAGGTTATTAATTTTCCATAGACCGCTTGCTCAGATCTTCCTGTACCAGTATGTTCTACATTTGCCGTCTCGGAGTATGCATTTCTCAAAAATTCTGCAAAGCTCTGCACCGAATCATTGTATCTTTGTTGAAAAATCGATCCCCTCACCCCCAACGTTACTCCAAGGAACAAAAGCGCCGTCACCGCCAAAAAAAGCAGTACCTCCACCAAAGTAAATCCGGACTTCCGACCCTTCATGCTATATATTATATCATAAGCTTAATAACTCGGGAATAAATACATTATCCATTTTTCGAAATTTGAATAAGATTTTTCCTTTGGCTCTATTCTATCTTGCCGATATTTATTTTTTGCCACTTCAGAATTATCTGGCATCACCACCATTTGTTCTCCAGGCATTTTTTTATCCAAATATTTTCGCGCCACCAATTCTTGATATTCTTCCGTCTTATAATATTCGTTTTCCAACTCTGCCGTCTCTACCTCTATTTTAAGAAGTTCCAAAGCTTTCCTCTCTGTTGTCAACCTTTCCGAAAGCTCCCAGTTTCTTGACATCGCCACAATTGATTGATACGTCCAAGTTAAACACAAAACAATTGCCACCGCCAAAACTACATTTTCTATTGTCAAAAAATCATGTTTTAACTTGTACCTTACTTGTCTCAACTTAGTCTTTACCCCGCTCATGCTTACCATTATAACATTTTGTGATAAAATAAGGTAGCGGGGGGGGTATAGCTCAGTTGGTCAGAGCATGCGTCTTATACACGCAGTGTCCTTGGTTCGAGTCCAAGTACCCCCACCAGATTATATACAACTCGGCATTTTAACCGATTTTTTAGTAGTAATTTTCTGTTAAGTACCTTGCAGTAATAGGTGATATAATTTCAGCATTTTTGCAACAAAAAACTGCTAAAAATGTACGCTCTACCCCTGTTAAAATGTCTGTTAACACCCTAAACAATCTAGTCTCACAAAAAAAGCACCTGCAGGCCAAACCCACGGTGCTTTTCTATTCTTTTTTATTATATTTTTTCTGGATTTGAGAACATTGTTTGAATTTTCTCTTGCACCTCGTCTATATGTAAATTATAATCACAACTTCCATGACGAGAATAATTCCAAATTAAGAGCGAGTAATCATCAAACTGTTTAATAGTTCCATTAATTTGACGTTTTGTGTCCCAAGTGCCAGGCTCTTTAGAAACATTAACTATTGCGCAAGTCTCTATATCGTCGTAATACCTTGCTTGCGCATTCTGGAGTTCATCCGATTTAAGCATAGCTGTAAAACCAATTGATGGAAGTGTATATCCAGTTTGGGCAGTATCATAGTTTACGGCATATCCATAATTGGCCAAGTCGCTAGGAATGCTAAACTTCAAACCCCATTCCGGAACATAGAAATGTCCGTTTTCAATATAAGGACCGCCGCTAACTTTGGCTGTATCGGTAATAGTTACGGTTGTTCCATTATTTGTTGTGGTTTCTATTTCAGGAGTTTCAATTGTGGTAATCGTGCCATCATCTTCTTTGATTTGAACCTTCAAATCAGAAATTTGACTATCTTTTTGTGTGCTTTGTATCATGCCATAGGCGCCAAACCCAATACCGCAAACCGCCACAACACACGCAATCACAGTAGCAATTTTTAGTCCACTTCCGTTTTTTTGCTTATTTTCTACCATTGGCGCTACTGGTACACCAGTGTCTGCATTTTGTTCCATTATATTTCCTTTCTAAAATTCTTATGTTTCCATTATAACACGACTAAGTTTTTCTTGAATACATTTCTTATTAATTGTTAATACCTGCCCAATTCGCCCCCACCAATCGGTTTATAAAATTATTTTTATATATTCCGCAATCTATAAATGTCTGTTAAATCCCTTGCAAAAATAGAGGGCTATTTTTATGCCATTTTTACGACAAAAACACGCCAAAAAAACCATAATTTGCCTCTATAATTTCGGCTGTTAAATCCCTAAATTTTGTTAGGAAAATGCTATAATGATAATATGGTCGAAATAGCAAAGCCAGTAGCAATTCCTAAGGTTAGAAAACCGGGCACGCTTCACTCTTTTTTTGCATTAAAGTTTCATGATGGAGATGAGGATAAAGCTAAAGTCAAGTCTATTGAAAAAGCTCTTAATGAGGCCGGTATAACTATTACTCTTATGGCCCGCGATGTTGAAAAATGGGGGAAGGCAAAAATCCCAAAAGATAAAACTTTAATGACGGATTATGCTTTTCCCGCCATGCGACAATGTGATTGCAATATAATCGAATTCAGCGAGAAAGGCGTCGGGCTTGGTATTAACGCTGGATATTGTTATGCTATTGGTAAACCAATTTTTATAATTGCTAAAACTGGTAGCGATATATCAACTACAATATCAAATCTTGCAACAAAAGTAATCTTTTATGATTCTCCGAACGATTTAATCGAGCCATTCAGGCAAATCGTAGCAGATTTCAATGTGTTTAAAATTAATAATGAGTTAAAGAAACATATAGAAACTATGGTTTTCCCAGAATACGAAAAAAATGAACCAGCGCACAGTTTAGGCCATATAAAATACGTTATCGATAGGAGTTTTAAGTTTGCTAAAGGCGTTCCAGATATTAATTATGATATTGTGTATGTTGTTGCCGCATATCACGATATCGGGCATCATGTCGATCCGAAAAGACACGAAATAATATCGGCAGAAATCATGCAAAAAGATAAAAAGTTGAACGATTTTTTCTCTAAAGACGAACTAAGGATGATACGGGAAGCTATCGAAGATCATCGGGCTTCTTCAGACCATGAACCACGTAGTATTTATGGAAAAATTGTCTCAACGGCAGATAGAAATAATAGTGTCAAGTCTTGCCTTAAACGAAGCTATTTTTATTGTAGGCGATTACATCCAGAATATAGCGACGATGAGTTGTTTAATCGAGCCTACGAGCATCTTAAATTGAAATTTGGAGAAAATGGATACGCTAAGTTTTTCTTTAAAGATGAAGAATACGAAAAATTTCTATCCGACATCAGAAAGCTATTATCAAATAAGAAAAAATTTATAGAAACACAAAGAAAATATATCAAAAGTATAAAAACTAGAAATAATGGCTAAAATTATTTATTTTTTTCATAAGCATCATCAAAACCTGATGAATTAATTCCCACCAGGTTTTATATAAGTCGGCATTTTAGCCGATTTTTAGTGAAAAACTTCAAAAAATACAGAGCCCACTCCATCCAAAGCGAACTCTGCTAATCTAACCGCAAAAATTAATCTATTTATTTTGTATAATTACCTTGAGCATCAAAAGTGATGTCTTCTACATTACCAAATGCATTGCCATATGCCTTCGATAGACTAATAATCCAATCCACAAGTGGCCAAATACCTAAAGTCAACCAACCAAAGAGTAGTTTAACTAAACCTAGCCCGATTTGTCCTCTTAGAAAACGATCCACGCCAAGACCGCCAAATAAGAAATTGCCAACCCAGACGAAAATATGCTTGTTAATTTTTCTGGTTTGATTTGCCATAATGCTCCTTTATTAGTTATGATTTTATTTATTATAGCATAACTATTTAGTGATACATAGAACTAACTAAATTATTGTCAGAGATTTCTCCTTACAATTGTTGATACTCACTCAATTCGCCACCATTAATTCTACGGAATATTTATTTAAATAAATTACATTTGCTTCAGTATAGTAAGTTATTTCAAAACGAGAGGAAACTTTCTTATAAAGAAGTACATAAAATCGGCTCATTTTCTCTCTTTTTTATGTATAAACTTTACGCTAGTCATTCTAACATAACAATTTTTTAAAAAAACAAGTATTACAAAACAGCAGATACTAAACATCAAAAAAGTGTTGTAAATTTTACAACACTTTTTCTTAGAATACCTAAATTATTTTTTCTTAAGAGTCAAGAATCCATTGCGTGGGTTCTCACAAACCATCCGGTCTGCTGGAAGATCACATGGTGTACCTTTACCACCTTTTTCGTCTTTAGTAAAGAAATAAATCGTCTGTGGTTTGCCACCGCGAAGAGTCACTTCAGATTTGTGCAAGTAGTACTTAACTCCCTTGCCGTTGGTATGTTCGTAAGCCATTGAGCTTTCCTCCTTAAGTTAATATATCCTTATCTTATGACCCCGCAAGACAATTGTCAAGAGGTTTTTAGAGGTTTTAGACAAATAACAGAGATAGACGAAGTATTATCCAGATTATACCCCGAATAAAAATTACAACAATAATTATACCTGTTATTAATAACATAAAGCCCGTGAGCGTTGGCGCCCAAACTGGCGAAGCGTAATTTTTACGATATAATTCGGTTGACGGTAAACTCGCAATTACTTGATCTTGTATTTCATTCGCAGAAGGATATTTGTTTATCTCCGTCATCATGCAATTTATGTATCTTGCGTCGTTCCAGTTCCATCCACCCGCAATTGCTTGTGGTCGGCAAACCGCCGAAGCGGCCGCATAAATATTCCCATTCGGATTGGCATCCGAAGACAAACGCGCTTCTGCTTCTTCAAGTGCTATATTTGCCGCCCTTATATATTGATGTTCCAAATAAAATGGTCCTGTACCAAAAGTTACTCTCTGTACACCATTATCTTCTATGATGTTTATTATAATATTTGAAAAGGTAAAGTCCTTTAATTCTTGTAGAGCCATCGCTAATGTCTCATCGTCTTCAGCTTCATCCGCCGCCAACACCGCATCCCTTAACTCCGTCATCTTAATATGATCCAATCTTAGAAGCGTCGCATCTACAAAAAGCAATGGCACTAAAAGTAACAACAACTGCCAAGTCTTTACCTTAAATTTAAAGCGCCCACGCTTTTTCATATTACCATTATAACACCCACCAAACACAAATAGATAATAACCAGCCCTACTTAGCTATACAACGCACACTACTGCCATTAGCTCTAGAACTCTTGTCGTATGTATTTAAGCTATCATATACCATATAAACATAACTCATACGATTAGTATCAAACCAGGTAGCAGACCAATAATAACCACGCACACCAAGATTATGTCTACCATCTCCATTAAAGCCTCCAGAAAGTGGCATATAAAGAGCCTTTCTAAAGTCATTTCTATCACCAGCAATAGCGAGAAAAAGCAACCGGTATTCACCAGCAGTAGTACCAATCGGCATTCGCCAACCTAGAGGGCAAATATCTTCAGTTACATCTAAGGTGGTACCAGAATTAGGATCTGTTGTTGGACTATTGGTGTAATTTGTACCATTGCCCCAACAATAAGTCCCAGCACTGGCTGCACAATAATTATAGTAACCACCCACTTTCCAGTTACCAGCTAGAGTCTCAGCTGCTAGTGGATCATTAGCCCCTTGGGGGACAGTGTCTTTACTTACTAAGTTTACTAGTGGGACAGAATATCTCGTACCAGAAGTCCAGCTTGCTACTCCAGCTGTAGGATATTGATCAGTAGTAGTGCCAGTTCTAGTACCTTTTAAGTATTCTAATGATATATCTGAAGCATTGGTTTTGCCTTTCAAATTGGCAATGTCTGTATTGACTAAATCTAGGGCTAGGTTATCCAACATCCAGCAACGGTTATCTGCTAGTTTACCTACTCTATAAAGTTGGTTATCTCTAGTATCTACTACAGTAGTAGTTTCTCCCTGACTCACTGCATTGCAAACATCAGGAGTCATGTCTTGTAAAGTATAATAATTTACTCCATTTACAGTGACTTGGGTTTTACCTACCATATTGTAGGCTTGATCAAAGGTTCCTCCCCACATTGCGTATAGTACTATATCGTTAGTTGTACCAGTTAGAGTATAGCTAGAAGAAGGTTGGTAAGTAGTACCAGTACATTGAGAGCCACCACCAGTGGGGGTAGTGGTGCACCAGCCTTTAAA